>NZ_HG917869.1 GCF_000577895.1 Clostridium bornimense
TAAGGAGGTGAATTTCTTTTTTCCTCCTCCCTAGCGGTGACTATAGTCTTTTATTATCCTGCCGCTAAGAAGGTGAATTTCTTTTTTCCTCCTCTCTAGCGGTGACTATAGTCTTTTATTATCCTGCCGCTAAGGAGGTGAATTCATTTTTTCCTCCTCTCTAGCGGTGACTTTAACCTTTTATTCTTCTACCGCTAAGAAGGTGAATTTCTTTTTCTTCCTCTCTAGCGATGATCATAGCCTTTTATTATCCTGCCGCTAAGGAGGTGAATTTCTTTTTCCTCCTCCCTAGCGGTGACTATAGTCTTTTATTATCCTGCCGCTAAGAAGGTGAATTTATTTTTTCCCCCTCTCTAGCGGTGACTATAGTCTTTTATTATCCTGCCGCTAAGGAGGTGAATTTCTTTTTCCTCCTCTCTAGCGGTGACTATAGTCTTTTATTATCCTGCCGCTAAGGAGGTGAATTTCTTTTTTCCCCCTCTCTAGCGGTGACTTTAACCTTTTATTCTTCTACCGCTAAGAAGGTGAATTTCTTTTTTCCTCCTCTCTAGCGGTGACTATAGTCTTTTATTATCCTGCCGCTAAGGAGGTGAATTTATTTTTCCTCCTCTATAGCGGTGACTTTAACCTTTTATTCTTCTACCGCTAAGAAGGTGAATTTCTTATTTTCTCCTCTATAGCGGTGATTATAACTTATATATTCTGCTATCAAAAAGGGCACTTATTTAAAAACTGTCTAAAAAGTACCGCTAGAGAGGTGAAACTGTCTAAAAAATACCGCTAGAGAAGTCAAACTGTCTAAAAAATGCCGCTAAGGAGGTAAACCTGTCCAAAAGATACCGCTAGAGAAGTAAAAGTGTCGCAAAAATACCGCTAGGAAGGCGAATTAAACTACTTAACCCTTTAAAAATAGGATTTTTTATATTAAGCAATCGTTTTCATTGCCTGAAATCAAAAAAAAAAATTTTTTTTTTTCATTATTTTTTTATGCAAAATTGCGTAATTTTATAAAACTGTCCAAAATGACACCGCTAAGGAGGTGAAAATGAAGTTATTTTTCCAGTTATTGTATTTCAAATGTCCCTTTTTATAAAACTGTCCAAAATGATACCGCTAAAGAGGTGAAAAAACTCATAAAATCTCATGAATTTTTATATTTTCTAAGAAAGAAATAAAGTATAATTTGCTCTCAAAACCTTATAAATCAAGGCTTTTATAAAACTGTCCATAATTATTCCGCTAAGGAGGTGAAAATCCCGGGAACATGCATTGTTTCGTTAAAAGTGTCCAAAAAAAACACCGCTAGAGAGGTTAATTTTTAAGTTTTTTTACCCTTTTGCAATCCTGGTAATATTCTTTTATTATAAGCTTATATAGGTATAAACGGTAAAGGAGGTGAATTAATTGGCTACTAAACTTAATAATGAACATATAGAAATAATTATGAATAAGTCTAAAAGTTATAACATATTTGATACATATATAGCTTTAGCTCATATATCAAGAGAAGTTAATAAAAAATATTATATCCAAACATTTAGTGATAATAAAGCTGATATAGTAAATGAAGTAAAAAAATATATTAATGTTTCTTATAAAACAATTTATAATAATATAGATGAGCTTATATCATTGGGTATTTTAAAATATAACAATGATTTATCAAGTTGGACTTTAGTAGGTATGGAAAATATGATTAAACCTAAAACTTCTACTGATGAAGACAAAATAAACTTAAAGGGTTTTACTAGAATACGTGATTTTTTCTTTAAACCACAATTTCAAAATATGAAAGCAAGAGAAAAACGCTTAGTTATATTTTTAGCTCAACTTTGTGATTCAAAGGCTTCTAGATCATATTCTGAATTCAAAATGAATTTATTTAATCCTAAAAGTCGTTGGATGGATATTCTTAAAACTAAATGTAAATATTATGCTAAAAATACAGTAGAACATATGTTAAATAAATATAATGATATATTTAAAGATAATTCAGAGGAACTTAGAAATAAAGATTTAGCCCCTAAAAAAGTAAGTAGATTTAAGTTTTCTTTTAAATGTAATGCCTTAAGAGAGGCTAATAATACCGATGATCAATACGAGTTAATTGAACTGTATAATAGTAAAGAATTAGCTCTGATAAAAGAAAAAGCTAGTTTTGCTGAAGTTACTCTTAATAAAAAGCAAATTGTACACTTAGTTAGAGCAATATCTACATTAAAGCAATGGTTCTTAAAAGAAAGAGTTGTTCAAATAATTATTAATAAATATAGAGCTATACAAGTTCATAAGAGCAGAGAGCCTATTAATTCTCTTCCAGCTTATGTAACAGCTGTTGTAAAGGCAGTATTCAATGAATTTTCAGATTTTAAGAATAGTCATAAACATCTTAGCGGCTACGGCGTTGGTGAGACCTTTTTATACAATTCAGAAAATGATTATGAATCTACTGTAGATAATGATATATTATCAATTTTAAATATAATTTAGTGCCTTACTTAAAAAATTCACTTTTTTAGTAAGGCTATTAGTGTTTACCTTTTAATTAAAAAATAAGATGTAAGTTATAGCTTACATCTTATTTTTTTGTTTATATTCTTTATTTTTAGTATCAATTTTCAATAACTTTGTAAAGTTATTTATTTTTTTTGACTTTCTTAGAAAAGTTATTTAATTTTTATATAATAAATTGTAAAGTTATATAAAAACAATTAAATTTATGAAAAGTCATTTATTTTTTACTGAAATTAATGTAAAGTTATTTAAGAGTAAATAATTATTTGAAAAGTTATTTAATATTAAGGCAATACAAAGAAAAGTTATTAAATAAATTAATAAAGTTGTTTAATTTGTTAATATAGTTGTTTAATTTTTCTGTAATACTATAAAAATTAAATTTTCAATAAACCCTTGATACTTCTGGTTTAAGATACAATTAATCATATAGATAAATTGTATGTATATAAAAGTAATTGTATGTTTAAATATTAAGAGTAAGTATATAGATTAACTATTCCCATTTGTAAATTTTCAAAACAGATAATTTGAAATAATAAAAATATATATTTATAAAAGTAATAATTAATAGATCATTATAAGTTATTTGAAACCATTTATTGAGTTTTATGATATTATATGATATTATAATATCATTAATAGTTTTATATAGATATTAGGAGGGTATTATGTTAGAAGTTAAAAATCTTTCGAAAAAATTCAAAGCATTTACAGCTGTAGATGATATAAGCTTTGAAGTTAATCCAGGTGAGATTGTAGGTCTTTTAGGTGAAAATGGAGCTGGAAAGACAACAACAATGAGAGTTATAGCAACAATGATGACACCATCAAATGGAGATGTTAAGGTAAATAATTTTACTATAACAAAGGATCCAGATAAAGTAAGAAAAAACTTAGGAGTACTTTTTGGTGGAGATGTAGGCTTATATGATAGACTTACAGCAAGAGAAAATATAGCCTATTTTGCTGAGCTTAACGGACTATCAAAAGTAGAGACTGAAGAAAGAATAAGGTATCTCGCAAAAGCTTGTCAAATTACAGATTTTATGGACAAGAAGGCAAAAGGATTTTCAAGGGGTATGAGACAAAAGGTATCTATAGCGCGTTCTATAGTTCATGATCCTAAAGTTATGTTATTTGATGAACCAACTACTGGCCTTGATATTTCTGCTGCTAGATCAATTCATGATTTTATAAGACAATGTAAAAAAGAAGGTAAAGCAATATTATTATCATCTCATTCTATGTATGAGATAGAAAAATTATGTGATAGGGTAATAATGATGCATAAGGGTAAAGTGATAGAATCAGGTACTCTAGATGACATTAGAGAAAAGTATAATAATTCAGATTTAGAAGAAGTATTTGTAAGTCTTATCGGAGGTGGAAACGATGAATAAGATGTGGAGCATAGTATTTAAAAAGGAAATAAAAGATTTCTTTAGAGATAAAAAAACAGTATTTACCACTATATTTATGCCAATAATTATGATGGTGGGAATGTTTGGACTATCTTTTACATTAGGAAACAAACAAATGAAAGAAGTAGAAGAAAACTTTACAATGATTTTAAAAGATAATGGTAATAGTGCCATTAGTGAATACATAAAAGAGCAAAAAGGTGTCAAAATCGTTGATAAAACTGATATAACTGCAGCTATTGAAGATGGAAGTATTAAGGTAGCAATAGAGATTCCTGAAGGATTTGATAAAGCTGTAGAGGAAGGAACTGTTCCATCAGTTAAGGTTTATTATGATAATGCTACAGATTCAGGAACTACAGCTATTTCTAGAGCAAATGAAATAATAGATGGTTATAAAGATACTATAGTAAAGGACAATTTATCAAAATTAAATGTACCAGATTCTGCATTAGAACCAATTGGAGTAGAAATGGTAGGAATAAAGAAAGGTGATGATACCTCAAATTCTATTTCTATGATGATAGGAATGATGTTACCATATATAATATTACTTTTTGGTGCATCAGGTGTAATGAGCATAGCAACGGATTTAGGAGCCGGTGAAAAGGAAAGAGGTACCCTAGAACCTTTATTAACTACAAAGGCTGGTAGAGGGGCTATAGTGACAGGAAAATTACTTGCTTGTACTGTAGTAGGGTTAATAAACTCATTATCAATAATAGTGGCATTACTAGGGGGACTATTATTATTACCGGAAATGATGGGAATGTCATTACCTATTAATGTGACAGTAACTCAAATACTTTCTGTAGGATTATTAACAGTATTTCTTGCAATATTATATTCAGCAATATTTTTATCATTATCCTTTGTTGCAAAAACTTTTAAGGAAGCACAAACTTTTGCGTCTTTTGGTATGATAGCTACTGTTATACCAGCTATGATATTAATGTTTGCTAATGTAAGAACTGTAGGAACTATAGATTTTATAATTCCTTTATATAATGTCGGATTATTAATGAAGATGATTTTATTAGAAATAGTTTCAACAAATCAAATAGTAATAGTAACAATAAGTACCCTTGTATATGCTATTTTAGCTGTAGTAGGAACAAAATATCTTCTTTCTAAAGAAGAAGTTATTTTTAGAGGATAGAGATTTCAAGTCATAGAGTATATGGGACAAGGCTCAAGATTTACAACTACTTATTTATAACAGCTGTTAATATGAGCAAATTATATAAAGTAAAGGTCGATGCATCATTAAGTTATTTAAGATGTATCGACTTTTTATTTTTATGCATAAATGTAAAATTATATGTAAATATATCGAAATAATTAACGAAAATTTAGTATAATCATTATTACTTAAGATTTAGGGGGAATGATTTATGGAAGTATTGATAAGATATAAGGAATCAGAATACATTAAACTACAAACGATTTCAGTGATAGGTTCTTTTAATAATTATGATAAGAGTAAAGGCTATATGAAAAAGGAAAATGGTATATGGTACTATAAAATTAATTTAGGACCAGGGAAGCATTATTATAAGTTCATAATAAATGATGAATTAATCATCAATGATCCAGAAGCTAATATGTATTTTCCTGATGAAAATGAAGAACTATGGTCAGTTATAGTTATTAATGATAATGATGAAAGAATGTACAATAATGAAGAATATTCAGTTCATATAGATTCATATATGATAACTAATTATATCAGTGAGGAAGAAAAGGTAATTAACAAAAAAGTATTTAGTATAGTGTCTGATAAAAAGATAGTAACTAGATTTAAGTTTAATAATGTTACAGGGATACATACAGTGGTAGTAGCATGGTTTACTCCAGATGATGAGTTATTTCAATATAGTGAAAATAATTTATTTGCTCCAAATAGGGAGCATGAAGGTTTTATGTGGTTTTGGCTTGATCTAGATGATAATAAACATAGATTAAAGTTAGGAAAATGGAAGATAAAAATGTTTATTGATGGACAATTTATTTTAGAAGATGAAATTAAAATATTAAATCTAAATACATATTCTTCAATGGGGAAAATTAATTTTTGATGGGAGGAAAGAGATATGATTACTATTTCTAAAGAGATATTAACAAATAATTACATTACTAAAACAAATAATAGGGTTGTAGAAAACAACGAAATACAAAATAATAATCAATATGTAGAGACTGATATAAAATTTTCAGCTAATAAGAAGGTCGATGCCACAAAAAGTTCAGATAATAAATTAGAATCTATTTTTTCAGCGGTAAAGGCTATAAGTAATTCATTAACATCAATTGCTGATAATGTAGGTAAAACTGTTGTTACAATAGGTAAAAATGTTGGAGACTCAGTAACAAAGGTTTCTAAGAGTGTTATAGATGCATCTAATAGTATTACAAAGACTATAGAAGATGTTTCAGAATCTGTAACAAATAATATTACTGATACAGCAAAGAAGGTAGCAAGCACAGTAAAACAAGTTACAACCACTGCCGCCTCTTTAAAAGATACGGCAGAGGATATAGTTAATTCTGCTACTAGTTTTGTAAGTACAGGAATAAATACTGCTGTTACAGTTGGAAAAGAAGTAGGAAATATTGCATCTGTGGTTACTATTTCAGCTGCAAGTATAAAGGGCACTATAGATAGTCCTACTATAGGTTTAATTGGAAAAGTAGTAAACACTGCAGGAATAGTTAAAGGTGCATATGATTCTATTGATAAATCTGTAAGAAATATTTCAGCTTCTGTTACTGATGGATATGCAAGGATGAAAGGTGATTATGATAATATTGTTAGTGACATTGAGAAATCACTATCACCTATTAATGAGATAAAAGATTCTATAATAACTACCAGTGAAGAAGTGATAGATACAGTTACTTTTGTAGCAAATACAGTTAAGAATGGTTCTACTGATGTTATTAACACAGCAAAAGACTATGCTAGAAATATAGGAAAGATCATAGGAGATACTATTGAAGATTCAAGAACAGCAGTTAAGGAAGCATATGAGAATATAAAAGATAATATTAATAATATAGAGGAAGTAAGTAATAATTTTAATTTTCAATTCGCATAGAATATAATAGATGAATCACAATAGTCTTCTATATAAAGATTTTGAATAGAGATATTATAAAGGGGCTGTCGCAATAGCAAATGAAAATTTGTAGGCGAGAGTCCCATTATATTTTAATAATTATTTTGTGCATCTTAGATGGTATAAAATACAACTTACCATATATAGTATTGTTTTTTAATTAATAACAATATATATTATTATTAAATTTATTTGGAGGTGGGCTATGGAGGTTAGGGTAGAAGAATTTATTGAAGGTAAAGAAGAGATAGTTATTCGTTGTAAGAAAAAAACAAATTATATTGATGGATTAATTAAATATATAAATGGATATCACAAAAAAATGTCTGTAATCGATGATGGAAAGATAGTTTTGATAGATCCTAAAGAGGTTTACTATTTTGAAAGTGTAGATAATATAGTTTTTGTATATTTAAAAGATCAAATTTACCAAAGTAAGTATACATTAAGTGAATTAACAGAAAAATTAAGCCAGTGTGGTTTTTTTAGATGTAGTAAATCTATGGTTATAAATATTAATACTATTCTATCGTTAAAGAGCCAAGCAGGAAATAGAATAGATGCAACTTTGAAAAATGGCGAGCATATCGTTATCTCTAGGAGATATGCGAAAGAGTTTCGAAGAATACTAGGAGGTGAACAATGATGAATAAGTTATTAAAATACTTTACATGGGAGCTTAATACCGAATTTATTGCATCAGGGTATTGTATAGCTATAGTATCGTTATACAGTATATTTAATTTATTATTAGGCATAAAAACTGTTGAAATAATAGTTATGCTGGAGATGTTTTGTACTTCATATATTATCACCATTGTTCAGAAATTAATTTATAAAGATGATAGTACAATAAGAATGATTTTGTGGTACATATTATCAATGATAATATCAATTGTACCAGCTGTAGTATTTCAGTGGTTTAGTAAATTAAATCTTATAATGTATGCTATTTTCATGTTTTTAGCACTTATAGTGGTTCATGTGGGATTACATTTTGCAAGTAAAATAGATAGTAAAAATCTTAATGAAGCATTACTGCAATATCAAGAAAATCATAAGGAGGGATAGATATGGATAAGGTAATAGAAATAAAGAGTCTTACTAAGAATTATGGAACAGCGAGAGGAATAAATAATATCAATTTTTCTGTTGGCAAGGGCGATATATTTGGTTTTGTTGGGCCTAATGGTGCAGGAAAATCTACTACAATTCGTACTACACTAGGATTAATAAAGCCTGATAACGGGTTTTCAAAAGTTTTTGGAAAAGAAATATATAAAGGTAATGTAGAAGTGTTAAGAAATGTTGGATACATGCCATCAGAAGCTATGTTTTATCCTAATATGAAGGTAGATGAAATTATAAAGTTATCACAAGATATTCATAAGAAGGATTGCTCTGCTTATGCAGATGAATTATGTGAAAGGTTGCAAGTTGATAGAAAAAAGAAAATAGATCAGTTGTCATTAGGAAATAGAAAAAAAGTTAGTATTGTATGTGCTATGCAACATAAGCCAGAACTTTATATTTTAGATGAGCCCACTAGTGGTTTAGATCCGCTTATGCAAAAAGAATTTTTCAATTTATTAATTGAAAGAAATAATGAAGGTGCAACAATACTATTATCTTCTCATATTTTAACTGAGGTACAAAGATATTGTAACAGGGTAGCAATAATTAGAGAAGGTAATATTGTTACCGTAGATTCCATAGAGGAGCTTTCAGCTTCTAAATCTAAAAAGGTAAAATTAGTAGGTGCTAAAGAAATTATAAAATTAGAAGGAATGTCAGCTATTACAATATCAGAAGAAGAACAAAGTTTTTTATATAATGGTGAAGTTGAAAGATTAGTAAAGGAACTAGGGAAAATTCATTTTGAGGATATTACAATAGAAGAGCCATCGTTGGAAGAAATATTTATAAATTATTATGAAAAGGAGGAAAAATAATATGAGTATTTTAAAACATGAAATTAAAATGAGTTTTAAATCAATATTAATATGGTCTCTTAGTGTAGGATTAATGTCTTTTGCATTTATATTGATATTTCCAACTATGAAATCTTCTTTGGTAGATATGTCAGATTCATATAGTAATATGGCTGGTATGTCAACAGTGTTTGGCATGGATAGATTAAATATATCAGAAATAATGGGGTTCTATGGTATTGAAATAGGAGCAGTATTATCTTTAGGAGGAAGTTTATTTGCAGCTGTTTTAGGAATAGGGATTTTGTCTAAAGAAGAAGGTGGACATACTTCAGAGTTTATTTTTACTTTACCAATAAGTAGAAAAACAATTTTGATAGAAAAATATTTAGCAATGATATTTTGTATTTTAATCTTCAATGTTATTTGTATTATTTTAATAGTTAGTAGTTTCCTTATCATTAATGAAGAAATACAAATAAAAGAATTTATATTACATCAACTTTCTTTAATTATTATGAATATTGAAATTGGATCTATTACTTTTGGTATTTCTGCTTTTCAGAAAAAATCTAATTTCGGTATTGGAATTGCTACAGCATTGATTTTGTATTTTTTTGATATGATGTCAAAGCTTAATGATAAAGTAGAATTTCTTAAGTATATATCTCCATTTTCTTATTGTGATGCTTCTAAGATAATAACTTCCTTAGAAATTGATGGCAAATTATTAATTCCAGGAATTGCAATAATAATAATTTCTGTTTCTATAGGATTTTTTAAATATTTGAGAAAAGATTTAGTAAGTTAAAATTGAATGAAAATTCAGATAAGTGCGACAAAAAAGTAAAAAAGTAACAATGAAATCTCGAAAAAATATTTAAATAAAAAAAGTTCAAATGACCATTTTCCCATTGAATTAAATTATATTTAAATAAAATTTGTATTAATAGATATTTACAATATATTGTAAATATCTATAGTTTTTTTGCTTAATATCAAAAAAATACACAAAAAAACTATTTATATCCCATAAATATACAATATATGTAACTTTATGTTATAATTATACATGCATAACATAAAGGAGGGAAAAGTTTGAAAAAGATAAAAAGTATATGTATTTTTACAGTATTATTAATAATGGTATTCTCAAATACTTTTTTTGTAATGGCTGATGATACAGGATATTATATCAAAAATTACAATGTTGATGTAGTAGTAAATGATAAGAGACAGTGTATAGTCACAGAAACAATTGATGTATATTTTAATGAGAAGCGTCATGGAATAAAAAGAGATATACCAATAGTTA
Source organism: Clostridium bornimense (assembly GCF_000577895.1). Lineage (NCBI taxonomy): Bacteria > Bacillati > Bacillota > Clostridia > Eubacteriales > Clostridiaceae > Clostridium > Clostridium bornimense. Next base: position 10,304 of record NZ_HG917869.1, read on the forward strand.
GTAGTATAGAAGATTTCGCTTTTAGCGAAATCTTTTTTTATAAAGTGTCCCCGGGGAATACAAAAACATTTATGTGGTGTATAATACAAATATATGGGAAATTATTAGGGGTGATATATTGAAGAAGTTTAAAAGTGTTATATTAATTATGATTACTATAGCTACAGTATTTTTTAATAGTATCATGGCATTAGCCGATGACGATGGATATTATATAGAAAATATGAAAGTTGATGTTGAAGTAAATGATGCTAGACAGTATATGATTACAGAAACTATAGATGTGTATTTTAATGAAAGTCGTCATGGAATTACGAGAAATATTCCAACAAGTAGTGTAGATGAGAATTATGATATTAAAGATATTGCTGTTACTGATGATAAGTATACAATACAATCAAATCAAAATGAAATAATAATAAAGATTGGTGATTCAAAAAAAGAAGTTAAGGGAAAGAAAAGATATGTTATAAAATATACGTTAGATAATTATGCAGATGAAGAAGATGATGGAGATTATATATATTTGAATGTGCTTGGAGCGCAATGGGATACTACTATTAAAAATTTTACTGCAACTATAACATATCCTGAAGAAGCTGTATTAGAAAAGTATTGGCTATATAGTGGAGAATATGGAGATACAGATAATGAATTTGTGAATCTGTCAAAGAACAAGAATAATATTATACTGACATCTAAGAATGAAATTCCTTCCAATAATGCTATTACTATTAAGGCAAGATTAAGTGAAGGAGCTTTTAAAAATGCCAGGCAGTATCAATATCCTTTTATAATTAAAAATGAAACAGAAAATATTGAGATAACTAAGAATCAAGAATATATAGTAGATAAGTCTTTTGTTATTAATGTAGTTAATAGCGATGAACAATGTGTAATCGATTTATGGGATGATTATAATCTTTTATATAAAAGTAAAATAGAAGGTATTAATGTAAGTGATAAAGATATCTTTGTAGATGAGAAGAATAGAAAAATTACATTGCCTAAGGTGCAAGGTGAATACAAATTTAATATACATTATAAGGTGATACCTGTATTACATTCTGATGTTAATATTAATCTTAATCCATCTTATAATAATATTAAAGTAGAAAAACTTACTTGTAATATAAAATCATATTATGATATTGAAGGTATAAATAATAAACTGTCTAGCAGTAAGTATGATATAACTATTAATAAAAATAATATAAAGTTTGAAAATAGAGATGAGATTAAAAGAGGAAATGATATAGACTTAAAGGTAAATATTAATACAAGCTTATTTAGTAGAAAGATACCATTTGCAATAATACTAGCTGTAGTATGGTCTGCTGTAGTATTTATTATAAGTATATATATCTATAAAAAATATTGTAAAAAGAAAAAGCTTACACCTAAGTTAGATATATATTATCCTAATAATATAAATAGTACTGAGATGGCTTATATAATAAAGGGAAAAGTAATTCCAGAAGATGTAGTATCATTAATATTTTATTGGGCCAGTGAAAATTGTATAAAAATAAAGATCGGAGAGAAGAAGAAAAATAAGTTAAAATTCATAAAGTTAAGAGAACTTGATGAAAAACATAAAGAATATGAAAAGGATATGTTCGAGTCGATGTTTTCTAAGGGAGATGGAAATGAAGTAACTACAAAGAAGTTAAAGAAAAGTTTTTATTTAGATATAAATAGAGTAAAATCTAAAATTTCAAAAGAGTTTAGAGGAGAAAAAGCATTAAGAGATAGAGTTACTATTGTATTAAGTGTAGTATCCTTAATCTTATCACAAATTCCTATTATAATAGTTGCTATAGCAAAAACTATTGTCTACAATGAAAATTTTAATTATATATTACCGATTATAGGAATAAATATTGCATTATCCATTGTTTTATACTTCGTTGGTATTTATATATCAAAAAAGATCTATGATGGTGATCTATCAAAACTAAGGATTAGATTAATTGTATTTATAGGAACTTTATTAATATCATCAATTTCAATAATTTCATTGTACTCCATTGCTATACCATTTCAGTATATAGTTGTAACAATAATATTATCTTATATAAATATATTAATAAGTGGACTTATGCCAAGTAAAAGCCAATATGCTATAGAGACAATAGAAAATATATTAGGATTTAAAAAATTTGTTACTATTGCTGAGAAAGAAAGATTAGAAACATTGGTAGATGAAAATGCCAAGTATTTTTATGATATATTACCTTATGCGCAAGTATTAGGTGTTACTAGTACTTGGTGTGATAAGTTTAAAGATATAACTATGGAGCCATCAACATGGTATTATAGTAATACTACAGGTAGTAGTTATTATGATTATCTTATGATTACAGCTATGACAAAATCAATGGCTTCAATATGTCATGATGTTACTACACCACCAGTAACAAGTACTACAAATTCAATTATAAATTCATATTCTAATGGTGGATTTTCAGGAGGAGGATCTGGCGGTGGTGGTGGATCAAGTTGGTAATTAGATAGTTCAAAAATAGGAAAGATTCCGGTTTAAGCGGGATCTTTTTTTAGTATCCCCTGGGGATACAAATAGGAAGATGTATTATCATCTATAGTATGTGCTCTCGGGGAACACAAATTAAATTGTATCGAAAATGTAAATATGATATTTAAGTGATATAATAATAGAATATCATGATTAAAATGAGGAGGATAAAAGTTTGTTTAAACTTAAGAGATTTCTAAGACCTTATATGAAGGAAACCATTGTTGGGTCAGGGGCAAAGTTATTTGAGGCAATCTTAGAATTATTACTGCCACTTTTTATGGGGAAAATTATAGACATTGGTATAAAGAATGGTGATATACCTTATGTATGGAAAACTGCAATAATAATGCTAGGAATTATATCAGTAGGCTTGGCATCAGCATCATTGTGTCAGTATTATGCTTCCTATACATGTCAGAACTTAGGTAATGATTTAAGAAAAGAATTGATGAGAAAAATATCAACATTATCATATGCCGATATAGATAAGTTTGGTAATGCTACTTTAATAAATAGAGTTACTAATGATGTAAATCAAGTGGTGCAAGCAGTAGCTATGCTTATAAGACTTGTAAGTAGAGCCCCTTTCTTGTGTATTGGTGCTTTAGTTATGTCTATATATATTAATCCAAAGTTATCGTTAATTTTTGCGGTATTAATTCCTATTTTTATTTTAATAGTAGTAATTATTATGACAAGGACAATACCGTTATATAAAGATACGCAAGGAAAACTAGATAAACTTGGTAGTGTACTTAGAGAAAATTTATCTGGTGTTAGAGTTATAAGAGCTTTTGCTAGACATAAAAATGAAAAGAAAAGAATGGATGAGGCTACAGAAGAATTATCAAAAGCATATATTAGGGTTACAAGTTTATCTGCTTTAATGAATCCTATTACTTCTTTAGTTATGAATATGGGAATTATAATAATATTTTATTTAGGTGCAATAAATGTTAATAAGGGGACGCTATCTCAAGGTGATATAGTAGTATTAATTAATTATATTACACAAGTATTATTGGCATTAATAATTGTTGCAAATCTTGTAGTACTATTTACAAAGGCAGCAGCATCGGCTTCAAGAATAAATGAAATATTGGAATGTGAACCAAGTATTATTGATGGTGCAATAAATACTACAGAAGATAATACAGATGATAGTATAGTTTTTGATAATGTGTCATTTAAGTATAACGAGGAAGATACATTAAGTGATATATCTTTTACTATTAAAAAAGGTGAGGTATTTGGTATAGTTGGTACTACAGGAAGTGGTAAGTCTACTATAGCAAACTTAATTTGTAGATTTTATGATACTACAACTGGTAATATACTTTTTAGAGGTACAAATGTAAAGAAATTGTCACAGGGTTATTTACATAAAGAGATTGGTATAGTGCCGCAAAAATCAGTTTTGTTTTCTGGAACTATCGCTGACAATATAAGATGGGGAAAAGAAGATGCCACTGATGAGGAAGTTATAGAGGCACTTAAGGCAGCTGAGGCTTATGACTTTGTTTCTAATATGGAAAATGGTATAAATTCTATGATCTATGAAGGTGGTAAGAATTTCTCCGGTGGACAGAAGCAACGTTTAACTATTGCTAGAGCATTAGTTAAAAAGCCACCAGTGATTATTATGGATGATAGTTTAAGTGCATTAGATTATGCTACAGATAAAAAGCTTCGTAATTCATTAAAAGAAACTTTAAAAGATAGTACAATTATTATTATTTCTCAAAGGATAAGTTCTATCGTTTCTTCAGATAAAATCTTAGTTTTAGATGATGGAAAAGTAATGGGACTAGGGACACATGAAGAATTACTTAATAATTGTGAAACATATAAAGAAATTTATATGTCACAAAGTAAATAAAGGAGGAAAAGTGATGGAGAATTTTAAGAGATTATTAAAATACATAAAACCATATAAGTTTTTAATTCTGTTAGCACTTTTCTGTGCTTTTGTAAGTAATATTGCTGTTATAGTTGCAACTTATTTAAATGGTAAAGCTATAGATAATATAGTTGGTACTAATAATGTTAATTTTAAGGGATTAAGTACAATATTAATTACCTTAGCGGTTATATATATAGTATCTTCAGTATTCCAATGGTTTATATCTAGATATGCTAATAAGATAGCTTATATTATTGTAAGAGATATGAGAAGAGATACTTTTGAAAGTTTAAATAATCAACCATTAGCATATTATGATCATAATCCTCATGGAGATATAATAAGTCGTTTTACTAATGATTTAGATAATGTTAGTGATGCGTTAGCAGTATCGATAACAAATTTATTTTCAGGATTAGTAACAGTAGTAGCATCACTTATAGCAATGTTTTATTTAAACGTAGGGATTACAATAGCTATATTAGTAGTTACACCAATATGTTTTATAGTAGCTTCTACTATCAGTAAGTTTAACCAAAGATTTTTTCTAAAACAACAAGAATCTGTTGGAGAGTTATCATCATTTGTAGCTGAAATAGTAGGAAATCAAAAGGTGGTAAAGGCTTTTAATCGTGAAAGTCAATCAGTAGAAGATTTTGATAAAATATCTGATAATTTAGCAGAAACTGCAACGAGGGCAATGTTTGCATCTGCTATGATAAATCCAAGTACAAGATTTGTAAATAATATAGCTTATATATCAGTTGGCTTAGTTGGAGGTATTCTTGCTGTAACAAAAGGTGTTTCTGTTGGTATTGTATCGAGTTTTTTAATTTATGCTAATCAGTTTGCAAAGCCTTTTAATGAGATATCAGGAATAACTGCACAAATACAAACTGCTTTTGCATCTTTGACTCGTATTTTTGAGATTATTGATGAAGAACCTGAAAGTAGAGATAAAGATAATGCCATAGAATTAGAAAACTGTAAGGGGAATATTGAGATAAGAAATGTTGATTTTTCTTACGATAAAAAGAAACCACTTATAGAAAACTTTAATTTTAATGCTAAGGCTGGTGAAACTATAGCGATAGTAGGACCAACTGGTTGTGGAAAAACTACATTAGTTAATTTACTTATGAGATTTTATGATATTGATAAAGGTGAGATATTAATTGATGGCATAAATGTGCAGGATATAACTAGAGATAGTTTAAGAAAAACATTTGGTATGGTACTTCAAGATCCATGGTTATTTAAGGGAACAGTAAAAGAAAATATAGCTTATGGAAAGCCATGGGCTACAGATGAAGAAATAATTGCAGCAGCAAAGTCCGCCCATGCCCACTCTTTTATTAAAAGAATAAAAAATGGCTATGATACAATTATTTCTGATGAAGATTTATCACAAGGACAAAGACAGTTATTAACAATAGCTAGAGTAATGTTAGCTGATCCAAAGATGCTTATATTAGATGAGGCTACAAGTTCTATTGATACTCTTACTGAAATAAGAATTCAAAAAGCTTTCTTAAAGCTTATGGAAGGAAGAACTAGCTTTGTAATAGCACATAGACTTTCTACTATTGTAAGTGCAGATAAGATTCTTGTTATGAATAAAGGAAATATAGTAGAGCAAGGAAATCATAAAGAATTATTAGAGAAAAAAGGATTCTACTACGAATTATATAATAGTCAATATGCATGATAATTGCAGCTTACAGTTTTAAAAAGTGTTCCCAGGGGACACTTTTTTATTATACCCATGGGAGAAAATCTGAGTTATTTAAAAGATTTTTTTCAATTGTTCCGTTATTATTTTTGAAATAGTAGCAGTTTTTATTAGAATTTGATTTAATTATTTTATAATTGTCATTGTGTATTACAAAAGCACAGTTATTTTCTAATGCTATACCAGGAAGTTTTTCTGTTTTCATAGCAATATCAAAACTTTCATGACCTATCTCATTATAATGAGGACAATTAATTCCATGAATTAGACCAAGTCCAATGGCAGGTTCATAATCCCATAAGCCAGGATTCAATAAAGAACTATGACCTTTATCAAACCAACAAATTGCACCGGCACTTATACCAGAAAGAACTATGTTTTTATGAAAAGCTTCTTTTAAGAATATATCAACTTTTCTATCTTTCCATATTTCCATCATCTTTACTGTGTCTCCCCCACCAACATAGATAATATCAGATGATAGAATTTTTTCTTTTATTTCATTTTCAGTAATATCGTTATTTATTAAAAGTAATGTATCAATTATGCAACCTAATTTATCTCCATATATAGATTGGATTGTTTTAATATAGCCCTGAGAATCTCCACTAGCAGTAGGAATAAAAAGAAGTTTAGGATTTTTCTTTTCCGAAAATTGTACAATAAATTTATCTATTATAAAAGTTTCATTATTAAGAATCTCTCCACCACCGATAGCTACAATTTTACCCATAAAAATCACCTCATATATAATTATAAAATTACTAAATGAAGTATTCAATGTATTGCCAATTAGTTTTACAAAATATGTAATTATGTTATAATATATATGGTTTTAAATAATTTACCAAATAGGGATATATTATAATATTAGGGGGGGCTATGGATAGTAATCTTAAGAATTATTTAGAAAATATAAAAAAACCATGGGGAATATTGTTTTATAAAGTAATATGGGAGCAACTTTCAAGTATAAGTAATTGTAAGGTTCTTGATTTTGGAAGTGGATTTGGATTTACATCAAATTATTTAGCAGCCAAAAACAATGTTACTGCAATAGAACCTAATTTAGAAATGATAGAAGAAAGAATATGTGAAAATAATTACAAACAAATTTATGGTGATATAAAAGCATTAAAAGAACAAGAAGATAATTCGTTTGATGTTATATTGTGTCATAATGTTTTAGAATACGCAAAAGAAAGAAAAGAGATATTTGATGAATTTTATAGGATACTTAAGCCCAACGGTGTATTGTCAATAGTGAAGCATAATCATGCAGGTAGAATTATGCAAAAAGTTGTTTTTGAAAATAATGTAGATGAAGCAATATCTCTTCTTAATGGTGGGAAAATTAATGTATATTCTTTTGGAGAAATAAATTATTATGACATAGATGATATTAAAGAGTGGATAGGTAATAAGAATATTATTATAGAGAAAATTCGTGGTGTTAGAACGTTTTGGGCGTTACAACAGAATAATGAAATAAAAAATGAAAAATCATGGCAAGACAAGATGTTTGAAATTGAAATGAAAGTTTCAGATATTGAAGAGTTTATTAATATATCTTTTTTCAATCATGTTTTATTAAGAAAGATAAGATAGTTGGATGAAAGATAAAATTTTAAAGTGTGAATAAGTGTCCCGGGGGAACACAAAATACAATTTGATAGGAAGAAGATAAAATATGAATATTAAATTAGTAGAAGATAAAAGTTTAAAAAGGAAAATATCAAAAAAGATATTAGAAAGCCTACCTCAGTGGTTCGGAATTCCAGAATCTACTAAGGAATATATCGAAGAAAGTAGCAGTATGCCATTTTGGACTGTATATGATGAAGATAATTATATTGGATTTATCGCAGTAAAAATTACAAGTAAGTATACAGCAGAGATTTATGTTATAGGAGTAGATGTAGAATATCATAGAAAAGGTATTGGTACTGCTCTATTCAAGGAATGTTATAAATGGTGTAAAATAAATGGATATGAATTTTTGCAAGTAAAGACATTAGACGAATCAAATCCAGATATATATTATAAAAAAACAAGAAAATTTTATAAAAGTTTAGGATTTAGAGAGTTGGAATGTTTTCCTACATTGTGGGATGAATCAAATCCTTGTTTAATTATGATTATGAAAATTTAGTCTTAGGTATATATATGAATCTGTTCTACTTAAGTGTTGCTATATAAAAGGGGAATAAGGATCTTTTAGTAATACAATAGATTAGGTTAAGAAATAAATAAAAAATTGACAATAAATAAAAGTTATTAGGGGTGTGGAAGGAATTATGGTTAAGTATAAAATTTTGCAATGGAATATTGGATCATATCCATATGTATCACAAGATAATTTTGAAGATGAATTAAATAAATTTGCAAAAGATGGATGGGAAATTAAAAATATTAAAACTGCTGAAAGAAGAAGCATTTTTAATACAAATAGTACTATTATAGTTTTTATGGAGAAAAATGAAGAGGATTAGGTGTCCCCGGGGAACACAAAAAATTTTCTTAATTATGATGTATATGTAGGTTGAAAGTAAGGTTTAAGCATATATATAATGCTGTTCTACTTAAGTTTTGTTATGTTGTAGTATAAAGTCATATTAGTATCTGTTCTACTTAAGTAGTGGTAGAAAGTTATAAATAGAAAAGGAGGTACACTAAAAAGTAAGTTACCATCCAATTTCTATTGAGTATATGCAAACAATAAAATATGTAGTATAGATTAAAATATAAGGAGAAGATGATTAAATGGCATTACTAAAAGTAAGTTTTATAAATCAGCCTACGCCATTAAAGTTATTATCTTCGTTGCTAGAAAAGTAACGAACAGTTTTTACAAATGACCATGTTTTACCATTGTCTTCTGATTTGCATAAAGAGTAATGTCCATCTTTATATGCATTTCCACAAGATTGAAGTCTTAAATATAGGATTCCGTTTTGCTCATAAGGCGTACTTATCTGTATATGGCTTACACCTTGAGAATTCTGAGTTATTGATTCTATAAGTTGATTTTCGAAAGTAACTTTTTCAAATGTTTTTCCACCGTCTTCTGTTCTTAGTAATATCCATGTTGGATTAGCTACTTCACAGGATGGTGATAAGAATCCAATATTTTCATTTATAAAAGTTAAATTAATATTTTTTACATTAGATGAAATAGCATCATTTAAAACGATAGATTCATTAGTATTTTTATTATATTTATACAGAGTATAAGTTTTTTCAGTATCAAAAGAAGATGGATTTATAGAATCTTTAGTACATTTTAATGTGTATGTAATTGTATCATCTAATTTAAATTCAACGCTACCATCATCTAATGTTTTAGCAATTTGTTTTCCAATATTGGATAAGTCAGAACGATATATAGATGTGGTTATTTCACCATCAACTGCATCTAAATTATCAGTAATAATGTACTTAAGGGAATTAGTAACTGTTTGTTGATTTGGAACAAATAATGAAATAGTGTAACCAGTTACTGATGATGTATATGAATTAGTAGGTTCTTTTGTAGTTCCATTTGAATCTATGTATACAATTCCTTTTGCGTTAGCAGCTAATGTTTTCTCTCCAGAATAAGATATTGCAAATGTATTTGCATCACAATTACTAGTTGCGTATTTTAGTGGTAATAAACTAAGATAATTAATTAGAGGATCTATACTAAATTTTTCATCATATTGTGGTTTTACATCTTTATTTAGTGTTAAAGAAAGTTTCTTTCCTTCATTATAGTTATAGTCAATAAAAAAACTATCAGTAGTACCATTTTTATTTTTTCCGTATAGTAAAGCATTAATTGAGGTAATAGTTCCATCGTGATTAAAAAAAACTTTAAAATCACCAGAGACATATAATTCTTTAGGTAAGGTAACTTCGTCAGAAATATCATGAATTATATTTTGAAATTCATCAGTATAAATATTATCACTACTTAGGGTAATTGTTATATTTTTTTCTGGATGAAATAATTTTCTTAAAATATGTGGTTCAAACTTACTATCAAATATAAAGGTTTTATATCCAAAGATTAATGTTATTACTATTATTATAGATAAATAAGAGTATCTTAATATTTTAAATGATGTGCTATTTTGTGATTTTTTTCTTTTCAAAAATGTATTGTTTTTATATTGTATGAAAAAGTAAATTGATATATAAGATAATATGGATACAAAGCAAGTTAAAAAGAGGATGAAATAAATAATTACTGTAAGCATATTTGCATGTATTAATTTATATAAAAAGTGTAATGTAAAAAAGTATAATATAACAAAAATAAGCTTAGATGAAAAAGACTTTAAAAGTGATTTTGTATTGTTTTGCATATAAAAATCCTTTCTTTTAAGTTAATTATATACTTTATTATTAACTATATTTTCAATAAAATCAATAAAAATACAAGTGTAAATTTGCGATATTATGAAATTCTATTTATTTAAGTGATTTAGAGGAACAATTATAAATTTTGTAATATCACATAGATTAAGTATGATTAAGGTGATTGTAATAGTACTAATAACTATAAATGAAGTAGTAGAAGAAATTTGTAGAATATTATGTATAGAGATTCTAAATTAATACAATACATAGAGAAAAGAGAGAAATGAAGCTATTTGACAAAAAAATAATATATATGTAAAATAAAAGGTACAAAGGGTGTTTGGAGGAAATTATGGTTAAGTATAAAATTTTGCAATGGAATATTGGATCATATCCATATGTATCACAAGATAAATTTGAAGATGAATTAAATAAATTTGCAGAAGATGGATGGAGAATTAAAGATATTAAAATTACTGAAAAGAAAAGTATTTTTAATAGTAATAATACTATTATAGTTTTTATGGAGAAAAATGAAGAGAATTAGGTGTCCTCGGGGAACACAAAATATTTTCATAATTATGATGTTGAAAGTAAGGCTTAAGCATATATATGAATCTATTCTACTTAAGTGTTGTTATGTTGTAGTATAAAGTTATATTAGTATCTGTTCTACTTAAGTAGTGGTAGAAAGTTATAAATAGAAAAGAGAGGGGCATTTTATTTGAAAATAAGTGCCCCTCCCCTTTTTTATAAGGGAGTTATTGTATTTCTATCCTATTTGAAGATGGAGAAGTTTTTTGAAGTTTAGGTAATACTATTTTTAATTCTCCATTTTCGAATTTAGCTAAGATATCGTCTTTATTTACATTATCTACATAGAAAGCTCTTGAGAAGTTGCCATAATGGCGTTCTCTTCTTATATAGTTATCTTTTTCTTCATTTATAAATTCATCTCTCTTTGCAGAGATAACTAGTTGATTATTATTATATTCTAGAGAGATATCTTCCTTTTTTACACCAGGTAATTCAGCAATGACTAAGTATTCATTGTCTGTTTCCTTAATATCAGCATTAAAGCCACCAGAACTTGCACCAAATGGTGCAAAGAAATCATCATTGAAGAAATCTGATATGAAATTTTCAAATGTGTCTCCCCTACTTAAATTTTTATTACTTCTAAAAGGTATTAATCCAAACATATAAAAGACCTCCTTATTTTTTTATAAAATTATTGAATATTAATTTTTGTTATTTTTTCCTCTGGCTTTGGAAGCTTTGGTAATGTAACAATAAGTTCACCATTTTCAAACTTAGCTGAGATAGAATCTTCTTTAATATCCTCAACATAGAAAGCTCTTGAGAAGTCACCATAATGACGTTCTTTTCTTACATAGTTATCTTTTTCTTCATTAATAGTCTCATTTCTTTTTGCAGAGATAATTAGATTGTTATCCTTGTACTCTAGAGAAATATCTTCTTTCTTTACTCCGGGTAATTCAGCCTCTACTAGGTATTCATTTTCTGTTTCTTTAATATCAGCTTTAAAGGTGTTAGCTTCTTTATAAAATGGTGTAAAGAAGTCATCATTAAAGAAGTCTGATATTAAATTTCCGAATTCATCTCCTTTGTTATCGATAGATTTTGTGTTAAAAGGTATTAATCCGAACATATAAAAGACCTCCTTCTAAAATCTTTGTTGGATTTAATTTATTTTGTTTATTTATTGTTTTGTTTTTTCTTTATGTCTATATTATAGAATTATGGGAAAATATAATCAAAATCCATTATGATTTATTAAAAATAAAATTGATTCATGAGAGAATGGGTTGAAAAAATAATGCAACAAATCTTAAAAATACTTTGAATATCTTCGTTTTTAGCACTCACTCAATGAGAGTGCTAACAATTTTGGAATATTACTAATATTCACATTAATATCTTTATACTTAATAAAACTAATAAGAATATGAAATATAGTGAAGGTAAGGCATACATGAAGTTTTGCAATAAAAAAATATATATAAATATTTTGTAAGATAATATAAAAAATAGTATAATTTATAGAAAAAGTTAGTTATTTGGAGGGAAAGGTTTAATGAAGAAAAATAATGTAAAATATAGTGAGCTTCTAAAAATATTTAAAGATCTTAGAAAAGAGCAGGTATTTTTATTTTTTATATGCTCAATATCAGTAATAGCAAATACATTTCTAGTTTACCAAGTACAAGGATTAGTAGATGGAATTAATAATAGTATCCCTTTTAAAGATTTAGTTAAAGTATTTTATAAGATACTATTTTGGGGTATTTTCACCTTTATATCTGAATTATATCAAGTAAAAAGATGGCATTATTTTGGTAGTAAATTAATTAATAATATGAGATATAAGATGTATAAAAGTATGATAAGAAAACCGATAAAGTTTTTTGATAGTAATACAACAGGGGACATTGCATCAAGAGTATTAAATGATGGAAGTTCTATAGCAGAAAGTGCAGGGATTGAGGTACTAATGTTTATACTTAACTTATTTAAAATTGCTATTGTTATGATTGTATTATTTTCATTTAATATTAAATTAGCATTGATAGTTCTTATTATATTGCCAATATATTATTTATTACTTGTTAAAGTAAATAAGAATATGAGAGATGCATATAGAGATGAAAGAAAAGCATTTGCAGATATGCAACAATTATTGATAGAAAATGTCAATGGTATTGTAAATATAAAAACATTACAAAAAGAAGAATATTTTTCTAAAAAATTTGATAATGCTGTAAATAAAAGATATTATTCTAAGATAAAAACAGTAATAAATCTTCAAGTAACTGTAGCAGCGATAAATGAAATTATGACTATTTTTTTGCCAGTAATGATTTTAATTTTAGGAGCATATTTTGCTTACAATAAGGAAATTACAATAGGAACATTGATAGCTTTTTATACTTATTTAGCAAGTTTAGTAGAGCCTATAGCAAATCTTACTGATTATTATCAAGGATCTAAGCAAGCTCTTGGTGCAGCAGATAGAGTTTATGACTTTATATTTGATGCTGAAGATAATGATAAAAAAGAAGAATTTAATTGCGATGTAGAAAAAATTGATATTAATATTGAGAAGTTTTCGTGGAGTGACAAAACTATTTTAGAGAATTTTAAGTATAAAATAGAAAAGGAAGATAGAATCTTTATTAAAGGCGAGAGTGGAAAAGGTAAAAGTACATTATTAAAGTTGATTATGAATTTTTATGATATTAGTAATGGAGAAATTACTATTAATGATAAGGATATATCGAAGGTTAAGGAAAGTAGCTTATACGATAATATTTTAATGATGACTCAAGAGCCATTTATTTTTGAGGGAACATTAAAAGAAAATTTGCTTTTAGGAGATAATTTTACTGATGATGAAATTGCAAAAGTTGCAAAGGTAGCTTGTATTGATAATCTTATTGAGGAAAAAGGTATAGATTATGAAATATTAGAAGGAGGCTCTAATTTGTCTGGTGGACAAAAGCAAAGAATCGCCCTAGCGAGAATTTTACTTAGAAAACCAAGTGTATTAGTGTTAGACGAAGCGACAAGTGCTTTAGATAAGACAACAGAGAAAAGTTTGATAAGAAATATTGATATATATTTAAAAGAAAATGGTATTACTTTAATTGCTGTTTCTCATAATAATGAAATTGAAACAATATGCAATAAGGAAATTATTCTTAGTTAAAAAATAACTAATTTAGGTAATAGTATAAGAATTGCGGGGGCGACAATATGAATATTGAAAAATTAGAGAGTTGTTTAAAAAGGCTTCAGAAAAAGATAATTTTTCAGGTGTAGTTTTAGTAAAAAAGGGGGAAAACTAAGTATTTTCACATAAATGCGGTTATGCTCATAGAGGATTTATGATTGAGAATTCGCTTTCAACGAGATTTGATACTGCATCAATAACAAAGTTATTTACGGCGGTAAGTGTATTTCAATTAATAGATAAAAAACTTATAAGTTTAGATGATAATGTATTAGATATTTTAGATTTAAAAGATACAAAGATATCTAAAGATGTTACAATATATCATTTATTAACTCATACATCAGGTATAGGTGATGATGCTGATGAAGAAGCAGGGGAATCTTATGAAGATATATGGAAATATAAGCCTAATTATTCTGTTAGAGAACTAGGTGATTTTCTTCGTGATTTTATATATAGAGAACCGAATTTTGAGCCCGGAAAATGATGAAAGATTTGCATATATGGGATTTAGCTTTTGAAATTCAACAATATTTAGGAGTTAAAACAAAATAAATTCATATAAAGTTCTCAAAGATGACACAATTATGCCATGACAAAAATATATATTAGAAGTATAAAGTAGTTAATACTTTTAATGTTTTTTTCATAAACCCTTTTTTAAAAAATCAGTATTGAGGATAGCAAGAACCCCATGTTTGCTATCCTTTTTATTATATTTTTTAGCTGTGATAACTACAAAAAGTGTCCTCGGGGGACACTTAATAATAAATTAATCAAATAATGAATCTCGTTTAATACTTAACATTAAACATTCAAGTTTAGACATCAAATCTTTGCTAAAAAAGAATCGTGTTGATATATATAATTATTTATCAAGAAGGGATCAGTATTGAATAAATATTTTAATTGATAAAATACTAATATTAATATAAAGGTAAAGGTGAAACTATGGATATTTACACAATAGGACATTCAAATTATTCTATGGATCGATTTTTAAATATGCTAGAAAAATATAATATAAATTGCGTTGTTGATACTAGAGCTATACCTTATTCAAAATATAATATTCAATATGATAAGGAATCTTTAAAGGAAGCATTAAATAAAAAAGGCTATGTATATATTTATATGGGAAGAGAGTTAGCGGCAAAAAGAGAAAGTAGAGTTTCTTATAATAATGAGGGCTATTGCGATTTTGAAAAAGCAGTTCATGAAGAATCTTTTATTAAAGGCGTTGAGAGATTGAAGATAGGATGCAGTAAAGGGTATAGAATAGTATTATTAGGAGCAGTTCAAGATCCAATTCGTTGTCAGAGAGGAATTTTATTGGGACGTTACTTGATAAAAAATGGATTTAATGTTAAGCACATTTTAGATGATTATTCTATTGCATCTCAGGAAAATCTAGAGTCAGAATTACTAGATAAATATTTTAGTGATAGGGCGCAAATAACTATGGATTCACTAATAGGAAAAGGTATTGATGAGAGAGAAATGATAGAAGAAGGATATAAACTTGCAAATAAAGAAATAGGATATAGGATTGAGAAGTTAAAGAGTGAATAGGAAAAGAATTAATGAAAGACAGTTTATTTTTAATGAAAAGTTGATATAATAAGTATATAAGAAAAGTCTAGTGCGCTAACACTAGACTTCCTAGAACATTTTTTAGTTTTAGGGCTATTGGATAATTAAATTTAGATTAATTAAGAGATGAGCACTATTCTTGACCGGATGGGTGCTTTTTCTCTTTGTTTTGAATATATATAATAAAACTATATGAGTAAAGTTATGTATGGAGATGATTTAAGATGAAGGATTTTCCTGAGTTTATGAAAAATATTATTAATAAGGTACGATCTGAGCAGTAGAATACTCCGGATATAGAAGGATATGCTTTTTATACCAAAAGGAACTTTGCAAGGTGGAAGATGCAAGGCAGGAACAAGAACAATACACGCTTTTGGTGGTAAACGTATTAAATGATTTTTAAATGTTTGTGATATGAAACTAGGATAATATATATCATTAATAGACAATACAATAAAGGAATATTATAACAAATTAGCGATTGAAAGCTAGTAGCTAAATAGGAATTTGATAGTGAGGAGATATAATTGATTTTAGAAACAGAACGTTTATTTTTAAGAGAAATGGAACAAGCTGATTTCAAGGATTTAGCAGAAATGTTGCAGAATCCAAAAGTTATGTATGCTTATGAGCATGATTTTTCAGATGAAGATGTGCAGGTATGGCTTGATCGTCAAAGAAATCGATATAAAAAATATGGATTTGGACTGTGGGCTATGATATTAAAATCAACAGGGTGCATGATAGGACAAGCAGGTTTAACAATGCAAAAATATAGAGGTAGCGAAGTGCTAGAAATAGGCTATTTGCTAAAACAGGACTATTGGCATTGTGGATACGCAAGAGAGGCTGCAAGAGGTTGTAAAAAATATACTTTTGAACAGCTCAATAAAGAAAAGGTCCATTCTATTATTAAATCAGATAACTGGGCGTCTATGAAAGTTGCCGAGAGTATCGGGATGAAAAAAGAAGATGAGTTTATTACTCAATTTTATAATGGAGATATGTTACATTATCTTTATTCTATATACAAATAAACTCCAATTTGTAAGGTACTTAAAAGGTAAGTTTTAAAATATACGTGACGTAACTTTTGAAATTCATATTAAATTCTTATATTGGACATATAACTGTCACAATACATTGTTATGTTATAACTGTAGTTAATGATAATAATTTAATTTTTTTCAAATCATTTTCCTTTTTATAAAAAGAATGGTCTTTAATGATCATTCTTTTTTGTTATGTATAAAAAGGAAAGTTTGGGGTATGGACCAAACTTTAGTGAACACATAGATTTTTATAGATATAAATAAGACTATATAATTATAAGGATTATATAGAGCATTTGCAGAGGTGAACGTAGGGAAATGGTGAGGTAATTGATAGAAAAAGTTGGAGATAAAAATGTATTAGTATATAATTTAGGTATATTATTACAAATAAGAGCTTAAGAACAAATAAAAAAAAAGGAATTTAAAATAAAAATTATTAATAAATCTATAAGGATGTGAATTGAATTGAAATACGTATTATTAAGTGCTGATAGTGATACATCTGTTTATTTAGTTCCAGATGAAATGGCTAATAACTTAAAAAAATACTGTATAGATTTCTGTAACAAATGGTTGTATCAAAGCTCATATGCAAAAAAATATCATATAGGTGGCAGTGTTTGCTATAACGAAAAGGACTTTATTGAATATGTTAACACATGGATTTTTCCAGATGAGCCATCCGTATTGATTGAAACAATTGGATGGATTAACTCAAAAGCAGATATTCCTGAGAAGTATAGAGAGTGTAAATGGTTCAATTTTTAGTTACACATTTGTTTAATAGTTAAGTAGAAAATTTATATGGAGAATGTTTAATGAAATATTGTTGTACTGAATTAGATAGAAAAAGCACCTGTTATCATGAATTCCAGAAAGGAAAGTTCAATGATTCGTTTTGGGAGAAAGATTCACTTTTAATACACGATGATACTTTTTATGTTTTAAATCTGGCAGATTTATTTTATAGTGTTGTTCCTTCATATGATGAGTCATGAGAAACAGAGATAACTTTAAGTCAATGGAGGGAAATATGCCTTAGAGCATCAGAAATTGGTGGAGAAGTAAAGGCAGCTATAAAAGAAGTAGGTAGTTGGATTAAAACTATTTTTGAAACCTATGATGTATTTACTATTATAGGGGTATAAATTTAGAATTTATAGAGTAATTATAGGAGGGTAAAAGTGAATAGCAAATATGATAAATACATTAATCAATGGAATAATATCTTTTCAAAAGAAATCCCTAAAGTGCCAACAAATCAAAGATCTGGGAATAGAGCTTTAGATAAAGGAATAGAGTGGATTTGTAACGGAACAAAAAGCATTCTTGATTTTGGGTGTGGAAATGGTACTATGTTATTTTTATGTGCATTAAATGGCACAAAATATAACATAGGAGTAGACTTGTCTGAAAAAGCAATTGAAAATGCGCAAATAAGAGCTAAACAAATGAGTAAAGGGGAATATCGTTTTATACAAGGAAGTATAGATGCATTAGAAAGTATATCTGATTCATCTTTTGATGCTATTATTTTATTTAATATTATTGATAACTTATATCCAGAGGACGCGGAAGTATTAATTAAGGAAGTTGAAAGAATTTTATGTAGCAATGGTAAGCTTTTAGTAAAGTTAAATCCTTATATAACACTAGATCAAATAATAGAATGGGATTTAAAAGTAATAAAAGACAATTTACTTGATGATGGATTAATTTTATTAAATAATACAACAGAGAAGTGGAAGAATTTTTTTAGTATAAAGTTTAATATATGTAAATATAATGAGATTTATTATCCTGAATTTGAACAAACTAATAGAATGTTCTGGTTGACTAAAAAGTAATAGATTATTCATATCAAAACAAATTCTAAATTTGTAAGATAGGCTAAATCAACTTAAAAAAAGTGTAAGGAAGTTTAAAGGTGCTAATATGAAGATAGAAATGTTAAAAGATTATCCAGAGTTTGTTGAAGAAGTAGTAGAGTGGCTGAACAATGAATTCGGAAATAGAAATAGTTTAAAATTTTATCAGGGAATTATCGAGCATAGTTTGGTAGAAAATCAATTACCAATTACATTTATAGCAGTAGAAAATGGTGTGCTATTGGGAACTGTTGGAATTTGGCGAGGGGATTTACTTTCACGTCAGGAATTATATCCATGGCTTTCTGCGTTGGTTGTCAATCCAAATTATCGAAATAAAGGTATTGGACAAAGTTTGCAAAAGCATGTGTTGGAATATTGTAAGATGAGTGGATATAAAGAAATATTTTTATATACAGAGTTAGATGGATATTATGAAAAAAGTGGTTGGATACCATTTGACAAAGGATATGAGTATACCGGAAGTGAAGTCTGTATTTACAGGCAAAGTATATAAATTACCATTTTATAAAGTGATTTTAGATATGGTTTGAAATATACGTGACGTAACTTTTGAAATTCATATTAAATTCTTATATTGGACATATAACTGTCACAATATATTGTTATATTATAATTGTAGTTAATGATAATAGTTAATTTTTTTCAAATCATTTTCCTTTTTATTTAAAGAATGGTCTTTAATGATCATTCTTTTTTGTTATGTAGAAAAAGGAAATATAATAATACAGAGTATTTAAATGATTCAACTGTAAGTTGAATTATTTTCGCAACTTCCCTTATTTGGTTATTGTTGCAATCAGTGGTAGTGGGTTATTATAAAATAGAAACGGAGGTATTTTATATGCTTAATAGTATTAAAGTTGGCAATTTTATAATGAATAAGCGTAAAGAATTAGGAATGACACAGCAACAATTGGCAGATAAATTGAAGGTTTCTTTTCAAGCAGTATCAAAGTGGGAAAATGGTATAACTTATCCTAATATAGAAATTTTATATGAGTTAGCAATTACACTAAATGTAACTGTAGATGAAATATTAGTAGGTAGTGAAAAAGAAACCGAAGGGTTGTCATATAGTAAGGCAGGTATTGATATAACATATACTGATACAATTAAGAGAGAAATGGCAAAGCATTTAGAAACAAGTGATGTTAGAGTTTTGAATGGGCTTGGACCATTTGCATCTTTGTATGATATTAATTTTCCTAGGATAAATGAACCAGTACTTGTTTTGAAATCAGAAGAACCTGGTTCAAAGCAAAAGTTAGCAATGGAGTTCGGATACACAGAATCAATTTGTCATGATATGATTAATCATTTGGTAAATGACATTGTGGTGATGGGAGCAAAACCATTAGCAGTATTAGATACAATTGTTTGTGGAAAAGCTGAAAGAGATACGATAAAAACCTTGGTAAAAGGTGTAGCGGATGCCTGTAGAGAAAATGAATGCTTTTTAGTAGGCGGGGAAACATCGATTCAACCATTAGTTGTGGATTCTGGAGTATATGTTTTAACTTCAAGTATCGTCGGTATTGTAGAAAAATCAAAGGTCATTGATGGATCTAAGATTGAAGATGGTGATGTGGTTTTAGCTATTGCTTCTAATGGGTTGCATACCAATGGATATTCGCTAGTAAGATTATTAATGGATAAGATGCCACAAATTAAGCTAGATAAAATAGACGGATTAACATTTATAGAGCAGATTATGAAACCTCATACTCCATATTATAAAGCAATAAAAGAATTGTTTTCAGAAGATGTGATACATGGAATGGCACATATTACTGGTGGTGGAATTGAAGGAAATTTATGCAGAATAATGCCAGATGGATTAAGTGCTAAAATAGATTTGTCAAAGCTACAAGTATTAAATATATTTAAATATATTCGTAACAATGGAAATATAAGTGACGAGGAAATGTTACATACATTTAATTGTGGCGTTGGATTCAATGTGGTAGTATCGCAAAAGCATAAAGATACAGTAATAAATCATATTAAGAAATATTATAATTGTTATGAAATTGGTAAAATAGAAAAAGGCGATGCGAAGATAGTATTTGAGAATAGATTAAATTGGGTATAGTACATTGTATATATAAACAATAATAGGAGAGTAAAGTGGTAACAGTGGTGAATGGAGAGAACTTGTGCAGTTATGAAGTTATAAATAGAAGGTATTGGTATTAAAGGTTGTTGGCGTATAATATAGGTATATTATTACAAAGTAGCGTTTAAAATCTAGTAGATAAATGGAAATTTGTAGGTGAGGAAATGAAGAAGATATATCTTATTGGTGGCACAATGGGAGTGGGAAAAACTACGACATGTCAACTCTTGAAAAAAGAATTGCATAATAGTATTTTTCTTGATGGGGATTGGTGTTGGGATGCTAATCCGTTTCAAGTTACAGAAGAAACTAAAACAATGGTATTAGATAATATATGTTATTTACTGAATAATTATATTCATTGTTCAGCGTATGAAAATATTATATTTTGTTGGGTTATGCACGAACAGAGCATAATCGATAGCATTCTCAACAGAATTGATACAGAAAACTGTATTGTAAAAGTTATATCCCTTGTTTGCGATGAAGATGTTCTCAAAAAGAGAATTGAGAGAGATATTAATGAAGGTATCCGTACAGATAGAGTCATTGAAAGATGCGTTGAAAGAATTTCACTATATCAAGGATTGAAGACCATAAAAATTGATACATCAAACAAAAGTGCGGGAACTATCGTCAAGGAAATTTCAGTTATGTAAATTCCAATTTGTAAGTTAGAATAAATTAACTTTAATAAGGAAGTTCGAGGTATATTTTGAGTGAATTTTAAAATATACGTGACGTAACTTTTGAAATTCATATTAATTCTTAATCTGGTCATAAATTTATCACAAAGGATTGATATATTATAATTGTAGTTAATAATAGTTAGTTTTTTAATCATTTTCCTTTTTATATAGAAGAGTGGTCTTTAATGATCATTCTTTTTTGTTATGTAGAGAAAGGAAACTTTGGTGTATAATATAGGTATATTATTACAAATTAGTATTTAAGATCTAGTAGAAAAATAGGAATTTGAGAAAAAGGTGTAAAAATGATTAGAAGGGCAAAAAATACAGATATTAGCACTATTGAAGAGATATTGTTTGATGCAGTTATATGGATGAAATCTAATGGTATTTCAAATCTTTGGAGTCTAGAAAGTGTAAAATGGGTTGCCTTATCGAGAGAGTATAAAATTGATGATTTCTATATTTATTTTTATAAAAATAAACCTGTTGCATGTATGGCGATAACAAATAAAGATTCAAAGTATTGGCCTAATGTAGAAGAAAATTCATCTTTATATTTGCATAAGTTAGCAGTGAAAAAGGAATTTAGAGGAAAGGGGATTTCTAAAGAGATGATTGATTTTATAAAAGAAAAAGCATATGCAGAAAAAATTAATGAGATAAGACTTGATTGTAATGCAAATGAAAGAAAGTTATGTAAATTGTATGAAGCGCAAGGGTTTAAATATGTAGAAAGTGTTTTAGGGAGCAAAGATTATAATTTAGCATTATATGTTTGTTATTTGAAATAAAAAAATATATAACATTCTTACAAACTAGAATCTGTAGAGGGAATAATATTGTTTATTAGAAAATACATGCTATTGAATTGTAAACATTTGGCGGAGTCATTCTATCAAACGGTTCATATGGTAAACGCTAAAGATTATACAAATGAGCAATTAGATGTATGGGCAACTGGTAACGTAAATCTGAAAGAATGGGATAATTTATAGGAGAAAAGTGTATATGAGAAGTGAAAAAGAGATGTATGAATTAATATTAAGTATTGCTAATAATGATAAGAGAATACATGCAGTATATATGAACGGATCTAGAGTAAATAAAAATATAAAAAGTGATATTTTTCAAGATTATGACATTGTATATGTTGTAAATGAAACTAATAGCTTTATTGAAGATAAAAAATGGATTGAAAATTTTGGGGAAATACTTTATATGCAATATCCTGATGAATCTCCATATTGTCATAGTAATAAAGAAAAATCTTATGGATGGCTTATGCAGTTTGCAGATGGAAATAGAATTGATTTGCATGTAGAGACTATTGAAAGTGCTAAGGAAAATATTTTTAGTGATAAATTATGTAAGATATTATTGGATAAGAGTGATATTTTGCCACAAATTCCTGAAGCTACTGATAAAGATTATTGGATAAAAAGACCTAATAAAGAGGAATATGTTGCTACATGTAATGAATTTTGGTGGTGCTCAAATAATATTGCCAAGGGATTATGGAGAAAAGAGATTCCATATATACAAGATATGGCTAATTTTATTGTAAGAAAACAATTGGAAAAAATGCTTTCTTGGAAAGTTGGTATAATTACAGAGTTCTCGGTGAGTGTTGGAAAATCAGCAAAATATATGTACAAGTGGTTAGATAAAACCGATTGGGAATCATATCTTGCAACTTATTTAAGTAGCAATATTGAGGAGATTTGGGAAAATGTAATGAGAATGTGTGATTTATTTGAAAACACAGCTATTTTTGTAGGTAAAGAATTAGGATATGAGTATAATTCTTTAGAGGGAAGAAAAGCTAGGGAGTTTTTGAAACATGTCAGACAATTATCAAAGGATGCTAGTGAAATTTATTAATAAAAGTATTAATCTTATAAATTCCAATTTGTTAAATGGGGGCTTAGTATGAATAGAATAGGAATAATTGGAGCAATGAGCATTGAAGTAGATTTCATTAAGAGTAAAATGACATTTATAGATGAAAAAAGATATGCAGGATTTAACTTCTATTTAGGTAAATATAAAAACTTAGATATTGTATTAACTATATGTGGAATTGGTAAAGTAAATGCTTCAAGTTGCACACAAATACTAATTGATAGATTCAATGTTTCCAAAATTATTAATACAGGTATTGCTGGAAGCTTAAATGATGATGTGAAATTATGTGATATAGTTATATCAGATAACGTTACATATCATGATGTAAGGCAAATCCAAATGATAAGTTGCTATCCTTACAAGGAATTTTTTTGTGCTAATAAAGAACTGATTAATTTAGCAATTAGAGCATATCAAAATATATGCCCTAAAGAAAATAACTATCATATAGGAAGAATTGTATCAGGTGAATCATTTATATCTGACAAAAATTTAAAGCAAGCTATTATAGAATCTTATAATCCATATTGTGTAGAGATGGAAGGTGCAGCTATAGGACATGTAGCTGAAATTAATGATGTCCCTTTTGTAATAATAAGAAGCATATCAGATAATGCTGATGAAAATGCCACAATAAGTTATGAAGAGTTTGAGAAAATATCAGCTAATATTTCAGCTAAATTAGTATTAAAGATGTTAGAGTTGTTAATTACTGAATAAATGACACCTACAAGATAAATTCTAATTTGAAAGGTACTTAAAAGGTTTGTTTTAAAAAATACGTGACGTAACTTTTGAAATTCATATTAAATTTTTATATTGGACATATAACTGCCACAATATATTGTTATATTATAATTGTAGTTAATGATAGTTAGTTTTTTAATCATTTTCCTTTTTGTATAGAAGAGTGGTCTTTAATGATCATTCTTTTTTGTTATGTAGAGAAAGGAAACTTTGGTGTATTGATAAAAACTTTAGAGAACACATATATTTTTATAGTTATAAATAAGATTATATATAATTAAGTTTTTATAAAATATTATTAGATATATAAAGCTCAGGGAAGCTTATAAGTATAGGAATTATATAGAACAGTAGCAGGGTGAACGTAGAAAAACCGGTGTGGTTATAAATAGAAGATATTGGAATCGAAAAAGTTGTTGATGTATAATATAGGTATATTATTACAAATTAACGTTTGAAATTCAGTAAATAATCAAGAATTCATGGGAGGGGAAGACATATGACACATATTGATAAAGCTAAAGAACTGTTTGAACAAAAGTATCATTGTTCACAAGCTGTACTTGCTGCTTTTGCAGAAGAATTAGGATTGACTGAAAAACAAGCACTCAAATTAGGTGGTTGTTTTGGAGGTGGAATGTGTAAAGGCGAAGTGTGTGGTGCTTGTACAGGTGCATTAATGGCATTAGGATTGAAACATGGTCAATGTGAAATTGAAGATTTAGATAGCAGATTAAAAACTAATGATGTTACAGTAAAGTTTCTAGAATTATTTCGTGAGGAAAATGGTTCATATATATGTAAAGAATTATTGGGATGTGACTTAGCAACTCCAGAGGGTAAAGAATACGCTAAAGAACATAATTTGTTTACTGATTTTTGCCCGCACATGGTAGTTTCTGCTGTGAAAATAGCAGAACAACTTTTGGAGGAATAAAACTATTTATGATACATGAGATGGCACATATTACTGGTGATGTAATTAAAGGAAATTTATGCAGAATAATACCTGATGGATTAAGTGCTAAATAGGTATATTATTATAAATCAACGTTTAAGATCTAGTAGATAAATAGGAATTTGTAAAGGAGAAAATAGTATGAGAAAAACAATTTTATTTGTAATTTTGCAACAATATGCAGATTGGGAAGCAGCATATATCACATCCGCAATAACGATGTTAGGACAGGGACAGTATGAGATAAAAACTGTATCGTTATCGAAAGATGCTGTTCAGTCAATAGGTGGCTTTAGAGTATTACCAGATTATGATATTGCATCTATTCCAAACGATTATGAAGCCGTAGTTTTAATTGGTGGAATGACATGGAGAAATGAAAATGCACAACAGGTCAAAACACTTGTAGAGGACTGCTATCAAAACGGAAAAGTATTGGGCGGTATTTGTGATGCTTCTGCTTTTTTAGGTACAGTCGGTGTTTTGAATGACGTAACTCATACAAGTAATGATTTGAATGACCTAAAACAATGGGCTGGTTCCATTTATACAGGGGAAACAAAGTATATTGCAAAACAGGCAGTTAGGGATAAAAATGTAATAACAGCTAATGGTACAGCAACTATGGAATTTGCAAAAGAGATTTTGCTCGCCTTAAATGTTGCAAGTGAAGAAAAGATAGTGGAGTGGTATAATTTTCACAAATTAGGATTTTATACTGCGCCTATGCCTAAAATGTAAATTAGAATCTGTAGAGGGAAATAATATTGTTTATTAGAAAATACATGTCATTGGATTGTGAATATTTGGCAGATTTATTTTATAGTGTTGTTCCTTCATATGATGAGTCAGTAGAAACGGAGATAACTTTAAATCAATGGAGTGAAATATGTTTTAGAGCATCAGAAATTGGTGGAGAAATAAAGGTTGTTATAGATGAAATAGATAGCTGGACTAAAAGTACTCTTAAATCTGATAATGTGTTTACTATTTTAGGGGTATAAATTTAGAATTTGTAGAATAATTATAGGAAGATAAAAGTGAATGAGAAATATGATAATAGCCTTAATCAATGGAATAATATTTTTTCAAAAGAAGTTCCTAAAGTGCCAACAAATCAAAGCTATGGGAATAAAGCTTTAGATAAAGGAATAGACTTGTCAGAAAAAGCAATTGAAAGTGCACAAACTAGAGAGAGGAATATTAAATGATAAAATTGAAGTTTGTGTTAGCGCAAAAAGAAGATTTAGATAATGTGCTAGCTATGGTTACAGATGCTATTAATGAAATGAATAGAAATGGTATTGATCAATGGGATAACATATACCCAGATAGGAATATACTTGAAGATGACATAATAAAAAAACAATTATATATAGGTTTATCTGGGAAAAATATTGTATCTGCCTATGTGTTAAATCAAGAATGTGATGAACAGTATGCTAATGGCGCATGGAAGTATCCTGATTCTACATATTATGTGATTCATAGATTATGTGTCAATCCAATGTTTCAAAATAAAAAAATTGGAACATTAACAATGATGCATATAGAAGATGAGGTTCGAAAAATTGGAATAGATACAATTAGATTAGATACATTTACTTTAAATCCATATGCTATAAAGTTATATGAAAAGTTAGAGTATTCAAAAGTAGGACTTGCCCATTGGAGAAAGGGGAAATTTTATCTTATGGAGAAAAAACTTAAGTAATTTGTAAGGTAGTTTAAAGGTAAGTTTTAAAATATACGTGACGTAACTTTTGAAATTCATATTAAATTTTTATATTGGACATATAACTGCCACAATATATTGTTATATTATAATTGTAGTTAATAATAGTTAATTTTTTTCAAATCATTTTCCTTTTTATTTAAAGAATGGTCTTTGAGGATCATTCTTTTTTATTATGTAGAAAAAGGGTAGCTACAGTGAAAATAGCTAGCTCCTTTTCTATTACAAAGTATTTATAGAAATTGTGTAATAGGATATAATTTTAGTATAGTAATAAAAATTATTAAAACAGATATGGATTTCAATTAAGGAGAATATATATGATATTATATCATGCAAGCGGAGAAGTTGTTGAATTTCCTGAAATAAGGAAAAGTAGATATACAAAAGATTTTTCATGGGGATTTTATTGTACTAATAATTTTGAACAAGCAAAAAAATGGGCTAAAAGAAATAGAGATTTCCCAACAATTAATTATTATGAGTTTGAAGAAAAAGAAAATTTAAAAATATTAAAATTTAATGAAATGACAGATGAATGGCTTGATTTCATAGCAGAATGTCGTAATGGATTAGTGCATGATTATGATATTGTAGAAGGTCCTATGGCTGATGATACTGTTTGGAATTATGTTAATGATTTTCTAGCAGGTGATATATCAAGAAATGTATTTTGGGAACTTGCAAAATTTAAGCATCCAACACATCAAATTAGTTTTCATACATTAAAAGCGTTAGATTGCTTAAAGTTTGAAAGGAGTGAAGTATTAGATGAATGAAAAGGAGAAAAATGATTTATTTTATGTATGTTCATTAATAGAATTTTTAGGGAGAAAGACAAAAAATCATAGAAGTGATATTGTTAAGATATTAGGAATTAAAGAACTTAAAAGGCAAATGTCTTTAGCAGAAGTTAATCATTGTCTTTCATTTGAACAGGTATCGGATGAATTGATAGAGTATTTTAATATAAAAGATGGAGAATTTGATTCTGTTGAATCATGTAAGTACACAGTTCCTAGTTTTTTAGCAATAGGGAAAGAGTATCAAAGATTGATTAATGATGTAAGAGAAGATGAAGAAGATATTATATGTGTACTATATAATGTGTTTACATCATTTATAAGTGATGAAATTTCAGATTTTAATTCATCTGTATATTATAGTAATCCTCAGTACTTAAAATATAGTTATCTTGAAGGTAAGTTGCTTACATAATGAAAAAGTTACTACACTTGTACTAGCTGTTATTTTTATTAAATTTTATAGATAAAGTCTACTTACAAACATCAGATGAATTAATAAACAAAATTTGTTATTATATTTTATGTAATAGTAAAAATGATTTAAAATTAACATGTAAATTATTGTTATAGTATTGAAATTTTAAGTATTATAATAGGTAGAAATGAAAATAATTCTGTTTACAAGTAAGTACATGAGATATAAAGGGGTGATAAATAGTGGTAAAAAAAGTTGAGAATACAAAGTATGTTGAACATATTTTTAATGATTGTGAAGATACTATTGTTTGGTCATGCTTACAGGGAGTTATGGGAGAAATTTATGTGGAGAATGATAAAAATCCAACTTCATCAATGGCTATACTTGGAGATTTTATTTTCTTTGCTGGAGAACCAAAAGAAGAAATAGTTTTATATAAACCTGAGAGATGTAAACAGGATTTTATAATCATGGTTCCTACAAATGATAGTTGGGGAGAATGCATTGAGCAATGTTATAAAGATAAAGCTAAAAAAGTATGTCGCTATGCTACTAAAAAAGAACCTAATATATTTGATAAAAAGAAGTTAGAGCAAATAGTAGATACATTACCGCAGGATTATGAAATGAAATTAATAGATGAAGATATTTATTATAAATGTAGAGAGCAAAACTGGTGCAAAGATTTAGTATCTCAATATGAAGATTATAATTTTTATTATAATTATGGATTAGGTGTTGCTATACTAAAGGATGGAGAATTAGTTTCGGGAGCATCGTCATACTCAAGATATGAAGGTGGAATTGAAATAGAAATTGATACAAATGAGAAATATAGAAGAAAAGGACTTGCTTATATTTGTGGAGCAAAATTAATATTGGAATGTTTAAAGAGAAATTTATACCCTAGTTGGGATGCTCAAAATAAATGGTCATTAGCGTTAGCAGAAAAACTAGGATATCATTATAGTCATACTTATAATGCATATGAAATATGGGGGTATTTATAAATTATGTATTATAATGATAACATAAATGCAATAAAATTTTATCAAAAACGTGGTTTTGATATGATTAAAATATACCATAATGCTATTGAAGAATCACGAAAGTTGAAGCCTATAATTCCACTGATTGGTAATTATGGTATACCTATAAAGCATGAAATAGAATTCCAAAAATTAATTTAGAAGTTAGTACACTTGTACTAGCTTTTTATTATAGAAAAAATATTTATAGAAATAGAATAATAGGATATAATCTAGATAATAAAAAGTATGAGGTGGATAAAATGAGAGGATTACTTGACCCAAAAGTAGATTTTGTATTTAAAAATATCTTTGGATCACCTAAGCATCCTAGAATATTAATATCTTTTTTAAATGCAACATTAAACCCAGTAAATAAAATAACAGGTGTTGAAATAAAAGGTACAGATTTAGAAAAGCAATTTATTGATGATAAATATTCAAGATTAGATGTTAAAGCAACAACTAATAATAATGAAATAATTAATATAGAGATACAGTTAAAGAATGAATATAATATGATTCAAAGAAGTCTTTATTATTTAAGTAAGATGTATGAGGAACAGCTTGGTGAAGGGGAAGAGTATTCAAAATTGAATAGGACAATATGTATTAATATTCTTAACTTTAAATATCTAAAGACTGAAAAATTTCATACAGGATATAGACTTAAAGAAATAGAAACTAATGAAGAACTTACAGATATAATAGAAATGCACTTTATTGAGATTCCAAAGCTTTCAAATGAATCTGATGAAAAAGACATGCTCATGGCATGGACAGAATTTTTAAGAGATCCTGAAAGTGAAAAAGTTAGAAGTCTTGAGATGAGTATAGAAGAGATAAGAGAAGCAAAGGATGAACTTGTTCGCATGAGCAATGATGAAAAACAGCGAGAAATATATGAAATGAGAGCTAAGATACTAAAAGATAAGGTAAGTGCACTAAATGAAGCTGAAAGAAAAGGGGTAGAAAAAGGAATTCAGCAAGGAATTCAACAAAAAAGCATAGAAATCGCAAAGAATCTTTTAGATATACTAGATGATGAAACAATTGCAACTAAAACAGGATTAAGTATAGATGTAATAAAAAAGTTGAGATAAACTTTTATAAATAAAGTTATTAAAGGTATAAAGTGAACTATAAAAATAATCTTAATCAATAATTAAAATGATTAAGATTATTTTTTTATTGTTCCTCATTTTCTGCATTTTGAATTTGGATAAAGGCATCAAGTCTAAGAAGATTTGCAAAAACACTTATCAAATATGAAATTGAAACCGCTTCATAAGGGGTTATATTAATATTTGATTCTCTTACTGAATTTAGAAATTCCTTTTCTTCAAGTCTTTTTACTGAAACAATGTAGAGTGTTATATACCCCAATAATACAAGCCTTTGACCATTAACAATAATTTGTTCAGGAGTTTCGTTTCCGTTAGATATACCTAATACTTCTAAGGTATCGACTTGGGCAGAATTGACGTAATAAAGGTACCCTAGTGATAATAGTGCGGCACCTAGTTTCTCGAAGCCAGCTAAATTTAAACCTATGTTTTTTATGAATTGGTCAATATAATCTGTAGTATCAGACAAATGACTCCCCCAAAAAAAATCTTTAATTTAATATATGCGATATTTAAATAAAGTTGTATTATTTCTTAAATTATATATTGCTAGATTATGTAGATGAAATGCGTGTGTAGGTCAATGATATAATCTGCTATAGAATTGCTTAAGTAATATACTAATGAATAGTAGACTTATAAAATACTAATAATATATTGGATGAAAATATATTATTAGGAGGAAATAGAGATGTTTGAACACAAGAAACAATTGTTACATGAGGTTAAAGTTGAAAGACCAAATCCTCAATATGCTGTATTAATGCAAGAGCAATTAGGGGGAGGAAATGGTGAACTTAAAGCTGCTATGCAGTATATTTCTCAAAGTTTTAGAATAAAAGATCCAGAAATAAAAGACTTATTTTTAGATATTGGAGCAGAAGAATTAAGCCATATGGAAATGGTGGCTCAAACTATTAATTTATTAAATGGTCATGATGTAAATAATGAAAAGGTAGATAATGGAGAAATTCAAACACATGTTCAATGTGGGCTATCTCCTGTTTTAATAAATTCATCTGGTGCACCATGGACAGCAGATTATGTAACTGTTACAGGAGACTTAGTTGCTGATTTATTATCTAATATTGCATCAGAACAAAGGGCAAAGGTTGTTTATGAATATCTTTATAGACAAATAGATGATAAAGAAGTAAGAGCAACTATTGACTTTTTACTTAATAGAGAAGAAGCTCATAATGCTTTATTTAGGGAAGCACTAAATAAAGTGCAAAAGAGTGGATCAAATAAGGATTTTGGAGTCACTGAAGATTCTAAGCTATATTTCGATTTATCAACTCCAGGTCCATCTCATGAAGCTCCTAATCCAACACCACCTTCTTTTGAAAATCCTAGAAGATAAGAGATACATAGTATTCAAAAGGGCTGTCGCATTAACGAATAGAAATTTGTATGCGATAGCTCAATTTTTATATCTTAAATTCAAATTTATAGCATATAGTTTCTTTCTTTATTATAGAAAAAATATTAATAAGGTCTTAGAAAATCAGCAGAACACTGAAGATATTGAAGGGTATTATTATACTGCAAAGGATGGAAGTCAAATGGCATTTTGGACATGTTTTACTGATAGAATTTCTAAAGAACATATTCATGATTATGATGAATATATGGTGTGTTTAAGCGGGGAACATTAAAATTAACGATTTATTAATATATAAGTTATAAGGTGATGATAATAACAAAAAGTAATCGTTTTATTTATCAAAAAACCATTTTTATTGGGTAAAATAATAAAAATTGATAAATCAAGAAGGAATATTATCATTAATTGGAGAAATAAAGAAAATAAAGACATAATATTGAAGTGGTAGGAGGTATTTAAAATGGCTTTATATAATATTATTGGTCCAATTATGGTAGGACCAAGTAGTTCTCATACTGCCGGTGCAGTGAGAATTGGTTTAATGGCGAGGACATTATTAAAAGAAGAACCTGTTTGTGGAGAAATTCTTCTTCATGGTTCATTTGCAAAGACTGGTGAAGGGCATGGAACCAATAAAGCTATAGTAGCGGGTCTTCTTGGTATGAAACCAGATGATGTACGTATACCTGATAGTTATGAAATAGCTAAAGAGCAAGGTTTTTCATTTTCAATAGGTACAACTACAATAAAGAATGCTCATCCCAATACAGTATTGATTAAGTTGAGGGGTGCTAATGGTCGTGAGATAGAGGTGCAATCATCTTCTGTTGGCGGTGGTAGCATTATGGTTAATAAGATAGATGGTATTGATGTAAATTTTAATGGGGAAACTCACACATTAATTGTTCATAATTTAGATGAACCAGGTCATGTAGCGGTGGTGGCTTCTACATTATCACGGTATTCTGTAAATATAGCAACTATGCAACTTTATCGTGAACGTCGTGGTGCAAACGCTGTTATGGTTTTAGAAACAGATCAACCTATTCCAGATAAGGTGGTTGAATTTTTAGAAAATGTCGATGGGATTATTAAAGTAACTTATTTTAATGGTATGTAAAGATAAAAATATTTTCATATATAGGATTAGACAAGAGGAGGTAATAATATGGCACTATCTTTAAACGACATATTAATTTGGTGTGAAGAAGAAGGAAAAGAATTTTGGCAATATATGCTTTATGATGATATGAGAGAACGTGGAATAACAATGGAGGAATCTTTCCATAAGATGGAAGACACTTTTGATGCTATGTGTCATACTATTAATACTTACAAGATTGAGCGTATGTCAGCTAGTGGATTAGTAGGATCAGATGGAGGTATTTTAGAAAAGTATCAAAATGAATCAGAAGAAAATTTAAATAAGCAAGGTAAAAAGCCAGCATTATGTGGAAGTTTTATGGCTGATGCTATGGTAATAGCATTAAAAATGGCTGAATCTAATGCTTGCATGAGAAGAATTGTAGCAGCACCTACAGCTGGATCTTGTGGAGTAATTCCAGCGGTATTAATACCATATTATGAAGCTAAGTTAGCATCTAAAGAGGATATAGTAAAGGCACTTTTTGTATCTGGTGCTATTGGGCAAGTTATAGCAGATAGAGCTTCTATTAGTGGGGCTCAGGGCGGATGTCAAGCTGAAATAGGCTCAGCATCAGCTATGGCTGCAGGAGCATTAACTTTTCTTCAAGGTGGAGATGCAAAACAAATTTGTAATGCTGCAGCATTAGCACTTAAAGGATTATTAGGTCTTGTATGTGATCCCGTTGCTGGTTTAGTAGAAATTCCATGTGTAAAAAGAAATGTTATTGGAACAGTCAACGCTGTTTCATGTACAGATATGGCAATAGCGGGAGTTGAAAGTAAGATACCACCAGATGAAGTTATTGATGCCATGGGAGAAGTTGGAGATAAAATGGATGCATCATTAAAAGAAACAGCTCTTGGAGGATTAGCTGTAACACCTACAGCAATAAAGATTGCAAAGGAAGCAGGGCTAGAAAGCGAATAAATTATATTGGGGACATCTTCAATAATAGGCAAAGAAGTTTATTGCCACTATCTGTTTTAGAAGAATGGTAGAAGAAATTATGGAGTGAGGCTTGAAAATTTCCTTAGAAAAATGTAAAAGGTATTTCTTCATAGGTATTAATATGAAGAAGTACCTTTCGTATTCTTAAATATGTTGTTTTTTACTTGTCCAATTTATTATTAATGTACATCCAATTCCTATAATAATAGCTATAGGTACTAGTATTATAGGAACCAATATTGGTTCGCCAAAGAAATTAATAGTATCATAGAATTTGAAAAGGTTAGGTGATTCTAATAAATTTGTAACATTGATATAACGTATAAATCGTAGTATTTCATTGGAACTATTTATTAATATTAATAGCTTTGGGATGGAGTAGATCAGCACACTTAATGCAAGAGTTATCATACTATTTTTAGTAATTAACGATAACATCATAATAACTATACTAAATATAATCACACCTAATAAAAGTAATACTAATGAAATTAAGTACATCTCTATTACTGTCATATCATATGGTGAGTATTTATATAAGTGATTTAATGCTAGTGTACCACCTTCAAATCCATTAATTATTCCATTTAATAATAGGAGAAATACTGTTGCAATATATACAATTAAACTATAAATAAGCCCTGCTATTATTTTAGCTTTAGGAAACTTTGAGCGGCTTAGCTTTGTACTTAATAGAACTGGTGCACAATCTTTTTCAAAGTCTTCACTGAAAATTGTGGATAGCCCTAAAATTAACATTATTAATGTCGTTACACCCATTAGAAGATTTGAGCAAATAGAGTTCCATGACCCCATATATTTATAAGAGGGTGTATCTAATTTACTTAGCATATTTTCAGCCTTTTTTAGATCTTTATATTTGTAAGTGTTTGTATCACCAGCAGATTCTAGTGACTTAATTTTAGATACAATTTCATCATAGCTATATCTTTCATTAGATATAGAGTAATATATATTACTTTGTACTGGATAATCAATTCTTAGAATATTATTTAGAAAATACTCTTCTTTTGTAAGGTCAGTACTTTCTTTATATTCTATTCTTTCAAGATCAATTGATAAATCTTTTTCAGTATAGTTAGGGTTTTCATATTTTAAAGCTATTTTCTTTAAGTTATTGTTGCTACCGTAGTGAATTTTATTAGAGATATAAGTTGTTGTTGGCAATAGTATTAGATATAATATTAAAATTATTGTTGTAACTTTTATTATCGGTTTTGATATTATTTTGTATAATTCAAATTTGATTAAATCTAACATAACCTTTGCCTCTTTCCCAATTTATATATTACTATTGGCAATATTATAAGTAAAACAGTCATGGCAACTATAGCTATATAAGGATAAATCATTGCATTACCAAATATGTTGAAAGTAATAAATTTTCCGAAAATAGAGGCAGCTCTTATTAGTTCTGCAAAACTTAATCCACATATAATGTTTAATATCATTTCTGGCAATGGTAATCCTGCTAAAAGAGCAGGTACAAAATAAAGTCCAAGGCTTACTGCAAAACTTATCATATTACTTTTTATTAATAAAGAAACGAGCATAATTGCAAGAGCAAATATAATTGTAGCAACAAAACTTATTGCAAGAGTAGATAAGTAATATTCTATTATTGTAATATCATATGGAGTGCTTGAAAATTTTTCTAAAGTATTTAAAGGTAAGTTACCATTTTTTAATCCTATTGTTAACGATGGAATAAAGTAGAGTAAAGATACAAAAATAAATACTACAGTAGCATATATAACTCCAGCTAAGATTTTTGACATAGTTAATTTTCTTTTGCCGTTCTTAGTACTTAGTAATAATGGAGCTATATTACTAGAATATTCAGAAGAAAAAATTCCAGCAAGACCAAGCACTAATAGCATTAGTTTCATAGTACCAGCAACATTGAAATCGAGAAGAAGATACCAAACCCCTGTATATTTATATTGAGATTTAGGTAATTTACTTATCATTTCA
Organism: Clostridium bornimense; assembly: GCF_000577895.1. Lineage (NCBI taxonomy): Bacteria > Bacillati > Bacillota > Clostridia > Eubacteriales > Clostridiaceae > Clostridium > Clostridium bornimense. The sequence continues at coordinate 46,131 of NZ_HG917869.1, forward strand.
TCGGCTTTTTCAAATGCATTGTATTCATATGAATTTTTATCTAATTTTGAAAGTTCTTCTTTGATTTCAGAATGGGTATAGTATTTATTCATTACTAAATAAGTAGGTTCATTTTCTGTTGGGTAATTATATTGCATATAGTAGTCAATAAAATTTTCTCTTTTGGTTAATTCCTCATTATTTTTTTTCTTTTTTTCTATAGTTTTAACTTCATTTTGAAATTGTGATACGGTATATTTATCGCCTTCAAATTGAGAAGCTAAGGTTTTCATATTTTCTTTTCCACCAAAGTCTTTTCTTATTTGATTATATGTTATCATTTGTGGCAAAACTATAAACACTGCTACAAGTATAGCAAGTAGATATAATATTTTTTTGTGAAAAATTTTACTAAGTTCAAATTTAATTAATTCTATCATAATCACTTGCTCCTTCCTTAAAGTAGTATAAGAATACATCTTCTAGATTTGGTTCTTCAATATTACAATTGATAGAAGGCTTGTCATCTCCAACTATTCTTACTAATATATCTGAACCTTCTCTTATCATACTAGCTATTTTATATTTGTTGTTTATTTCATAAAGTAATTCATCATTGATTTTTGCTGTCCACACTTTTCCTTTAATTTTTGCTAATAAATCAGAAGGCTTTTCTTTATCAATAAGTTGTCCATTTTTCATTATTAATATCTCATTAGCTATAAATTCAATATCTGAAACGATATGAGTGGAAAGAATTATAATTTTATCCTTAGAAATATTAGCTATAAGGTTTTTAAATCTTATTCTTTCATTGGGGTCTAAGCCTGCTGTGGGCTCATCTAATATTAAAATTTTAGGATCATTTAGTAATGCTTGAGCAATTCCAAGCCTTTGTAACATTCCACCAGAGAAGCCCCCTACTTTCCTATTTTTATCAGATTCCAAATTTACGAAAGATAATAATTCATTAATTTTCTCTTTAGCAATTCTTTTATCAATACCTTTTAATGCAGCGATATAATCTAAATATTTTTTAGCAGTAAAGTTTTTATAAAAACCGATATCTTGTGGGAGATATCCAACTAAATCTCTATAGTCATCATCTAATATATTTTTATCTTTACCATCTACATAGATAGCACCTTTTGTAGGTTTTACTACATCAGCTAACATTCTCATTAATGTAGTTTTTCCAGAACCATTAGGACCCAGTAATCCATATATTCCATTTTCTAATGTAGTAGTAAAGTTATTTACAGCAGTTTTATCTTTAAATTCTTTTGTAATTGAATCAATTCTTAATTCCATAACATTTCCTCTCCTTCAAAAGTAATAGTTGTACAATAAAATTTGTAAAGTGAATAAGAAAATATCATCAGTGATATTATTATTGTAATTGTCAATGAAACAACTTTTGCTGCTTCTAAGTAAGGAATAATAAAAGTTTTACTAGAGCCAATTATAGTAATCCATACTATTAATGAAGTTATAATTGAACTATTATTATTTAGCTTTGTTAATAGTAACAGATTTATAGAAGATACTATAGAAATAGGTACTATTATTGAAAATAACATTTTACATAGTATATATCCCGATGTACCATATCCGCATATAATAAATAATGCTATATTAATTATTGCTGAAAAAGATGTAATTATAGTAAGTCGTGCTAAAATGATATTGCTGTAAGAGAATTTAAAACTTTTTTCTAACTCCCACATATTATTCTGGGTGCTTTTCACTATTTGAAACATTCCCAAAATCATTGGTACTGGGGATATAATCATTAAAGTATTATATAGATTTAGATTGTATTGCATGGAAAATGCTAATGATATAGCAACAAATATTGTAGCTGCAATAAAGTAAGATTTATTAATATAGGTTACTTCATTTTTTATTAAGGTTATCATTACACTTTTTGTTTTCTTAGGAGGCATATATTTTCTTAGTGAATCTATAGTACTATCAATCATTTCTTCGGGAACTTTTTCAGTAGTATATGAATTTAAAAATTCTGATATTTCATTGTCAAAATAATCATCATCTAGCATGTCTATTTTTTTCATGAATTCCACCTCCAAGATACTTTTTTAAATTTTTTATTCCACTAAATAGTCTAGATTTGATGGTGTTTTCCATATCACCAGTAATATTACTAATTTCTTTTATCTTAAGATCATGGTAATACTTAAGTATAATTGCTTCTCTCTGCAATGTAGGTAAGTTATCAATGGCAGATTTGACAAGAATACGATCTTCTTTTATTTCTAATAGATCAATAATATTTTCATCAGATTTTATTTCCACTTCATTGATATCAGAAAATTCATTTCTTTGTTTATAAATTGATGTCCTAAAATAATCCCTGCAATGATTACTGGAGATTTTTAATATCCATGATTTAAAATTACCTTTTTTACAATCATATCTATTTAGGCTTTTCATCATTTTAATAAATATTTCTTGTGTAAGATCATAGGATAGGTTGTAATCTCCAGTAAGCCTATATACAAAGCTATGTACCATAGAGTAATGCCTTTTTACTAATAGTTCCATGGCAGCTTGGTTTCCATAGATAATTTCTTTAATAAGTTCATTATCTGATTGTCCCATCGATTCAACTCCTTTCACTTATATAACGTAAGAAACAATAAAAAGGTTTTATAAAAAACACATTATATTTAATAATACAACAAAAATGTAATATAATTGATATACGATGCTTATAGGAGTTGTTAATTTATGAAGATACATATTATTGGAGGAAGTGGTACAGGAAAGTCATATATTTCAGATATGTTATCAAATGAGTTCAATATTCTTCATTTTGATTTGGATAATATCTTTTGGGATAATAATTCAGATTATTATGGGGTAAAGATGCCTATTGATAAAAGAACAAAGCTACTTGAAAATATTCTTGAAGAAGAAGATTGGATTATTGAGGGTGTATATTATAGTTGGCTTAAGGAAAGTTTTAGAGATGCAGATTATATATTTATTTTAAATGTCTCATCATTTGTATATAAGTATAGAATTATCTTAAGATTTTTAAAAAGGAAGGTGGGTATTGAAAAAGGTAAAAAAGAAACAATAAAATCTTTAATTGAGTTAATAAAATGGACTGATAGTTATAAAAAGAATACACTGCCTAAAATAATTGATTTTCTAGAACCATATAAAAATAAAGTTATAGAGGTAAAAAGGGCAAAGGATATTTTTCAATATATAAGAAGTTGAGATGTACATGACATAATTTTTTATAAAAGCAAATTTCAAAGCGGTGGAAAAGAGGGATAAAATGAAAAACAAAAAACTTAACATGAAGTTATTAGATGGTAAATATGGAGTTTGTAGATTAAGCACTGATGAAGCAGTGCCATCCTGGGCATTTAAAGGAGAATTTTTTTCTATAACGAAGACAGAAGATGAGTTATCTATTGTATGTTTAGAGGAAAATATTTCTGAGAAAATAAAATGTGAAAGGAACTGGAGAATATTAAAGGTAGAAGGACCATTAGATTTTTCCCTTGTAGGGATTTTATCCAAGATAAGTGGATTAATGGCTAAGAATGATATAAGTATATTCGCTATTTCTACATATGAGACAGACTATATTCTTATAAAAGATGAAAATATAAAAAAGGCTATAGAAGTACTAAATGAAGATTATTATAATGTGATTATATAAATTTAATGTAATTAGTTTTAAAAGAAAAGGCAGTGGCGTAAAAATCCCATGCCTTTATCTTTAATCATTTTTTGTTAATTTGAAATTTATTAATTAAAAAATTAAATTTAGATTTGCAAATAATTTCAAATAGACAATATCCTATTATAATTCCGATGACATTGAAAATCACATCGTCTATATCTACTGATCTGAATCCTAAAAATAATATATTTTCTATAAGTTGCAATACTTCTATTGATAAAGAAGTAATTAATCCAATGAAAAAACATTTCTTTAAAATCTTTAAGTTTTTCCATAATATAGGTAAAAGTAAAATATTTAAAAAAATAATAAAATATGTTACCATATAGGTTAGTTAAAACTAATTTAAATTTTATATAACTAACTAATAAGCTAATATAAAAAATTAAAGTTCTTAAAAGATAAAAAATTGTTATTTGGTATTTATATGATTTAAGAAAGAGAGGGTTGAAATGAATTCGACAAAAGTAGAAGAATGTCTTGAAATAGATGTTATTCAAGTTTTATCACGGGAGGATGATTGTGTTGTATACCAGATTTCAAATGAAACTGGGGAAGTAATTATGACAAGTTATCAAGTTTTTCCGGGGATTCAGATCATATATAATGATGTGCATATAAAGAAATGTTCTGTCAGAATGGAGTCAGAACATATAGGGGGTAATATTTTTGAAATCAATCATTGTCGTGAAGGTAGAATTGAATGTGAGGTCGGTGGCGAATTTTTTTATCTGACTCCAGGAGATATGTCTATTAACCGAAAGAAAAACACAGGAAATGATTCGTATTTTCCTACTAGTCATTATCATGGGGTATCAGTTCTTGTAGATCCGGATTTAGCGCCACATTGCCTTTCATGCATTCTTGATGATGTTAATGTACAACCTGCTTCGATTATTCAAAAGTTTTGTGGAGAGTCTGAGTCTTTTATTATAAGAAATAATAAACATTTAGAGCATATTTTCCATGAACTATATGGTCTTCCACAGAAAATTAGAAAAGGATATTTTAAGATAAAGGTATTAGAGATTCTCTTATTTCTTGGAGGAACTGAATTTAAGCAAATGGGAGTAAGGAGGGAAATGTATTCGCAGGCGCAAGTAACATTGGCAAAGCAGGTATGTGAATTTTTGTCCACTCACATGGAAAAGCACATTACAATTGAATATTTATCTGATATTTTCCATGTTTCTAAAACACAGCTTAAAAATTGCTTCAAGGGAGTCTATGGAGTATCTATCTATGCATATATAAGAACACAAAAAATGCAGACGGCAGCTATTTTGTTGAAAACGACAGAAAGAACGATTTTGGATATTGCATCTCAATATGGATATCATAATGCCAGTAAATTTGCTAAGGCATTTCGAGATGTAATGGGTGTATCACCGAAGCAGTATCGAAATGAAGGGTGAGAATGCAGTTATGGAGTCGGTAAAACTATTTTTTCAAAATGTCTGTGTGGATTAGAACGTAAATCTAGTGGAAAAGTATTTGTTGATAGAATCAGATATATCAGTGTCCAAATGGAGCCTAAGTTTGATTTAGTGGAGTAGAAGCTAAGAAAATAATATATTACAGTATAGTTACAGAAGGAAATAATATATTATTTATCTTAATTTATGGCAGAGGAGGAATTAATCTTGAAAAGACAATCAAATATGTCAAAGTTATTGGGATATGCAGGAAGATATAAATATCTTACTATTACTTCCTGGATTTTATCCGGAATTAGTGCTCTTTTAGCACTTGCTCCATTTATATATATTTGGAAGATTATTAGGGAGGTTCTGCAGGTTGATCCTGACTTTAATAAGGCACAGAGCCTGTCTCATAATGGGTGGATGGCAGTATTATTTGCTATTGTATCCATGTCGATTTATATTGGTGCATTAATGTGTTCACATATTGCGGCATTTCATGTACAGGCACAAATCCGTTCTCGTGCAATGCATCATATTGTAACATTGCCACTTGGGTTTATGGATGATATTGGAAGTGGGGAGTTAAGAAAAATCATTAATGAGTGCAGTGCCAATACGGAAACCTATCTCGCACATCAGTTGCCAGACAAGGCAGGTGCCATTGTAACACCGATAGGACTTCTTGCATTGCTTATGATATTCGATTGGCACCTGGGATTACTATCGTTAATACCAGTAGTTATTGCATTTGTAATTATGTCGATGATGACAGGAAAAGAAATGCAGCAGAAAATGACTGAGTATCAGAATGCATTGGCTCAAATGTCTAGTGAGGCAGTTGAATATGTGCGTGGTATCCCTGTAGTAAAGACATTTGGACAATCTGTATTTTCCTTTAAACGCTTTAAGGCTAGTATTGATAACTATGAAACATGGACAATTGCCTACACAAAGAATCTTAGGATACCAATGGTACTTTATACGACAGCAATAAATGCAGTATTTACAGTATTAATTGCCGTTTCACTTGTTATTACTACAAGGGGAGGAATTACAGATGAATTTCTATTAAATCTACTTTTTTATATTATTATTACACCAATCATTACTATAACATTGAATAAAATTATGTATTCAAGTGAAAATAAGATGATTGTATCTGATGCTTTAAAACGTATTGATAGTGTGATGGAAATGAAACCATTAGCGCAGTCTGATTATATAAAGCATCCTACTGATAATTCAGTATCTTTGAAAGATGTAACATTCCGCTATCCTAATTCAGATAAAAATGCACTAGATCATATTTCTATGAAAATTAAGTCTGGCCAACATATTGCATTGGTAGGACCATCAGGAAGTGGAAAGTCCACTATAGCTAGTGTTATTACACGTTTTTTTGATATTAACAGTGGAAGTATCAGTATTGGTGGTGTCGATGTAAGAGAAATTATGAAAGAAGAACTGATGGATACGGTATCTTTTGTTTTTCAGGATAGCAGACTTATCAAGGACTCTATTTTGGAAAATGTAAGAATGGCAAAAAAGGATGCTTCACGGCTAGAAGTATTAGAAGCACTTCATAAGGCACAGTGTGATGATATCCTAAGTAAACTTCCAAATGGTGTAGATACTGTAATTGGTACAGGGGGAACCTACCTTTCTGGCGGTGAGTGTCAGAGAATCTCCATTGCTAGAGCAATGCTGAAAAATGCACCGATTTTGATTCTTGATGAAGCTACGGCATTTGCGGATCCAGACAATGAGGTAAAAGTTCAGGCGGCATTTGCAGAACTTTCTAAGGGAAAGACAGTTATTATGATTGCACATAGATTGTCCACAGTCACATCGGCAGATTGTATTTATGTACTAAAGGATGGATGTATATTTGAAAGTGGTACGCATAATGAATTGGTCTCAAGAAAAGGCTTGTATGCGCATATGTGGCATGAGTATAACCATGTAGCACAGTGGAAAGTAGGTGAAAAAAATGCTTAAAAAATTACAACATAGATATGCACTTTCGGAAAAAGGTGCCAAGGATATGGTAAAGGCATTTTGTTGCTGTGTTATATCGAATCTTGCACTGATGTTTCCGGTAGGTTTGTTATATAATCTTGTTTCTGACATTATGAATGAAGGAACTTTATCAGGACGATTTACTTTTTATATTATTGGTTCTATTCTTTGTTTATTATTAATAGCAGTCACAACTTATCTTCAATATAATGCAACATTTCTTGCAACTTATGTAGAAAGTGGTGTACGAAGAATAAGTCTTGCAGAAAAGTTACGTAAACTTCCATTGTCTTTCTTTGGTAAGAAGGATCTTTCTGATTTGACTAGTACTATTATGGCAGATTGTTCAACTATGGAGACAGCTTCATCACACTGGATTCCAGAACTTATAGGATCTCTGATTTCAACAGTGATTATAGCCATTAGTTTATTCTTTTTTGACTGGAGAATGGCACTTGCTTCTCTTTGGGTACTTCCAATTTCTGTTGCTATCGTGTTATTATCATCAAAAGTACAATATAATCTTGGAAAAAGACATATGAAATTAAAAATGGATTGTGCTGATGGTATTCAGGAATGTCTTGAAACGATAAGAGATTTAAAATCCAACAATGCAGAAAAGGAATATCTTGATGGACTTGATAGAAAAATCAAGGCAGTGGAAAAACATTCAATAGTAAATGAACTAGGTACCGCTGTTTTTGTAGCTTCTGCACAGATGATTTTAAAGCTAGGAATTGTTACAACTACTCTTGTAGGCGGAATTTTGCTGCAAAATGGAACACTTAATATACTGACTTTCTTTATGTTTCTGTTAGTAGTATCAAGGATTTATGATCCAATGCAAATGTCTCTACAAAATTTAGCAGCTATCATTTCAACGAAGGTTCAGTGTGAACGTATGAATGAGATTTTGGAGCATCCAGTTCAATCAGGAGCTATGTCACTTTGTAATAATGGATGTGATATTACATTTAAAAATGTAGGTTTTTCTTATGATGATAGGGAAACAGTACTTTCTGATGTTTCATTTACTGCAAAGCAAGGTGAAGTAACTGCACTGATTGGTCCATCTGGAGGTGGTAAAACAACTGTATCTCGACTTGCAACGAGATTTTGGGATATTACTAAAGGAAAAATTACTGTTGGAGGGATGGATATTTCCAAGATTGATCCGGAAACATTGTTATCTCTTTATTCAATTGTTTTTCAGGATGTTACACTTTTTAACAATACAGTTATGGAAAATATTCGTATTGGACGTAAGGATGCTACAGATAAGGAAGTGTTGGAAGCTGCAAGATATGCTCATTGTGATGAGTTTGTAGAGAAATTACCACAAAGATATAATACGATGATTGGTGAAAATGGTTCAGAACTTTCAGGGGGAGAGCGTCAAAGGATTTCTATTGCTAGAGCATTTCTTAAAAATGCGCCTATTATTCTTTTGGATGAAGCTACAGCGTCTCTTGATGTGGACAATGAAACATTGATTCAGGAATCAATTTCAAAGTTGATCAAGGATAAAACTGTGATGATTATTGCACATCGTATGCGTACAGTAGCAGCAGCAGATAAAATAGTAGTACTTAAAGATGGTGTGGTAGCACAACAAGGAACACCAGATAAGCTTATAAATGAGGATGGAATATATAGAAATATGGTTATGTTACAGGCTGAATCTGGGAACTGGAAGATGAATTAGGTGAGATAAGAATAAAAGTTACTATTATCGATGGTAGTTAGAAAAATATCTAGAAAGGTATTGGAAGGAAATATTCCAATACCTTTTAAAATTTGTAAGAGAATATCTATATAAGATATGAACTAAAAAAGATTTTTTTAGTAAACATGACATACACCGGTCATATTCACTCTAATATAATAACCTTATAAATATGTGATTAGAAAGGAATTATAGTATATGCATGAGGTTATAGCAAAGGGGATTCTCTCTAGTAATAATGGAATGAATGTATATAGGGGGTGTAGTCACGGATGTATATATTGTGACTCGAGAAGTCATTGTTATGGCATGAATCATAAATTTGAAGATATTGAAGTGAAAGTAAATGCGCCAGAGTTATTAGAAGCTAGTTTAAAAAGAAAGAGAAATAAATGTATCATTGGTACTGGAGCAATGACTGATCCATATATTCATTTAGAAGAAAGAATTAAAAATACACGAAGATGTTTAGAGATCATTGAAAGGTACGGTTTTGGAGTAGCTATCCACACTAAGTCCAATAGAATACTAAGAGATTTAGATTTGCTAAAAAGAATTAATGAAAAAAGTAAATGTGTTGTGCAAATGACATTAACCACATATGATGAAGGATTGTGCAAGGTTATTGAACCTAATGTTTCAACTACAAAGGAACGATTTGAAGTATTAAAAGTAATGAGGGATAATGGGATACCGACAGTAGTTTGGTTAGCACCTATTTTACCATATATTAATGATACAGAAGAAAATATAAGGGGAATATTAGACTATTGTATAGAAGCTAAAGTAAAGGGAATTATTGTCTTTAATATTGGTCTTACCTTAAGGGATGGCAATCGCCAATATTTTTATAAAATGTTGGATTTGCATTTCAAAGGATTAAAGGAAAGGTACATAAGAGAATATGGTAACAGATATGAGATAATAAGCAAAAATAGTGATTATTTGATGAAGATTATAAGAGAAACTTGTTATAAAAATAAAATAATATGTGGTGTAAATGAAGTTTTTAAATATATGAGAACCTTGGAAGATACTAAGAGAAATGTTCAGATAAAATTTGATATATAGCTTATAAGCAGTAACAATTTCACTAACTTGTTGTAAATATATGTATCGAATGGTAGTATATTAATATTATGAATATAAGGAGAGATTTATGAGGAGAGTTATTAATATAAAAAACATGATAGTTCTAATTATAACATTAATAATTATGATACCTGTTTCTTATTGTGTTGTATCTGATATTAACTTCAAAGATAATCCTAATGCTATTCGTGATTCGATATACAGGGATTATAAAGATTATTTTAAATATAAAGAAGAGCACCAACAGGAAGAAGCAGGTGATAGGTATATACATTATTCACTATTACCAGTTGAGACAATGATTGCATTAGATTGTGTAGATATAGATAGAGATTTTACGCAAGCAGGAGACAAGTTTATAAGTTCTTATGTAGATAAATACTACTTAGGTGCTACTATTTATGATAAAAGAGATTTCAATAGAATGATATCAGTTTCTGTAACAGAAGAAATAAATCAGCTGTTTCATAAATATTCAGAAGAAGGTAAGCCATATCTATACAAGAAAGTTTTTATATTTATAGCGATAAAATTTTTGTTCTACTTTATTATGATATATATCATTGCTAATTCAATTGTTAAAAGAAATCGAGAAGATAAAATAGATGATGGTTCTATGATAAAAAGGTCTATTTTCCGCAGGGATATGTAGATTGAAGGTAAAAAATATAAATATCTGCAATTATTTCTCGGGAAATAATCATGTATTATAAAAAAGTATGAAGATAAATGGAGGATCCCATGAATGAAAAGTCTATAGGACGAGGAATAATAGTTCTTTCTATATCAAGTATTATATTGAAATTATTATCATCAATATATATGCCAATATTGTCGTTAATTCTAAAAGATAAAGGGGTGGCAGTATACAATATTGGATACAATTATTTTGTTTTTTTATTTGCAATAACTAGTTTAGGGTTTCAGCCTGTAATCACGAAGCTTGTTGTGGAGGAGAAGGCAAATAAATCAGGTAGAACTTTTGAAGTGCTGAATGAGTCAAAGAGGTTTTTGATGATATTAGGTGGTATAGTTAGTATATTATTTGTTTTACTTTCGAAGCCACTTTCTATCATTGCAAAAAGCAAAGAAGTTATGATTGTTATTATTTTTTTAGCGCCGGCAATTTTATTTGCAGCTATATTAACTACATATAGAGGCTTTTTTCAAGGAGATAATGATATAAATGAACTTAGCATATCAAATATTATTGAACAAGTGTTGAATGTGATTTTTAGTTTGATTTGTGCTTCTATATTAATAAAAATATCTATTTCCTTTGGAAGTGCAGGAGGTACTATTGGTACAACGGTAGGAGCAGTTGGAGCAATAGTATATCTTAAATATGCATTAAATAGAAGATATCCAGAATATAAAAAGAAATATAAGAAATCATATAATAATGAGATTTTAAAAAAGTTATTGGTAACTACGATACCATTTGTATTAATAGCAGCGATACAAAATTTATCTAATATTATAGATACACTTGCAGTTAAAAATTTAGTTGTAATTGATAGTGATGTGAAAATAGCTACATTAGGATATTACTTATCAATAGTAAATATACCGTTAGTAATAATAACTTCTTTAGGGATTGGTATTTTCCCTAAAATAATTAAAGGTTATGTTGAAAAAAATAAAGATCAGCTAATAGTTCAAACATCATATTGTTATAAATTAATTTATACTATTACCATACCATCAATATGCGGTATTATGATTTTCGCTAAAGATATATTTAAGTTTTTATATGGAAGGGATTTTGGTGGCGAAATATTAATAATAGGTGCTATTTCATTAGTATTTATGTCCTTTTCTACAATACAAAATATAATTATTCAAGGTATAAATCAATTAAAGTATATTATATCAGTAGGACTTTTATCTATTTTAATAAAAACAGCATTAAATTTAATACTTATTAGAATTGATAATATAAATGTTATTGGCTCTGTTATCTCTACAATAGTGTCATTGGCAATAGTTTCATACTTAAATCATATTAAATTAGAAAAATCTTTTGAGGTTAAAATACCGCTTATAAAGCAAGGAAAAAGATCATTAATTGCTTCAATAATTATGACGATTGTTTTAGTGTTAATAAGATATAAGTTGTTAAATAACTTCATAATGGATAACTATACAAGAGTTAATGTTGGGATAGTAATGTTATCATTAGTAGCAGTTGGTGGAATAATATATTTTTTAGCATTGCTATTTATTGGTGGTATTACAAAGTATGAATTGGACACTATTTCACCAAAGATATATGATAAGCTTCCAAAGATACTTAAAAGTAAAGTAGTCACTAAGTATTATTGCTAAGCCATTTGTTACTAGAGAACTATATCGTTCAGAGGTAATGAGAAAAGATTTAGAATTTCTTTTAGGAGAAAAAATAGATTCAGCTAAGAGTTTAGCATCAACTGAGGCATGTGTTTCAAGAATAGAAGAAATATCTAAAGGGATACGTAATGAATTATCATAATATGTTAGATGGTATTAAATCACAGTAGGAAAAGAAAACAGATTTTATAAATGAAGTTAGTAATTCATATATTTATAATTTAACAATATTAAATGAGTTAGAAGCAAAATTGAAATAGTATTTAAGAGAGAATAAATAAGTTATATTTACTCTCTCTTTTTTATTTTATTGGATTTTTTGATAATTTAGAAATAAAAAGCTATTACAGAAGAAAAAATTCAAAAAAAAGAAATATAAACCATAATATGTAAAAATATTAAAATAGTGGTATAATAAAAGTGAAATAATGTAGATGGAGGGAATTGTATGGGAAAAAGAACAAAAAGATTATTATCACTTATTACTGTGTGTTTATCTATTATGGTAACATTCAATGGTAGTACAGCAAAAGCTATGTCAGGAGGAAATTTTTTAACTACTAATATTAGTTCAATATTTGAGAAAGGAGTTAAGGAATATTCTAATACTAGAGATTTAGGAACTATCAATAATGGAGAAGCTCCAGAGGTTTATTTAGACGAAGAAGATAGTTGCAAGTTTATAGATGGGAGTTATACTAATATAAAGGTTGAGAATGAAGATGATGCCATAGAATCTATAAATAGCATTAAGAAACTAATGAAAATAAATTATCCAGAAGATGAATTTGAGGTATCAAAAGTAAATAGTACTGGAGATTTAGTATCATATAAATTACAACAAATATATAATGATATACCTTTATACGGAAGAGAAATTGTGGTAGTTACTGATGGGGAAGGAAATACAACTTCTGTAGGAGGAAATTATTTAGAAGGTGTTAGTGTAGATACAAATGCTGAAATTAGTAAAGAGAATATTGCAAGTTACATTACAAAAATATATGGAAGTGATGCAAAAGTTAATAATGAGGAATTAGTTATATATTCATTGAATGATGTAGAACCAACATTATGTTGGAAAGTTACAGTTGAAGGGGCTAAGAATGGAGAACTTTATACAGTAAACTCTTTTATTAATGCTAAAACAGGGGAATTAGTAAATGAAGTATCATTAATAACAAAAGGCGCTGAACAAGGGACAGGAGTAGATTTAAAAGGAGAAACTAAAACATTTAATGTTAATAAAAAAGATATTTTAATGAGTACACTTTATGAGTTATTTGATACAGAAAGAAATATAAAAATATACAAGGCTAACCTTGGATACATACCAGGAATTCCGATAACAAGTAGAAATAATACTTGGAATGATCCAGTAGCGGTATCAGCTATACATAATTTTGGACATGTATATGATTATTACTATAATAAATTTAACAGAGTATCTTTTGATAATAAAGGTGCTTCAATAGTAGCAAGTATTCATTATAAAGATATATATAATTGGCGAGGCTTGGATAATGCTTTTTGGTCATCAACTAATTCACAATTTATTTTTGGAGATGGTTATCAGTTATGTACACCTCTTATTGGTGCATTGGATGTTGTAGGACATGAGTATACCCATGCAGTAGTGGAGTATACCGCTGGTTTAGAATATCAAGGAGAGTCCGGCGCCTTAAATGAATCTTATGCAGATATATTAGGAAATATAATTGAAGGAAAAGATGATGAACAATGGTTAGTAGGAGAAGACATTATGAAGAATGGAGATATAGCTATAAGAAGTATGGCTAATCCTGAAGAGTTACATCAACCAAGTGTAATTGGTGGTGAATATTATGTAGACCCTAATGATACAACATATGATAATGGTGGCGTTCATATAAATAGTGGTATTTTAAATCATGCTGCATATTTAATGTGGGAAAATGGTATATCTGATAAAGACAAATTAGCAAAATTATTCTATAATTCTTTATTTATCATGAATTCCACTGCTAATTTTCAAGATTGTAGAATCGCAGTAACTAGTGCAGCTAATAATTTAGGTATGAGTTCAGAAGAGTTAGATATAATAAATAATGCATTTGATGAAGTAGGTATCAGTGTAAAGACCTTAGAATAATACATATATAAATTAAAGGAGGATATATTATTAGAAATAAGATGGTTATTGATGGACTTGTTCTAATTATTTTAATAGTTGGTATAAGCTTATTTATCTATAATAAAAACTCTACTGGTGAAGAGCAAAAAAAGAGATATACAACATATGACTTTAATGATTTAGAAAACATAAAATCTTATGACATAGATTATTTAAAGATATTGAATGATAATAAAAATCCAACTATATATTATAATGAAGATGGTTCAGTTAAAGCAATATATGGAAAGTATACAGATATGACTATTAATAATGGTAAAGATGCTATTCATTCTTTGTATAATATAAAAGATTTGATGGGGATTTCTGATCCAGCTAAGGAATTTATAGTAGATAAAGAAACGAAGCAAGAAGGTCAAGTAATATATAGATTACAGCAAATACATAATGGATATTTAGTATATTCAAATCAAATCATTGTAACAGTAAATGAAAAAGGACAAGCTACATCTATATCAGGAAAGTATACGCCTCTATCTAATATTAGTTTTAACAATAAGATTAACAAAAAAGAGGGAATTAAAGTTGCAAAAAAATACTCGTCTAGTGGTATCGGAACCAAGTATCAAGGAGAAAAAGTTGTATATATACAAAGAGATAATTCAGCAAAAGTAGCATGGATGATAAGATATACTAATATAAGAAATACAACAAAAGACAAAGTTATGTTTATTGACGCGGAAAATGGGAAATTGATATCGGAAGTACCATTAGCTGTGAATTAAGAAATTGATGATATTATTAATGATGGACTATTATGTACAAAAGGAGAGGAGTCAAAAATTATAATTGAATCCTCTCCTTTTTGTAGTTATAGCTCAATATAAATTCTATGATTTATAGCCTAATGAAGGTGTTTTGTATAATAAATAAAACTTAGAACAAACTAAAATAAAGATATAATATTAAAGGAGTATATATAGAAATGAAAAAGATTTTAAGGAATTCATTAATCTTATTATTTGTATTATCTTTAATTTTAGTGCCATCTAAGGCTGAAGCTTTTGGTAATAAAATCAAAGAAGTACCTTATAATAAAGCTACTTGTCAATTAAGAATGGCGGAAAGAAAACTTTGGATAGATCATGTTTTATGGACTAGAAGTTTTATTGTAAGTGATTTAAGCGAATTGGAGGATAAGGGACCGGTATTAGAAAGATTGCTAAAAAATCAAGATGATATTGGTAATTCAATTAAGCCTTACTATGGAGAAGAAGCAGGGAATAAACTTGCCACTTTACTTAGAGAACATATAGAACTTGCTGGTGAAGTTACAAATGCTGCTAAAAGTGGAGACAAAGATAACCTAGATAAGTATAATAAGTTATGGTATAAAAATGCTGATGAAATATCAGATTTTTTAAGTGCTGCCAATCCTAATTATTCAAAGGAAGAATTAGAAGATATGTTGCACAAGCATTTACAGTTTGTTACAGATCAAGTGGTGACTAGATTAAATAAAGACTGGAATGCAGATATAAATTCATTTGATAAAGGTGAGGATCATATGATTATGTTTGCAGATATGCTTATTGATGGAATAGTAAAACAATTTCCTGAGAAATTTAAATAATATATAAGAAAGCTATGCTTATTAATTTTAGGCATAGCTTTTTATTTAGTCTTTATCATTAGCTATTAAAGAATGAGAAAATATAGTATGATAAGAATTAAATGGATTAGATGATAGAATTCCTAATAGAAATGCAAAGATTAAGGTTAGAAGTGCAGAAATTACACTCTTTACAACAGAAGAGACATAATAAAAATGTAGCACATATTTATTAAGAAAAGTTTGGAGGACAGAAGATGAATGTTTTATCATTAGAAGAATTAAAAGATAAAGGTGCAATTTATATAAAAGATATATTATTTGGTTTTGATAATTATAAATCAGAAATATTAACGTTGTCAGAGCAGGAAGCAGAAGAGTTTTTTAAAGAAATGTGGATAGACAGTGGTAAGAAAAATTGCTATGTTGATTTTTATTATTTTACTCTAAATGATGAAGCAAGGAAGATAGTAGAAAAAGAATTAACTAAAGAGGAAATAGTATTCATTCAAGGTATAAAGCCAGAAGAAACAGATAAAATATATTTTGAATTTGACCAAGCACTTTTAAAGATTGTAGTAAAGCTTAATGCAAGAGAGATATTATTTTCTACTTTCTATTTTATAAACAATAAAAGTACTTGGTGGGGAAATTATAATAAAGAATATGTTAAATTTTCATAGAGTGAATTAAAGGAGAAATAGTATGGAATTATTAGATATAGTTGATGAAAATGGGGAACCAACAGGAGAAGTAAGGGATAGAGAAGAGATTCATTCAAAAGGATTGTTACATAGAACCTCTCATCTATGGATAGTAAGAGATAATGATAAAGGTGGTTTAGATGTCCTACTTCAGAAAAGAAGTGACAATAAAGATTCTAATCCGGGGTGCTATGATATATCTTCTGCGGGACATATTAAAGCAGGAGATGGATATTTAAATTCAGCTATAAGAGAGCTAAGAGAGGAACTTGGAATAGAAGCATCACAGGAGGAACTAGTTCAGTGCTATGTTAGAAGAGTAAGGTATGAAGCAATATTTCATGGTAAGGAATTTAGAGATAATCAAGTAACAAGGGTTTACAGAATGAAGAGAAATGATATAAATATTGAAAATTTAACATTACAAAAGGAAGAAGTATCTTCAGTTATATGGATGGATTTAGAAGAATGTATTAAGGCAGTACGGGATAATACATTTAAAAATTATATATGCTTAGAGGAAATAGAGAAAATACTATTCTAATATATAGCTATTATAGTATTTTCCCGATATCAATAGCACTAATATGTTTTAGAATTAAAAATAATAAAAAACTAAAAGGAGAGGATTCAAAATTAATTGAAGTGTCTCCTTTTTTCTATATAGTTAATAAATAACTAAAGCTATATTACTTTTATAGGATTTGTTTTAAATCAATGTTAATTATTTGGTTCATTAATTCAAATATTTAGCTATAACTAAACTTTATTATAACATTAATGATAAATATTATATTTAACGAATTCAAAGAAAAGAATGATAAACTAGAAAATATCCTATTGAAGATACAAT
This sequence comes from Clostridium bornimense, assembly GCF_000577895.1. Taxonomy (NCBI): domain Bacteria; kingdom Bacillati; phylum Bacillota; class Clostridia; order Eubacteriales; family Clostridiaceae; genus Clostridium; species Clostridium bornimense. The sequence continues at coordinate 63,726 of NZ_HG917869.1, forward strand.
GATAACTGTAATTATATAAAGAAACTTATTATTTGCTTTTTTATAGAACCAGTAACCTAAGGCTATAAAACTTAGAAAATCAAAAACAAATTGTCCTAGAAAAGTGTGATAATTGTATAAATATATACTTACTCCAATTGTTTCAGCAAGTAATCCGCTTATTGGTAAAGCGTACAGTAAGCTGCTTAGTTTACTTTGTTTATTCCAGTAATAAAGTACAAAACCAACTAATGCACAAGCCAAAGCAATAATGTTATAGGTATTTAACAATCCCCAATTAATAAAATACACATCGCCAGATTGTGAGTTGATTATTTCAAAAACACTCTGTAAAAAATAGAAGTTAAAATTCATACTTGCTAAATATAGAAATACATTAATAGCTGCATTTTTATTTGAACAACTAAAATATATAATCAATGTTGTTGTAGTCATCCAAAAACCAAATAGAGTCGCTATTGAACTATACTTATTTTGCCATAAGATCTTGGCATATTTTCAGGTTTAGTTCCTTTATATGAATTAGCAAAGAAAACTTTATACTATCAACAGAGTCTACACCAAGGAAATTCATCACTACTAAAACTGACCATATTTATATTATAACCCATTATAGGAAAAATATAGATTTTTTTACTTAAAGTTATAATAAAGTGTACCACAAAGGTTGATAAGGAAATCAAGGATATTGAAATTTAGAATAAAATTAATATGGAACCTTTTTGATAGGAGAATCGTCTATTATATGAATCGATTCGGAGAGGAGTATATTGAATGATTGATGAACTATTATTAAAAAAAGCAATAAGAGGGGATAAAGAATGTTTTATTAAGTTATTGGAACCGATAAAAGAAAGTTTATATAAGGTAGCTTTCATGTATCTAAAAAATGAAGATGATGCATTAGATTGTATTCAAGAATCTATAATAAAAGCTATACAATCACTTAGTAGTTTAAAAGAACCTCAATATTTCAATACGTGGATTACTCGAATTACGATAAATACTTGTAAAGATTATATTAAAAAATCTAATAAGGTTGTTTCAGTAGATATAAAAGATTATGAAAATAAATTAGTTGCTGAAAATGAAGAGTTTGATGATATGGAAGATATACAAAGGGCTTTAGAAAAATTGAGTGACAAGGAAAGAGAACTGATAGTAATGAGATATTTAAAAGATATGTCGCTTAAAGATATTTCAACGACAATTGATATGCCAGTAGGTGCAGTAAAAAGTAGATTGAGTAGAAGTTTAAAGAGATTAAAAGTACATATGGAGGCGAGATAAGAATGAATGATATAAATATTGATAATATAAAAGTATCTTTAAGATTAGATGAGGTTATTAATAATGCCGTTAATGAAGGGTATAAAAATGTTAATAATAAGAATAGTATACTGAAAAAGCTAGCAATAACAGTAGTGATTGTAGGGAGTATAGGAATAACATTATCTGGGACAAGTTTTGGGGAAAGAGTATTAGCTAATATTGGGTTAGAGGCTTTTGATATCGGTAATTATATTGGTGTAAATAAGAATTTAAAAGACTATACTACAGTAGTTGATAGTTCCGTTACTAAAAATGGCATAACTGTGCAACTAAATGAAGTTATTTTAGATAGGGATGAACTAATAGTTTCAACTACTACAAAAATAGATACGGCTATAGAAAGTAATGAAAGTTTATTAGTATTTGGTGACGTATATATTAATGGTAAAAAGATTTCTGAAGGCGCTGAAGGAAGTAAAGAACAAATTGACCAATACACTATGGAAAGTATCTTAAAATATAACTTAAAAGATGATTTGCCAAATGGAGAACTAGATATAAAGATAAAGTATAGAGAGGCATTACTTAGTAGAGAAAATTCAAATAGCGAGGAGATTAAAGGACCATGGGAATTTGAATTTAAGGCTAGTGGGGATACATTAGTAGCTAAAACAACAAATATAAAATTAAATAATTCTTTTAAATTGGACAATGGGCAAAAAGTAATTTTAAATGAGTATAGAAGTAATGACGTAGGGACAAAGATTTACTATGATATGAAAGATAAAGATGAAGCATATGATATAATTCTTAGAGGATATGATGATTTAGGCAATGAAGTAAGTTTTTATAGTAGTTACGAAGGGAAAAATGATGGAGTTATGAAAAATGAGAGTGAAATTTCAGCTTATGCAAGTAAGCTAGTATTAACTCCATATGCTGTAGCATATTCTGAGAAAAGTGGTAAGATCAATGATAATTATCATCAGGTGGGAGAAGAATTTACGATAGAAATAAAATAATAGATTAAAACATAAAGCAATTATATATAAATATCATTGCTTTATGTTTTAATGAGAAAAATTATAGATATAAATAACAATTTGTAAAATTAGTTGAAAATTTAATAAAATTAAACGAAATATAATATAGTATAGTATGTAAATAGGATGTTTATATTATAGTTATGTTTAATTCGGAGGTTGAAGAATGGATAAATACGTCGTTTTAGAAGATGTTACAAAGTGTTATCAAATGGGAGAGGTTTCTATAAAGGCTGCCGATGGTATAGGATTTGAAATTAATAAAGGTGAATTTGTCGTGGTAGTAGGACCAAGTGGTGCTGGTAAAACTACTGTTTTAAATATTTTAGGTGGCATGGATACTGCTACTAGTGGAAAAGTTATTGTAGATGGAAAAGATATAAGTTCATTACGTGGTAAAAATCTAGTGAAATACAGAAGAGAGGATATAGGATTTGTTTTTCAGTTTTATAACTTAATGCAAAATCTTACTGCATTGGAGAATGTAGAATTAGCTCTTCAGATTAGTAAAAGGCCTTTAAATGCAATGGAGATATTAAAAGATGTTGGCCTTGGTGATAGAATTAACAATTTTCCGGCTCAACTTTCTGGTGGAGAACAACAAAGGGTTTCAATTGCGAGAGCTTTGGCTAAAAATCCTAAATTGCTTTTATGTGACGAGCCTACTGGTGCTCTTGATTATGTAACGGGAAAGGCAATTTTAAAGTTACTTCAAGATACTTGTCGTGAAAAAAATATGACTGTTATAATTATTACCCATAATACTGCAATTACTCCTATGGCAGATAGAGTTATTCATGTTAGAAATGGTAAAGTAGCAAAGATAGAAACAAATGAAAATCCAACATCTGTAGAAGATATTGAATGGTAGTACTTGGAGGTAATAATAATGAAAGCGCTTCAACGTGATTTTTTTCGTGAGATAAAGAAAAATAAAGGTAGATTTATTTCAGTATTTTTCATTGTAATGCTGGGAGCTGCATTTTTTTCTGGTATAAGGTCTAGTAAATTTGATATGGAACTTTCAGCAGAAAGCTATTATGATGGAAAAAACTTAATGGATATAAAAGTAATAAGTACAGCTGGACTTACTGATGATGATATTGAAGATATAAGTAAAGTAATGGATATAGAAAAAGTTTTTCCTAGTTACTCTAAAGAAGTTTTAAATAAGGAGAATAACAAAGAACAAGTAGTAAATTTAATTGGATATACAGAGGGGATAAATGAGCCTACTGTAATTGAAGGAAGACTTCCAAATAAGGAAGATGAATGTTTTGTTGATACTGAATATCTTGAGAAAAGTGGACGTAAAATAGGTGATAAAATAACATTTTATTCTGGTACTGATGAAGAGATATCAAATTCGTTGAAATATGATACCTATAAGATTGTGGGAAGTGGAAACTTACCACAGTATATGGATTTTACTCGTGGAATTGGATCTATAGGGGATGGAAGCATAGATAGTTTTGTTGTTGTTATGCCAGAGGTATTTAAGCAAGAAATATATACTGAAGCATACATAAAAGTTAAGGGAGCAAAAGAACTAGATAGCTTTGATGATAGTTATAAAAATAAGGTAGATTCTGTAGAAGAAAAACTTAAGGATATTTCAAATGATGCAGTACAACGTAGATATGATGAAATATATAATCAACTAATAAACAGTATAGGATATGATACTAATTTGGTGACAGATATACCAAAAGTAGAAAAACCACAATGGTATATAACAGATAGAAATGATATTTCATCTGTAGCCAGTTTTAATACTGATGCTGAAAGGATTGCAAATATAGGAAAAGTATTTCCTGTTATATTTTTTCTTGTAGCTGCTCTTGTCAGTCTTACAGCTATGACACGTATGGTAGAAGAACAACGTCAACAAATTGGTACATTAAAAGCATTAGGTTGTAGTAATAGTACTATTGCCATGAGATATTTTGCTTATGCAATGATACCTACAGTTTTAGGTTCGGTAATAGGTGTAGTTATAGGAGAGAAGTTGCTACCTTTTGTGATAATGGATGCATATTCTATAATGTATACAGGGTTAACTGATTATGTAATACCGTTAAATTGGGAACAAGGTCTTTTTGCAATAGTTGTTAATGTGCTTTGCAATGGGGTTGCAACTCTAGCTGCATGTAGTAAGGAATTTAGGGCAAAGCCTTCTGAGCTTATGAGGCCACAAGCACCTAAGGGTGGAAAAAGAGTATTTTTAGAGAGAATTAATTTTTTATGGTCTCATATAAGTTTTACAGGAAAATCAACCATTAGAAATTTATTTAGATATAAAAAGCGTTTCTTTATGACTGTTATAGGAATAGGCGGATGCATGGGGTTAATTCTTGTAGGACTTGGGCTTCATGATTCTATAACCTTTGTTGCAAAAAATCAATTCAAAGAGTTTACAAAGTATAATGCAATTTTAGCAATAGATACTGAGGGTTCAGAAGAGAAAAGTAAAGAGTTAATGTCAGAGATAAATAATTATGATGGTATTAAAGAAACATTTAAAATTTATAGTCAAAATATAGAACTTAAAGGTGAAGATAAATCTATTGATGTTACAATGAATGTTCCTTCAAATTATGAAGATATTGAAGACTATTTTATATTTCAGAGTCGTAAAACAAAGGAGAAATATAATTTTCCTAAAGAAGGAGCGGCTATAAGTGAAAAAACTGCTAAGATGCTTAATGTTTCCGTTGGAGATACTGTAAAAATAAAAAGTGGTGAAGATATAGTGGAAGTTCAAATTAAATTTATTTATGAGAACTATTTAGGACATTATATTTTTATGTCTGAGAGCCAATACGATACTTTATATAAGAAAACACCAGAATATAATCAGATCCTTGTAAATTATAATGATACCTCTGAAAAATTTGAAGAGTCATTAGGGAAAAAATTAATAAAATTAGATGGAGTGAAGGGAGTTTCATTTACTTCTGATATCGTAAAAAGTATTGATGATATGCTAGGTTCTTTAAATTTAGTAGTATATATTTTAGTATTATCAGCGGGATTATTAGCTTTTGTAGTTTTATATAATTTGAATAATATAAATATTGCGGAACGTCAACGTGAACTAGCAACATTGAAAGTGTTAGGTTTTTATGATAAAGAAGTATCATCATATGTATATCGTGAAAATATTATACTGACTATAATTGGAATAATATTTGGTTTTTTAATAGGTTCATTATTACATCAATATGTAATTCAATGCGCCGAAGTCGATACCATTATGTTCGGACGATCTATACGTGTAATAAGCTATATTATTAGCGGTATTTTAACTTTTGTATTTTCAATTATCGTTAATTTAGTGATGAGTGGTAAATTGAAAAAGATAGACATGATTGAATCATTAAAAAGTGTGGAATAAAATGTACGTTATATAAAATTGAAAAGAATATGAAAAGAGGCTGTTGCAATAACAAATGCATTATATCACTAGATATGGATGAAATGAAAATTTGTTTGTGATAACCTCTTTTTTAATTAGTAATTTATTTGAATTATAATTACATAGCCGTTAATCTCTTATGCAAGAAACTTATTAATTAGAACAGATAGAGTCTTGCAAACATATGCTAAAAATTCCTAAGTATATTAATAAATAAGATAGTAAATATATAAAAGTATACGTTCAGGAACAAAAAAACCTCTTTTACGACAAATTCACAGAAATTACACAAAAATTTTTTTATAATTTTAGCATAAAGAAAATCTTTTAAATTAAGTTACAAGATATACTTAAGTGATAGTTGTGAAAAACAAAGTTTATATAAGGGGGAACTTCTATGATCAAAAAAAGAATATTAAAAATGGCAGCAGTATGTACCACGATGGTTATGATGCTGTCTGGAGGAGCATTGATGGGGAATGGAGAAAAAGCTCAAGCTGCTCAAATGAAAACTGCAAAAGAAGTAGTTAAGGATATGGGGGTAGGCTGGAATTTAGGAAATTCTTTAGATTCAACAGGAACATGGTTGGGGAATAATGGAGATCCTACAAGTTATGAAACAGCATGGGGAAATCCTAAGACAACAAAGGCGATGATTAATAAAATAAAGGAAGCTGGATTTAAAACAGTAAGAATTCCAGTAAGTTGGGGACAACATATGGGTTCAGCATCAAGCTATACCGTTGATGAAGCATGGATGGATAGAGTACAAGAAGTAGTAGATTATTGTATAGATAATGATTTATATGTTGTATTAAATACTCATCATGATGATTGGATTGTTCCAACTTATAGTAGTCAATCAGAAGTAGAGCCAAAGCTTGAAAAATTATGGACTCAAATAGCTACTCGTTTTAAAAGCTATGATGATAAATTAATATTTGAGACTTTAAATGAACCAAGAGTTCAAGGAAGTGCAGAAGAGTGGAATGGTGGAACTACTGAAACTAGAACAGTAATAAATTCATATAATAAGGTTGCCCTAGAAGCAATAAGAAGTACTGGTGGAAATAATGCTAAAAGAGCAGTAATGATGCCTACAAATGCAGCAACGGGATTAGAGGTAGCTCTTAATGATTTAGTTCTTCCAGATGATGATAATTTAATAGTGTCTATCCATGCATATTCACCATATAACTTTGCTATGAATGCTAGTGGAACAAGTTCGTGGAATTCTTCTACAGATAAAGCAGAATTAGAAGCAGAATTTGATAGATATTACAACAAGTTTGTTGCAAAAGGTATTCCAGTAGTAATTGGTGAATTTGGTTCTATAAATAAAGGTAATGATTCAGATAGAGTACAACATGCAAAAGATTTCATAGAAGTAGCTACAACTAGAAATATACCATGTATTTGGTGGGATAATAACTATTCTAAGGTTAATGAAGGCGAAACTTTTGGTATTTTCAATAGAAATGATTTAACATGGTACCATGAAGATATACAAAAAGCATTAATAAGTACATATGACAAGTATAATACTAATGACGATTCAAGCAGTAGTACTACAACAGATGAGAATGGTTTAATTGACGGTGGAGTGTACTATATTAAGAACATAAACAGTAATATGTATCTAGATGTATATAATGGAAAAGATAAAAATGGTACTAATGTTCAACAACATAAAGGTAATGGTGAAAACGCTCAAAAGTTTAAAGTTGTAGCTTTAGGAGATGGATATTATAAATTAGTATCACAAGTTGGAGATAAGAACAAAGTTTTAGATGTTGAAGGTAAGAGTAAAAAAGATGGTACTAACATATGTATATACAAAGATAACGGTGGTAACAACCAACAATTTATTATAACTAAAGTTGGAACTAATAAATATACTATTGGAACTAAAGTTACAAAAGGTGAATCTTTAGTAGAAGTAAAAAATGCTAGTAAGGCTAATAAAGCAAATGTACAACAATGGGAGAATAATGGACACAAGTGTCAACAATGGAAGTTTGAATTAGCAGAATAATTTTAATTAGAATAAAGTTATATCAAAAGTAATTTGTTATGAATAAAAGGAGAGGATTCAAAATTAATTGAAGTCTCTCCTTTTTTCTATGTAGTTGATAAATCATATATGTTTTTCAGGTGCTGTATATAAAGTAAAATCTCATATCGGTATCTGTTCTAGTTAAGTAGTGGTGATTTTTTGTATATAGTTTTCGGAGCATATTGACATTAGTTAATATGTGATTTTTATATCTTAAAATTTACCTATAAGTATATTGGCGTTAATTTTTTATGTGACGATCATATTAATTAAAATAAATAAAATCTCGCAAAAATATGCTAAAAATCTCCAAGAGTATTAAAAAGTAAAATTGCAAAGATATAAAACTATGCATTTAAGAACAAAAAAACCGTTTTTACGACAAATTCACAAAAAACACATAAAAATCCTTTTATAATAGTAACATAAAGAAAACATTTCTTGATTAATTGGCTGAGATTAATCGATTGGAAGATAAAAAAAGGAGATGATTGAATGTTTTTAAAATTGAAAAAAACCACTACTAAATTATTGGCAGGGATAATGGCAATATCTATGGGATTAACAACATTGTCACCAGTTGAGGTATTTGCAGCTAACGATGCAACAATAAACTTATCAAAAAAATATCAGACAATTCGAGGATTTGGAGGTATGAATCATCCTTCTTGGGCTGGTGACTTAACAGAGTCACAAAGAAATACAGCATTTGGTAATGGTGAAAATCAGTTAGGTTTTTCTGTACTAAGAATTTATGTAGATGATAACAAAGATAATTGGTATAAAGAAGTAGCAACAGCTAAATCAGCAATTGCAAAAGGGGCTATAGTTTTTGCCACTCCATGGAATCCACCAAGTAGTATGACTGAAACTTTTACGAAAGATGGAAAGAAAGCAAAAAGACTTAGGCATGATAAATATGCTGATTATGCAAAGCATCTTAATGATTTTGTTACATATATGAAGAATAATGGGGTTGACCTTTATGCAATTTCTATAGCAAATGAGCCAGATTATGGACATGATTGGACATGGTGGACAGCTGATGAAGTTTTAAATTTTATGAAAAATTATGCAGGATCAATTAATTGTAAAGTAATTGCACCAGAATCTTTTTCATATAACAAAAGTATGTCAGATCCTATACTAAAAGATTCAAAAGCATTAGCTAATATGGATATTCTTGGTGCACATTTATATGGTACAAGTTACAATAATTTTGCTTACCCTCTTTTCGAAGAAAAAGGAAATGGCAAAGAATTATGGATGACAGAAGTATATCATCCAAATAGTAGCAGCTCAGCAGACAAATGGCCAGAAGCATTAGAGGTTTCATATCATATGAATAAAGCTTTAACTAATGGATTCCAAACTTATACATGGTGGTATATACGTAGAAGTTATGGACCTATGAAGGAAGATGGAACAATAAGTAAACGTGGTTATTGTATGGCACAATTTTCAAAGTTTGTACGTCCCGGTTATATAAGAGTTGGAGCAACTGAAAATCCTAGTACTAATGTCACTGTATCAGCATATACAGGCGATAATAAGGCAGTTATTGTGGCAATTAATAAAGGATCATCAGATGTAAATCAAAAATTTGTAGTAAATAACGGAAATATCAAAAAGGTAGATAGATATAGAACTTCAGGAAATGAGAATTTAGCAAAAACATCAAATTTAAAAGCTGATAGCAACGGATTCTGGGCTAATCTTCCAGCTAATAGTGTTTCAACATTTGTATGTGACTTATCATCTACAACAGGCAACAATAACAACAATAATAATACAAGTAATAACGACAACAATACCAATAATAATGAAAATGCAACATTAAAAGATGGATGGTATTACATTAAAAATGTAAATGCACAAAAATATCTTCAAGTTAAAAATAATAAAGGCAAAAATGCACAAAATGTTGAATTAGGTAAAGGATCAGGAGCAAAGGGACAAAAATGGTATTTGAAAAATGTAGGTAATGGATACGTTACATTAAAGAGTGGTTTAGGTAATTATATGGTAGATGTAGCAAATGGAGAGAATAAAAACGGAACAAATGTACAAATATATGATGGATATTCTGGAAAAGCACAACAATTTACTATAGATACTACTTCAAGTAAAGGAGTATATACTATTGCAACTAAGAGTAGTAATGGAACAAAAGTGTTAGATGCTGAGAAAAAGGGAACTGCCGATGGAACAAATGTACTTCAATGGGCTTATGGAAAAGATAAAAAGAATCAACAATGGAAATTTGAAGAAGTGAAGTAATTTAAGAAATAAAAGATATTTATTAAAAAATATAAAAAGTTGATTTAGGAGGATAAATGATATGAAGAAAATTATAAGTATATTATGTACTATGCTTATGTTAATAGGATTCTTAGATGGAATATCTTATAGTGTATTAGCATCATCAAGTAAAACTTTAGATGATGGATGGTACTATATTAAAAATGTAAATGCACAGAAATATTTACAAGTAAAAGATAATAAGGGTAAAAATTCACAAAATGTTGAGATAGGTAAAGGTTCAGGTGCAAAGGGACAAAAATGGTATTTAAAGAATGTAGGTAATGGTTATGTTACATTAAAAAGTGACTTAGGTAACTATATGCTTGATGTAGAATGTGGAGAAAATAAAGATGGAGCTAATATACAAATATATGATGGATATTCCGGAAAGTCACAACAATTTACTATAGATACTACTTCAAGTAAGGGAGTATATACTATTGCAACAAAGAGTAGTAATGGAAAAAGAGTATTAGATGCAGAAAGAAAGGGTACTGCCGATGGAACAAATGTCCTTCAATGGAAATATGGGAAAGATAAAAAGAATCAACAATGGAAATTTGAAGTTATAAAGTCAAGTAGCAGTAATACAAATGACAATAACACAAATAGCAACAATAATACTACAACTGTTTCAAAAGATAATTTAAAGGGAGCTTATGGCAACATATTTGGTAAAGTTGGTTCAGCAGTAACGCTTGCGCAATTACAAGATTCAAAATCATTGGATTTTATTAAAAAACATTATAATAGTATAACTATGGAAAATGAAATGAAGCCAGATGCTTTATTAGGATCTAGTGCAAAAAAGATAACAGTGGCAGAAGCAAAGAAAAAAGGATATATCATACCAAGTGGATATACAGAACAATATGTTCCTGAAATAAACTACACTAATATTGATAAAGCATTAAAAATAGCTAAGGATAATAACTTAAGTGTAAGATTCCATACTCTTGTATGGCATAAACAAACTCCATCATGGTTCTTTAAGAGTAATTTTGATAATAGTAAAGGTTATGTAAGTAAATCTGTAATGGATGCTCGTTTAGAATATTATATAAAGAATATTATGACACATGTTTATTCTAGTAGTAATGGTAGTGTTGTATATGCATGGGATGTAGTAAATGAATATTTACATAATTCCGATAGTGGTACAAGCGATTGGACAAGAATTTATGGTGACGAAGGAACAAAACCAACTTATGTTAAGAAAGCTTTCCAATTTGCAAATGATATATTAAAAGAATATAACGTTAGTAGCAAGGTAAAGTTATTCTACAATGACTATAATACATATCAAGTAGCAGATAAAATTGTAAGTATGATTTCATATATAAATTCTAATGGTAAAGTTTGTGATGGTGTTGGTATGCAATCTCATTTAGGATTAACATGGCCAAGTATATCATATGTTGAAGAAGCAGTTCAAAAATTTACTAATGCAGGATTTGAAATTCAAGTTACAGAATTAGATGTTTCAATTGGAAAAGGTAATAGTATTAGTGCTAAGGAGCAAGAACAAGCTAAGTACTATTCTGATTTAATGAAGATGTTAATTAGTAAAAAGAAAAGTGGTGCTAATATAACAGGATTAACATATTGGGGGCTTTCTGATAAGACTTCTTGGATAAAGGATGTTTCTCCATTATTATTCTCAGATTTAGATAATCCTAAGAAAGCTTATTATTCAGTAATAGAAGCAAGTTCTACTTATTAATTTTTAGTATTGCCGTGAAGATTAATAAAATTCACGGCAATAATTGTAATGTTATAAAAAGAGGGATGATATATGAAAAAAATAATTATAAGTATTTTTTGTGTGCTTTGTATGCTAATTGGGCTATTAGATGGCATACCGGATATTGTAATGGCAGTATCAAGTAAGACTTTAGATGATGGATGGTACTATATTAAAAATGTAAATGCACAAAAATATCTTCAAGTAAAAGATAACAAGGGTAAAAATTCACAAAATGTTGAGCTAGGTAAAGGTTCAGGAGTGAAGGGACAAAAATGGTATTTAAAGAATGTAGGTAATGGTTATGTTACATTAAAAAGTGACTTAGGTAACTATATGCTTGATGTAGAATGTGGAGAAAATAAAGATGGAGCTAATATACAAATATATGATGGATATTCCGGAAAGTCACAACAATTTACTATAGATACTACTTCAAGTAAAGGAGTATATACTATTGCAACTAAGAGTAGTAATGGAAAAAGAGTATTAGATGCAGAAAGAAAGGGTACTGCAGATGGAACAAATGTCCTTCAATGGAAATACGGAAAAGATAAAAAGAATCAACAATGGAAATTTGAAGCTATAAAATCAAATAGTAGTGATAATACAACTAATGACAATACTACAAGTAATAGTAGCAATAAACTTGGTTCTATAGAGGTATATGTAGATAAAGCAAATTCATCTAGCAATAAAATTGTAACAGTTCCGGTAACTGGTTCTGGATTTAAAACCAGTAATACAGAAGATCCATTTACACCAACAACTACTCAAAATAAAGATACATCATCTTTAAAATTAACTAAGAGTTTTAAAGAATTCAATGGTACATTAGGGGGGAACCCACTAATAACACAAAGTTTTGCAGCAGATCCTACTTGTGTTGAATATAATGGAAGATTATATGTTTATGGTACAGGAGATAAAATTACATTTGATTCAAATGGTAAAGCAAAGAATAATAGTTATAGTACACATACATTAAAAGTAATATCTTCTGAAGATTTAGTTAACTGGAGAGATGAAGGGGAAATAGATGTAAAATCTGTGACTGGATGGGCAAATAATGCATGGGCACCTTCAATAGCTAAGAAAAAGATTAATGGATCCTATAAATTTTTCTTGTATTTTGCAAATGGAGCTAACGGAATAGGCGTTTTAACAGCTGATTCTCCAACTGGTCCTTGGAAATCTCCAAGATCTTCAGAATTAATTTCAAGAAGTACTCCAGGATGTTCTGGTTCAGAAGTCCCTTGGTTATTCGATCCAGCAGTATTAGTAGATGATGATGGTACAGGATATCTTTACTTTGGTGGTGGAACTGATGGAAAAGATAAGAATAATCCAGGAACAGCAAGAGTCGTAAAACTTGGTAGTGATATGATTAGTCTTGCTGGAAATCCTGTTAAAATGAGTCCTGCATCTTTATTTGAAGATAGTGAGATAAATAAAATTGGAGATACTTATTACTATACATATTGTACAAACTTTAGTACTACTACAACCAATAAAGGTGCAATATATTTAATGACAAGCAAAAATCCTATGACTGGATGGCAACAAAAAGGAGAAGTGTTTGCAAGTACAGGATCTCAATTTAATGGTTTAGGTGGAAATAATCATCATAAGATTTTCGAATTTAAAGGCAAATACTATATACTATACCATACAGTAGTTTTAGAAAAAGCAGCATATAATTCTACTGCAGGATATCGTTCCCTTCAAATAGATGAACTAACAGTAAATACTAGTAATAAGACAATGAGTGCAAAAGGAACTTATAAAGGAATTACAAATAGCGTAAGTAACTTAAATGGACGTCAATATACTAATGCATCAACAATGGCATGGAATGGTGGGTTAAAGACAAAGTATTCTAATTCTCAAAAATCTATGGTTATTGACTCTATTCATACTGGGGATTGGCTAGGAGTTAAATCTGTAGACTTTGGATCAAATGTTAAGAAATTAACTGTAACACTTGCTTCTGATTCAAATGAAGATAGTTATAAGAAAGTAGAAGTTACTCTTAATAAGAGTGTATCAAATGTTCATGATTTGTACTTTGTATTCCGTGGAGAAGGTTATCACGTAGCTGGATGGCAATTTAGTTAATGAATAAAAATTTTAGGGTTAGAAAATGTAAGAGAAGCTACTCTTATTACAAGAGATAGGAAAAGATTGATTCCGTAAAGATGTAGATGTTTATAGAAAGTGAATTAGAAAGAATAGAAGAAGTTCTATGTGTAAAGGCATAGGACTTTTTTATTAGGCTATGTTAGCTAACTTTGTGATAATTTTATAATAAAAATAACCATATCATATAATTTAAATTATAAGGTATGGTTATTATATAATTTGTTCATAATATATTAATACTGCGAACATTTATTTAATACTGAAAATATCCCCTTTGTCATTAAACTATGTAACAATGATGCTAATTTCTCTGCTGAAAAAGGTTTATTATTGTTATACCAGTAAATAACAGTTGATAAAATTGCACCAAAACTATATTCACATAGAATATCAATTCTTAAATCATTTTCTTCTAAATTAAATTTTTTAATAAATAATGATTTAACTGCTGATTTATATTTTTGTGCAAAAGAAGGATCGCCATTATCACCAAGTAATATACTTAGATAATACCCATAATACTCATATACTTGTGCTACCTTTGCAATAAGTTCTTCTGAATTTAAATTATCAATTGTATTATCTAATTCTTCAATTATTTCATTTATAAGTGTTTCTTCAGCATATTCAAGCAAATTATCAATATTAAGAAAATATTCATAAAATGTACTACGATTATATCCAGCTATATCTGTTATATCTTTAATTTTTATCTTATACAATGATTTCTCTTTATATACTTTCCAAAATGCCTCTAATAAATTATCTTTCGTTACTTTACATTTTTCTGGTTGTTTATTCATCTTCTTCGCCTCTCTAAAATCCGACAGTTTAACTTATGTTTAGTTTTATGGCTTTACTAGTTCATCAATTTGAAGAATATGTACTACCTGGTGGTGGACCTGTAGTAATTAATAAAGCTAACTTTGGTGAAAAAGTTAATTATCGTAATTATCCTGGAAATATGCAATCAGCTATGATTGTAAATAATTTAGCATATATCTTTTATATATCTGCAATAATTTTTCCTAAAATTATTTGGCTTGGGCTTGGAACTATGTTCTTTAATTTGTTCCAATTAATAGGTCATGGTTTAAAAATGAATAAAGGTATGAAGACTTGGTATAATCCTGGATTAGCATCAGTAATTTTCTTATTTGTTCCTATAAGTATTTACTACATGTTCTTTATTGTAAATAAACTTAAATATGGAGATGTATAAATTATGAAAAAATTTTTACTAAGACATTTTTATAATATAAGCTTAGGTATTGGAATAGTTGTACTTATTGGTGCTATTATATTTTGGAAAGATATGAGCTTTCTACAAGGGCTAGCTGTATTAAACTTTGCAGTAATCAATTTTCACTTCTTTGAAGAATTTGGTTTTCCAGGCGGGTTTCCTAAGTTTTGCAATACGATATTTGCTTGCAAAAACAGTCCTGCACCTGACAGATACCCACTTAATCAAATGTCAGCTTTTTTAACTAACTGGGTAACTGCAATAGTATTATATTTACCACCAATATTTTTTCCAGATGTAATTTGGTTTGGTCTTGCACCAATTTTATTTGGTGGTGTAGCTCAACTTCTTATGCATGGAATTTATAATAATATAGTATTAAAAAAATTCTACAATGCGGGACTAGCAGCTGTTTTATTTGGGCATGTACCAATAGCAATATGCTATATATATTATATTACGGTACACAATTTAGCTAGTGGATGGGATTATTTAATAGGTACAGTTATCATGGTTTTATGGTATGTTGTTGTTGTACGTATCATTATTAATAAGACATTTGAAGATGTAAATTCTCCTTATCCATTTGATGAAGTTGAAATGAATAAATTTAAAAAATAGAAATTGATGTATATTGTTTATGCACTTCTTATGTGCAAAAAGAGAGGATTCAATTATTTTCGAATCCTTTCTTTTTTAATATAAAAACACACATAGAATACATATAAAAAAACACCATAGGTCGATAGAGTGAAAATTAAACAAAAGTGAAACAGTAATAATTATTCCAGTTTACAAAAATTCATTTATAATTAGTGGAGTATGATGATATAATATCAAAACTAGAGTAGAATATTTTTGATAATTAAATTAGAAGGATGATAAAAGAGTTAAACAAAAAATGTATAGAAATGGAGCCAATAAGAATAGATAATTATTAATAAGCTATAAAAGCGAATTATAAATTGGTAGAAAGAAGGTGATTGATATGAAGAATAAGAATTTTATAGTGGCAGGTGTATTTGTAGTTTTTATTTTTATCGTATCATTACTAAACATTATCTCACCAACAAAAATATACTCGGAAAAAGAAAAAAGAAAACTAGCTCAATCACCGGAATTAAATAAAGAAACAATATTCTCAGGAAAATTTACACGAGAATACGAAGAATACTTCAATGACCAATTTGTATTTAGAGATAATTGGATTAGTTTAAACACAAAATATAAAATCTTATCTCTGAACAAAGATATAAATGACGTATATCTAGGCAAGGACAATTACTTATTTGAAGATACATCGTCATACGATACAAAAAAACTATATAAAAACATGGACCATTTGAAAAATTTAATAATTAAATATAAAGATTCAATTGGAGAAAATAATATTAATATTATGTTGATTCCTAATGGTAGTGAGATTTTATCAGATAAGCTTCCTAAATATGCTACAGTTTTAGACCAGCAAAGGATATTAAAAGATGCGGAAGTTATGTATAAGGATAATTTCATCAACACATACGATATTCTAAAAAGAAATAAGTCTAAGTACATATACTATAAAACAGATCATCACTGGACTACTCTTGGTGCATATTATGCATACAATGCTTGGGCTGATAAAACAAACCATGAAATAGAAACATTTTCATCAGATAATACAAAAATAGTTTCTACTAATTTTTTAGGTACTATATATTCAAAAATTAATTATGCAAAAGAGCCTGATATCATAACTATTTACAATCCAGAAGAAAAATATAGCGTAAACTATGATTCAAATACTTCTAGTAGCACTAGTTTATATAACTTAGAATACCTAGAAAAGAAAGACCAATATTCAGTATTTTTAGATGGTAATCATGGATTAGTAACCATAACATCTTCAAACACCAATGGTAAAAATCTTCTCATAATAAAAGATTCATACGCCAATTGTTTTATACCATTCATTGCAGATGAGTATGAAAAGATTCATGTAATAGACTTAAGATACTATAACTCAAGCCTCGAAAGTTATATTGAAGATAATGATATTTCCGAGTTATTAGTTTTATACAATATTAATTCTATTGCAAAGGATACAAATCTATATAAAGTAACAAGATAATATATATGAAAAAAGCAAATTATTTTACTCACTAAGATGATGATAAAATAATTTGCTTTTCTTTATTAATTAATAACAATTTAAAGTGCTATATAATACTTAATATATAGCAACTACTTAGTATTTAACATATCATCTATAATATTTTTAGCAATATCATTTTGATCTTCATAATACGCTAGAAGTTCACTATCTTCTTCTAAAGAATCATCATAACCACCAAGCATTATAAAAAATACATAATCATCATATTTATAAACCTCAGATGATTGAGTCTTTAATTCATTCATAGGATACATCATAGTATCATTAATTAACATATCTCTATACTCAGTCAAAGCATCAAAAACCTCGTTTACTTTACCTTCTTTAGCTTCTACAGCAACAAAAGTATCAACATGAGTACTCATAGCAGGAATATCTGCTACTGCATCTTTGTACATATCATCAGTTAAACCAAATCTTTCATTAATTTCTTCTTTACTTAAAGACATAGTAGCTAAATATTTATCTCCATAAGCATCTACAACAGCTTTACGAATTGCCTCAACACTTTTTTCTGCTACGACCCCATCATTATTTTCACTGTTTTCAATTCCAGTAGATTGCTGATTGTTCAAAGTAACATCACTTTTAGCACATCCTACTAAAGATGTAACCCCTAAAGTAGCTGCTAAAAATAGCACTAATATTTTTTTCTTCATATGTTTTCCTCAACTTTCTTTTGTTTAGCATTACTTAAATAGTTATAGTTACATTATACATTTTAATTCAACAATTGACGATATGTTTATAATAATATAAAGTGAACTTATAATTATATAATATACCTGTGTATAGTCTTCTTTTAAATATTTAACTAAATTAAAGAATGAGGTGATATAAATTGGTTTTCAGTAGTCTAACATTTATGTTTGCTTTTTTACCCATGGTTTTATTAGCTTATTTTATCATGCCAAAAGCAGTACGAAATCTAACACTATTTCTATTCAGTTTATTATTTTATGCCTGGGGAGAACCTATATATATTTTAATAATGATTTTCTCTACAATAGTAGATTACTTCCATGGCATGTTAATCTATAAATATAAGCAATGTGATAATAATAAAAAATCTAGACTAATTTTGATATCGTCTATCTTCATAAACTTATCACTATTGGTATTTTTTAAGTATTCTGATTTCTTTATATCAAGTGTAAATACTATATTCGGCTCTAATTTAAAATTATTAAATTTAAGCTTGCCAATTGGTATATCTTTTTATACGTTTCAAACTATGTCCTACTCTATAGATATTTATAGAGGTACCGTTACTCCTCAAAGAAATATAATTGATTTTGGGACTTATGTTGCACTATTCCCCCAATTAATAGCAGGACCTATTGTTCAATATAAGACAATAGCTCATCAACTAAGGAACAGAAAAGAAAGTCTAGACCAATTTACATATGGAATAATTAGATTTGTATCTGGACTTGGGAAAAAAGTACTTATTGCAAACAATGTTGGACTTATATGGGAAGAGATAATCTCAAGTGACTTAAGTACTATCTCTGTTCTATCATCATGGATTGGAATAATTATGTTTGCACTACAGATATATTTTGATTTTTCCGGTTACTCGGATATGGCAATTGGACTTGGAAATATGTTTGGATTTAAATTTAAAGAAAATTTTAATTATCCTTATGAATCCAAAAGCATTACAGAGTTCTGGAGACGATGGCATATTTCATTAGGATCTTGGTTCAAAGAATATGTATATATTCCACTAGGAGGAAACAGAAGATATCAAGTAAGAAATATTTGTATAGTATGGTTACTAACAGGATTATGGCATGGGGCTAGCTGGAACTTTGTAATATGGGGAATATATTTTGGCTCAACACTGTTATTAGAAAAGTTTATACTAAAGAAGTTTTTCAACATAAATTCAAGAATATATGCTCTATTATTAATTTTAATTGGATGGGTTATCTTTGCTTTCGATAATTTACAACATGGATTAATATATATAAAATCTATGTTTTCAATTAGTAGCAATGTATTTATAGATAGCAATGCTTTATACATATTAACTTCTAATATAACTATTATAGTAATTGGTATTATTGCATCTACTAGTATTCCAAAGAAAATTACTAGATATTTTCTAAAAGGCAAGGAAAATTCTTGGACATTCTCTATTGTTACATCAGTATATATACTAGGCATACTTATTCTTTCTACTGCTTCTTTAGTTAATAGCTCATACAATCCATTTCTATATTTTAGATTTTAGAGGTTAAATAACTAATTATGAAAAATCTAAAGACTTTTATGTAAATAAATTAGGTTTTGAAATTATTAGAGAGAATTATAGGATTGATGTTTTTTTGATCCAGATGGATTACCTTTAGAATTACATGAGTAATATTTATCATTTTATAAAGTAATGGACTTGAAATCACGAAAAAAGCAAGAATAGAATTAATATTTTCATTTGTTTTAATATGAAAATCTTGCTGTTTTGATTATGGTATGGTGAACCGTATCACAAGTAAGGGATACGGTTTTTTATTATATGATATAATATAATAATTAAAAACACATAGAAATAAAAAAGGAGGAATGTTATTGGATAATACTTTTGAACCAATAGATACAACTACAAATTGTACAGTAGCAGATGTAAGCATTAATGATACTAATATAGGAAGTGCTACAACTACCTTAACGTACCCAATCAGGCAGCCAGAAGAGTATGTTAATGATTTTATGGTTAGCTTAAGGGCAAGCGAAATTAGAAAAGTTAGGAAATATTGTGAAGATGCAAAAAAGAGTGAGTTTCCTTGGAGTGAGATACTTTTAGCTATATCTACAACTTGTATAGGATGTTTTTTAGGAGCACTTACATCAAATGTTGAATTGAATTCATTAAAAGGAATTATTATGTATGTAGTAAGTTTGGTAATAGCATCAGGAACATTTGTAGCATACTTATTTATACGTAGAGGTTCAATTAGTGATGTTAATGATTTAGCAGATAAAGTTAAAGAGTACATAGTTGATCCAGATAATATATAAGAGGGAGGAATTATTATGAATATAAATGATTTAAGTACTCAGTTACTATATACCACTGTACCTATATTTGGGATAAAAAGTGATGGATCTCAAGTGAGCGGCACTGGGTTTATTTTTTCAATTTTTGATAAAGACGACACTTCTAAATCTATACCTTTATTAATAACCAATTACCATGTTATGGAAGATGTTATTAATGGATTTATAGAATTTTCTTTAGCAGAGAATAATATGCCTATAAAGGGAAAAAGTATCAGAATAAATTTTGATGGAGATGTACTTAAAAATAAATTAGGGAGCTTAGATTTAATAGCTATACCATTAGCTGATGCATTAAACAATTTAAATAAGAATAATATTAATGTATTTTATAGGACTATTAGTAAAGAAATGATTCCTACTACAAGTCAAGTAGAAGAATTATCAGCTTTAGAGCAAATAACATTTATAGGATACCCTAGTGGACTTTATGATAATTATAATAAAACGTCACTTATTCGCCAAGGTATTACAGCAACACCTATTTGGAATGATTTTAAAGGAGAACCTATTTTTCTTATAGATGCAGGAGTATTCCCAGGTTCAAGTGGTAGTCCAGTTTTTATTTATAATCAGGGGAGTTATCCTACTAAAGATGGAATTTCTATAGGAAGTCGGCTTTTATTTGTAGGAATTATTTCAGAAACTATACTGAGACAAGGAACAACATATTTAGACCTTGGGAGAGTTATTAATAGTAGAGCTATGTATAATGAACTAGAAAATATAATGAGACCATATATTTAAATGATTTTATCAAAACGAGCTCCGTTGGAGGTGTAACGGAGAACCGTACCATAAGCAAATGAGATTTTTAGTCTTGACTATTGAAATTACTTGGTTAAGACTATTTTTTAATTTGAAAATAACGTATCATGAGCAAATATAAATTTACAAAATATGTTATAATGAATTAAGTAATATATTTAAGGTAAAAGGGAAATTAGAATTTGTGGAGGTGATCATTGTGAGAATTTTTGCTTTAGAGTTGAACAATGATATAAAAGGAATTCAAAATCGAAAACAATATATAGAATCTCTCATTGCAAAATTACCATCACCTGATTTGGTTGTTCTTCCAGAACTTGCAATTTGCAGTTATATGGCAAGTCAAGATATATGGCAATATGCTGATGACTGTGGAAAAGATACTGCCGTGTGGGCAACCGAAATATCACGTAAATATAATACATATATCGGTGTTGGTTATCTCGATAAAGAAAATGGAGATTATTATAATCGCTACATGATTGCTGGTCAGAAGGGTGTCTGTGGAACTGTTACAAAATCAGAGGGGGAAGCAGCTGTCTTCAAAAGAGGTTGGTTTGAAAATACTATTTCTACGCCATTTGGTAACGTTGGTATTGCAATATGCTATGATTCTAAACGTAAGCACTTTTATGAAAGTGTAAAGACAAAAGAATTATCACTTATTATTTTTCCACATGGATGTCCTGCCGACCCAAAGAAAAGCAAAGAAGAAATTGAAAACAACGATTTTTTCTGCACAACTTATATGAAAGCATTTGATATACCTGTGGTATATGTAAACAGCAAGGGAAAATTGGAATATATGCCAGGAATAATGGGACGAATGATGGCAGAAGCAGGATTTATGATGAATGGTAAATCGAAGATTTATGCTCCATCAGGAAAAAGTATTGAGGTTGATGTGGCTGAGGTCATAGCAATGGATATTTCTTTAAGTTCTAAGAAAATTAAAAATAATATTCACTTTTATGGAGATGACTTAGTGAAAGGAAATTGGCTGTTTCGTCAGTTTGTTCTAAAGCCTGATACAAAAGCAGGTATCAAAGAATACTATACAAATCGATAAATCCCAATTTGTAGGTGAGTTCAATTCTAAAAAAATTAATGTTTATTTTTATAAAAATTTGATATAATATAAATAAGAAAAGCTTAGTGTTGGTAGCACTAAGCAATCCTTAGAACATTTATTTTGTTTTAGGGCTATTGGATAAAATTTATTATATGAATTTAAGAGTTTAAAGCACTATTCTTGGTCGGATGGGTGCTTTTTCTCTTTGCCATTAAGTTCTATATGAATACCAAGAAATTTAATCTTGATAATTAACTTAGAAATAAAAAGATTATGTTTTAAAACTAACCTAATAATATAGATTGTAGCAAAACTTTTTATTATTAATTCTAGCATATCCAACACCACCCCCCTTAAGTTATGATTTAAATCACCAATAACCCAAGGTGGAAAAACCTCACTTCAAGATGTTACAGAGAACCGTATCATAAGCAAATGAGATAAATAGCCTTAACCAAACAATATCAATGGTTAAGGCTATTTATATAGTTAGAAGTAACGTATTATAAGCAATAGTATATTTATAAAATATGTTACAAAGAAATGTTCACGAAAATTCATTCGTTATTGCTACAGCACCTTATTATTTTATGTTAAGAAAGGTGGAGTCAGTGTATTGAATTTAGATATTGCTATATTGTAGTTAATAAAGACTATATAGACTTATAGTATATCTTCTAGGGTATATTTAGATAACTCATTAATAAAAGCTTGTAATGACTTAGAAAGAATTCTTTTAAGATTACAATCACTGGTCATTAGTGGGCAAAGCTTAGGGTTAGCCATACATTCAACTAAGTTTAGATTTTCTTCAGTTGCTACTAAAACTTTGCCAAGATTTATTTCACTTGGCTCTAAACCTAATTTTAATCCACCATTTCTACCTTTGGTTGATATGATATATCCTGTTTTAGCAAGCTTATGTATAACTTTTTTCATATGGTGTTCGGATACTTCTAGATACTTAGCAAGTTTATCCACTGTAGTAGTTTCATCTCTATTTCTAGCTAGATATATTAAGGATCTAAAAGCATAGTCTGTGAATTTAGATATTTGCATAGTTAATCTCCTTTAGAATTTGGATATATTATATTGAAATAAAAAAAATATATTTAATTTACAATTTTATATTTTATGATAAATTACTTTTATAAATCAAGGAAGAGTTACAAATGAGTAAATATGCATTTATATTATTATTTTATTTTTTCAAATAAAATGTGTATTTAAATTGCACATTTTAAAATGTTATGTTATATTAAATGTACAAAGTAATAATAATTATTAAGTAATATAAATTTAATATTAGAAAACAAAAGATTAAAGGAGAGAAAAGATATGTTAGATCAAAAAACAATTGAAATAGTTAAAAGCACAGTACCGGCGTTAAAGGAGCATGGTGTAGAAATTACAAAAACTTTCTATAAAAATATGTTTGAAAATAATCCAGAAGTTAAGAGATTATTCAATATGGATAGACAAGCTTCAGGAGAGCAACCAAAGGCGTTAGCTATGACAATATTAGCAGCTGCTCAGAATATAGATAACTTAGAAGTTTTATTACCAGCAGTAAAGAAAATAGGAGAAAGACACTGTGATGTTCAAATTAAAGAAGAACATTATCCAATAGTTGGAGCTAACCTTTTAGTAGCAATCAAAGAAGTTTTAGGTGATGCAGCGACAGATGAGGTTATTGATGCCTGGGGTAAAGCTTATGAAGTGATAGCTAAAATATTTATAGATGTTGAAAAAGAAATCTACGAATCAAGAAATAAATAATATATAATAAATGTGTATAGCTAGACTCATGTTAATCTCAGATAGAGTGCTTCTCTTAGTCTAAAATCGTTAAATCTACTATTATGCTATAAGCGTACTTAATTTAATGTTATGTATATTTTTAAAACTATTATGAGTTATACAGTTTCTGAATATGTATTAATTGTATCATGTTATTAAGATGCGGACAATATAGAAAATGGTAGATATCTTACTGGGTATTTGAGTCTTTTTAAATTGGTTAAAGCTCTGTTGATATCTCAAATTTACTTCGCATTTTCAAATATACTTCTGTTTACGAGTTTGTTAGTAAATAATTTGATAGGAATTTTATAATTTCTTTTAAAATTAAATTGCACAGGTAGCTTTGTTGTTATACAATCTTGTATTGTGTTAAATTTTAAACGGATGAAAAAGGAATGAAAAGAAATGAGGTATAAATATAGAGCAATTATAAGTGTATGTGTAACTTTATATATGTTTCTATTTATATGTGATATAGATGATGTTTTTGGTGATATAGATAATAATGATGATGAAATAAATGTGTTAGTAATTAGTTCGTATTATGGATATAGTAAATGGGAAAAAGGGGTCTTAGAAGGATTTACTGATTCAGATGAATTAGGGGTTAATTTGATAAATGTTTCGCTATATTTTGATGGAATTGAGGGTATAGCCGAAAAGACTTATGTGGATAGCGTAAATAAAATGATTCAAGAAAAGTATGGCGAAAAGTATATAGATTGTATAGTGACTTTGGATGATGAATCATTTATGTTTGCCAGAGCCAATCTGTTTAATGAAAATTCTGTTATGTATAAAAAACCTATAGTTTTTTTAGGTGTAAATTTTGATATGAATCTAAGTGAAGATGAAAAGCAGTATATAAGCGGAATTATAGATGATACAGATGAAGTAGGGGCTATCAATTTGATTTTGGATTCTGATAAACATATCGAGAATATTTATTTAGTTGCAGGCGAAAGTAAGTATGCTGAAGCTATGGCTTCGAAGATGCCTTTCTTTAGAAAGTTTGCTAATAGAGATTATGAGTTTGAAATAATTCAGGATTCAAGACTAGGGAATGTAGAAGAACGACTTAAAGATATATCAGATGAAGATTCTGCAATTCTTTTAGTTGGTAAGTTTGTTGATGATGTTGGAGTCATCATGGAATCTAAGAGTGTTATATCAAGCATACAATCGAAAAGTGATGTGCCAATATATTCTACAGCGCAAGCTTATATTGAAGGTGGTGCAATTGGGGGAGTAGTAGGGAACCCATATAAATCAGGTAAAGTATTGGCTGAGATGGTGGATTCAGTATTAAGTCACGGGGATATACATGTAAGTGTTAATCCTGACAATAAATTAAGTGTTCCAATTGTTAATTTTCGTGCGCTTAGAGAATATGGTATTAATCCGTTGTTATTGCCTAAAGATAGTGTTGTTATGAATAAGCGAAGCTATGAGTTGATGGTGCCTCTTTATATCCAAAATATACTATGGATTTCAGCGGCATTAATTATAATGGTTTTATTTTATATGATATATAGACATATTAGAGATATGCGGTATGCAAAATATATCATTGATGAAGCTATGTATAGAGAGAAGGTAAGAAGTGATTTTATAGTTGCTATTTCTCATGAATTTAGAACTCCTATAAATGTAATATCTAGTTGTCTTAAGCTTTTAGAGGTAACTGTGGATAGAGGTAATTATGAAAAGGAATATATTCTTGAAAAATTCAGTCTTATGAAGAAAAATTCAAATAGATTATTGAAGCAAGTTAATAATCTTATAGATACTTCTGAATTAAACAATGGTTATTTGAACTTATCTTTAAATAATTATAATATTGTTGAGGTTGTAGAAGATAGTGTTGGTACGATTATAAATTTTGCGAAAAATAAAGGGATTGAAGTAGTATTTGATTCTGAGGAAGAGGAGATTATTCTTGCAATAGATAAAAATAAGATAGAGAGAGTAATTCTGAACTTATTATCTAATTCTGTGAAATATATTGGTGATGGTAGTAATATATTGGTGATGGTATCTATATCTAATGTAACTGAAGATGAAAGGTATGTTTCTGTATCTGTTAAAGATGATGGAATAGGTATATCTAAAGATATTGTAGATTTGGTTTTTCAACAGTTTAAAAGAGGCGATGTTGATAATGGTTTAATTAGGGAATGTGAAGGTTCTGGATTAGGGTTATATATTGTTCGACGTATAGTTGAGCTTCATAACGGAGAGATAAATATTATAAGTGAAGTTGGTAAAGGAACTGAGGTTATTTTCAAATTACCTTTATATACTATTGAGGGCGATAGTAGTGGAGTTTTGGCTACAGATATGTCTTCAGTGGATTACAAAGCTGATATTGAATTCTCGGACTTAAATTAAGTTAAATGAAATATTTATTTTTATGAGTTTTTTGTTAGTTTTGTAGGAATTTAAATTGGTTTTTGTAATATATAAAGTGGATATGTGCTAGAGTATTGAATTTTACCAGGCGGTTTTAGCAAAATAGTTATATAACTGCATTTATGAAAAAGCTTCTCAGCTGGTAAAAATTTTGATAAACCTTTATGAATACAGCTTTTATGTCGATAGTTATTTTAGACGAACGTGAGAGATACTGTGGTTGAACAATAACATGTGATGTTTTTAAATGCAACTTTATAATTTTCATATTCTTTAGTATTTTGCGTTGAACAATAACATGTGATGTTTTTAAATTTTGTAAATTTTAATGTGCCTAATAATTCAATAGTGTTGAACAATAACATGTGATGTTTTTAAATTTGTTGTCCCTAATTCTTCGAATAAATAGCCATGCCGTTGAACAATAACATGTGATGTTTTTAAATCCTCACTTTTTGCATAAAAAAAGAACTAGTAAAAACGTTGAACAATAACATGTGATGTTTTTAAATGTAGAATTAGATAAGTTCTAACTCTACTGAATAATAGTTGAACAATAACATGTGATGTTTTTAAATATGGTAAGGATATAAACTTCTTAATCGTAGCTAGGTTGAACAATAACATGTGATGTTTTTAAATTCTTGATGATAAGTGGCAAGAGGTTGAACCTCCTACGTTGAACAATAACATGTGATGTTTTTAAATTTTAATGATGGAGTTAAGTAGTGGAGCGACTATTGTTGAACAATAACATGTGATGTTTTTAAATACTACAGGATGTTCAAGTTGTAGTAGGATGGCTACGTTGAACAATAACATGTGATGTTTTTAAATTTACACCAGAAGCAGTGGCACAATATAGCGGTTCTGGTTGAACAATAACATGTGATGTTTTTAAATTAAAGTGGATTATGTGGTAAATTATATTTTTTATGGTTGAACAATAACATGTGATGTTTTTAAATAAACTATAATAACTATTATCTCCTTGCCAACTCTCGTTGAACAATAACATGTGATGTTTTTAAATTAATCACTTAATTTATCTTTTGCAGTTGCTACAGTTGTTGAACAATAACATGTGATGTTTTTAAATTTAACAAGGTTTTTCATTTCCTCATATTGGAAAAGGGTTGAACAATAACATGTGATGTTTTTAAATTATTGGAAAAGGTAATCCATGTTTAGTTTATCACTGTTGAACAATAACATGTGATGTTTTTAAATCATCTACTTTTACTAAAATATCTAACAGTAGTTTTAGTTGAACAATAACATAAGATGTTTTAATGTAACATTTTAAAAGACCATAAGGTCTTTTTCTTTTTGATTATCGGTTAAAGTAAATAAGTTAAGGACACCTTCTAAGTTACGTTTATCAAGAGTAAATATTAAAACATTGAGTTAATCCAATATGTTTAATATAATACATATGTATAATATGTAAGTGCTTTTTTAATGTTATAAAAGACTATGAAATCTTATATAAAGGCTGAATTGAATAGACCTATTGGTCTAGCCTTTACAACGATTTATAGTCTTTTTTATTTTGCTTTTAGGCACAAACATATTAAACTAACTATACTTATATCTTTTACTCTAATTAGTTATTGTAATGCATATAAAAATATACCGTATTAGTAGTTAAATTAAACTATCTATACGGTATATTTAATACTATATTTAAATTAACGTGAGTCTAGTTTTTATTTTTAAGAAGTTTTAAAACCTAATACCAATACGGAGAAAGGGATTAGAGATAATTGAATTTACAAAATATGTTACAATGAAAAGAGTAAATAAGTTTTAAGTGAAAAATAAATTGGGAAGATATTGAAGATGCACATTGATTATTTGGCAAATTGGTCAATGGAAAGCCTATTTTACATAATGTAAAATTTTTTTTGCTGTTATGTAAAGGGTATTTGATAGATATTGATCAATAAATATCCAATAATACTTATGAAGGAGGAGAAAGGTTTGTATGAGTATAGGAGAGAAAATCAATGATCTTCGTAAGAAGAATAATCTTAGTCAAGACCAGTTTGCAGAATTGTTTAATGTCACTAGACAAACTGTTTCAAATTGGGAAAATGGAAAGAGCTATCCTGATCTAGAAATGACTCTAAAAATAAGTAATAAGTTTCGAATTTCTGTAGATGAGTTATTGCAAAATAATGAGACAATTGTGAGAAAAATTAATTCAGAGAAGAAAGAAAAGAGCAATTTATTGATTCTGCTTGGAATATTATTTTTTGCAGTTATTGTATTTGTATTTTGTTTTTATATAAAATATGAAGAAAAGAATGAGATATCATTTGAGATGAATAAAAGTAAAACTTATCATACACAAGAAACAAATAGGTCATTTTTGGATGCCGGAGTAGGATATTTTACATTGATTAAAGATGGAAAAGTAGATATAAAAGCAATAGGAGATACGGACGATGGAGAGTTACATATTGTAATTACAGATGATAAAAATAAAAAGATTTATTATCAAATAGATGGAGAGGAAATAGAAGATTCTCAATCTGTATACTTTAACAGTGGCTCCTATATGATTCAAGTCACAGCTGATGATTACACCGAAGATATTGTTAGCCTCACGTATCATGTAAAGGTTAATAATTAAAAAATAATATAAATCGTTGGCGAAAAAGAATATGAACAAAAAAATATTAAGCGGTAGTACCATTAAGATTATAGCAGTTATAACAATGTGTATTGACCATTTTGGACAGGTAGTATTAAAAAATGGAGTTGTAATGAATGCACCTTATAAATTTTTTAGTGATGCACAATTTTCAGCGCTTCTAAGTATAGTGGATTTGTGTCATATGTTGGGAAGAGTTGCATTTCCTCTGTTTTGTTATTTACTTGTTGAAGGATTTATTCATACACATAATCTGAGAAGATATATCCTTAATCTTGGATTATTTGCCATAGTTTCAGAGCCTATATACGATTTAACTTTTTATGGGAGTGTTTTTAGTAGTGAAGGTCAGAATGTTTTATTTACATTATTAATTGGGATTTTGACGCTTACTTGCATAAAAAAATTGAATGATAACATTTGGGTTGCAATATTTTTCAATTTTATAAGTGGTTCAGTAGCATATATTTTAAACTTAGATGGCTGGTATTATGGGGCTATCATGATTACAGTAATGTATATGTTTAGAAGACATAAATTTATGAAATATTTATTGACCGCTGTAGTTATGTATTTGTGTGAACTTGATTATTCTTTGAAAGGTCTTTTAGATCCATATTTCTGGATGGCATTACTTTCATTGTTTATAATGGTATTATACAATGGGCAGCGAGGTATGAAAATAAAATATTTTTTCTATATTTTTTATCCAGGGCACCTACTATTTTTATATGTTTTGACTACATTTATTATTGTGCCACAGTTATAATGAAGATGAGCCTGAATAGATTCACTAAAGGAGGAATATATTATGTTATATGTAATTTATATCTTAGCAGGAATTGGGGCAGGGATTGTAACAGGGCTTGCAGGTCTTTCTGCAGCAGTAGTTATTACAACTTTACTTGTCAGTATATGTGGCTGGAAGAGTTATGATGCTGTAACGGTAGCTCTTGCAGCGGATGTTCTTGCTAGTTTACTTACCGCATACACATATTATAAAAATAAAAATATTGATTTGAAGAATGGAATGCTTGTTACAATTACAGCTTTTATAGGAACTATCATTGGTAGCTATAGTGGATTTCTTTTCTCACAATCACAACCAGATGGGTTAGGCTACATTTCTATGTTAACTACAATATTTCTAGGTATAAAGTTTTTAGTAAAACCTATTGAAGAAGGTTATGATGCAGATTCTGGTTCAGAACAAATAAGTAAGAAAAAAATTATTTTGGCAATGTTTTTTGGTTGTGGTATAGGTTGGATTTGTGGTTTTACTGGAAGTGGTGGAGGTATTTTGATGCTTACAGTATTTACATTACTTCTTGGATATAATTTAAAAGTCGCTGTCGGTACAAGCACTATGATTATGACTCTAGTTGCTTTAACTGGTACTATAAGTCATTTTTATATGGGAGCGACAATACAACTTATCCCGATGTTATTAGTTATAATCTTTTGTGTTAGTGCTGCTTATTTTAGTGCAAAATTTGCAAATAAATGTGAGATTAAAAAGTTAAATAAAGTTGTAGGTACATGCCTTGGAATCCTTGGGGTTATAACTATTTTAATAAAATTAATATAACTTATGTTTTACTTAAAATAGTACTTATGATTCATAGTTTTATAAAAGGATGTCCGAATATCATATCCCTCTGGTGAAAATGTAAATAGAGTGAATCAGATAGAAGAGAATAGAGAAAGATTAATGGAACAAATTAAAGCAAATATAGGACTGAAAAAAATAAATAGTATTTTTAAAATCTACGTCACGTACATTTTAATTTCAGAATAAAATTTTGAAAGAACCATTGCGTAAGTAAATAAATTTATGCAATGGTTCTTTCATTTATAAAAAAACAAGAAAAAACCTAGTAAGTTTATGGGATTAATAAAAAATTTTTCTGTTTAATATACTATTCCTATTGACATACTATGAATTTAGGAATATATTAGTACAAAATAGAAAATAAAGTAAATGGGGGCGATTATATGAAAATTAAGAAAGTAGTGAGTTTATTACTTGTGGCAATAATTGGGGGCACATTGTTAACAAGTTGTTCAGATGAAAATAAGAATAAAGATACTGTGGAAATAACAAATGTATCATATGATCCAACAAGAGAGTTATATGAAGCTTATAATAAAGAATTTCAAAAGTATTACAAGGACAAAACGAATAAAGATGTTGTTATAACTCAGTCTCATGGGGGATCAGGTAAACAAGCAAGGGCAGTTATAGAAGGTAATGAGGCAGATGTTGTAACTTTGGCTTTAGGTTATGATATTTCTGCAATAGAAAAAGCTGGATTAATAGAGAGCGGTTGGCAATCAAAATTTGATAAGAATAGTTCACCATATACTTCTACTATTGTTTTTCTAGTTCGTAAAGGTAATCCTAAGAATATAAATGATTGGGATGATTTAGTAAGAGAAGATGTCGGAATAATAACACCAAATCCTAAGACTTCTGGTGGTGCACGTTGGAATTACCTTGCAGCTTGGGCTTATAGTTATAAGAAAAACAATGGTGACGAAGAAAAAGTAAAGAAATATATGAAAGATCTATTTGGAAATGTATTAGTACTAGATTCTGGTGCAAGGGGAGCTACTACTACTTTTGTTGAAAATGGACAAGGAGATGTGCTATTAGCTTGGGAAAATGAAGCATATTTATCACTTAAGGAACATCCTGATGAATTTGAAATTGTTACACCAAGTATAAGTATGTTAGCAGAGCCTCCAGTAGCAGTAGTAGACGAAGTAGTTGATAAGAAAGGAACAAGAGAAGTTGCTACTGAATATTTAGAATATTTATATTCTGACATTGGACAAAGAATTGCAGGAGAGAATTATTATAGACCAACTAATGAAGAGATTGCCAAGGAGTTTTCTGATGTATTTAACTTAGATATGGAACTTATAAATATTGATGATAAGATTTTTGGCGGATGGGATAAAGCGCAAAAAGAACATTTTGATGATGGTGGTATTTTTGATGAAATATATGATGGCGAACAAGGTTAAGGAGTGAATGAAATGGGGAAGAGTAAGAAACGTGCAGTAATTCCAGGATATAAAGTATCTATGGGAGTAACAATAACATTTTTAAGCTTAATAGTATTAATTCCACTGGCTTCATTAGCTATTAATGCATCGGGAATGGGATTTAACAAATTCATTAGTACAGTAACGAACCCTAGAGTTATCGCAGCTTATAAAGTTAGTTTTTTATGTGCTTTTATAGCTACAATAGTAAATAGTTTTTTTGGAGTTATCATTGCGTGGACATTAGTGAGATATGACTTTAAGGGAAAGAGAATTATTGATGGACTAATAGAACTACCTTTTGCTCTTCCTACAGCAGTAGCAGGTATTGCTCTAACAACTCTTTATTCAGATAAAGGAATGATTGGAAAATATTTCGATGCTATAGGAATAAAGATTTCTTATACAAGAGTAGGAATAATAGCTGCAATGATTTTTATAGGTATACCTTTTGTTGTTAGATCAATTCAACCAGTGCTAGAAGGTATAGACAAACAATATGAAGAAGCTGCCACTATGTTAGGCGCTTCAAGAGTTCGTATATTTTTTAAAGTGATTTTTCCAGAAATATTACCAGCATTATTAACAGGGTTTGGATTAGCCTTTGCTAGAGCAGTTGGTGAGTATGGAAGTGTTGTGTTTATATCAGGAAATATGCCATTTAAAACAGAAATAGCACCATTACTTATTATGAGTAAATTAGAACAATATGATTATACTGGTGCCAATGCCATTGCATTAGTAATGCTTGTAATATCATTCCTAATATTATTTTTAATTAATTCAATTCAAGTTTATACAAATAAATTTGTAAAGGAATAGAGGTGAGAAAATGGAAAAGTCAAAATTTGTTAAGTGGTTATTAATTTCAGTGACAGTTATATTTTTATTCTTAATGCTTATAATGCCATTAGTTGTCGTTATTATAGAAGCTCTTAAAAAAGGTCTTATTTCATATAAAGATGCAATAACTGATGAATATACTATACAGGCTTTAATACTTACATTAGAGGCAACAATAGCAGCTGTAGTTATAAACACAGTTTTTGGATTGTTTGCAGCATGGACTATAACAAAGTTTCATTTTAGAGGTAAGAAGCTTTTAACAACACTAATAGATATTCCATTTGCCATTTCTCCAGTAATAGCAGGATTGATATTTATATTAACCTTTGGAAGAATAGGGTGGGCATATGATTTTTTACAGGCTGCTAATATTAAGATAGTTTTTGCAGTTCCAGGAATAATACTTGCAACTATTTTTGTGACATTTCCATTTGTAGCAAGGGAGATAATTCCCGTATTAAATGCACAAGGGAAGGATGAAGAAGAGGCTGCAGCTCTTATGGGAGCAAAGGGATTCAAAATTTTTACTAAGATAACATTGCCACATATAAAATGGGCATTGCTTTATGGAATAATATTATGTACAGCAAGAGCGATGGGAGAGTTTGGGGCTGTATCAGTCTTATCTGGCCATCTTAAAGGTAAAACAAATACTCTGCCTTTGCATATAGAGTGTTTATATAATGAATTTAATTCTAATGCAGCATTTGCAGTGTCATCAATTTTAGTAATACTAGCCATTATAATTTTAATCTTAAGAAATATTGCTGAGCATAAGAGCAAGAAATATAGTAAGGTAAGTAAATAATAAGGAGGTTTAATATATGTACGTAGAACTAAAAAATATAAATAAGGGGTTTGAAAATTATAAAGCCTCCGATAATGTTAATTTTCAGATAGAAAAAGGAAAACTTATTGCGCTATTAGGGCCCAGTGGTAGTGGAAAGACTACTATTTTAAGGATGATTGCAGGTCTTGAAACACCAGACTCAGGAGATATTATTATTGATGGTGTTCGTGTCAATGATGTTGAAGCAAGTAAAAGAGGTATTGGATTTGTATTTCAAAATTATGCTTTATTTAGATACATGACAGTGTTTGATAATATAGCTTTTGGATTAGAAGTACAAAAGAAAGATAAAAAGTTTATTAATGAAAGAGTAAAAGAACTTATTAGTCTCATTGGACTAGAGGGATTAGAAAAAAGATATCCTCATCAACTTTCAGGAGGACAACGTCAAAGGGTAGCTTTTGCAAGGGCATTAGCACCAAATCCGCAATTATTACTTTTAGATGAGCCCTTTGCAGCTATTGATGCAAAGGTAAGACATGAACTTAGAACTTGGCTTAGAGAAATGATAGATAAGGTGGGAGTAACAAGTATATTTGTTACCCATGATCAAGATGAAGCAATAGAGGTAGCTGATGAAATAATTGTTACTAATAAAGGAAGAGTAGAACAAAAAGGAACTCCACTTGAGATATATAATAAACCGGCAACACCTTTTGTTGCAAAGTTTATTGGACAATCTATCGTTATTAATGATTTTGGTAAATTAAGAGGCTTTGATGAATATTCTCATTATTCAAAAGCGGTGATAAGACCTGAGTTTATAAAAGTATTAAAAAAGGGTGCAATAAATCAGCATATTAGTGCAACAGAAGAAGGAGTAGTAGAAGCTGTTGCTTATAGAGGTAGTTACCTTGAAGTGAAAGTTAGAATTGGTGATATTTCAGTTACTACAACAGTGCAATTATCAGAAGAATTAGTGGAAGTTGGAGAAAAAGTACAAGTTTTAATATATAAATTATATGCTTTTAACAATGAAGAGGTAATATTAATTAAAAATAGAAAGATGGAAAATAATAACTCTGTTTATATTTAGGGGGAAATTATGAAGGAAGTTAGAATAGAAAAAATAACTACCGATGTATTAATAATTGGTGGAGGTACAGCAGGATGCTATAGTGCTATTACATTAGGTGAAGAATCTAATCTAAATGTATTAGTAGTGGAAAAGGCTAATATAAAAAGGAGCGGCTGTTTAGCAGCAGGAGTTAATGCTATTAATGCCTATATAGTTAAAGGAAAGACAGCAGAAGACTATGTAGATTATGCTAAAAAAGATGCTGATGGTATTGTAAGGGAAGATTTACTTTTAACAATGTCTGAAGGATTAAATAAGGTAACAAAAAAGCTAGAGGATTTAGGTCTTGTTATATTAAAAGATGAAAATGGTGAATATGTAGCAAGAGGAACTAGAAATATAAAGATAAATGGAGAGAATATAAAGCCAATTTTAGCAGAAGCAACTAAGGCACAAAAAAATGTATCTATATTAAATAAGGTAAATATCACAGATTTTATTGTGAAGGACAATAGGATTTATGGAGCTATTGGTGTAGCTGTTGATGATAATATTCTTTATGAAATTTCTGCTAAGGCAGTAATTTGTGCCACTGGTGGTGCAGCAGGACTTTATAGACCAAATAATCCTGGATTTTCTAGACATAAGATGTGGTATCCACCGTTTAATACAGGAGCTGGTTATGCAATGGGAATAAGAGCAGGGGCAGAGATGACAACTTTTGAAATGAGATTTATTGCTCTTAGGTGTAAAGATACTATAGCACCTACAGGAACTATAGCTCAAGGGGTAGGGGCAAAACAAGTAAACTCAAAAGGTGAGGTTTATGAAAACAAGTATGGTTTAACAACTTCAGAAAGGGTTTATGGAACAGTTAAGGAAAATCAAGAAGGTAGAGGACCGTGTTATTTAAGAACAGAAGGTATTGATAATAGTAAGAATGATGATCTTAAGAAAGCATATTTAAATATGGCACCAAGCCAAACTTTAAAATGGGTTGAATCTGGTAAAAATCCTAGTGAGGCTAATGTAGAAATAGAAGGTACAGAACCTTATATTGTTGGTGGACATACTGCTAGTGGATATTGGGTTGATAGTAATAGAAGAACTACTATAAAAGGGCTTTATGCAGCAGGAGATGTTGCTGGAGGTTGTCCTCAAAAATATGTAACAGGAGCATTAGTAGAAGGAGAAATAGCTGCAAAAGCTGTTATAAAGGATTTAGAAAATTATACTGCCACAGTAGTAGATGAAATAGATAATTTTGTAGCAGAAAAGAAAAAAGAGGTAGAAAGCTTCTTAAATAATGAAGAAGGATTATTTTCTATAGAGGCTATAGAAGAAGCAATGCAAAAGGTAATGGATAGTTATGCTGGTGGTATAAGTACTAATTATCAGTATAATGAAAAGCAATTAAAAGTAGCTGAGGAGAAAATAAATCAAATAGAAAAACTTACAGATAGTCTAAAAGCTAATGATTTTCATGAACTTATGTTTATATATGAAATAAAGGAGAGGCTAGTAATTTGTAAATCTGTTATAGCTCATTTAAATGCTAGAAAAGAGACAAGATGGCATAGCTTTGCAGAAAATCTTGATTATCCTAATAAAGATGATAAATGGCTTAAATATGTAAATTCTAAGGTTGTTGATGGAAAGATTGAAATTATTTTAAGAGATTTAGTAGGCAGGGGGGAAGTATATGAGCATAGCAATTAATAAAGAAAAATGTGTTGGATGTAAAGGCTGTACGAAGGTTTGTCCAGGAAGCCTATTGGAAATAGACGAAAATAATAAAGCTTATATAAAATATCCTAAAGATTGTTGGGGCTGTTGCTCTTGCATAAAAGAATGTAAATTTAGCGCAATTTCTTTATATTTAGGAGCAGATATTGGTGGTAGAGGTAGTAAGCTATCAGTAAATATCGAAGGAGATATTGCTCATTGGAAAATAGAAGAAGGCAATGGAAATATTGAAGAGATAAATATTAATAGAAAAGATTCTAATAAGTATTAAGAAATGGGGGCAATAAGATGAGGGAATTATCACATTTAGATCAATTAGAAGCAGAAGCAATTTATATTATTAGGGAAGTGGCAGCAGAATGCGAAAAGCCAGTAATGTTATATTCAATAGGAAAGGATAGTTCAGTAATGCTACATTTGGCAATGAAGGCATTTTATCCAGAAAAGCCACCGTTTCCTTTTATGCATATTGATACAACTTGGAAGTTTAAAGAAATGATTGAGTTTAGGGATAAGACAGCAAAAGAACTAGGTATAGATATGATTGTTTATAGTAATGAGGAAGGGGTTAAAAATGGAATAAATCCTTTTGAACATGGGTCAGCATATACAGATATCATGAAAACTCAAGCATTAAAACAAGGGTTAAAGAAATATGGATTTACAGCAGCCTTTGGTGGTGGACGTCGTGATGAAGAAAAGTCTCGTGCAAAGGAAAGAGTGTTTTCTTTCCGTAATGAAGCACAAGCTTGGGATCCTAAAAATCAAAGACCTGAAATGTGGAAACTTTATAATACAAAAATAAATAAAGGGGAGAGCATAAGAGTATTTCCATTATCAAATTGGACTGAAAAAGATATTTGGCAATATATAAAAAGAGAAAAAATTGATATAGTACCTTTATATTTTGCAAAGGAACGTCCCGTTGTATATCGTGATGGCAATATTATAATGGTTGATGATGATAGATTTAAATTTTTGCCAGGAGAAAAGGTAGAGTATAAAAAAGTTCGTTTTAGAACTCTTGGTTGTTATCCATTAACAGGGGGATGCGAGTCAGAAGCAGATACTCTAGATGAAATTATAGAGGAAACTTTAGGTGCTGTTTCTTCAGAAAGAACAACTCGTGTAATTGATAATGAGGCAGCAGGAAGTATGGAAAGAAGAAAAAGGGAGGGGTATTTCTAATGAAAGGATTATTAAAATTTATAACATGTGGTAGTGTTGATGATGGAAAGTCTACTTTAATAGGACATATTTTATATGATTCAAAGCTTTTATATGCAGACCAAGCGAGAGCATTAGAACTAGATAGTAAAGTTGGAAGTAGAGAAGGAGATATAGATTATTCATTACTATTAGATGGACTTATGGCAGAGCGTGAACAAGGTATTACAATAGATGTAGCTTATCGCTACTTTACTACCGATGCCCGCAGCTTTATTGTTGCTGATACTCCTGGTCATGAAGAATATACAAGAAACATGGCTGTTGGTGCTTCCTTTGCTGATTTAAGTATTATATTAGTAGATGCAAAGAAAGGTGTTCAAGTTCAAACAAGAAGACATAGTCGTATTTGTTCACTAATGGGAATTAGATACTTTGTATTTGCTATAAATAAAATGGATTTAGTTAATTACGATGAAGAAACTTTCAATAATATAAGGGAAGAAATATATAAGTTAGCAGGAGAATTATCATTAGAAAATGTAAAAATTATTCCTTTATCTGCAACAGAAGGAGATAATTTAACTACTAAATCTTCTAATATGACATGGT
Source organism: Clostridium bornimense (assembly GCF_000577895.1). NCBI lineage: Bacteria > Bacillati > Bacillota > Clostridia > Eubacteriales > Clostridiaceae > Clostridium > Clostridium bornimense. The sequence goes on from NZ_HG917869.1 coordinate 102,173, forward strand.
ATAAGGAAGAGCCACTTTTAACTTATTTAGAAAATGTTGATATCGAAGATGATAATAAGGAAGAAGGATTTTATTTACCAGTACAAAGAGTTTGTAGACCGAACCACACGTTCAGAGGTTTTCAAGGAGAAATTGAAAGTGGAGCTATTGCTGTAGGGGATGAGGTTGTTACATTGCCAAGTAAAGAAAAGGCAGTAGTAAAGACTATATTAAACGGAAGCGAGAATGTAAAAGAAGCTTATAAGGGCCAAGCTGTAACTATACAACTAGACAAGGAAGTTGATATATCAAGAGGTTGTGTAATATCTAAGGGTGCTAATATAAATATCAGCAATTTAATAACAACAAAAATCTTATGGATGGATGATAATAACTTAGTACCAGGAAGAGAGTATTTTATTAAGATAGGTACAAAATTAGTAGTAGCAGAAGTAAAGGACATAATATATAAGATTGATATAAATACTGGGGAACATTTAGATGCTGAAGAATTGGTGAAAAACGAAATAGCTTTATGTGATATTAAGATTTCAGAAAAAATAATAGTAGATGAATTTAAAAATCATAAAACTTTAGGTGAGTTTATTTTAATAGACCGTATTACTAATATGACTTCTGCTTGTGGTGTTATTGAAAAAATTACAGTTGGAGATAACGATGAGGATAAAATACAAACAAACCTTGACAATAAGTTAAAAATTGTTAAAAATCAAATAGAGGACATTAACTCTGGAACTATAACACTTATTGTAGAAAATGGAGAATTGGTAGCCATTGAAAAGAATGAAAAAATAATATTAGACTAGTTTATTGGGGGTAAAGCTATGGCTGTAAATAAGAAAAGACAAGGTGAATTAAAGGCAGTAGGAGCACTATTACAAAATGACAAGGAGCATTTTGCTGTTAGATTTTTAAGTAGAGCGGGAAATTTTACGACAAAAGAAATTGAAGCATTATCAATTATTGCAAATAAATATGGAAGAGGTTATATGGGATTAACCACTAGACTTCAAATGGAGATTCCTTGGATAAAGGATGAAGACATAGAAACTGCCCTTGAAGAAGCTGAAAGTTTAGGACTTAGACATGGTGGAACTGGAAAGAAGATAAGACCATTAGTAGCTTGTAAAGGTACAGTTTGTTTACATGGAAATATTGATACTCAAAAATTATGTAGAGAATTAGAGGACAAGTATTTTGCAAAAGATACATTAGCAAAATTTAAAATAAATGTTGTGGGATGTGCTAATAACTGTGCTAAAGCAAATATTAACGATATAGGTATTATAGGAAGAAATGTACCAGAGTATGTAGAAGAAAAATGTGTTGGCTGTAGTATGTGTACAAAGGTGTGTAGACAAAAAGCATTGACACTAGAAAATAAGAAGATTATTTTTGATAGAGATAAATGTGTAGAGTGTGGAGATTGTATAAGAGAATGTAAAGTTGGTGGATTTATTTCAAAAGAACAAGGAGCAGAAATCTTTGTTGGTGGTAGATTTGGTAGAGAAATGAGAATTGGGAATTCTATAGGAAAAATCGTAAAAGAGGATGAAATTATTGAAACAGTAGATAAAATAATTGCGGCCTATGAAAAGGTGGGTAATCCTGGAGAAAGATTATCTAAGGTTGTAGAACGAGTTGGAGTAGAAGAATTTATAAAGTTAATATAGAAATAAAAAAGGGACTGTTGTCTCTTTTTTTATTATATAATAGCCAAAGGAAAGTAATAAAAATTGATGTATATTGTTCATGTACTTCTTATGTGCAAAAAGAGAGGATTCAATTATTTTGAACCCTCTCTTTTTTAATATAAAAATACACATAGAATACATATAAAAAACACCATAGGTTGATAGAGTGAAGATTATATCTAGTGATATTATGAAGTTAAAATAAGAAAACAATTATAGGTGATTATTTAACGATGATTAGCTATTTGTTATAAAAAGTAAAGGGAGGGTATTGTATGAGTGAAGAATTAAACAAAAGTGAACCGATAATAATTATTCCAGCATATTGCCCTGATGCAAGGCTACTAAAGTTAATAATTGAGATACACAAGCTAAAGAATTTACCTATTGTAGTTATTGATGATGGAAGTGGCAAAAAGTATAAAAAGATATTTTTAGCTGTGGAGGAAGTGCCCAACTGTATCGTTTATTATCATGAAAAAAATCAAGGAAAAGGTAGTGCACTAAAAAATGGCGTTAGACTTGCATCGCAAAGATATCCTAAAAATCTTGGCTATGTTACTGCTGATGCTGATGGACAACATTCTGCTAAGGATATTATAAGGATTGCTAATAGTATTACAGAAAATAAAGAAGAAATATTAATAGGAACAAGGGATTTTTCTTCTGATAATGTGCCATTTAGAAGCAAGTTAGGAAATGCTATTTCTTCTTTAATGTTTTATTTTGTAACAGGAATTAGGTGCAAAGATACACAAACAGGGCTCAGAGGAATAACAAGAAAAAATGAAGAAGAATTTTTATGTTCTGAGGGTACTAGATATGAGTTTGAAATGAATTTTCTTATTAATGTTGCAAAAAAACATATTGGTATAACAGAAGTACCTATTGAAACAATTTATTTAGAAGAAAATAAGTCCTCTCATTATAATGCTATAAAAGATTCTTTCCGCATTTTTACTGGTATATTTAAATTTGCTGGATCATCAATAGTAAGTGCAATAATAGATTTAACAGTGTTTTCTATTCTCACTAGTGGAATGCTATATACATCTTCACTAGGAATTATTGAAGCAACAATAATGGCAAGGATATGTTCTGGGATTATTAATTTTCTACTTAATCAAAGATGGGTATTTAACGGAAATAAAGATACTAGGGAAGCTATAAAATATGGAATGCTTTTTATTATTCAGATGGGGGCTAGTGGATTTATAGTATCTAGATTATCTTCCGAGTTCGTAAATTTGACAGTAACTAAGATAATAGTTGATAGTATATTATTTTTTATTAGCTATTTTATTCAAAAACATTTCATATTTAAAAAAAGAAGTAAGGAGAGAAAAAAAGTTGGAGTTTTTTAAAAAACCATATAGGTGGGCAATAATAGTCACAATTATAATAATATCTTTTTCAACTTTTGTGTTGCTAGACACCTTTGTTATACCTAAATCGAAAGAAACTGTTGAAAGTTATAACAGTGATAGTAATACAACATCAGCTAATAAGAGTGAAAGTGATACAACAAAAGAAACGGAATCTGTGGTTTCAGAGAATAGTTACTCTGATGACAATATTGAAATATCTATTGAAACAGAGAGAAAGGATGAAACAACTTATTATGTTGCGGATATTACAATAAAAGATAAGGCTTTACTAAAAACAGCTTTTGCGGAAAATACTTATGGCAGAAATATTAAGGAAAAAACATCGGAAATTGCAAAAGAGCATAATGCTATTCTTGCTATAAATGGAGATTTTTACGGATTTAGGGATGCTGGTTATGTTTTACGTAATGGAATATCATACAGGGAAACAAAGAGAACTTCTGATAATGATGAAGCTTTGGTAATTGATAACGATGGTAACTTTAAAATTATAAATGAAAATAACACTGATATGGATGAATTAGGTAGTGATATATGGCAAATAATTTCTTTTGGACCAGCATTAATTAAAGATGGGGAAATTGTAGTAGATGCTAATGACGAAGTAGCTAAGTCTATGAATAGTAATCCAAGAACTGCTATAGGACAAGTTGCACCGCTACATTATATTGCTGTTGTATCAGATGGTAGAACTAGTGAAAGTAAAGGATTCTCTCTTGAAGAGTTAGCAGAAGTATTTAAAGAAAAAGGATGCACTGTCGCATATAATTTAGATGGTGGAGGATCTTCATCAATGGTATTTATGGGGGAAGTAATAAATAAGCCTACAACAAATGGTAAGAGAATTGAAGAAAGGGAGGTTAGTGATATTGTTTATATCGGATATTAGAAAGAAGTTTTTAAAAACAATAGTAATTTTTGTAATATCAACTATATTTGCATTTATTTTTAATAAGGTCTATGGCATTTTCGGACATGGAGTTACTTCGCCTTACATGACATATATGTTTCTATATCCTTTAGTAGGAGGCGTTCTTTTCTATGGAATTATTATGTTGTTTATACCAAGTATAGTAAATAAAAAGAAATATAGATTTTTTTATAATATTTATAATTCAGGTATTGCAATATTAACAGTTGGAAGTTTATTAAGAGGAGTAATGGAGATTGCCGGAACATCTTCATTTTATCTGATGGTTTATACTCTTATAGGATGGTTATGTATTATTATATCAATAAGTGTTTTAATAATTGAATAAACAATTACTTTACAAAAAATTTTATAAAAATTTATTTATAATTAGTTAAATATGATGGTATAATATCAAAGTTAGGGTAAGTATATTTTTGACAATTAAATTATAAGGGTGATAAAAGTGGAAGAAAAGATAAACAATGATGAAGATAGTAGTAATATTGGAAAAATTATTAATATAATTAATAGACTTTTTAAATTTGCTGGTTCATCAATAATTAGTGCTGTAGTAGATTTATCTATTTTTACTGTACTTACTAATGAAATTTTATTTAGTATACCGATGAATGTAATGGAGGCAACAATCATATCTAGAATTTTTTCTGGAAGTTTAAATTTTTTCTTAAGTCAAAGATGGGTATTTAATGGAGTTGATAGGGTCTCCGATGTAATAAAATATATATTACTAGTAATTTCTCAAATGTTTTGTAGTGGATTTTTAGTATCTATATTGTCTACAAAATTTATAGATGCGACTTTTATTAAAATATTTGTAGATATTGCTTTATTTTTTCTCAGCTATTTAATTCAGAGGTTTGTTTTTTATAGATATAAGATAAAAAAATAATTTAATTTAAAATAATAATAGCAGTATGGAATGCATCGCAAATGATAGTAAATATATCGATCATTTGTAGGTGCATTTTTATTTGTGTTCCCAAAGGATACAGGTTATTATCACAAAATTTATTGTAAGATTAAATTTGTAATATAGTATCGAAAACAAGGGATATTCTTTAAAAAATAACAAATAGATAATAAATAATTTATTTTATTAAGTTTAATGTAGTGAAAACCTAAAATTATTAATAAATAAATAAAAATCGTTGACGTTAAATAAGGAATTGATTACAATAAATATAAATTCAAAATAAGTTCGGATGAAGAATTTGAGAGAGATTGTAATGTTGATACAACGCCGAAGGGGCTTAAAAACTCTCAGGCAAAGGGATCAAATTTGGACGAAACTCTGGAGAACAATGGCGTACCGACGAAGCAACTTTTTTATATATTAAGAAGGAATCTTTCAGGTTTAAGGACAGAGATAGTTGAAGATATTAAATATATCTTCTGCTATCTCTGTTTTTTTATTTTGAGATAGCAGAAGGTGCAACAGAAAGGGTGAACTTGTATATGATTAATGAAATTATGGAATCGATTTCTAAATGCGATCCAGAGGTTGGGGAAGCTCTAAAAAAAGAGATGAAAAGGCAAAGAAGGAATTTAGAACTAATTGCTTCTGAAAATATTATTTCACCAACTGTAATGATGGCAATGGCAACTGTACCAGCTAATAAATATGCTGAAGGCTATCCAGGAAAGAGATATTATGGTGGATGTGAGGAAATAGATGTAATTGAACAGTTAGCTATTGATAGAACTAAGGAGTTATTTGGATGTGAACATGCGTGTGTACAACCACATTCAGGGGCTAATGCCAATATGGCTGTGTATGCAGCATTCTTAAAACCAGGAGATACTGTATTAGGATTAAATTTAGCTCATGGTGGACATTTAACACATGGAAGTCCAGTTAATCAATCTGGCATTTTATATAATTTTATTCCTTATAATATTGATGAAAATTCTGGTGTTATTGATTATGACAAAGTAAGAGAACTTGCCATAAGACATAAACCTAAGATGATAGTTGCAGGTGCTTCTGCATATCCAAGAGAAATTAAGTTTGATGTATTTCACGATATTGCAAAAGAAGTTGGAGCAATATTATTTGTAGATATGGCACATATTGCAGGTTTAGTTGCTGCAGGATTACATCAAAGTCCAGTACCATATGCAGATATAGTTACAACTACAACACATAAAACATTAAGAGGGCCAAGAGGCGGAATAATAATGTGTAAGGAGAAATATGCAAAGGCAATTAATAAAGCTATCTTCCCAGGAACTCAAGGTGGACCATTAATGCATGTTATAGCAGCAAAAGCAGTTTGTCTTGGAGAGGCATTAAAACCAGAATTTAAAGTATATCAACAACAAGTAATAAAAAATGCTAAAGCTCTTGCAGATGCATTAATTGATGAGGGATTCAATTTAATAAGTGGTGGAACAGATAATCATTTGATGTTAGTTGATTTAAGAAATATGAATATAACAGGTAAGGAACTTCAAAATAGATTAGATGAAGTATATATAACATTAAATAAAAATGCAGTTCCTAATGATCCTGAAAGTCCATTTGTAACTAGTGGTGTTCGTATAGGAACTCCAGCTGTAACAACAAGGGGATTAGTAGAAGAAGATATGAAAGTTATCGCGAAATTAATTAAATTAACTATAACTGATTTTGATACAAAAGCTGATTATATAAGAAGCGAAGTAACAAAAATATGTGATAAGTATCCATTATACCAATAAAGGAGATGAAAATATGGAGTTAAAGACACCATTATACGATACACACGTTAAATATAACGGAAAGATAGTACCATTTGCAGGTTATTTACTTCCTGTTCAATATCAAGCAGGAGTAATATCAGAACATATGGCAGTAAGAACTAAAGCAGGTTTGTTTGATGTATCTCATATGGGTGAGATTATTTGCAAAGGTGAAGATGCTTTAAAGAATTTACAAATGATTCTTACAAATGATTTTACAAATATGGTTGATGGACAAGCTAGATATAGTCCAATGTGTAATGAAAAAGGTGGGACAGTTGATGATTTAATTGTTTATAAATATAAAGATAATATTTATTACATAGTAGTTAATGCAGCTAATAAAGATAAAGATTATAAGTGGATGTTAGATCATCAATTTGGCAATGTAATATTTGAAGATATATCGGACTCTATTTCTCAAATTGCATTACAAGGACCAAAATCTTTTGAAATTTTAAGTAAACTTACTTCAGAAGAAAATATACCTAAAAAATATTATCATTGTATCTTTAATGCAGAAGTAGATGGAATGAAGTGCATAGTTTCTCAAACAGGATATACAGGTGAAGATGGATACGAAATATATCTAAGTAATGAAGATGCACCTAAGATGTGGGATAGTTTAATGTCTGCTGGAGAAGAGTTTGGATTAATTCCATGCGGATTAGGAGCTAGAGATACATTAAGATTAGAAGCAGCCATGCCCCTATATGGACATGAAATGGATGATACAGTAGATCCATTAGAAACTGGACTAGGATTTGCAGTTAAGATGACAAAAGATGATTTTATAGGTAAAAAAGCTATAGAAGCAAAAGGTGATTTTACAAGAAAAAGAGTAGGTCTAAAAGTCTTAAAACGTGGAATAATCAGAGAACATGAAGAAGTTTATGTAGGTGAAAAGCTAATTGGACATACTACTTCAGGAACACACTGTCCTTATTTAGGTTATCCAATAGCTATGGCACTAATTGATATAGATTATACAGAAATAGGCACTAAAGTTGATGTTTTAGTAAGAGGCAGAAAAATAGAAGCAGAAGTTGTTAAATTACCTTTTTATAAAAAGGGAGAAAAATAAGAGAGAAATACTGAGGATGTTAAATTAGGAGGTATTATTATGAAATTATTAGATGATATTAAATATACAAAATCTCATGAATGGGTAAAGTTTATTGATGATGCTACAGCTTTAATAGGATTATCAGATTATGCACAATCTGAATTAGGGGACTTAGTATTTATTAATTTACCTGAAGAAGGAGATTCAGTAGAAGTAGAAACAGCATTTTGTGATGTAGAATCTGTAAAAGCTGTTTCAGATGTTTATTCACCAGTTTCTGGAGAAGTAATTGAGATAAATGAAGAACTTTTAGATAATCCTGCAATGGTAAATGAAAATCCATATGATGCATGGTTTATAAAAGTAGGAAATATAACAGATAAATCAGAATTACTTTCAAAAGATGATTACGTTAAGTTTGTTGAAAGTGAACAAGAGTAATAATCGTAAGTGAAGAACAAAAGCGAGGTGAAACAGTATGGGATCATATGTCTCAACTACTATTAAAGAAGAAAAAGAAATGTTAGATGCAATAGGCGTTAATAGTATAGATGATCTTTTTAAAAACGTTCCTGAAGAAGTGAAAATTAAAGGGGAACTAAATTTACCAGATGGACTTTCTGAAATGGAAGTCAAGAAACTTATGGAGAGTATAGCTAATAAAAATAAGGTTTTTTGTTCAATATTTAGAGGGGCAGGTGCTTATAATCACTATATACCTTCTATAGTAAATAGTGTTACAAGTAAAGAAGAATTTGTCACTGCCTATACTCCATATCAAGCGGAAATAAGTCAAGGAATATTACAATCAATTTTTGAATACCAAACTATGATATGTAATTTAACAGGGATGGACGTATCTAATGCATCTGTATATGATGGTGCAACAGCAGCTGCTGAATCATTAGCAATGTGTAGAGATAGAAAGCATAATAAAGCGTATGTTTCAGCAACAACAAATCCTCAAGTTATAGAAACAATGAAAACATATTGTAGTGGTAGTGGAATGGAACTTGTTATAGTTCCAGAAAAGGATGGAGTAACAGATATAGAATTTCTTAAAAATAATTTAGAAGCTGGAGCTGCATGTTTATATGTACAACAACCTAATTTCTATGGAAATATTGAAGATGCATCAGAATTAGGAGAGTGTATACATAGTGTAGGTGGAAAGTATGTTATGGGTGTTTACCCTATTTCACTCGGGGTAATAAAAACTCCTAGAGAATATGGCGCTGACATTGCAGTTGGTGAAGGTCAACCATTAGGTATGCCATTATCATGTGGAGGTCCATATCTTGGTTTTATGGCTTCCATAGATTCAATGGTGAGAAAATTACCTGGAAGGATAGTTGGAGAAACAACTGATGTAGAAGGTAAAAGAGCTTTTGTATTAACACTACAAGCTAGAGAACAGCATATAAGACGTGAAAAAGCATCAAGTAATATATGTTCAAATGAAGCATTATGTGCATTAACTGCATCAGTTTATTTAGCAGCAATGGGTAGTAAAGGAATTAAAGAAGTTGCATCTCAAAGTATGTCAAAAGCTAAATATATGTCTGAGAAATTAAGTGAAGTTGGACAAAAACTAAAATACGATAAGCCATTCTTCAATGAATTTGTAACAATATCTGAAGCACCGGTACGAAGTGTTTTAAAAGCTTTAGAGGATAACGGAATTTTAGGTGGATATCCTTTATCTGATAATGAAATATTATGGTGTTGTACAGAAATGAACAGTAAAGAAGAAATAGATAAAGTTGTTGAAATACTTAAGGAGGTGTAGGGTATGGAATTAATATTTGAAAAAAGTTGCGAAGGAACTGGTTGTACTCTATTACCTAAATGTGATGTTGATATTTATGAAGTTGGAGATAAGGATAAGAGACAGTTAGAATTAAAATTACCAGAACTTTCAGAAAATGATTTAAGTAGACATTATACAGAATTAGTTAAGAAAACTCATGGTGTAAATGATGGATTTTATCCATTAGGATCTTGTACTATGAAATATAACCCTAAAATAAATGAAGATATGGCTAAGTTGCCTGGATTCACAAAGATACATCCATTACAACCGGAAGATACTATGAAGGGTTGTATTGAGGTAATGGAGTTAACAAAAAAATATTTATGTGAAATAACAGGAATGGATGATATGACTTTACAACCAGCAGCAGGAGCACATGGTGAGTTTACAGGATTATTACTTATTAAGGCATATCATGAGAGCAGAGGAGACTTTAAAAGAAAAAAAATTATAGTACCTGACTCAGCACATGGAACTAATCCTGCTAGTGCAGTAATGGCTGGATTTACTGTTGTAAGTATTCCATCAGGAGAAGATGGATTAGTAGATTTAGAAAAACTAAAAGAAGTAGTTGGAGATGATACTGCTGGATTAATGTTAACTAATCCTAATACAGTAGGATTATTTGATAAGAATATTCTTGAAATCACTAGAATAATACATGAAGCTGGTGGATTAGCATATTATGATGGTGCAAATTTAAATGCTATCATGGGTGTAGCAAGACCTGGAGACATGGGATTTGATGTTATTCATACTAATCTCCACAAAACATTTTCAACACCACATGGTGGTGGAGGTCCAGGAAGTGGTCCAGTAGGATGTAAGAAAATATTATCTAAATTCTTACCAAACCCTTCAATAGATGAGGATGGAAAATTTGAATATAGATTAGAAAGTATAGGACAAGTCAAGAGCTTCTACGGAAATTTTCTTGTAGTTGTTAGAGCCCTTACATACATTGCAACTTTAGGAAAAGAGGGAATTCCCGAGGCAAGTAAAAATGCAGTGTTAAATGCAAATTATATGATGGCAAAATTATCTGATTTATATACTATGGCATATAACGAGACATGTATGCATGAATTTGTTATGAGTCTTGAGTCATTAAAGAAAGAAACAGGAATATCTGCTATGGATATAGCAAAAGGATTGTTAGATAAAGATATTCATCCACCAACAATGTACTTCCCATTAATAGTACATGAAGCTTTAATGATAGAGCCAACAGAAACTGAATCAAAGAAAACATTAGATAATGCTATTGAAGTTTTACGTGATTTATATAATACAGCAAAAAATAGTCCAGATCAATTACATGAAGCTCCGATTTCAACAGCAGTTAGACGACTTGATGAAGTTAAGGCGGCACGTAATCCAATATTAAGATATAAATAAAATAAGACTTGAAAGAGAGTGGTTATTATGATAGAAAAAATTACTTATATAGAAACTGAGAACACAAATCCATATCATAATTTAGCTCTAGAAGAAATGTTGCTAGAGAATGTAGAAAAAAATCAGTGTATTTTATACTTATGGCAAAATAAGAATACTGTGGTTATTGGTAGAAATCAAAATAGTTGGAAGGAATGCAAAGTAGAGTTTTTAGAAGAAAACGGAGGCAATTTAGCTAGAAGACTATCTGGAGGAGGCGCAGTATTTCATGATTTAGGTAACTTAAATTTTACATTTCTTGTGCATAAAGAAAATTACAGTGTTGAAAGGCAACTTCAAGTGATTATAAAGGCATTAGAGAAATTTGGATTAAAGGCGGAGAAAAATGGTAGAAACGATATAACTATAGATGGAAGAAAATTTTCAGGAAATGCTTTCTATCAAGTAAAAGATAATTGTTATCATCATGGTACATTAATGGTTAATGTAAACATGCAGGATTTATCTAAATATTTAAATGTGTCAAAAGATAAATTAAAATCTAAAGGGGTAGACTCTGTAAAGTCTAGAGTAATAAATTTATCTTCCTTATGTGAAGAGATAACAATATCATCATTAAAAGATAAGCTCTTCGAAGCTTTTGGTGAAACTTATAATTGTACTCCAGAAAGGTTAGATGAAGAGTGTATTGATAAGGTGTTGCTACAAGAAAAAATCGAAAAGTTCGGATCATGGGATTGGAAGTATGGAAGAAAAATAAATTTCCAATATGAGATAAGTAATAGATTCGATTGGGGAGATATTCAACTACAGTTTGGTGTTAAAAGTGGGGTTATAGATGAAATAGGAGTATATTCTGATGCTATGGAACAAGACTTTATATTAAATCTCGCACAACTTATTAACAATACAATTTTTAACAAAACAGCAATTTGTGAGAAATTATCTAAGTATCAATGTAAAGAAGCTATAGAAGAAAAAATGCTAAATGATATTGTAGACTTGATAAAAGAGCAAGACATATAGAGAGAAGGTGTAGAGTAAATGGACACTAATTATGACTTAATAGTAATTGGAGCTGGTCCTGGCGGATATGTTGCAGCTATTAAAGCTGCAAAGCTAGGAATGAAGGTGGCGGTAATTGAAAAAGGAGAACTTGGTGGAACTTGTTTAAATCGAGGATGTATACCAACAAAATCTTTAATTCATGCTACAGAATTATATAGAAAAATGCAGCATAGTGAAGAATATGGAATTATACATAGTGAAATAAGTTATGATATAGAAAAGATTTTTTCATATAAAGATGGAGTTCTTGAAAAATTAAGAGGTGGAATAGGTCAATTATTTAAAGCTAATAATATAACTTTATTTAAAGGTACGGCAAAGATTTTCAAAGATAATATTGTTAAGGTAAGAACGTGTGATGATTTAATAGAACTTAAAGGAACTAAAATTTTGATTGCTACTGGATCTAAACCAGCTATACCTAAAATTCCGGGAGTTAATACTCCCGGGGTAGTTACCAGTGATGATTTATTAACAAATCCTAATATCAATTGTGACAATTTAATTATTATAGGGGGAGGAGTTATCAGTGTAGAATTTGCCACTATATTTGCTTCCTTAGGTAAAAATGTAACTATAATCGAAGCAATGTCTAGAATATTACCTAGTATGGATAAAGAAATTTCTCAGAATTTAAAAATGATATTAAAGAAAAGAAATGTAAATATTCATACAAATGCGATGGTTGAAAGTATATCAAAAGAAAATGATAAGCTAATATGTAGTTTTAAGGAAAAAGAAAAATTACATACAGTTGAAGGTAATTCAATTCTTTTAGCCATCGGAAGAAGTTCCTCTATTGATGATTTATTTGATACTTCCATTTGTATAGATACAGAAAGAAATAAGATATTAGTAAATGAAGACTTCGAAACATCAATTAAAGGTATTTATGCTATTGGTGATGTTATTAAGGGAATTCAGTTAGCACATGTAGCTTCAGCGCAAGGCATTGTAGCAGTTGAAAAAATGAATGGTATAGTTCCTACCTTAAATTTAGATGTTATACCAAGTTGTGTATATACAGATCCTGAAATTGCAAGTGTAGGAATCACTGAAGAAGAAGCAAAGGACATGGGCATACCAGTTGTTGTAGGAAAAACAATTACATCATCTAATGGTAAGGCAATTTTATCAAATGACGAAAGAGGATTCATCAAAGTGATTTTCACGAAGGATTACCATGCAATTATTGGTGCTCAGATGATGTGTTCTAGAGCAACTGATATGATTGGTGAATTATCAACAGCAATAGCTAATAAATTAACAGATAAAGATTTGACAAAAGCTATGAAAGCGCATCCTACATATAATGAAGCTTTAGTTGAAGCAGTAGAAGATGCTTTTGGGAAAAGTATACATAGTAGGATAAAAAAGTAATAAAAAGTGTTTAAACTTAATAATGTAATGAAAAATAGTTAATATAGTGTTGAATTTCAGAAAATTTTATAAAAAGTAATAAGTTTACATAGTAAAAATATTAGATTATAATGATGAAATAATAGGAATTATATCATATTCTTGATTAAATTAATAAATAAAAATTAAGAGAGGTATTTGTATGAACTATTTTGAAAGAGCAAATGAGTTAAAAGACGAATTATCAAAAAACAGACAATACATACATGAAAATGCAGAAGTTGGTATGGAGTTACCAAATACTTGTCAGTATGTAATGTCAAAATTAAAAGAGATGGGATATGAACCTAAAGTAATAGGTGGAAGTGGTGTAACTGCAACAGTAGGAAATGGACAAGGAAAAACAATTTTATTGAGAGCAGATATGGATGCGTTGCCGATGAAGGAGGAGAGTGGAGAACCTTTTGCATGTAAAAACGGTAAAGCAGTACATGCCTGTGGTCATGATTTGCATGCCGCTATGCTATTAGGAGCTGCAAAAATGCTTAAGGAAAATGAAGCATCTATACAAGGAACAGTAAAATTAGCATTTCAACCTGGAGAAGAAATATTTCAAGGGTCAAAAGCATTAATTGAAGAAGGAATTTTAGAATCTCCAAAAGTAGATGCAGCCCTTGCTTATCATGTTGGACCTGGGAAAATGCCAGTAGGCTTACATATGTATAATGATCAAAATACTATGATGTATTCAAATGATGGTTTTAAAATTACTGTACATGGTAAAGGTGCTCATGGTGCATATCCACACCTTTCTGTGGATCCAATCCATATTGCAGTTCAAATTTATCTTGGATTAGAAGAGATAATTGCGAGAGAGGTGAATAGTTCTAGTCCTTGTGTTATGACAATAGGAAAATTAACAGCGGGGGAAGCTAATAACATTATACCAGAAACAGCAGAAATTCAAGGGTCTATTAGAACTACTTCTGTAGAAAATAGAGAAATTATGGTATCAAGGATGAAAGAAGTTGCTTGTAAGATAGCTGAGGTTTATAGAGGTACTGCTGAAGTAGAAATGATTTCAGAAGTTCCGCCACTTATTTGTAATCCAGAGTTTACAAAAGAAATTCTTTCATATATGTCAGAGCTTGACGTTCCAGGACAAATGGGGGTTCCAGGAATACAAGCAAGTGCGTCAGATGATTTTTCTGTTATCTTGGAAAAGGTACCAGGTGCATATATGTTCCTATCAGCAGGATATCCTGACAAGGATGTGGCACCAAGTCATAATCCTAAAGTTATTTTTAATGAAGATGTACTTCCAATAGGATCAGCATATTTAGCACATTGTGCAACAAGATGGCTTGAAAATAATAAATAACAGAATTAATAAATAAAAAGGGGGAAAACTTATGGAGAAAGAAAATAATGCTGTACCAACAGTTGCAATTCCATTATCAAAAACAAAGAAAACTTTAGTAACTATAGGATGTATTTGTCTAATGTTATCAATTGCATTCTTTGGGCTTAGTTTAGCAGTTATTCAAGGGCCTTTATTGGAAAAAATGAATGGAATGCATTATTTCTCAACGTTAACAATTTTTGCTTCATTAGGTTTAGCAATTTTAACGCCAATTGGAGGAAAACTTGGCGATTTATTTGGAAGAAGAAATGTTATAGTAATTGCTGGTATTGTAGGGATAATTTGCGGTGTAGGAATGGGAATTGTAAAAACAGTTGTTCCATTTATGATATTAAGACTTATTCTAGGAGCAGCACAAGGAGCATTTACAGCGGCACCATATATTTTAATACGTGAAATCTATGAACCAAAAGATGTACCAAAAAGAATGGGATTACTTTCAAGTTCTATTGCAGTTGGTGGATTTGCAGGAAGTATTATAGCAGGTATATTAACAGATGCAGGATTGTTAAAGCTAGGAATAGTATTTCCAGTTATTCCATTATTAATAGGAGTATTACTTATTGGATTCAATCTTCCAAATAAGAAGAGAGAAGAAAAAGCAATTATTGATTTCCCTGGTGTTATATTGCTAGCATTATTTTTAAGTTCATTATTGTTATCATTAAATTATGCACCCAAAATTGGATGGGCAAATCCAATAATAATAATAGGATTTATAGTAGCAATTATTTTAGGATTTTTATTAGTTAAAGTAGAAAAGAAAGCGATAGAACCAGTTATACCAATGAATTTATTTACTAATAAGAGATATAGAACTTTAATAATAATAGGTGTAATTGCATATTTCTATCAAGAAGCAATGAATATGTATGCACCATTATCAGTACAAAAGGTTATGGGACAATCTGCAACAATTTCAGGAACACTTCAATTTCCACGTATGGTACTTATAATGATATTACCAGTTATCGTTGGAGCATGGGTTAGTAAAAAAGCAGGAAATGCGAAAAAAGCAATGGTTATTGCAACTGGATTAGTAGCAGTTTCATTCTTGGTAATGGGCTTTACAACTAGTAACACACCAGTAATAGTTTATTTTGTAGCATTAGCATTAACAGGAGTTGCAGAAAGTTTTAGAGCAGTTTCAATTACACCATCAGCACAAGCTGCATTGGATCCATCAGAATGGGGAATAGGAACTTCCTTATTAACATTTATGAATTCACTTTCTCTTTTATTTGCAGCAGCAATAGATGGTATTGTTTTTGATGTAAATAAGAACAATATCCAAGCAGGTATTAATGGAATATTCCTATTAACTGCTGTTATTTCAATAATAGGTGTTTTAGTTGTTATATTTGGGATAAAAAAGGAAGAGACTAATGAAAATTAATTGAATCATATAGTATTATAGATAGAGCCTTTAAATAGAGAGGCTCTATTTTTTTATGTAAATTTAAATATACGTGACGTAACTTTTTATTGCAATACTTATGTTGTAATGCTATCATTTTAATATCCCTCATAGGGGGATATTAGGAGGGTGTGTTATGGGGTTTTATAAAAATAATAAAAAAGATATTACTATTATATTTAGTTTAGCTATACCAGTTATAGTAGAAAATATTCTTCAAACATTACTAGGAACAACAGATACGTATTTTGCTGGACATATTAATGATAATTCTATAGCTGCCATTGGTGTTACTAATTTAATAGTAAATATATTCATTGCATTTTTTTCTGCAGTTAGTATTGGAACAGGAACTATTGTTTCTAGAAATTTTGGTAGAGAAGATTATGAGAAAGTCAATAATGCCATAAAACAATCCAGTATAATAGGTATAGTTCTTGGATTGATAATTGGAGTAATTAGTATTGCATTCTATAAACCAATTCTTATGATTTCTGGATTATCAATAGATCTTATAGGATATACCCTTCCATATTATATGATTGTAACAGTACCATTAATATTTCTATGTTTGTCTATTATATTATCAAGTTGTTTAAGAGCCATTAAAGATACCAAGACACCTATGATAGCAGTGGGGGTTTCAAATATAATAAATATAATTTTTAATGCTATTTTTATTAATTTAGGATTAGGTATATTAGGGCTTGGATTAGCTACTACTACTTCTAGAATAGTAAATGTGATAATTCTTTTAGTAAAATTAATGAAAGGTAATGAAGTTAAACTTAATTATAAAAATATGATAATAGATAAGAAGATGATAATTTCTATCTTAAAGATAGGTATTCCAGCAGGAATAGAAAAATTAGTGATGAGAATTGGTCAATTAGTATATAATAGTATGATAATTTCTATAGGAATATCAGCATATGTAGCTCATAATATTGCAGGGAATATCGAGGGTTATACGTATATACCTGCAATGGCATTTGGGATTGCTACAGCTACATTGGTAGGAATAAGTATTGGAGAAAGTAATATAAAAAAAGCAAAGAATATAGTCTACTTATCAGATGTTATGGCTACAATTTTTATGATTATAATTGCAATTATATTTTTTTTCTTTGCACCGCAGTTTGCGAATTTATTTACTGAAACTAAAGAAATACAAGGTATGGTGGTTAGTGTTTTAAGGTTAATTGCACTATTTCAACCTTTTGCTGCACTAACTCAAATAATTACAGGTGCACTACAAGGTGCAGGTGATACTAAATTTCCTATGTATTCAACTTTAATAGGTATTTGGATTGGAAGGGTTGGAGTAGGATATTTATTAGGAGTAGTATTTAAATTAGGATTACTAGGTGTTTGGATGGGATATGCTTTCGATATAATATTGAGAGGACTTATATTATTAAAACGATTTTTAGATGGAAAGTGGCAGAAAATAGATATATAATTAATTAAAAAGTTTAAAGGAGATAAAGAGAGTGAGTGAGAAGCATACACATAATCACAATCATAAAAATACTAAAGCTGTAGTAAATAGACTATCAAGAGCAATAGGACATTTAGAAGCAGTAAAAAAAATGGTTGAAGAAGGTAGAGACTGTAGTGAGGTATTGATACAAGTATCAGCAGTGAAATCAGCAATTAATAATATTGGTAAGATTATATTGAAAGATCATATAGAAAATTGTGTTGTCGATGCTATAGAAACTGGAGATGAAGAGGTAGTAAAACAACTAAATCAAGCTATAGATAAATTTATTAAATAATATTAAATATATAAGTCGAAAATCTATATTGTTAGTAAAGAAATAGAAATACAGTATTATGAAGAAAGAATAGGCGGTATTTTTTATAATAAATATATCTTTATGATATAATAATTATAAGTATATAATTATTTATATAGGAGTGGGTAAGATGAAACGAAATGAAGTAGTTTGCTCTAATGTCCTAAGACCAATACTAAAAAGTTATATAGATGGAGTTATATATGAGATAAGAGAAAGTGAAGGAATATATAGATTTAATCACGATAAGGATCTTAGAGCGTTGCTTAATAATGAGCATGTAGTTGAACGATTAGGAAAAGAGTTCAATGAGGATGAGATTAAAATAATATATTTTAAAACATTAGATATAATAAAGGAAAAACTTCAAGACAATTATTGTTTAAATGAAAATAAGATAGTTACTGTAAAAAGATTAGGAGTATTATAATATACTACTAATCTTTTGTTGATTTATCATAAAAAATCATTATACTTCATTGGCCAGCTATATGAGTTTAAAACAACATTTCTAAATTATGGTATATTAATATATAATGTACATATAAGAAAAATATGGAAAACGCTTTAAGGGGATGGGGTCTTATGAAAAATCAAGTTAAGTATTATTTAGTTGGAATCATTATAATCTTATTTAGTTCACCTTTGGGATATGGAACACTTAATATCATTTTTGGAAGAAAAAATCTCGCGGGAGAGTTTAATCTATTGTTAAATGGTTTTATCCATTCATATATGTTAATTGGACTATTAATATTTAGCATTGGGTTGATAAACACATTTATTGAAAAGAAACAAAAATAGTAACGATTATATGAGAATATAATAAAAAATAATATTATTAAAAAATTTGGGTTATATAATATAGAAAAAATTAAATAAAATTATAAAAAATACTTAAAATTACATAAAGGTATAAAATTACTTGACGATAATTTAAATAAATCTAGATTTTCGAGAGTAAGGAGAAAACAAATGAACGAAATCTTTAAAGAGAATGAAAATGAAATTGATAAAGTACTATTAAAGATATGTTATTGTTTTATTATTTTTTATCCATCGTTATTTTTTGGTACACTTCCTTTTAAAAGAACACTAGCATTAGTTATAGTAGGGGTCGTAATTAGCTTATTACCACCTTTATATTATAAAAGTAATCTTGATAGGGAAAAATTCAAATGGGTAACAATTATATTGATGATAATAAATATTACAGTAATGTATTCATTATTATATGCAAATATAATGTTATTATGGGTTGTACCAATAATAATTGCATCGATGTATTTTGATAAAAGGTTAGTAATATTTACAATCTTATTAGTAATACCAGGATTAGTAGTATCAGAAGTTTTTGCTAGTATAAATAAGGTTGAATTTATTGCAGAAATGAAGTGGATTTTATTTCATATGTTTTCATATATAATTCAATTAATATGTTTAGCGGTAACTTTTATACCATTAGCTAAAAGATCATATAGTCAGTTGATGAAAGCATATAACCTAAAAAAAGAGGTCGAAATAATGTTGGCTGATAATATGAAGTCATCTAAGGTTTTAGATGATGCTATACAGAATTTAAATGATAATTTATTTGAAACTAATAATGGTATTGATAAAATTGGTAAATCCATAAATAATATTTCTGAAAGTTCTAAAGAAGTACTACAATTTGCAGAAGATACAAATAATAATGTAGATATTTTTGTTGATGAGATATCATTGGTTATGAAAGAAACTGAAGGAATGGAATTAACTAGGGATACTATGCAAAACATTAACAATGAAAATAAGAGTAATATGAATAAGATTATGTATGTAATGAGTAATATTAAAGAAAGTACAGAAGAAAGTGCAAATATAATTTATCAATTAATACAAAAAATGCATGTGATATCTCAAAAATTTATTAGTATAGTGGAGATATCTAAGCAAACAAACTTGTTAGCTTTAAATGCCAGCATTGAAGCAGCACGTGCAGGAGAATATGGCAAGGGATTTAGTGTAGTTGCAGAAGAGGTTAAAAAGCTTGCAATAGAATCTACTGAATGTGCTAATAGCGTTGAAGAAGTATTGAAAGAAATAAAAAAAGATACAGAAAAGACGATTGAATCTATAAAAAGTAATAGTAATATAGTTAATGATAGTATTCAATATGTAGAAGATACAAATAAATCATTTGATTATTTTTTAAATGTACAAAGTGATATGGAATCTAAAGTTAATAATATTATTAAATCTATGGACAAGTTTTCTACAAGTGGTAAAAATATAAGTGAGAATATGGAAGTATTACTAGAGAAGAATCAATATAATGATAGAAATATAAATTCAATAGAAAAGGCAATAAATGATATTATAAGTTATGCAAATAAAAGTAGAAATATAATGGAAGATATAAAAGATCAATCTAAGGCATTGGCAGAGAGAAAAAGCTAATATATAAAATATAGATAGGCAATATGTCTATCTATTTTTTTGTGAAAAATATGATGCATAATTACAAAAATATTATATAATAAAAAATTGCTAAGTAATTTATAATTAATATAAGTGGAGGTAGGAAATATTATGAATGAAAAATATAGAATACTAAGTAATGATATAAAGATGCCATCTATAGGATTTGGTACATATAAATCTGGAAATGATGAAGATACTGCAAAGATAGTAAAATATGCATTAGAAGTGGGATATAGACAAATAGATACAGCATCTTTTTATGGCAATGAAGTTGGAGTAGGTAAAGGAATAAAAGAGAGTGGAATAAAAAGAGAAGAAATATTTCTTGTAACAAAGCTTTGGAATGATGATCATGGTTATGAAAATACTATTAAAGCTTTTAATAAATCTCTTGAGAAGTTGCAAGTTAACTATATAGATTTATATCTTATTCATTGGCCTAATAAACTAAATGCTGAAACATGGAGAGCTTTTGAATACTTATACAAGATAGGAAAAGTAAAAGCTATTGGAGTTTGTAATTTTAAAATAGGTCATCTAGAAGAATTAAAAGCAACAGCAGAAATTATGCCGATGGTAAATCAAGTAGAAATACATCCTTTAAGTTCAAAAGATACTCTGTTAGATTATTGTAATAAAAATAATATTCAATTAGTAGCTTGGAGTCCTATAATGAGGGGAAAAGTATTTTCTAATGAGTCAATAATAGCTTTGGCAGAAAAGTATAAAAAGACAATAGCAGAAATAATATTAAGATGGCATATACAAAGAGGAGTTATCCCTATACCAAAATCATCAAATGAAGAAAGAATAAAAGAGAATATTGATATTTTTGATTTTGAAATTTCAAGGGAAGATATGAATATTATTGATTCATTGAATGAAGGGGATAATGTATCTGTATCAGGGGTTCCGGAGAATACAAATTATCTTGATTTTTAATAGCTATTATAATGGGGTTGTAGCAATAACAAATGAAAAGTTGTTAGCGATGCCTCCTTTTATTATGACACAATGTAGGGCACAGGTTAGAAGTCACAAGTAAGGTTAATTTTTTCCTATAGGGAAAATATCATAACCTGTGCCTTGTGCCCTCATACTTGTGTCCTGTACTATACCTTTCATTTGCTCTATTTTGCTGAAAAAGCTGTCACACTACTTTGGGCGACGGCCCCTTATTAGCCTTTAAGAAAAACTGTGTACTAAATAATATCATAATATATTTGGTTTTAAAAAAAGTAATAATAAAATATGGATTTAACTATTCTTTAATACAAAATCGGCATTTTCAATGGGGAAATATTCTAACATATATTTTTCTTCTGCTGGGAAGTATCGTTTTTCGTATTTACATTTTATATCTTCCGATCCACCGATATAATTATCTCTATCTAAAACTCTATTTAATCTCACTTCCCGTGGTACATCAAGATAAATTACAAAATCAAAATAGTCTTTTAGTTCTTTTCTTTGCAAAAATATTCCTTCTAATATTAATACAGATCCATGAACTAAATTGACTCTTTGGGTAAAATATTCATCATTTTCCCTGTTATATATTTCTATTTGTTTATCAACTATTTCACCATTTTTTATAGGAGACAAAATTTCTTTCACCAAATAATCATATCTCCACTGTAAATTATAATAGCAATACCATTCTTCTCTAGACGAATCATATCTAATACGTTTTCGGTGAATAAAATCATCAATATGTAACACATAAGAAGAATAGTTTTCATTCTGCAATTGTAATTTTAATGAATTAACAAGTGTAGTTTTACCTGCTCCTCCTAAGCCATCAATTCCAATAATATATACTTTATTATAAATATCTTCATTTTTCAATTTATTTATCAAGAATTCCATTTTAAAATTCTCCTTTTGATACTTTTAGTTCATGTTACTTAATAATTTACAATTATGTAATGAGTTGCAATATGATTATAACATTAACTTCAAGATAATATATATTTTTAGATAAATACTGGCTCTAAGAAAGAATATATTTGCTGTTATTGTTCTATTAAATCTTTTGAAATCTATTTTTTTATTATTTTATTTTAAATCTACAGTCACTGCATTATCAAAATTAACTTTGTATCTGTTATTAATATCAAATCTAATTTTGGATACCTTATCAAAATCTTCTTGAGTGTAGAAACCATAAGTACAAGTAAAGCTATTAGTATTTCTATCAATAATATTTCTTAAATACCCACCTGCTTCAATAGGATTATTATTTTCATCATAGAAGAAACATGGTAATTGATTTAAAGTAGTACCTGAATAATCATCAAAGTGGAATTTTATTGAGATTTCATTATTTTTTGTTGTTATATTATCAATTTGTAATGTACTAGAGTCCCCTAATTTTATTGATGGTGGCATATTATCTAAATCATATAGTTTAGTTAAAGTTGCTGGAGCATGATATATTTCATTTATTGGTACAATTTTTATTGAGGATATATCAGTATTTTTAGATAAAAATTCATAGGTAATATAAGATTCATTGCTAGTTTCATATTCATTAACGATATTTAAGTAATTTCCCTTATTGTCTATTAGTAAGAAGCTACAAGAACCGATTTTTTCTTTGTTATTAGAGTCAGTATTTTTAATAGTAATTATATTACCAAGTGGAGAAAAACTTACTTTTTCTATTGTGAAGTTCTTAGTAAAATCTTCAGTTGTATTTTCTTTAATATTAAGAGCATTATTTTTTAATGTAATATTTTTGTTAATATCTATAGTTTTAGTTAAAGAAGAAGCGCTAGTCTTATTATATTTAGTTTTTAAACTCCAAGTATTGGAACAATCATAATTTGGTAATTCAAGAGATATATTAATATTTCCTTTATCACTAATATTATAAGAAGTTAATCCTATTCTTTGCATAAACTTTATTGTATTATCAGATTCAAAATAGTAATCTGTTTCTTCAGAATCACATTGATAATATATATCTTTACCATCAACGTTATAATAAATAATAGGAGTAAATCCAAATTTTTCGATAGTATCATCATTTTTTAAATCTGAAGAGGTTAAAGATAAACTATATGAACAAACTAGAAAATTATCATCTATAGAAAAGTCATTCAAAGTTAAAGAACCTTCATTTTGTGTATCAGTTATATTTACAACAGAATTAACAGATTGTATTGAATCTTTAATTCCAAGGGTAGTTGATGGCTTTCCTTTGAAGAAAGACATAATACCTTGAGCTAAGTCTTCAGCGAAAACAGTGCTTATTGTTAAGGTTGTTATAATAGCAACAGCAATCAATGTCTTTATAGAAATAATATTATGATGATTACTATTCTTTTTATATGATAGAGATAATAGTGTTTCATTCACAGAATTATGGATGTTTTCTGGAGCATTAAAATCTTTTTTTATTTCTAATAAATCTTTTTTCAAATTATCATTCATAATTAATAGACTCCTTTCATTTCATCGGATAATTTTTTTCTAGCTCTAAATAATCTAGTTCTAACGGTTGCTTCTGGTATACCAATGGCTTTAGCAATATCTTTATTAGTCATATCTTCAAAATAGAATAAAGTTATAACTAGCCTAAGATTAGTAGGTAATTTATTGATTGCATTGTATAAATCAATATTTGTGCAGCCAATTGGTGGAATTGATTCTTCTTTGATATTTTCTAATGAGGTAGTTTTGTTATTTCTTTTACTTATATTTTTGCATTGATTTATCAGGATTCGTATCATCCATGTTCTAAAAAATTCATTTTTCTTTAATTTATTTAGTTTTTCAAATACTATAGATATTGTATTTTGTATAGCATCTTCTGTATCAGATTCATTATGTAATATGCTCATGGCAACGCGGTACATAGAATTTGTGTTACTTTGAATTAATGTTACAAAAGCATCTTTATCACCATTTTTGGCTAAGTTTACCATATCTATAGTAGAAGTGATGTTTTTAGTTATAGTATATTCCATATATAATCTCCTTTTTTAGTATTTCATATATTAGACAATTCAAAGCAAGAAAATGTTCACTATAAATAAAATATACTATAAATGTATTTATAAACATAAAAATATATATTCTTTAAAAGATTACTTATATTCCTTCGAATTTAGTAAAAAATGTATTATTATGTTATATACTGTAATATATAATTAATTTAAAATTTAGGATTATATATTTAGAAGGAGGAGTATAAGTGAAAAAAGTTATATCAATAATGGTAATTACTTTTATGGTTCTTTTTAATTTTCAAGTTAATGTTAATGCTGCTAATGAAAATGTCAAATTTAGGACAAATGATTGGATGAAAGATGTTGATGGAAATAAGTATTTATCACAATTATCAATTCCAGGGACACATGATAGTGGAGCGTTATATGAACCGGTATATGGAACTGCTAAGTGCCAAGAACTTTCTATTGACGAGCAATTGAAGGCTGGTACTAGATATTTAGATATTAGATGTAGAATAATTGATGATGCTTTTACTATACATCATGGATTTGTTTATCAGCATTTGAATTTTGATGATGTTATTAATAGTTGTAGTGAGTTTTTAAGAAATAACCCTAGTGAAACAATTATTATGAGTATTAAAGAAGAATATAAAGCCGAGAATAGTACAAAATCATTTGAAGAAATTTTTGATTCTTATATTAATAAAAATAGAGAATTATGGTATCTAAATGATAGTATTCCTACATTAGATGAAGTAAGAGGTAAAATAGTATTAGTTAGGAGATTTGTTTCTAATAATAAAAAAGGTATAGATGCATCTTCTTGGAAAGATAATACTACTTTTGATATAAATAATTCTTCAAATTTAGCTATACAAGATTGCTACAAAGTAGGAGATACTAGTGAAAAGTGGGAAGAGATGACTAGTTTATATGAAAAAGCTAGTACTAGAGATGATAACTGCTTATATATTAATTATGGTAGTGGGTATAAATCTATATTAGGGATTCCTAATATACGAAAAGTAAAAAGCTATATTAATCCAAAGATCGTTAAATACTTTGATGAAAATTCTAAAGGAAGATTTGGTATAACAGTTGTAGATTTTGCTGATAAAGACATAAATAGCTCAATAATAAAAACAAACTTTTAATAAATCTTATAGTTAAAGGCTGTGCATGATAAATTGCACAGCTTATTTCATTTTTGCAATCTATACTCAAAATGCTAATCAATAATATTTTATTGTAAAACGATAAAATATTATTGAAAAAGAAAAAATAAAGTGGTAATATCTAGTTAAGTAATATTTGGTGAGGTGGATTATGATTAAGAGTTTATACGTCATAAAGAATGAAAATTTACCATTGGTTTTATTAGAAAATAATAAGTTAAAGTATTTTGAAGGAGAAAATATAAAAGATGTAGAAAAGTGCTTAAGTGAAAAAATGGAGTTTGCAGAATTAAAGGTAAGAGGACAACGATATGTAACTTATTATGGGGAAAAATATAAAGTAGTTAACTTAGAAGTTATTTCTCTAAAAAACTTTAAGGATAAAAGTGAATTAGTATCTATTAATTCATTAACTGATAAAGAATTAGATTATAAAGATTTGAATCTAATAAAGATATTTTATCCATATCAATATAGAAAGGAGAAAACTAAGGATATAGCGTTAACCTCAAAGGAGAAGGAATCAGCTTTTAGCAATATTATAATGGCAGCAATTATATCAATTATAACTAGTTTTTTTGTAATGGGGAAAGAAAATTTTAACTATATTGGTATATCGGCAATTGTATTAGTAGTATTAATTTCAAGTTTTGCTCTTATTTCTATAGGAAAGATAGAGAAGATAAATTATTGTTCTATTTATTTTATGATAGTAGCGATACTGCTCGGTGCAACTTATGGTATCTATACTAATAGTTTGTTTAGAATTATAAACATGTTTTTTATACCAGTAACGATTGCAGTATCTATTTACATGATTAGTTATCCTGATATAAAACTTGGTAGCCTTGATTTCTTTACTTATATAATTCATAAGATTACATTGGGATTTTTAGATAATTCTTATTTAGATATAATAGGAAAGGTTTTTAAAGAGAAAATCAAATTTAAGAATAAGGATTCAAAATATCAGGGTATTATTAAAGGGCTTATTTATTCTATACCAATATTAATAGTTTTAACAATATTATTATCTTGCGCAGATGAGATGTTTGGAAATTTATTTGCTGATTTTGTAGAATATATCTTTTCAGTAGGCATAAAAGGGGTATTAGTAAAATTAATAATCTTTATAATAACTTTTATATATATTCATTATATTTTTGCTAGTTTGAAAGTTAGGATAGATAAATGTTCAAAGAAAAAAGTGAAGATGTTAGATAGTCAAATGGTCAATACTATACTAGTTTTAATAAATATTCTGTATTTGATCTTTACTTATATACAAGTAAAATACTTGTTTATAATGAGATATAGTAATTTTACAGCTGAAGGTTATTCAAGTTATGCAAGAAGTGGATTTTTTCAATTGGTCATAGTTGTTGTTCTCAATGTGGCAATAATATTATTTTTTAATAAAAAATCAGAAAATAGTAAACTTAAATTAGCATTATGTACTTTGATGACAATTATAAGTATAAATATGTCAGTAACATCAATATATAAAATGGGTCTATATATAAATGAATTTGGCATTACAAGATTAAGATTTATTACTACTGCTTTTATGATCTTTATTATAATTACTTTAGTAATGATAATATTTTCTTTATGGAGAGAAATTGATATATTTAAGTACTCTATGATAATAGGAAGCGCAATTTACTTATCGTTGAATTTTAGTAATGTTGATAAAATAATAGCAACGGTTAATATAGAATCAAAAGGGAATAAGGTAGATATGGAGTATATTACAACATTATCATTAGATAGCTATGATGTTATCATAGAGGCATATAATGAAGGAAAAATACATTACTCTCAATTAAAATCATACAAGGCTCAGAAAAAAAATACATCAAAATGGTATGAATATAATTATTACAATAATAAATCAAATTAATTACAAATTATATGTTATTATATTCTTATATAATGTTTAAAATATTGTGGAGGAAAAAATGAGATACTATGGTAAAAAATCTTTAGCTAGTTTATTAGATTTTATTCTTACAATTGTATTAGTTGGAGGAATTATTTTAACAGCTATTACTTATTATCAAACTATTACTAATAATGATATTATAAATATCACAGTGATCAGAGCGTTTCTTTTATTAACTATAGGTATAATTTCAATTTTTATAGTTGTTCTTGAGTTAAAAAAGGTAATTAAAACATTGGTTTTAGAAAATCCATTTACATTGGGTAACGTAAAATCCTTAAAAAGAATAGCTGGAAGCTGTTTTACTGTAGCTGGATGTTACTTTGTAAATTTTCTTGTGAATATAGGTAAAGATAGGTTTAAAATGATTTATGTAGATGGAAAAGGAATTCATACAGATTATGAATTATTTGTGTTTCTTTTAGCGGGATGTTTTATAGGAATACTTTCAAAAGTATTTGAACAAGCGGTAAAATATAAAGAAGATAATGACTTAACAATATAGGTGATGAAATATGGCAATAATAATAAATTTAGATGTAATGATGGCAAAAAGAAAAATATCCTTGCAAGATTTAGCACAAAAAGTTGGTATAACTAATGCTAATTTATCTATACTTAAAAATAATAAAGCAAAAGCTATAAGATTTTCTACATTAGAAGCTATATGTAGAGAACTTCAATGTCAGCCAGGAGATATAATAGAATATATTGAAGATTAAGAATAAAGATATAGACTACTGTCACAATTTAAGTTAGTTACTTGTGATAGTAGTCTTAATTAAGTCATCTATTTTTACAAAGGTATATCCTTCTTCAATCCAAAGAGGGATAGTTTTTTCTAACGCTCTAATAGTTCTTAAAGGAGCTTTATTTCTCCCACGACCATCGTGTAAACAGATAAGATGGTTTACTTTAGTTCTTTTTAAAAGTTTTTTAGCTATTTTATTTGAAGAAATTGTAGTTCGCCAATCGCCAACCATTACATTCCAGAATATCAAATTAAGATTGTATTTTTTTATATTTTTTATAGTAGTAAGATTTACACAGCCCCACGGAGGGCGGAAGTAGATTAGAGGTGAATTAAGATTATTCATTATGTTTATAGAACAATTAAAATCTTTTTCAGTATAAAAAGGACTTTTTATTAATGGGTTTTTATGTTCTAAAGAATGAAATGCTATGGTATGACCTTCATTTTTCATTCTTTCTATTAATTTTGGATGATTTTGTGCAAATTTTGCCGCTACAAAGAATGTAGCTTTAATATTATATTGTAGGAGCAGATCTAGTAACTTGTCAGTATAAACTTCATGAGGTCCATCATCAAAGGTAAGACATAATATTTTTGAATTATTATAAAGCTTAGATTTACAAAAGAATTTTATACGATAATATATAGTTGGAATTCCACTGTAAGATAGAAGTATAATAGCTAGCAATATATATGTCATATTTATACACTCCTCAGTTTCCTTAATTAGATAACTAGTAACTACTAATTACTGTTACCAATTTTATTGGCAAATATTAATGTAATATTTACTAAGTGAAACTTCAAATGAAGTGATAAAACTAAACTATAAAATTGGATAAGAGGTTGCCTATTGGCAACTTTTTTTATGTATATAATGATATTTATTAATAGAGAGCAATAAAAATAGTACCCTCAAAAAGAAGATACTTTTATTATCATTGATAAAATTAGATAAAAGGTATATAATATAAAATTATGACACTATATCAATTATATCATATCACAATCAGGGTTAAAAGTCAATACTTTTTTGAAGGGAAGTTTTAAAATGAAGAAAAATCTTTCAATATTTAATAACAGTTTAATTGAAAAGGAAATAGAAAATGAGATATTGTCATGTAATGAAGTTACTAGCGAATATGGATTAAAGCTTACTAAAGAAGATGTTAAGGAATTAATTAAAACTAGAAACATAGCTCTTAAGAAAACAGGAAGGATAGAGTTTAATGGTGAGATTATAGATAAAATAATTTTGAAATTTTGCAAGTCACCATTTATTTCTCAATATAACTACAATGACACAATAAATGAGCTAGTTGAAATTTTTTATAACTACAAAAATGAGATGCTAGATTATTTAAGTGATGATGAACTAATAGAAATAATGAATGAGTTTTTTGATGGTTATTGTCAAGGTTCATTAGAACTTTTAGAGGGGAAAATACTATATAGGATTTCTGACAATATAAGAAATGGGGTTAGAGATTATAAAAATATTGATGGTGAAAAGGAGTAATGTCAGTGCATAACAGTGAAAGTATAGAGAAATATAATCCTATCATTATAAAAAAATTAAGTAAAGATGAATTTTTTAAAGACTTTTTGGAAAAATCTTATGAAAATAATTTAGTAGATCATGAATTATTGCAACGTATTAATTATGAAAGAATGAAATTATTAAGGGAGCAATTAACTTATTACACAAATAACGAAAGTAGTTCTGTTATGGTAGAAGTAGCTGAGGAAATAATGAAATCAATAGATTTCACCATTGGATTTTATTTAAAGAGTTTCGATGATATAGGACTTATTATAGAAAAATTGCAGCATGATTGCTTAGAGGATATTTTTAAGGAGGGAAAAAAATTCATTGATATTGAAGTAATAAAGTGCAAAAGTCTATTTGATAAGGTTAAAAATAATAAACTGAATATTACAAACTATTCTTATGATGATACAATTGATTATGGTCTTGACGTATTTTTCAAGAAGTATGATAGCCGTTTTGCTGCACATATTGCTCCATGTTCTGTGGATTATCAACTTTCTATTGATTTCATGGATTATATTGGTGTTGAATATATTAAAAATTATCTTACAGCACTATATGTAGAAAATACATTTTGTAGCTATTTTGATATAAATCTAATAAAAACACTTCTTAGAAGTTATGATGATCAGTGGGAAAGTTTGCTTTTGAATATTTTTGAGATAGTATTAACTAATGCAATAGCATTATCCATTGTGGGTAAGGATATAAAAGGACTGAATGTTACTGATATGGATAAAGAAATAATTATATCTAGGCTTCAGGGGTTATCCATAAGTGAGATAATAGATATTTTTATTTTTGAAGGAAATAACTGTTGTGATTTGTTGAAAATAGAAGATAAAAATATACGTTTATATATTAAAGAAACTTCTATAAAAATAGGGAAAGAAGTTACTTCAAAATTGAGAAATAAGTCATTAGATAAAATAATTATATCTTTTAAAGATATAAAAGAAAATATAAAGTATATTGATGGTAAAAAGGTTAGTAATTCTATTTTTAAAGCTATAACAGAAGAAATAAGAGATTGCAAAAATATTAATGATAAAATTACATTGATAAAGGAAAACTTTAAAAGCATCTATGACTTAATAGACATGTTGGAAGCAGAATGCTTATTTTATGATGAGTATAAGATGTATTTTGAAACCTTATCAGATATTGAAATTGCTCTTTTTATGAAAAATGCTTATGAAGACAGTGATAAAGTTTGGATCAAAGAGTTGAAGGAATTTCTGCATTCTTTAGATATAGAAAAAGTAATGGAGATTGAAAGAATTAAAGATAAAATACAGTTATATTAGAAAGTTACGTCACGTATATTCTAAACTATGTTATATATTTTTTAGTGTAAATAATTCTATTTTCATATATAATTGTATTGTTAGAATTAGTGTTTTTAATTAAAGGAGTATAGGAAATTTTAAAATCTATCTAATAGAGGTGAGATTGATGAATTTAGTTGAGGATGATGATTTATATAATAAAGAAGAGATAATAAAATTACTTAAGTCAGAAGAGATAATAGAAAAGTTTAAAAGTGAAAATATAAATTCTGTTGTAGTATTTGGAAGTGTTCTAACAGAAGAGTTTGAAGATTATTCAGATGTTGATATTGCAATATTAAGTGAAAATAAGATTTCATTGAATAATATAATGGAATTGGAAGAGTCATTAAGTAGTATATTAAAAAGGGAAATAGATATTATTGATTTAAATAATGAAAATTTAAGTTTAAGGTTTAAAGTTTCTGTGTATGATAGTGGAATTGTAATATATAATGATAAATTAGATTTATATAGTAAGGATTATAATAAAACGGATATAATATATAAAAATAATGAGGAATTTAGATATTTTAGAGAAAGAGATGTGATTTATGATGAATAAGGAAAGATTATTTGAAATAATAAATAATTTAAAAGAAACATTATCTCTTTTAGATAAAGCCCTAGAAAAGCTTGAAATTGTTGAAGATGAAGATATAAAAGAACTTATTAAATCTTCAGTAAAGCAAAGTTTTTTAGAATATTTTATTTTAGTAGAAAGTTTTACATCTTTATGTTTGAAGGAATTAAAGCTTTATAAAATCAGTGATGATATGAATAAGTCGCTTAATAAATTGTACGAGAGTAAAATCTTAACAGAAGATTTATATTTATTTTTAAATCAATATCGCAGATATAGAAATAGAATTGCTCATGTTTATAAACAACCATCCATAGAAGAAATAATAGAGTTTGTAAAGCAAAATAGAAATAACATAAATGAAGTTTTAAATATAATGATAAATATGTACAAAGGTTAATAATAAAAATACGTCACGTATATCTCTAAAAGCATTTTTTGAATATACGTGACGTATTTTTTAATATGACATATAGTAGTCAACTTTATTAATATATACTACTTACATAAGAAAAATTATGGAGGTTAGTATATGAATTTAGATAAAAGCTTTACTGGAGATTTTGAGGAATATCTTAATAGCGATTTTGAAAATTCAAATATAAATATTTATATAGCATTGAAATAATGATTAGTCAATTCATGGGTTAAGAGCGGGGGAGTATATAGGTAAAGGGGATATTAGTATCTGTTATACTTAAGTGGTGGTAGAAGTTAATGGTTTAGTATGATGATATATTTAGGAGCTTGTCACCACTACTTAACTGTAACAGATGATGATATCAGGATAAACTATATAAGTTAGTAGAGGCTATGTTATTAAATAAAAGAGACCATGCACTATTTTGTAAGTGATATAATTAGTTAAAGAATATTTGGAGGACAATCATGATAATAAGAGAAATAGAAGAAAAAGATAATAAGGAAGTTGAAAATCTTATAAGAACTTGTTTAATAGAATATGGAGCTAACAAACCAGGGTGTGCATGGAGTGATCCGAATCTTGGAAGTTTCTATCAGTTATATCAAAATGAAAGAAGTAGATATTGGGTAGCAGAGGATAAAGGGGAGGTAGTAGCAGGATGTGGTGTTGGTCCATTAAATGGTGATGATAAAGTATGTGAGTTACAGAAGATGTATGCTTTTAAAGAGGTAAGAGGTACTGGAATAGCGAAGAAACTTTTAGACATAGCTTTAGAATTTGCAAAAGAGTATTATGATAAGTGCTATCTTGAAACTTTTAGCAATATGATAGAAGCTAATAAGTTTTATAATAAACATGGTTTTGTTAAGTTAGAAAAGCCCTTAGTAGAAACAGAGCATTATGCTTGTGATGTATGGTATATAAAGGATTTATAGAAGGGAGACTATGATGATAGTAAGTGTAAATAATATAAAGCTGAATTTCGAAAAGAGTGGAAATGGTCAAGCACTTATACTTCTTCATGGAAATGGTGAGGATAACAAAATTTTTGATAAGGCCATACCTATATTAGAAAAACATTTTACTGTGTATGCAATAGATTTAAGAGGGCATGGTAGTAGTGAAGAGATAAAGGAATATCATTATTTAGATATGGTAGAAGATATAAAAGAATTTATTATAAGTGAAAATATCGCTGGTCCAATTGTTTATGGTTTTAGTGATGGAGGAATAATAGCTTTACTACTAGCTTCTATGTACCCTAAATTATTATCTAAGATAATAGTAAGTGGAGCTAATATAAATCCGAAAGGATTAAAAGCTAAATGGATTATATTATTTAAAGTAATGTATTTAATAAAAAAAGATTCCAAAGTAAAAATGATGTTAGAAGAGCCTAATATATCAATAGAAATGTTAAATAAAATAGAAATTCCAACAGTGGTCCTAGTAGGAAGTAGAGATGTTATAAAGGAAAATCATACTAAATTAATAGTTGATAATATAAAAAATTGTAAGCTTCAAATACTAGATGGTGAAGATCATGGTAGTTATATTATTCATAATGGGAAAATTGCAAATATTATTTTAGAAAATACATAAAAATTTCATATTTTTGTCATTTATCTGTAACAATTAAATTATATATTAATATTGCAAGATATGTAATACTTAAAAGTCACAATTCCTTTACTAAATTAGTATTAAGGATAGCTTACGTTTAGGTAGCTATCCTTTAAATCATTTACGGAGTATACCTTTTTCGGTAATAATACCAGCTATATCTGATATTGATGCAAATTTATAAAATTCATCATAATTAAACTTTTCATCCTCAGAAACTAGGTAGCTTTTATGTGAACATTCTATAATAGTTTTTTTAGTATTTCCATCTTCGATATCTATTGTGCTTATGGATTCTGTTTCCATATTAATTCCGCATACCCCGATAAAAGATTTATCAAAAGTGAATTTTTCAATGTGTTTATTAGCAGCAGCACCTATTACAGCACCAATATTTTTATTGAATTCTCCACCAATTGAAATTACTCGGATATTGTTACTTTTCTTAAGTTCTAAAACTATTTCTAACATGTTTGTTATAACCGTTAATTTAATGTCTTTTTCTCTTAAAATTTTTGCTATTTCCAAATTATTTGTTGATACATCTAAAAATATCACTTCTCCTGGCGCTATTAATTTAGCAGCACTGATAGCAACTTTTCTTTTTTTGTCTAAATTAATATTTTTACGTTCATCAAGAGGTTTAATATCATTGTGGCCTCTTTGAATAATAGCACCACCGTAGACTCTTTTTAATTTATCTCTACTTTCTAGCACTCGTAAATCTTTTCTAATGCAATCTTCAGTAACTTTGAATTTATCAGCCAAAGCTTTGACGGTTACTCTTCCTTCAGATTCAATACATTCTACTATTTGTTCATATCGTTCTTCTAAAAACAAGATACTCATCTCCATTAAGCAAAGTTATAAAAGCATTATATCACAAAATTATTAATTTGTATTGTTTATTATTATTTTATATTGAAAGTGTTGTAGGTTTGGAATATAATGCAATTAAATATATAAATTAGCGTGATGGGGTAATACTTAGCGAAATAGTTATTATATTACAAAAAGGGCAGTTTAGGCCCTTTTATTTATATAGAAATACAAAAATTAAACTGTTTTTAGAAAAGATTGACGTACTTATCAAAGTACGTTATTATTATAGTATATTAACATAAGGAGGTTGGATTGTGGCTAAGGTTACATTTAATAAAAGTGGAAGTGGAAGTGAGACAGGAAGACTTATTATTCCAGCTCTGATGTTAAAGATATTAGACATAAAGGATTCTAAAGAAGATACTGATAGAAGAATTTCTATCTCATTTGTAGATAATAAAATTAGGATAAAAAAGCAGAAAGATAAAGTAGACGATGATACATATAATAAAGCTTCATCGGTAGTAACTTTTTATAGCAGTGGTAAAAGTAGTAGGAGCGGAAAAGTTATTATCCCTGTTGATATGTTACAAAGATTAAAAATAACTAGGGGCGATAACGAAGTCAATATCAACATTGAAAATGATGAGATTATAGTTTCTAAAAACCTGAAGAATGAAAAGTTAAGAGGGAAGGATGAGAGTATGAAAATAGTAAGTATATTTAATATTAAAGGCGGTGTAGCTAAAACAATTAGTTCAATAAATTTTGCTGCTTGTTTAGCTGACAAGGGGAAAAAAGTTCTATTAGTAGACTTAGATAGCCAAGCTGACACAACAAAGATCTTTAAAGCTTATGATATAGATGCTAAATCTGTTGAGGATATATTGCTTGAGAAGAATATGGACCCAAGAGAAGCGATAAAATCTACAGAATATGAAAATTTAGATATAATAGCTTCAAATATAAAGTTAGCTTTTGCTGAAAAGAAGATTTTGCTAGATACAACTAGAAATCAACAAAATAGACTTAAGAAGGCATTGGATAAGCTTAGAGATGAATATGATTATTGTATAATGGATTGTCCTCCAAACTTAAATATGATTACAATAAATGCATTGGTAGCATCTGATGAAGTACTTGTACCTATTAAAATAGATAAATTTGCTCTTGATGGCCTTGAATATTTATTAGAGAGTATACAAGAAATTAAGGATGAATTTAATCCAGGGTTAGATTTCGGGGGATGTTTTATAACTATGGATAAAGCTACAAGTGTAAATAAATTAGTTAAGGATCAATTAAAGTCAATATTGGAAGATAAGTTATTTGATACAACTATAAGAGATAATGTAAAAGTAATAGAATCTACATTAGAAGAAAAGCCAGTAATATATTATGCAAATAAATCTAATGCAAGTAAAGATTATAGAAATTTGGTTGAGGAGGTATTTTAGGACATGGCAAAGAAGATAGGAATTTCTGCAGGAATGCTTAATAATATATCAAAGAGTGTAAAAAAGATAGACGAGATTGATACGAAAGCAAATTATAAAATAGAATACATAGCTTTGAAGGATCTAGTACCAAATCCTAAAAACTTTTATGAGTTAGTTAATATAGAAGAATTAGCAGAAGATATCAAACTTAATGGACTTAATTCTAATCTTCTTGTTAGACCTATTGGAGATGAAGGTAAGTACGAATTAATAGGTGGGCATAGAAGATATAGTGCATTATCAAAGTTAGTTAGTGAGGGCGAAAAGAAGTTTAAAATAGTTCCATGTCAAGTTAGGGATCTAAATGATATCGATACAGAAATTGCTCTTATTAATGATAATGCTCAAAATCGTGAACTTACTGAAGCGGAAAAATTAAAACAAGTTGAAAGATTAACAGCTTTATATAAGGAAAAAAAGGCAAAAGGTGAGGCGGTTCCAGGAAGAATAAGAGAGAGAATAGCAGGGGATTTAGGATTATCATCAACACAAGTAGGAAGATATGAAAAGATAAATAGAGGATTAATTCCAGAATTAAAGGAATTAATTGATAGCAAAGAGTTAAGTATAAGTAACGGGGAAGCTTTTGCGGCATTAACTGAAGAATCTCAAAAGGAGCTTGTAGATATAGTTAAAAATAAGGATATCGAGCTTACTAAAAAAGATGGTGAAGAGCTAAAGAAAAAGATGAAAGCTATGGAAGCAGATCAAAAAGAAAAAGAAGAAGAGATGCAAAGAAAAATTAATTCCATGAAGGCTGAATTTGAAAAGCAAATAGCTGAAAAGGATAATAAAATAAAAAATCTTTCTTTCGATAAAGAAAAGGAAAAAGAAAGTAGACAAGCTTTAGAAGCAGAAAGAGAAGAGTTGCAAGCTAAGTTACATGCTGAAGAGGCTAAGGTAAAGGCAGAGATAGAAAAAGCTAAAAAAGAAGAAGCAGAAAAGATTAAGAAAGAACTGGAAGATTCAAAATTAAAAGCAAAATCTAAAAAGAAAAAAATAAAAGAAACTGAAGAAAATTCAGAAGAATATAAAGTAATTAAAGCTAATGAAGAAGTTATTACAAAGGTTAAATCTATTATGGGTAAAATAGATCCAACCCTTGGTACTATAAAGAAATTACAAAAAGAAGAAATTGAAATAACTGATGAAACTATAGAAATTGTTAATAAATTAATCGATACAGTGGAAAACTTTACTGAAAGTATAAAAGAAATTTTAAAGAAGTAGTAGTAAAGTTTGGAGGTTAAATCATGGAAACTTCATTGTTTGGTACTATAGTAGCATGTATTAATATTATTTTAGCTATTGGTATAATTAGTTTAGTTAGTTATGTTGTGTTCCTTTTAATTAAGACTTGTAGAATCTACATTAGGAATAAAAAGAACAATTAAAGAACAGAAGCCTTGCATAGAATTATATGCAAGGCTTTTTATTATGTATTTACATGGAATTCTTGAAAAAACTTATGTGGGGGGAGCGATATGTTGTTTTAGTAGATATATCAATCTGTTATAGATAAGTAGTGGTAAATGTATTGTCATGGAATAAAAGGATAGAAATACAATGAATATTTTCTATCAAAAAGGGCAAGGATTTAAAAAATACGTTTTGGAGGTTGTTTAAATGGAGTGCCCAATTCTATTAACAGATAAATCAAAATATTACTCAGTCTTAACTTATATTAGTGATATGATGAAAGATACTAAAATTATTACAAGTAAGAGTTGTCCACATTGCCATGGGATGAATGTAATAAAATATGGAAAGGTAAAAAGCAATAATGCTCAAATTTTTTACTGTAAAGAGTGCAAAAAAAGATTTGTAGAAACGATTGGGACTCCATTTTATCGTAGTAAGAAGAATGACGAGTTATGGAGAAAATATTTTGAAAATATGTGGATCGGATACAATATAAGAGAATGCTCAGAAATGATTGGTATTGCACAGACTACAGCATTTTTTTGGAGACATAAAATTCTTGGATATTTTCTTAAATTTTTTAAAAGAAAAAAGTTAGACTATGAAGCAGAAGTTTTGGTTAAAACTTATGTACAAAATTCTAAAAAAGAGAAAGAATCAGCTATAGAAAATGTTAATAATAAGATTTTTACATTAAAATTAGGAGAAAAGTTTTACTTTTTCTTTACTAAAGATAAAAATGGTAATATAGAATTTTTACCTTTTGATAAATATCCATTAGTAAGAAAAACATTAAAAGAAAATTTGGCTATAGTTTTTAGTAATATAAAAAAAGTGGCTATTTACGGCAATAATATTATAACTACATATGCAAAGAAGAGTGTAGAAAAAGTTATAAGAGTGCCGCAAGATTCAGAGCTTTTCTTCTATGCAAGAGAAATGAAAGAATGGATAAGTGGTTTTTGGGGAATATCCTTTAGATATATTACTAATTATCTTAATTGGTTTCGAATTTATTATATTAACGATGGAGAATATACCAATACACGTCAATATTTTTATAAGACGTTCAGAGAACTTATTAATGAAAAAAATTATGCAATGTAAATTGTAACTTATGATAGAAACAAGAGAAATATTATCAAAAAACACTACTTACTAATAACGGATGATGATATCGCATTTAGTAATACTCCTACCCATTAATATTATGGTATTACTTGTAAAATATAATGATGTTTAAAGTATATTTATTGGCCTATAGTTATGTATATAAATAATTTATAAAAAGTTATGATAATTAATATTGTGAAAAACAAGTTTGATTTGGCAAGTAGATCGGCATTAAATATAGGAAAGTCAGAAATTTTGGAATATATGTATGGTCAAGATTTTGTTAATAGTTTAAAAGAGTAGATCCACACTACTTAACTATAACAGATGAAGATATGAAGATTTATTACATATCTTCATCCTAAAAATACTAAATTATAAAAAACGGGATATTGCTTACGAAGTTAAAATGTATAGTGATAGCCCGATATTTAATTGATAATACATTGATTTCGTCCATTTTCCTTAGCCTTGTATAAGCAATTGTCAGCTAATTCTATAAGCTTTATATAAGTATCAGTCTCTTCTAGAATTTTATAGTAACAGCCAACACTGACAGTAACGCAATTGCTAACCTCTGAGAAATTGTGTTCTAGCCCCATATCATGTATTTGGGTGCATATAGTTTCACCTAAGATTTTTAAGGATAACTTATTAATGTTGTAAGATATGATTAGGAATTCTTCACCACCATATCTAATTATAATATTGTTATCGCCACAGATATCTTTAATTTTACCTGCTACTGATGATAATATAATATCTCCTTTTATATGCCCATATCCATCATTATATTTTTTAAAATAATCTATATCTAGCATAATTATACCTATACTAATTGCATCATGAAGTTTTAACTGATTTTCTAAAAGATAATTTTTGTTTAAAACTTTTGTAAGTTTATCTATATATGCATCTTTAATCATTACTGTGTTTGAATTATATAAACTTTCGATTACAAGAGTTTTGTATTTGTTTTCTAGTTTTTTCTGATAACGTTCATAAAGCAGAATAAAGTCATCATGTATCATTGAAGTATGTATAGATACATATTTATTAAAATATAAAAATGATAGATAGAAATCATCAGTTTTTTCATACAATTCACCTAAGAAAAAATAAAGTCTCTTTTTTCGTATGATACTCAAAGTATCTTCCTTTTCCAGAAGACTATTACAATAATTTAATGCCTTCTCGTGATTATCAAGCTTACTATAGATTTCGCATAAAGTAATTTTAAAATCAAATTCATAATCCAGTAGTATATGATTGTCTTCAAGATTATTATACTTGTGTTCACATTCTAAGACATATTCTAAAGCAATTTTATAGTTTTTATTGTAAAGTTCTATTTTAGATCTAAAGTATAATAAAGCGATTACCACATTTTTTGATAATATAGGTGAAATTGAGTCAAGATTATTTATAATAAAAGTAATTCCTTCTTCAGCTTTAGAAATTCTATTTTCTTCTAAATATGCTTTTGTTAGTTCTAGAAAAATTAAAATTTGTATTTCAATATTTATGGATTTATATTTACCCTCTAAGATCATCGGTTCTAAAATTCTAATTACATCTTTAGGTTTTACTATATAAGTCATATAAACTTTTGCAGTATATAGATTTATTATAGCTTCTTCATTTAACATATTATGTTTTAAAGAGAGGTGGAGTGCTTTTTCACCCCACATTACTCCTTGTTTTACATCTTCTAAAATGTATATTTTAAGATAACTTAAAATCATAAATATACGTACAGTATATTTATCTTCTGAGTTCTTCAACATATTATTAATTTCATCCATATATGGTTGTGTAGGTGAAAGAGGCTTATTTTTAAGATATGTAGTCTGTATTTTTTCAAGATACAGATAAGCCTTAATTTTAGTTGAATCAATATTTTTAAAACATTGTATAGCGTTATATGAGTAAGACTCAACTTCAGAAAAATTTTTATTATATATTGATATTAAAGATAGTTTAGAATAGATTCTGGATAACCAAAGATCATTTTCTATTTCTTTTGCTAATGCTAATGCTTTAAGAAAAAAGTTATAACTACAAGTTATTTGTAATTTTAATTTATTTATCAATCCCAGGATATAGTTAATTTTTATATCTAGCATTGTATTGCTCATTTTGTGCTCTTTTAAAAAAGTATTAATTTCTTGTTCTGTTGTTTTTAAAAATTGATTATTAATAAAGCGTATATCTTGAAATTCAAATTCGTCTATAAGGTTGTCTATATTACTAAGGAATTTTTCCATAAAAAATATCTCCTACGACTATTTTGTAATATCTTTACTATGAATATATCTATTACGGCCTTGATTTTTAGCTGCATATAGCGCTTCATCGGCAGATTTAATTGCATTCCAAAAATCAGAGCTAGAAACAATATTAGTAGTTTTTATGCCAACACTGATTGTTACTCTATCACTAACTTCTGAATATTCATGTGGTATATTTTTATTTCTTATTTCTCTAATAAGCTTATTTATTAAAATAATAGATTTATCATATGAAGTATTGTTCATAATAATAAGAAATTCTTCTCCACCATATCTAATAGGGATATATTCATTTGTTTTAAAGATGCTAGAAATTGTTTCTCCAACTTTTTTAAGTATTTCATCACCTTTAAGATGACCATAGTTATCATTATATTTTTTAAAAAAATCTACATCTATCATAGCTATGGATTTTTCAGTATTATTTATATTGGTATTATTAATGACTGTGTCTAAAAATCTTCTATTATATAATCCAGTTAATGAATCTTTATTATATTTATAAGAAATTTTATCTCTCATAAGATTTAATTTATATAATTGATTTTCTTTATTATTAATTCCATATTGCCTTGTTAAGATATCTGAATATTGATTAATTTGATCATAGTATCTTTTTTCACTTTTAAGTATATATTCCTTAATAAATTTCACAGAAGTTTTTAAATCACCTAGTCGCTTATAGTCATTTGATAATAACATATATAAATCGATAGAATAAGTTTCAATATTTGTTTCTGATATGTATTCTAAAGTTTTTAAA
This sequence comes from Clostridium bornimense, assembly GCF_000577895.1. NCBI lineage: Bacteria > Bacillati > Bacillota > Clostridia > Eubacteriales > Clostridiaceae > Clostridium > Clostridium bornimense. The sequence goes on from NZ_HG917869.1 coordinate 143,975, forward strand.
TGTAACTTATGAGATTTTTCATATTGTTTAAGTTTGCTGTAGATATTAGCTTCAATTCTATTTATCTCAACTATTATAAAAGGCTTATCTATATCCGAAGCGAATTCTTCACAATATTTCTTGCAATTATTAATATGTTGTAAAGCATCATTGAGAAAATCTTTACCTGCTGAGGAAATAAAATCTGCTTTCATCATATTGAAGAGATAATGAATAAGTTGTTCTTCTGAATCTTTGTTTTTATAATACAAGGATTCAAAATATTCCATATAAATTGTCGCTTTTTCTATATTATTAAGACGAAGATAAGAACTAACTAAGTTAAATAGCAATTTATATTTAAACGATTTTTCTAATTTATTAAAGTTGCTTGTTACTAAAGGCTCTATATATCTTATTGCTTTAGCATCATCACCAATTCTATGGTAGCATCCACCAATATTAATTCTAATTTGTATTTCTTTTGATATATTTGATGTTTGTGATATTGATTTTAAAGCTATTTCACCATAAATGAGGGCAGCTAAAGGATTATTATATTCAAACAAAAAAGTTGTCATAGCATCATTGGCAATGCTAGCTTTTGTCTCATTATCAACTGACCTTCTAATTTTTTCATTATAATCATTAATAATTGTAAGTAAAGTGTCTTCGAATTTATTTTCCACTTATTACCTCCGTTTAATTTTTCAGTGTAATATTTGTATATTCGGTATTACTTTGCAAATCTTGAGATAGTTATTGTGAATTTTTTTAAATTAAGTAGCGTTTAAGTACAAAACTAGAATAGTATAAGAAAAGCTTGAAGTATTTTAGTACTCAAGCTTTTTATTCTTATTTATAAGATAGTAGAGTCATGTCAAATTTAAAACTCATTTCATTTCTATATTTCTTAATAATTATTTTATAGTCGAAACTTACCTATGATATTTCTATATCAACACTATAATTGTAAATTATACCACTTTGTGTTATAAAATACACTAAAAGGTGTTTTGTTAAATGCGGAAGTGAATATTAAATTTACAAAATAATTATAAAAATTAAGGGGATGATATTATGGCAGATTGGAATTCAATGCAGTATTTAATGTTTAAAGATGAACGAACACAGCCAGCAATTGATTTAGTTAATCGCATTCATATTAATGAACCTAAAAAGATTCTTGATATTGGATGTGGACCAGGAAATAGTACACAGGTTTTAGCACAACGATTTCCTAACGCCTATATTCTTGGTGTTGATAAATCTCCCAATATGATTGAAACAGCTAAAAAACATTATCCTAATCTTGAGTTTAAGATTTGTGATGTAGATAAGGATTTATCAATTCTAGATAAGGATTTTGATATAGTTTTTTCAAATGCTTGTATTCAGTGGATACCTAATCATAATCAATTTTTAAAGGATATGATTAGATTATTAAAACCAGATGGAATACTTGCAGTACAAACACCAATGAATTATCAAGAGCCAATTCACAAAATTATCGGAGAAGTTTCGTCCAGTGAAAAATGGAAATCCGAGTTTATTAATCCTAGAAAGTTTTACAATCTAACACAAAGTGAATATTTTGATTTGCTTTCAGAAATTTCATCAGAATTTTCTATGTGGCAAACTACATATTGTCACAAGTTAAGATCTCATAAGGATATTATGGAATGGTACCGTGGTACGGGATTAAGACCATATTTGAATGTTTTATCAGATGAGAAAAAGAGGGCATTTGAACAAGATATTTTTGATAGAGTTATTAAAGAATATCCAAAACAGAAAAATGGAAATATTATTTTTAGATTTCCAAGGTTCTTTTTTATTGCAACAGCAAAAACTAAATAAAGTAAACATAATTTCAAATAAAATTGATTTTCAAGATAAGTTTAAGTTTTCAATCTATAGTAAAAATCACAATAATAGTGTATAGGTGGGGATAATATGGATATTATTGAGTTTTTGGGGCAGGATGACTCTATAAATGTAAATAAAGATAATGGGACAAGTGTTAGTTATTTTATTTTTAATGAATATGAGATTCATATTAATAAGATAGCTCCTTATAGTGTTCAAGAATGGCATTTTCATTCTAAGATAGAAGAAACAATATTAATTATTAAAGGGGAATTAACTTGTAGATGGATGGAAGAGGAAAAGGAGAAAGTAAGAACATTATGCAAAGATGAAATTATAAGAGTGAAAAATTCTGTTCATACATTTGCAAATAATACAAATGAAGAAACTAAATTTGTAGTATTCAGATTTGTTCCTGATGGAATTGATAAGAGAGAAATAATCAAAAAAGACAAGACAGTAGTAAATAAATTATAGAAGTTAGATAAAATAGATCTAGAATAAAGAAAAAATAGAACAAGCTATAAGAACTATAGCTTGTATATGTATTGAAATTAGTGACTTGTTGTTCCATATGATTTCTTATTTATCTAGTGAGTTTGTAGAAGTATTTTTTGGCATATAAATTGCTATTTATTTACCTTGTCAATTATTTTATATCTTAAGTTATAATTCTATTTTTTTACTCCATAGACAATATACCAATCGCAATTTTCATCAAAAGTATCTTTTGTAATCTCTAAACCTAATTTTTTCATGATATTTAATAAGGTTGAATGTGTAAATGGAGTGAAGGTTAATGAACTTTCATAAATTTCAACATGATTGTCTTCACAAATTTCTTGCAATAAAATTTCCACATTTGATTTCTGTTCGATGCCATTTAATTGCCAATAATACATTGGTATATAATCTTTGTTAAGATATGTTTTTTTATCATAGACAGTAAATCTTTTATTTTCCTTAATAACTTTTTCCCAATTTCGAGTTTCAATAACAAGAGTTCCTTTACTTTTAAGCACTTGCACTAAAGCAAAAATATCATGCTCTCTAGTTATTGAATTTTGTGAATGAACAATGGAATTTCCTGTATTAAAAACAATATCAAATTGTTCATTATAAATACTAGGTAAATCTGACCATGATTTAACCATTGTATTTATAGATACATTATGTTTTGATGCAAGTTCTTTTGTAAGAGCTACCATTTCATAACTTATATCAGTGGCTGTAACATTGTATCCATTTAGTGCAAAAGCAGTAGCTTGGATACCATTACCACAAGCAGAATCTAAGATAGAGATGTTTTTATTAGAATAAGATTGTAATAACTCCATATGGTTCTTGGCATATTCAAATTCACGCAACTCCTCAGTAGACATGTCGCCATATAAAGCACTATATAGCCAACCCATTTTATCATAGTCTGGTTTTTCATTATTATTCATATATAATTACTCCTTTCTTATAAATAGTAGATATTATTTACAATAGTCATCCATATCATATAAACCTACCGGTTGCTTTTTTATCCATTTTGCTATTGATACAGCACCACTAGCAAATGCTTTTCTTGATGAAATTTGATGTTTTAATTCAATAACTTCATCATTTGAGTTTGAAAAAACTACTTTATGTTCCCCTACAATATTTCCACCGCGTATACTAAAAATAGGTATATCTTCTTTAGTAAGTTTTGTATTCGCCTTGATTAATGCATCTTGTATCATTTCTGCAGTTCCACTGGGGGCATCCTTTTTTTGATTATGATGGTATTCGATTATGCTGATATCTGTGTCTTTACTAATTTTTTTACCTATAAACTTTATTGTTTCGATAAAATTATGAAATTCAATACTAAAGTTTCCTGTCTTAAATACAGGAATAGTATTAGCTAAATCTTCAATTTTTTTTATGTCTTCTATATTGAATCCAGTTGTACTAATCACAAGTGGTTTTCTCATTTTCATGTATTTATCAAAGTTATTAGACATAAAGTTCTTTGCATTTGTACAATCGATAAATACATCACAATTTTTTGCCTCAAGAATTTCATCTATAATAGGGATGTCTTTAAAGCTAGTGCTAATAAGCGAAGAAATATCTTTTCCAATATATTCACTATCTTTTCTTCCAATAACATATGTTAATTTAACATCATCATTTTCTAAAATAGTATTGATAATCATACGACCTAGTTTTCCGGTACCACCAACAACGGCTATTCTTGTCATTTTATCACCTCTTTAAATTTAGCATTAATTAGTGAGATATATAGATAATAATATTTAAAATCTGACTTTAATTATTATTAATAAAAGGAATATTTAGATGAATAGTGCGGAATATATTATATATTTTACCATTAATGTATATAATATAAAATAGTTACTGGGGTTAATAATGTACATTTTATAAAACAAAAAGAATGGTCTAAGGGAAGGGCCATTCTTTCGCTATATATTTAAAAGGAAAATACTATAAAAAAACTACTATTGTTATTAACAACAACTATAATATAACAGTCCTTTGTGATAACAATATGATTAGTGCAAGAATTTCATATGAATTTCATAAATTATGTCACAGGGTACCATTCGTTCATATACACAGAATCATAGATTTCTAAACCTCTTTTAACTCTTCTTGATAGTGAGTAATTATTGAGTCATATTTTGATCTTTTCTAATTTTTAACATTGTCTCACCGATTTTCATAAATTTCCTCCTTGATTCACATTATGGTTTTAATATTAATATAAGTCTAGCAATGGTTCTTTTACATTTGATTTTTTCTTCGCAAATATTCTTTGCATCGTGATTTTTCGGTATTCATAGTATCTTCATTAGAAAATTATTGCCCTAAATATTTTTTTGAAAGAATCATAAATTCTTTCATAGCAGGAGAAATCCATTTATCTTTATGATATAGGACTTGAGAAACTATATTTAGATTTGGACCGCAATAATTTAATTTTACTAGTTTACCGCTTTCCAGTTCTTCTTTTACTGCTACTTTAGGAAGCATAGTTATACCTAATCCACTTATGGTAAATTGTTTTATTGCTTGTACGCTGGAAGTTTCAAGAGCAATTTTAGGTTTTATATTATTTTCTTTTAATATGTTTTCCAATGCAGCTCTATAACTGCAGCCTTTATCTGTAAGAATAAAAAATTGATCTTTTAAATCTATAGGGTAGATTGTATCTTTATGAACAAGAGGATTAGATGTATTTGAAAGTAATAGCATTTCTTCTTCTATCTCAGTATCAGCAATAAAGTCCTCTGAATCTATTTTCCTACCTAGTGAGAAAGCAATATCAATTAAATTGTTCTTTAGCATATCTCGGAATGTAGAGCAGTTTCCAAAAGTTAATGATATATCTACTTCAGGATATAGATTTTTGTATTCTTTAAGAATCTTAGGAAGCCGTAGTACACATAAAGATTCTGCTGCACCGATAACTAATGTACCACTTGGTTTTTCTTCGTTAAAAACAGCAGTCCTTATTTCATTATCTAATTTTAACATCTGTTTTGCATAAGGTATCAGTTTAGTTCCTTCGTAAGTTAAGGAGATACTTTTTCCCATTCTTTCAAATAATCGAACACCTAGTTCTTCTTCCAATAATTTAATTTGTGTAGTTATAGTTGATTGAGCATAGCCTAATTCATTAGCTGCTGCTGTAAAGTTTTGAAGTTTACTTATAGTTAAAAATGTATTTAATTGCCTGAGATCCATATTATCACCGCCATCGAAAAATTTGATTGTTTTAATTTAAATTATCAATTTTACTAATGATATCTGTAGGAATATAATACCATATAAATAGGAAAAAATGTATGAGGTGATTAATATGGAAAGAAAGTTGCAGGTGGGAATTATTGGAGCCACAGGAATGATAGGTCAAAAATTTATTACATTATTAAAGGATCATCCATGGTTTGAAGTAAAATTAGTGGCGGCAAGTAAAAAATCAGCAGGAGTAACTTATGAAGAAGCAGTGAAGGGAAGGTGGAAGATGAAAGAAGATATACCGGCATCAGTAAGAAAACTGATAGTAAAAGATGGAGAAAGTGTAGAAGAAATTTGCATGGAAGTAGATTTTGTATTTTGTGCTATTTCGCTTAATAAAGAAGAAACAAAACTTTTAGAGGAAGCTTATGCAAAGCATGAGACACCGGTGATATCAAATAATTCAGCTAATAGATATGTTGAAGATGTACCTATGTTAATACCAGAAATAAATTATAATCATATAGATATAATTAATGAGCAAAGGAAAAGACTTAGAACAAAAAGGGGATTTATTGCAGTGAAGCCAAATTGCTCAATTCAAAGTTATGTACCAGCTATAACGCCACTTCTAAATCAAGGAGTAGAATCTATTTTAGCTTGTACGTATCAAGCTATATCTGGTGCTGGAAAGAAACTTAGTGATTATCCTCAATTAATAGATAACGTTATTCCATATATAAGTGGGGAAGAAGAAAAAAGTGAAAAGGAGCCATTAAAAATTTGGGGTAGTATAAAGAATAATAAGATTGTTAATGCAAGTAATCCAATAATAACTACTCAATGTGTAAGAGTTCCTGTGGAAGATGGACATTTAGCGGCAGTGTATTTTAATTTAAAAAATAAGATATCAAAGGAAGATATATTAAGAGCATGGGAAGAGTATAAAATACCAGATGTAGTAGCTTCATTACCAAGTACACCAAGGAAGTTTCTAAGATACTTAAAAGAAGAAGATAGACCACAAACAAGACTGGATAGAGATTATGAAAATGGTATGGGGATAACAATAGGGCGATTAAGAGATGATTCTTTATTTGATTATAAATTTATATCAGTATCACATAACACAGTGAGAGGAGCAGCAGGAGGAGGAATACTATCAGCAGAACTTTTGTACAAGACTGGATATATTAATAAGAAGTAGAGAATATTATTTTCTACATTAAACTATCAATTTAATTCTATAATTTGGTTTTCGCGAGAATGAAAATTAAATAGAAATAAATAATTTTTATAATAAAGAAGAAAATAAGAAAAAAAGCTTTATCGCATGTAAAAAACCAGCAAAAAGTGTTGTAAAATGACAAAATATGAATTATTATAGTCGTATATTAAAATATGTAAATTAAGTAAAATTAACGAAGGATAAACTAGGGGAATATTCAAAAATTAAATTCAGTAGTTAATAAAGAGAAACATGGGGGTAAAGGAATGAATAAAAATAAAATTGCTAGTATTTTTATAGCTACATCGATATTTACAACAACAGTTTTAGGAGGATCACAAGCTTTTGCAGCTAGCAACTTGTTTTCAGATAATTTTGAAAAAGGTACAAGTAAGTGGACAACTACAAAAGGTAAGTGGACTACTTCTTCATATAATGGAAGTAAGGTTTATAAACAAAGTGATAAAACTGTAAATGCAATAAGTAAGGCAGGAGAAGCTTCTTGGACAAATTATTCTGTGGAATCAGAAATTACTGTAGATTCATTCAATAGCGGTAATAGAGTTATGCTTTGTGGTAGATTTACAGATATAAACAATCACTATGCAGTAGCAATAAAGAGTGATAGATTAGAGTTAAGAAAAAGAGTAAATGGAGTAACAACAACTTTAAAGACTGTAAGTATGAAGTTTGAGACAAAGAAAACTTATAAAATAAAGTTAGAATTGAATGGTAAAACAATAAAGGCTTATGTAAATGGTTCGGTAAAGGCAACTGCTACAGATAGTGCTATTAGTAAAGGTGCTATATCTGTATTTACTGCAAAGACAGCTGCTAAATATGATAATGTAGTTGTAAAGTCTATTGATGGTTCAACATCAACAGATTCATCAAATGATACAACATCAAATGGATCTAATTCAAGTGATTCAACATCAAATGGTTCATCAAATAGTTCAACATCAACAGGTCAATATGGTAATGGTACAGGTGCTACAGCCAATGGTACTACAATAACAGTAACATCATCAGGTACGACACTTGAAAAAGCAATTTCTCAAGCAAAATCAGGAGATACTATATTAATAAAAGGTACTGTTAAGTCTGGATCAGTAAAATTAAAAGGTGATAATATCACAATAAAAGGAGAAAGTGGTGCAAAAATTGATTTCTCTAGCACATCTTCTGGAGGAAGAGGTATCACAATAACAGGTAAAAATAATACTATACAAGATCTTGAAATATATAATGCTAAAGATAATGCTATATATGTAGATGGTGGAAGCTATAATAGATTTGAAAATTTAGACATCCATGACAATGCAGATACTGGATTACAAATTTCAAATGGTGGAGCAAACAATTATATGTACAATTGTTACTCTCATCATAATTATGATTCAAAGGGAGAAAATCCAGATGGATTTGCAGTAAAGCTTCATTCTGGTGAAGGAAATGTTTTTGAAAAATGTAAAGCAGAATATAATGTAGATGATGGTTGGGATTTCTATGCTGCACATGGTGCAGTAACATTAGTAGATTGTGAAGCAAACTACAATGGTGAAGTAAATGGTGTAACTGGTGATGGTAATGGATTTAAGCTTGGTGGCGTAGATAATAAAGAATCAGGTAAAGCTGCTCATTTAGATCCACTAAATCACTTATTAATAAATTGTTCTGCAAAAGGAAATAAAAAGAATGGATTTGATAGAAATAATCAAAGCGGGGTTGTAACAATGAAAAATTGTGTTGCTGATGGTAATGAAGGTAAAAACTACAACTGGCCATTAAAGGGTAAACCATCAGCATTAGGATATGAAGTTACTTTTGGAAAGGCTATTATAGAAGATTGTACTTCAAAAAATGGAAGCAATAATATAAAGGGAGCAACATTAAAAGGAAATTGTATTGGCTTCTAATAAAAATAGGCATTGTAATTGCAATGCCTATTTTTATTTTATAGTATTCTTATCATATTAATGCTACTATTGTTGTGATGTTTTCCTAGTTAACATTATTATCAAAACTATTAATAGTATTATGCAACAGCTAAAAATAGATTTCTCTTTAAATACTGGTATAAGTATAGTACTAAGAACTGCACCTAAGCAGAATGATATAATTATAATAAAGTATAGAATAGATTTTTTTATAAATTCTTTGTCTTTAGTATGTATATAGCTGTGGAAATGTTCACCGGCAGATCGTAAATTACCTGTACACATAGTAGTAGCATAAGGCATACCTTGTGTTTTCCTAAAACTATTTACTTGTAGAGAACAGACAAAGGATATTATTATATTTATTAAACCATTTGGCAGGATTAATGGTAAAAATGCAACAATGGATAAAGTTATGATCTCTATAATAATTACAATATGAGTCCATTCAATTTCTTCATAAAGAGTTGAATGATTCTTAATATATTCCGTTATTAAAATGCCTGAAAAGAATGCTAAGATTGGAAATAGACAGTAAAGAGATTTAAAAAAATTTTTTTCTGCTATATTCATTGCAACAAGAACTAAATTTCCTGTTTGAGCATTAGCAAATACTCCTCCATGAAGAATATATGTATAAGCATCTAAAAAACCACCTACTAAAGCTAATAAAATACCAATCTCTATAGCTTCATCTGCTGGCATATTTTCTGATAGTTCTTTTCTCTTTAACACATGAAGTCCCCCTTTTAATAAATAGCCATATATATTAACAAATTATTGCATGAAACTATAAAAGTGTCAATTATAGAAAATAAATAGAACTTATATATCTTTTTTAATAAAAAACAAACCTGATGTTAGAAATTCAGTGAGAAATAAGTACATAAGTGATTAATATTACTGATATATGGTAAAGATTAGATATAGAGGTGATTTTATGTTGTCAAAACTATTAATAGTACTTATGTTATTTTCGGCTGTAACCATTATTTCAATTATAATGTCTATATTTAAAATATATAAAGGGGTAAAAAAAGAGAGGTTAGAAGCAACCATTAGAGAAAAAGAGTTTATTGATTCAATAAAAAAAGCAAAATGAATGTAATAAAACAAAAATAGTGGTCATTGTATGGCCATTTTTTAATGTGATAAGTTAAAAAAATTAAGAAATTAAGTTTTTTCAACATATAATGTGGAAGTTAATATATAATGGTTATAAAAATTTATATAGGTACTTGGCAGAGAAAAGGGGGAGTTTCGATGAAAGTTAAAATAGGGGTAACACCGCTGTTTAAAGCTGATAAAAGAATATGGTGGATGGTGCCAGGATATATGGAAGCTATATTAAAAGTAGGCGGAATTCCTGTTATGATTCCCCTTACTGATGATAAAGAGATTTTAGATGAAATTTTTAATGATGTAGATGGATTTCTTTTTACGGGTGGACAAGATATAAATCCACAGTTATACAATGAGGAGAAGAAAGAAAAGTGTGGTTATCAATGTGATACTAGAGATAATCAAGAGTGTTATCTTATGAGAAAAGCTCTAGAATTAGATAAACCTTTATTAGGAATTTGCAGAGGAGTTCAACTTTTAAATGTAGTAACTGGTGGAACTTTGTATCAAGATATAGATACAGAACTCAATAGAGGTATAAAGTTAGTACATAAACAACAATATCCATATAACAAAGGTACTCATGAAGTAAATATACAAAAAGACACTATACTATATGATGCTTTGGGTGAAGAAAAATTGATAGTAAATAGTCTTCATCATCAAGGTATAAAAACTATTAGTAATGACGTTGTCGTTAATGCAATAGTAACGGATGGACTTATTGAAGGAATAGAAATTCCAAAAGCTAAATTTGCGATGGCAGTGCAATGGCATCCAGAATTTATGTTTTCTGAGGATGAGTTTCAGGAAAAGATTTTTTCGATGCTTATAAAAGCTTGTGCAAGCTAACGTTATTTAGCTTGTACAAAATTTGATAATTTTGTTTTATATAAAATCAAAATGGAATTGATTCAAATAAATCAGGGTTAGAAGTTCATAAAATCACTTCTAACCCTAAGAATTATGTTTTATTAATACTATTTCATTATTGATTTCTTCTATTTTGCCATTGTGTAGGAATCTTTGAGGCTTTTCGTTTGCATATATATCATATTGATCTTCTAGTTGGTATTTTAAAATATCTAAAGTTAGAGCAGATAAAATGCCGATATCTTCATTTGCAACTTTAAATCCCATTTTAGCTGTAACATTCTCGTTAGTTAATAGTGCTTTTAGTTCAGCTATATAGTCGCAGTAATATATATTATCACTTTCTTTAACTTCATAGATAAAGCCTTGTATATATCCTTTAAGAATTGTCATAAGTGTATTAAATTCTTTTGAAGTTTTTTGAAAATTTAAATCAACATCCATATCTTTCACCACCTTACCAATATTATACTATATATTTTTGAATTTTCTAATTATTATGCATATAATTCATAGAAAATTTTAGACTATGACATAAATTTGACACAATTAATTGATATAATGAATGTGTAGTAGTTAATAAAAGTTAATTTTTTTCAAATCATTTTCCTTTTTTAAGAAAGAGAATGGCCACATAGGTCATTCTCTTTTGTGTTTATATAGGATAAATTTTGCATAAATTAACTGTATAAATATTGATAAAATTATAAAATCATGATATTATCAGTGTATATTTTAAGAGAGAGGGGGACAATTTTATGAATGGCTTGGGTTATACACCTGTTTGCAGTTGTAGTTCTATTACAAAAAATGGTACTTTATCATATTTACAGGATTACTGCGCCCTTTTTTAAGGTAAGTCATCATAAAAAGGTCCTTTTTTATATGCAGTAGCTCCTGTAAAGAACATATCTAAATAAAGATATGTTCTTTTTGCGTGTAAAAAATAAAAAAAGACAGGAGTAAGAAAATGAATAATAAATTAAAAAGAAATGTAAATATTGATTATATATATTGTTTTATAAAAAATTTCGACATATCGAGCGCTATATGGGTGTTATATATGGTTCATAAAGGATTACCACTATGGCAAATAGGTATTGTAGAAGGAATATTTCATATAGCAAGTTTCTTATTTGAGGTACCATCTGGAGCTTTAGCAGATTTATTTGGTAGAAAGAACGTTATAATTGTAGGTCGTTTATGTAGTGCAATATCGGCAGTAATAAATCTAGTGTCTAATAATATCTTGGGATTTTCAATAGGATTTACTATATCTGCATTAAGTTATAATTTGAATTCAGGTTCTGAAGAGGCTTTAGTTTACGATAGCCTTAAAAAGATTGGGGAAGAAAAGAGTTATCTTAAAGTTAATAGTAGATTGAATTTAATTATAGAAATTTCTCAAGGTTTAGCAACTTTTATAGGTGGGATATTAGCAGAATATTCTTATGTATATTGTTACATTACTGTTATTATCATATCGTTACTATCAATGATTCCAGCAATGTTATTTAAGGAAGTTCCAATGGACAGGGAAGATAATAATGATAAAGTATCAATAAAGAAACATTTTAAGGTTTGTTATGACATTATAAAAGATAATAAAGAAATATTAAAAAATTTAATCTATTTTCCAGTTATATTTACTTTTGATACAATAGTGTTTTTTTACGGACAACAATATTTTTCAGAATTAGGTCTAAACAAAATTGAGATAAGTATTGTTATGTTATTTAGTGGTATATTTTCTTGTGTTGGTTCTATTACTTGTGAGAAGGTAATTGCAGTATTTAAAGAAAATACAAAATATGCAATATCAATTTTAATGGGCGTAAGTATAGTAATGATAAGTAGCAAGAATATAGTAATATCGATAATATTTTTTGCAATAATGAATTATGCTAATTCAGTGTTATATCCTATACAGTCTGCATCATTAAATAAGTTAATACCATCAGAACAAAGGGCTACTATTATTTCAATAGATAGTATGATATTTTCATTTACAATGGTTTGTTTATTTCCAGTGTGTGGATTATTAGGGGATGTGTTTAACTTACATATTACATTTTTTATACTGGGTATAATACAAGTAATATTAATAGTATTATTGATAAATAGAAAGAATAAATAAAAGTTAATTATTGGTAGTAATTTGATAAAAATATATAATTAGATATAGAGGGGTGAGAGTCTATGTCTAATTCATACATAACAGAGAAGGCATTAGCTGATTCGCTTAAGAAACTAATGCTTTTTCGTTCAATTAAGAAGATTACAGTAAAGGAAGTTACTGATCAATGTAATATGAATAGAAGAACTTTTTATAATCATTTTAATGATACATATGAATTACTTGGTTGGTTATATGAACATGAGGTAATAGAGGAGTTAGAACAATATTATAATTTAGAAGGATGGAAAACAGCAGTTAGGCGTGTTTTAAGTTATACATTAGATAATAAGATAATATGCTTAAATACCTTCAATTCTCTTGGAAGGGAGCATTTAGAGAAGTTTTTATATGATATATTTTGTAATGCTTTTAGAGGAGTTATAGAGGATTTAACTAAAGAAATGAATATTGAAAAGGAAGTGAAGGAAGAAGTAGCAAGATTTTTTACAATAGCTATTGTAGGTGAATTTATAATATGGCTAAGAAAAGGACTAAAGGAAGATCCGGAATCAATCTTAGATAGAATAGATAGAATGATGAATGGAACACTTTATTGTATTTTATCTAAAAATAATAAAAATTTATAGTAAAAAATTTGAGAGAGCAATGGGAAAAGTTACACAGTTAAAGTTATATGTGTAATAATTTCACAGTTGCTCTTTTTTGTTTATTGTATAAATAAATATGAAAATCTATTATAAAGCTAAGATGAAATAAGGAGTGATTTTTATGGGAAATTATCAAAAAATAAATCCACTTGCACCTAAAAATATAGAAGAAAGAAAAGCTTATTTAATTGGGGGAGGAATAGGATCTTTATCTTCAGCGGCATTTTTAATTCGTGATGCTCATATGCCAGGGAAGAATATTCATATACTAGAACAATCTAAGATTTATGGTGGTTCGATGGACGGAGCGGGAACTGCTGAAGTTGGTTACACAGCTAGGGGTGGAAGAGAGATAGAAGAACATTTTGAGTGTTTTATGGATCTATATAGCTTTATTCCATCATTAAAAGATAAAAATAGAAGTGTATTAGATGAATTTAGAGAATTAAATATTGAAGAACCAATAGAATCTCATTGTCGTTTAATTCATAACAAAGGTGAAAAGGCAGATTTTTCAACATTAGGATTATCAAAAGAAAATGCAATGGAATTAGCAAAACTTCATATAGTTACAGAAGAAACACTAGGAGCAACAACTATAGCAGAATACTTTTCAGATTCATTTTTCAAGACAAACTTCTGGTATTTCTGGGCAACAATGTTTGCTTTTGAAAGGTGGCATAGTGTTGTGGAAGTTAAGAGATATATGGAAAGATTCATGCATCTTATTGGTGGAATGAATAGACTAAAAGGAATTTTGCATACAGAATATAATCAATATGATTCATTGATTTTGCCATTAATTAAGTGGTTAGAAGAAAAAGGTGTATGCTTTGATGAAGATTGTAATGTAACAGATATAGATTTCAATTTTTCTACTAGTGAAAAAGTAGCTACAAAAATATATTATGAGGATAACCATGGTAAAAATACTATAGCAGTTAATAGAGATGATTTAGTTTTATTTACTAATGGATCAATGACTCAAAATACGACAAGAGGTGATTTAAATCATCCAGCAGTAATTAATCGTTCAGAAGATAAAGGATGCTTTAGCGTATGGGAAAAAATATCTAAAAAATCTGAAGATTTTGGACATCCAGAAGTATTTTGTAGTGATATAGATAAGACTAAATGGTTATCATTTACTGTTACTTTAAAAGATGATAACATAGTATTTCCATACTTATTAAATTTAACTGGTGATAAACCAGGAATGGGAGGTCTCGTAACAATAAAAGATTCTAGCTGGTTTATGAGTTGGGTTGTACCAAAACATCCTCACTTTATTAATCAACCGGACAATGTTAAAGTTTTATGGGCATATGCATTAAATTTAGATGTAAAAGGAGATTATGTAGATAAGACAATGTCAGAAGCTACTGGGCGTGAGATGTTTGAAGAATTATTGTATCACATGGGTCTAGAAGATAAAATTCCAGAAATTCTTTCTCACACAGTAAATGTAATACCAAGTATGATGCCTTATATAACATCACAATTTATGCCACGTGTTAAAGGTGATAGACCGGATGTAATACCAAAAGGAAGTGTTAATTTCGGATTTCTTGGTCAATATGCTGAAGTACCTAATGATTGTGTATTTACAGTAGAATATTCAATAAGAACTGCAATGATGGCTGTATATGGTTTAATGAATCTTGGAAAAGAAGTAGATCCAGTATTCCCTAGTCAATATGATATAAGAGTTTTAACAAATGCTGCTAAGACTTGTTTAGGATTAGATAATGAACCATTAAAAGATATACCTATTGGAAAAATATTAGAGAAAACTGAATTATTTAAACTATTATAATTCTCTCTTACAGGGAACTAATGAAAGTTGCACTTTCATATAACTTGATATATTTGTATGGAATGAATATATAGTTAAAGGTCATATTAGCATCTGTTCTAGTTAAGTAGTGGTAAAGGATTTCATATTTTTTATTTATCACCCTTATTCATACTGACCATCCACAGGACTACAATGTTTTCACTATAGGGGCAAATTAACATTAATTGTGAATTACATCGATAAACAAAATATAAATTTGTCTATAAATATATAGACAAATTACAATGATTGTCATACAATATAAGTATATTGATGATAGGGGTGATATTGTTTATGGATAAGAACAATAAAGAAATATTCTGGGATTCTAATATTGAAGAGCTAAAAAGTGGGTATAAGCAGTATGAAGAAGAATATAGGTGCATAATTTGTGAAGAAAGCTTTACGAAGGGTAGAATTTACGAAATAGAAAATAATCTATATGATGCTAAAAAAGCCACAGAAATTCATATAGAAAAAGAACATGGATCCACACTTCAGTATCTTTTAGGAATGAATACAAGTTTTACTGGTATTTCAGAAGTTCAAAGAGAGGTGCTACTGCTTATGGCAGAAGGTCTTTCAGATAAAGAAATTGCATCAAAGCTAGGGGTATCGCAGTCAACTATAAGAAACCATAGATTTAAGCTTAGGGAAAAAGAAAAGCAAGGAAGATTATTTTTAGCAATGATGGATATGATATCAAAAGGTTCAAATAGAAAATTAACAAAGCTAGATAAGGAAGAATTATGTGATGCTCATAAAACAGCCACTACTATTGATGACAGATATAATATTACTGATAAGGAAAGAGAAGAAGTTATAAAAAATTACTTCACAGAAAATGGGGCTTTAAAGTCATATCCAGCTAAAGAAAAGAAGAAAGTTATAGTGTTATCACAAATTGTAAAGAATTTTGCTAGTGGTAAAAAGTATTCAGAAAAAGAAATTAATCGTATTTTAAAAAGGATTCATGAAGATTATGTAACTATTAGAAGAGCAATGATAGAATATGGATTTTTAGAGCGTTCTAATGATTGTAGCAGTTATTGGGTAAAAGAATAGATTTGTACGTGACGTAATTTTTAAAAATAAATTTTGAAAGTTACGTCACGTATATTTTATGAAACATGTATAGATATTTTTATTACATATTCATTAGGATTTTTGGTAGCGCATTCGTCGATTAATACTTCTTCATATGAATAGCCAATAATAGTTAGATTATTATCCTTTATAAATTTTATTAGTCTTACATATAAATCTTTTGTTTTATCATAATATCCTTGGATATATCCTGTAACATAAAGACCAGCTGGCTTAATATATAGATTTTCTATATTTTTATTATCAACTTCTGTAAAGTAATAACTGTAGTTATAAAAATCTTCATTTAGAAGATTTTCTTTTGAAATCATTACTCCCACAGGATAACCTTTATATAAGTCATTATTTATACAATATTTTAAGTGGTCGGTATATGTAGAAATATCATAGCCATATGCCACATCTTTTATTGCATTGCTCAAAACAAAAAACTCTTCTTTTTTATTTTCTAAAATAATGTCGTCATTTATATTTTTACCTGCTTTAGTAATAGAGATTTTATTTTCCATAAGCTCTTTAAGTTTTTCTAATTCCTTAATTTCTTTATCAATTTTTTCTTTTTCTCTTTGAAATAAATCTAAAGCAATATCTGGATTTCTATTGTCAATGAAGGTTTTTATTTCTTTAAGGGGCATACCAAGTCGCTTCAGTTCTGATATTACATTAAATAATTCAAATTGATTATGTGAATAATAACGATATCCATTTTCTAAAATTTTTTTTGGCTTAAATAGACCTATATTATCGTAGTGAAATAAAGTTTTTTTATTTACACCGCAGAGATTAGCAAATTCACCAGTAGTAAAGTATTCTTTTATTATTTTACTCAAATTTTCGATTCACCTCTTGACTATACTGTTACTGTATACTTTATTATAAAACAATATGACATTTAAATCACGACAAAATGGAGGTAAAAATGGATAATTCATTAGGTAAAAAAGTTACTTTTCTATCACTTATAAAGTATACTTTTCCAACAATTATGATGATGTTGTTCTTTTCATTATATACTATTATAGATGGTATGTTTATTTCAAGATTTGTTAATGCTGATGCTCTTTCAGCAACAAATATAGTATATCCTGTTATAAATATATTACTAGGACTTGGGATAATGCTAGCAACAGGAGGAAGTGCCATAGTTGCAAAACTTATGGGGGAAGGTAAAAATAAAGAAGCAAGAGAAAGCTTTACATCACTTATTACTACTTCAATAGTAGTTGGAATAACTATAGCAATAGTTGGGATAATATTTATTAAACCAATAATATATGCTTTAGGGTCAACAGAGAGATTATATAGCTATAGTTTTGATTATCTTTTTATAATGTTAGCATTTTCACCAGTAATAATGCTAAAAGTGTTTTTTGATTATTTTCTTGTAACAGCAGGACATCCTAAATTAGGATTACTTAGTTCTATTCTTGGAGGAATTACAAATATAATTTTAGACTATATATTTATTATTCCATTAGGGATGGGGATAAAAGGTGCTGCACTAGCTACTTGTATAGGATACACACTTCCTTGTATTATTGGGATAATAGTCTTTATTAATAAGAAAAATATTTTATATTTCGAAAAAGGTAAATTTAGAAGTAGCGTAATTATAAAAAGTTGCTCAAATGGTATTTCAGAAATGATAACGCAGATTTCTTCAGCAGTGACAACATTTTTATTTAATATAGTAATGCTTAAATTTCTTGGTGAAAATGGAGTGGCAGCAATAACTATTGTATTATATGCTCAATTTTTAATGGTTTCAGCATATCTCGGATTTACATCAGGAGTAGCTCCTAGGATAAGTTATAATTATGGGAAAGATGATAGGGAGCAGCTAAATAAAATAGTAAAATATAGCTTTAGGTTTATTGCAATATTATCGGTAATATCGTTTATATTATCAATGGTGTTTTCTTCTACTATAGTAACATTGTTTACAGAAAGAGGATCAGAATTATATCATATAGCTTTAAGTGGATTTAAGATATTTTCTATGACATTTTTAATATGTGGGTTTAATATTTTCACCAGTGGAATGTTCACAGCATTTTCAAATGGAAAGATATCTGCAATACTATCAACTCTTAGAACTTTTGTATTTTTTATCATAGGAATATTAATATTGCCATCATTACTTGGAGTTAATGGTGTTTGGCTTGTGGTACCAATTGCAGAATGTGCTACTATAGTTGTTGGATTAGTTTATATATTAAAATATAAAAAGGTATATCATTATTAAAATATATTGACTTTTGATAATGTTAGGAATAAAATGGTGTAAATATAATTAAAGACTATGAAAAGAAGAGTAGATAGATATGTTCTTTTAAAGAGAGCTTCGGAAGGTGAAAGGAAGTAAAGAAACGTCTATTGAACCAAGCCTTGGAGTTTCATACGGATCTTTCATAAAGAAAGTGATGCTATGACGTTTATCTACGTTACAAGATTAGAGTATAAGTTTCTGTAATTCAGATTCCGTACTTGAAGAGGCTATTATAGTGATATATTAGTAAAATAGAGTGGCAACGCGAAGTAAGCTTTCGTCTCTAAAATCATAATTTTGATTTTAGGACGAAAGCTTTTTATTTTTTAGGAGGAAAGAAAAATGGGGCAATAAGAAAAGTTACTTCTTTTTATGTTCTTCAAATTTACCAGAGGGAGAGAAAAAAGGTAGAGTTGAAGAAAAAAAGGAGGAAGTAAAGATGTGTAAAGAAAATAGTTTAAACTTTGTAGACAAAATAGTAGGTAGAGATTTTGACAATGGGATTTGTAGTGAGATTCACACAAGATTTCCACCAGAGCCTAATGGATATCTTCATATTGGTAGTGCTTATGCTATAAATATTAGTTATTCAATAGCTAAGAAGTATGGGGGCAAATTTAATTTAAGACTTGATGATACAAATCCAGGGAAAGAAGATATTCAGTATGTAAATGCTATAAAAGAGGATATGAAATGGTTAGGATTTGATTATGGAGGAAAAGAATATTATGGATCTAATTATTTTGAAGATATATATTCTTATGCTGTATATTTGATTAAAAAAGGTAAAGCCTATGTTTGTGATTTATCACCAGATGAAATAAAAAAATATAGAGGAACTTTAAAAGAACCAGGAATTGATAGTCCGTATAGAAATAGGTCAATTGAAGAAAACTTAAAGTTATTTGAAGATATGAAAGAAGGAAAGTTTTCAGAAGGTGAGAAGGTTTTAAGAGCTAAAATAGATATGAATAGTGGCAATATAAATATGAGAGATCCAGTTATATATAGAATAAGTTATAAGGAGCATTATAAGACTAAAGATAAGTGGTGTATTTATCCAATGTATGATTTTGCACATCCTATTCAAGATTATATGGAAGGTATAACTCATTCTCTTTGTTCTATAGAGTTTAAGGATCATAGACCATTATATAATTGGGTATTGGAGAATTTAGATTTAGAAGGAAATTTACCTAAGCAAATTGAGTTTGGAAGAATGAACTTAAGTGGAGTGGTGACAAGTAAAAGGTATTTGAAAGAATTAGTTGAAAAGAATTTAGTAGAAGGATGGGATGATCCAAGACTTCCAACAATAAAGGGTTTAAGAAGAAGAGGATATACAAGAAATTCTATATTAAACTTTTTAGGAGAAATAGGTGTTTCTAAAAGTGAAAGTACTGTAGATATTTCTATGTTGGAAAGCTCATTAAGAGATGATTTAAAAACAGAGGTTCCTGTAGTTATGGCAGTGCTAAACCCACTAAAGGTTGTTATAACAAATTTATCAGAAGATTACACAGAGGAGTTAGAGGTTATAAATAATAAAGAAAATCCCAACTTAGGTAAAAGGAAGGTAGTTTTTAGTAGAGTTATCTATATAGAAAAAGAAGATTTTATGGAGAAAGCACCTAAGAAATATAATAGGTTAGTATTAGATGGAGAAGTGAGACTTTATGGAGGATATTTTATTAAGTGTAATAAGGTAATAAAGAATAATGATGGCGAGATAGAAGAAATAAGGTGTACCTATGATCCTGAGACTAAAAGTGGAAGTGGATTTACAGGAAGAAAAGTAAAAGGAACAATTCATTGGATTAGTGAAAAAAATTTCATATCATGTAAAGTAAATTTATATGAATCATTATTTTTAGTGAAACTTAAAACTAGTGAGCTTGAAAAATATATTAATAAAAATTCTTTAATAATAAAAGATAATGTTATGATAGAAAAGTCAATTTTAAATTTTAAAGAAAGAGTGCAATTCATGAGACATGGATATTTTATTAGAGACAATGATAAAGAGTTAGTTTTTAATAGAATTGTTTCATTAAAAAAATCTTATAGATAGGTTTATCATCCTGAAGATACATTAAGTATTTTCAGGATGTTTCATTGTAAAAAATTAATTAATACTATGTTAATTTTTTATTTACAATATTTTTATGTAAAAAATATTACAAAATATTGTAAACTAAAATAATAAATGGTATAATAGCAAATGTAAGGAATTACATAATTTAATGTAGGGAGGAAAAATTATGAACTTAGTATTAAACCTTAAAAAGAAATTAGCATTATTACTTTCGGTTATTTTATTGTCAACTATATTTGCTTTTACTGGTGCTCCGATAAAGGCAGAGGCAGCTACTGATAATGTGTCTTTTTACTATTTAGATTCTCAGTATTATTATCGTTATGGAACTATTAAGAATATCTACATAAAGGTAAAAAATATTGCTTATGAAAAGGATGTAACTGTACATTACAAAAACTTTAGTAGTGATCAATGGCTTGATCAATCAGCAGAATATGTAAAAGATCTTGGTGATGGATATGAAATATGGAAAGCAAGTATTTCAAATTATGGAACAAATGTTGAAAATTTTTGTATAAAGTATGAAGTGAACGGTAATACTTATTGGGATAATAATGATGGTGAAAATTATAATTACCCAGATACATTAGGTGTTGCAGCATTACATGTAATGAGAGGATATTATGATTCTGAAAATAACCTTCAAGTTAATTTGAAAAATTATGGTTATGAGAAAAGCGTAAAAGTTGTATATAGTTATGATAATTGGGCAACTGAAGAGAGTAAGGAATTAGTATACAAAAAAACAAATACAAATGGTGAAGAAATATGGGCAGCCAATATAGATAAGACAGATTCTATTCAATATTATATTAAATACACAGTAAATGGACAAACTTATTATGATAGTAATTTTGGATTAAACTATGATTCAAGTTATGGATTATATTAATAATAATTTTAAGATATTTAATCAATAAAGGAGGAAATTTTGTATGAATTTACTATTAAACTTAAAAAATAAATTAGCAGTAGTACTTTCTATTGTATTGGTATCAACTTTATTTGCTTTTGTAGGGACACCTGTAAAAGCTGAAGCAGCTACTGATAATGTGTCTTTCTATTATTCTGATAATTATGGATTTTATCATGGCGGTGTAGAAAATGATATTTACATAAAAGTAAAAAATATAGCTTATGATAAGAACGTAGTTGTTCACTATAAGAATGCTGATGATGATACTTGGTATGATTGTTCTGCAACTTATGTTAAGAGCCTCAATAATGGTGAGGAAATATGGGTAGCAAGGATTACAAACTTTGGAACAGGTGTTGAAAATTTCTGCATTAAATATGAAGTAAATGGCGAGACTTATTGGGATAATAACAGTGGAAGTAATTATTCTATTACTGATACTTTAGGCGTAGCACCTATTCATGTAATAAGATCACCATATTATGGAGATGGCAATCCTAAGGTAACTTTAAAGAACTATGGTTATGAGAAAACTGTAAAAGTAATTTACACAGTAGACGATTGGAGTACTCAAGGTAGCTATGAATTAGAATATGAGAAAACTTTAGAAAATGGAAATGAGATATGGAATGGGGATGTACCTTCAGAAATAAAAGGAAAGACTATTGAGTATTATATTTCATATACAGTAAATGGACAAACTTATTATGATAGTAACTTTGGTGAAAATTATTCTTGTTATACTTATTAATAATTTAATATAAAAATATATGATGCTGTTGCAGTTAGATTTGCAACAGCATTATTTATATTAAAGAGTAGTAGATTTAAGATGAGTTATAATTTTATTGTAACAATGGACATAGTTTACAATTTGTTACATGTGATATAAAATTATGTAATAACAGAGGAGGTAGACATGTATAAGATTTTAATAGTTGAAGATGATGAAATTATTGCAACACTACTTAAGGATAATTTATGTAAATGGGGATATGAAGGAAAGGTAATAGATGATTTTACTAAAGTTATGGAAGAATTTTTAGAATTTGATCCCCAGCTAGTAATTTTAGATATAACATTGCCATTTTATAATGGCTATCATTGGTGTAGTGAAATAAGAAAAGTGTCTAAGGTACCGATAATATTTGCATCATCTACAAGTGATAATATGAATTTAATTATGGCGATAAATATGGGAGCTGATGATTTTATATCAAAGCCTTTTGATTTAAATGTAATGATAGCAAAAATACAAGCACTTCTTAGAAGAACATATTCTTTTCAAGGACAAGTTGATATATTAGAAAATAATGGAGTAATTTTGAATTTGGGAGAAGCTATTTTAACTTATAAAGATAAGAAGTTAGAATTAAGTAAAAATGAATTTAAGATTATGCAAATACTCCTAGAAAATAAAAATAAAGTAGTTTCAAGGGAGGATATTATGACCCACCTTTGGAAAAGCGATAGTTTTATTGATGATAATACTCTTACTGTTAATGTTACTCGTCTTAGGAAGAAGCTTGAAGATATAGAACTAAAAGATTTTATAAAAACAAAAAAAGGAATAGGTTATATAATAGGTGGTTAATGTGCAAGGTAACATATTTATATCATATTTAAAAGAGAGATTTAAAATCATAATAGCTTTCGTTACTTTTATAGTTATCTTTTTTATTGTATATAGTTTGTATCATATTTCTTTTGAGCCTATTTTATATTCGTCTATATTAATAGTTACATTGACCATGATATTTTCAATATATGATTTTTACAAATACTATACTAATAATATAAAGGTGAAAGGTATACTAAGAGATATTCAATATGTAGAGGATTCTTTACCTGAAAGTAGATGTCTTTTAGAACAGTATTATCAGGAAATTATAAAGAATTTATACGAAAGAAACAAGAGGATAGAGGGTACATCTAATAACAATATTAGTGAGATGATAGAGTATTATACAATGTGGGTACATCAGATAAAAACTCCTATTGCAGCATTACATATGATATTGCAGTCAATGGAATTGGGGAAAGAAAAGAGAGCTATATCACAGGAGCTATTTAAGATAGAACAATATGTTGAGATGGCATTGTATTTTGTAAGAATGGGTACAATGTCTAGTGATTTAAGGTTAGAAAGTTATTCTATAAAATCTATTGTTAATGATGTGATAAAAAAGTATTCAACAATTTTTATTAATAAAAAGATAAAATTAAATTTAGAAGATATTGATATTGAAGTAATAACTGATGAGAAGTGGATTTCTTTTGTATTAGAGCAGGTTATATCTAATGCATTGAAGTATACAAAGAAAGGTACGATATCAATATATATGGATAGTAAGTCAAAAGAGACTTTAGTTATAGAAGATACAGGAATAGGTATAGCTAAAGAAGATATTCCAAGAGTATTTGAAAGAGGATTTACAGGATATAATGGAAGGATGGATAGGAAGTCCACGGGGATAGGGTTATATTTATGCAAGAAAATACTAGATAACTTATCTCATAAAATTACTATAGATTCTGAAATAGGTAAAGGAACTACTGTTGCCATTGATTTTTCAAGAAAAAATATAGAAATATTGTAATCTTACATAGATGTAAGATTAAATGAAGAAATGTAAGCAAAGGTTAAGGCAATACATTTCTTTTTTTATTATACTTAATTTGTAAGAAAGATTTGGAGGATAAAGAGATGGCATTTTTAGAGATTAAAAATTTAAAGAAAATATATACAACAAGATTTGGGGGAAATAAAGTTGAAGCCTTAAAAGATATATCTTTTTCCGTTGAGGAAGGAGAATATATTGCTGTGATGGGAGAGTCAGGATCAGGTAAAACAACATTGTTAAATATATTAGCAGCATTAGATAAACCAAGTAGTGGAGAGGTCTTATTAGAAGGTAATAGTATACTTAATATAAAAGAAAAAGAAATCTCAGCATTCCGTAGAAATCATTTAGGATTTGTATTTCAAGATTTTAATTTGTTAGATACTTTTTCATTAAAGGATAATATATTTTTACCATTAGTTTTATCAGGTAAAGATTTTCAATATATGGATAATAGATTACAACCAATAGCTACAAAACTATGTATTAAGGATATATTAGAAAAATATCCATATGAGGTATCAGGAGGTCAAAAACAAAGAGCGGCTGTTGCAAGAGCACTTATTACAAATCCTAAGTTGATTTTGGCAGATGAACCAACAGGAGCATTAGATTCAAAATCTGCAACAGAACTATTAGAGTTATTTGCAGATATAAATGAAGCTGGTCAAACTATTGTTATGGTAACTCATAGTACAAAAGCAGCTAGTCATGCAAGTAGGGTGCTATTTATTAAAGACGGTAATGTTTTTCATCAACTATATCGTGGAACAATGAGTAATAATGAAATGTATGAAAAAATTTCAGATACCCTTACTGTATTAAGTACAGGAGGAGAAGAAAATGAATAGTATTTTCTATTTTAAATTAGCAAAAACAAACATTAATAAAAATAGGAAAATATATTTTCCATATATTTTAGCAATCATTGCTATAGTTATGACATTTTATACAATGAAGGCTATTTCAATTAATGAAGGTATAGATATGATGAGATGTGGTATACAAGTAAAAATGTTACTGAAATTTGCTACAACAATTATCGGAATTTTTGCGGTGATATTTTTATTTTATACTAATAGTTTCATAATTAAGAACAGAAAAAAGGAAATAGGATTATATAATATTTTAGGAATGGAAAAAAAGCATATTGCAAAAGTATTCTTTTTTGAAACTGTAATAGTAGTAACAATTAGTATAGTACTGGGGTTATTAGGAGGATTTATAATAGGAAAATTGATGTTTCTTATATTGCTTAACTTAGCTAAATTTGATATTACATTATCATTTTCTATATCCTTTAAGGCAATAATATCGACAATAAAATTAATTCTAGTAACCTTTATAGCCATATTAATAATGAATTTAATACAAATAAAAGTGACAAATCCAGTTGAACTTTTAAAAAGTGGACAAAAAGGAGAAAGAATGCCGAAGACATCATGGTTTTCTGCAATATTAGGAGTTGTATTTCTTATAATAGGTTATGAAATAGCACTTGCTGTAGAGTCACCTTTAGCAGCAATAAATAAGTTTTTTATAGCTACGATTTTTGTTATAGTAGGTACTTATTTCACTTTCAAAGCAGGAATAATAACGCTTTTAAAAATATTAAAGAAGAATAAGAAATTTTATTATAGTACAAATAATTTCATTTCTGTTTCATCTATGATTTATCGTATGAAACAAAACGCAGCAGGATTAGCTAATATATGTATATTAAGTACAGCTGTATTATTAACTATTTCAACTACAGTATGTTTATATATGGGTGAAGAATCTAGTCTTAAAAATAGTTATCCTCAAGATATTCAAATAACATTTGGAGATTATAAAGGAGATAAAAATACTGTTGAAGATGCAGTTAATAGCGAATTAAATTTGAACAATTTAGTAAAAGAAAATACAATAGAATTTGACTATAAAGAATTTATTGCAACATTAGATAATAATAGATTTAATGTTGTCGAAAAAGAAAATATTATGAGTAATATAAGTAGTGTTTGTGGTGTAGCATTTATTACTTTAGATAAATATAAAAAAGTTGAAAATACGAATGTAAAGTTAAATGAAAATGAAATATTTATCTATACCAATGAAGGGAAGTATGAAAAAGATACTGTAAAGTTAGGAAATAGTAGCTATAAGGTAAAGGAAGAACTTACTTCATTAAAGTTTGTGAACAAAGAAGATAGTGTTAATATTAAATCATATTTTATAGTTGTAAAAGATGAAGAAATATTAAATGAAATAGGTAAAAGTCTTAATACAGAAGAATTAAACAAAGACAAATATTATATTTCATTTGATATAAAGGGATCTAAGGAAGATTGTATTAATTTTTGTAATAACACTTATAATAAAATTAATAGTGATAATATTAGTTTTCAAAGTATTTTTATGGATAGAGAAGCTTATTATGCAATGAACGGTGGTTTCCTATTTATTGGAGCATATTTAGGTATATTATTTACAATGGCGATGGTGCTTATAATTTATTATAAACAAATCTCTGAAGGCTATGAAGATAATGAAAGATTTAAGATAATGAAAAAAGTAGGTATTAGTGATTATGAGGTAAAAAAATCTATTAAGAAACAAATTCTATTAGTATTTTTTATACCATTAGTAACAGCGATTATTCATGTAGGATTTGCTTTTAAGATGATGAATAAGATGTTAGCATTATTTGGTGTGGGAAGCACGGAGATATTTATACAATGTATTTTTGGCACTAGCGTAGTTTTTGCAATAATATATATTGTAGTATATAGGCTGACAGCTAGAACCTATTATAAAATAGTTAATAATTAAAGTGGATTTTATTAATAGTATCGAGTAAAATAATGTTAACTTAGGGGGGCTTTGTATGAATAAGAATAGGTATAAAGAACGGTTAACATTACTAGAAAGAATAGAAAGACATAGAAGATCAAAAGAAAAAAAACGTATGGATAAAATAGGATATGAAACTATTGAAGAGAGAAAACGTAGAGAGAAAAGAGAGCGGTTTTTTGATAGATCATATGACATTGTTTCAACTATTGAAGCAATTTTTGAAATAATATTAATGATAGGAAGGGGAATAATAAATTTTTTTGATAGATAATAAAAAAGAATGACCTTTGTAGAAGTCACTCTTTTAAGAGGAAAAATTATGAAAAAACTTAACAAACATTATTTACTGTATTTTTAGTATATAATATGAATATGGCAATTTAATGGCAAAAATAAGTAGTTCCTGTGAAGATAGAAAAAAATAACCTCCAGAGGTGTTGAAGGTCTGGAGGTTATTTTTCGTTACTTATTAAAATGTGTACTTTAAATAGCTTAATTTTATAGTATAGATATAATGAATGTTAAGTGATTTTAAAGTATTGTATAAAATCTTAAGAGTTAAAAACTTGTAGGAGAATATAAACTCTTATTGTTTAGATAGAATGTTTAAAATTTGGCTGAATAAATTTTAAGCAAACATAATACTTATACTTTATTGAAGTTTTGAATAAAACTCTACCACTAGAACTTCATTAATCTCTATTGGCACTTCTTCACGATTAGGATATCTTTCAAGGATTCCTGAAAAATTATTTTCATCTTTTGTTAAATAGGGTAATGTGTTTACAATATTATCTAAGAAATTATCTCTAAAAAGTTCAATTTTTTGGGATTTACTTTTTAAAGTAATAACATCTCCCACAGAAACTTGGAATGAAGGAATATCTACTTTCTTTCCATTAACTAAAAAGTGTCCATGGTTAACCATTTGTCTAGCTTGCGCTATTGAGGAGGCAAAACCTAGACGATATACAATATTATCGAGCCTACATTCTAGCATTTTAATCAATGCATATCCTGTTAAATCTTTTTCTTTAAGTGCTTTTTTTACATAGTTTCTAAATTGCTTTTCGTAAACACCATAGTAAGCTCTAAGTCTTTGTTTTTCTAGTAACTGAGTACCATAAGAAGAAAGTTTTTTATCATTTCTTGCAGTACCTTTTACCGCTCTATTCATGGCTTTAGGATGTCCGATAACATTTAATCCTAATCTTCTGCAGACCTTAAACCTAGGTCCAAACATTGTTGACATATTCATCATCTCCTAATAAGATTGCCGCGATAAATTAAGCCTGTATTAAATATATCAAATTGAGAAACGTTTGTAAATGAAAATTATTATCAATACTAAAAATAGTTAAAAAATATAAAAATAATGAAACAAAAATTATGAGTAATGTCTAATGGGTGCCTATCCAATTTTATTTATATGGTATAATTTTAACCAAATATAAAATGAATCTAGGAAAGGAAGAATAGTGTGAAATTACAACAATTAAGATATGCTCTAGTCATTTCAAAATATGGATCATTTAATAAGGCGGCTAAGAAGTTATTTATTTCACAACCAACGTTATCAACAGCTATTAAAGAATTGGAAAAAGAAATTAATATTAGTATTTTTGAGAGGACAACTAAGGGAGTACGACCATCTAGGGAAGGAATAGAATTTTTAGGCTATGCAAGACAGATAATTGAGCAAACAGAGCTTTTAGAGGAAAGATATATAAATTTTAAACCGTCAGTGAGGCAGTTTTCTATATCAACGCAACATTATGCTTTTGTTGTAAATGCTTTCGTGGATTTAATTAAAAATTATCAATTAGATCAGTATGAATTTAATCTTAGAGAAACAAAAACTTATGAAATAATAGATGACGTGAGAAATCTTAGAAGTGAGATAGGTATTTTATATAAAAATCAATTTAATGAGAAGGTCTTAAACAAATTATTTAAAGATTATAATTTAGAGTTTCATGAACTTTTTACAGTAAAACCGTATGTATTTATTAGTAAAAGTAATCCATTAGCCAAGAAAGAGATTATAAAACTTGAAGAGTTAGAAGATTACCCATGTTTGTCCTTTGAACAAGGTGAATATAATTCTTTTTATTTTTCAGAAGAAATACTAAGTACTATTTCGCATAAAAAAAGTATAAATGTAAATGATAGAGCCACTTTATTTAATTTACTTATTGGTATTAATGGATATACAATTTCTACAGGTATTATAAGTGAAGATTTAAATGGCCCCAACATTATAGCTGTTCCTATAGAAAGTGAAGAAACAATAACAGTGGGATGGATAAATCAAAAAAATATAAAGTTAACTCAATTAGCCATAGAGTATATTAATATTTTAGAGAATATTACAAGAAAATATGTACAAGGGTTATAGGTTAAAACTATAACTAATTAAAGAAAATTGGAATTATCTTATAATGTCTTTGTTATGATATATTATCTTTAAGTTATAAATGGAAGGAAGAGGTATATGTATAGCAAAGCAATAATAGGTTATCCTAGAGTTGGAAAGTTAAGAGAATTAAAATTTTCTACGGAGAAATATTTTAGAGGGGAAGAAAGTAAAGAACAGCTGGAGGCTGTTGCAAAATCTATAAGAGAAGAGCAATGGATTCTACAAAAACGTAAAGGTATAGATTTTATTCCATCTAATGATTTTTCTTTCTATGACAATATGTTAGATACAATAATTCTTTTAGGAGCTATTCCTAAGGAGTATAAAAACCTTAAAGTAGATATGCTAGATACTTATTTTGCTATGGCAAGAGGATATCAAGGAGAAAAAGGTGATGTTAAAGCATTACCTATGAAAAAGTGGTTTAATACTAATTATCATTATATAGTACCTATAATAGAAGATGATATGAAATTTACTTGTAATGTAGATAATTTAGTTAAGTACTACAAAGAAGCTTTATCATTAGATATACGTACTACACCTAGCATCATAGGACCATTTACTTTTCTAAAGTTAGCTAGATTTAATGGCAAAAAGGGAATAAATGATGTTTGTTATGATATATTAAATATTTATAATGAAGTTCTTTCAAAGCTAGTAAGTTTAGAAGTGGAAGTTGTACAAGTTCATGAACCATATTTAGTAATGGATTTAAATGAAGAAGATAAAGAATTATTTACTGATTTGTATACAAGATTGTTTACAAATAGTAAATCATTGAAAATAGTATTACAAAGTTATTTCGGTGATATAAGAGATATATATGAAGAAGTATGTAAATTAGATTTTTATGGTATTGGTATTGATTTTATAGAAGGAAAACAATCACTTTCATTGATAAAAGAAAAAGGATTTCCAAAGGAAAAAGTATTATTTGCAGGTATAGTAAATGGTAAGAATATATGGAGAAATGATTATAGTAAAACAATAGAGTTAATAAGAGAAATAGAAAACTATGCAGATAAAATTGTACTTAATACTTCATGTTCATTATTACATGTTCCTTATACATTAGATAATGAAACAAATTTAGAAGAAGATAAGAAGAAATATTTTGCCTTTGCAGAAGAAAAATTAGGTGAGTTAGAGGAATTATCAAAAATACTAAGTGGTAAAGAAGAAAATCTTCTTGTAAAGAATAAAGAACTATTTAAGGAAGGAAGAATAGCGGAAGAGAATAAACATATAGTTTTAAATGAAGAAGATTTTAATAGAAAACCATCTAGAAAAGAGAGAAAGAAAATACAGAAGGAATTTTTTAAATTGCCAATATTACCAACTACCACTATTGGTTCGTTTCCACAAACAAAAGATGTGAAAGTTATAAGAAAGAAATATAAACAGGGTGAGATAACATCTAGTGAATATGATAAAGAGATAAAGAACTATATAAAAGATGTTATAAAGTTGCAAGAAGACTTAGATATAGATGTATTAGTACATGGAGAATATGAAAGAAATGATATGGTAGAATATTTTGGTGAAAATCTTAATGGATATTTATTCACTGAAAAGGCTTGGGTACAATCATACGGTACAAGATGTGTTAAGCCACCTATAATATGGGGAGACATAACAAGAATAAAGCCTATTACTGTAGAGTATAGTAAATATGCACAAAGTTTAACTAAGAAGCCGGTAAAAGGTATGCTTACAGGCCCTGTTACTATTCTTAATTGGTCTTTCCCAAGAGAAGATATATCACTAAGAGATATGGCATTTCAAATAGGAGGTGCTATTAGAGATGAGGTGTTAGATCTTGAGAAGGCGGGAATTAAGATTATTCAAATAGATGAAGCTGCTATTAAAGAAAAGTTACCACTTAGAAAGGCAGATTGGTATACTGAGTATTTAGATTGGGCTATAAAAGCATTTAGATTAGTGCATAGTAAAGTTGAAGCTACTACACAGATTCATACTCATATGTGTTATAGCGAATTTAAGGATATTGTAAAAGATATAGATAACATGGATGCTGATGTAATATCTTTTGAATCATCAAAATCAAATCTTGATATTGTAGAATATCTAAAACAAGTTAATTTTGAGACAGAAGTTGGCCCCGGTGTCTATGATATTCATTCTCCAAGGGTACCAAGTAAAAAGGAAATAATTTGCTTAATTAAAAAATTACGAGAGAATATAGACAAAGAAGATTTATGGATAAATCCTGATTGCGGTTTAAAAACTAGAGGAGAAAAGGAAACAATAGAAAGTTTAAGGAATATGGTAAAAGCTACAAAGGAGATAAGAGAAGTGATATAGAGAATAATAAGAAACTGCCTAAATAGTCGATAATTTTATAATTATCGACTATTTTCTGCTTTGTACGAGATTAAGTTGAAATATAAGGTAAAAAATGATAATATCTAGAAGTAATATACAAATAATGGAGGTAGAAAATGGGAAAGATGAAAAAAATACTCGGATGGATATTGCTATATATAATAGTAGTATCAGTATTTCCAATAGGGGATATAGTATCCGCGAAAACTATTGAAACTGTGGCACCACAGTATTTTAACTACAATGTAGGAAGCATTAGTTCAGTATCAATGTATAAGGATAGAGCCGTATATATTGAAAGTCGATATGAAGGCGATAAAACTGAAAATAATGGGTTGCTAGATTTGAACAAAATGCAAGGATACTTATGCTTACTTAATGATGGAACAAGTAAGGATATTATGAACTTAGGTAGAAATGTAGGAGTAGGATTAAGTAGTAAAATTGGAAAAAAAGCTTATATTACTCATATCCAAAATTCAAAAGAAGAGGACTTTAGTTATGATCTTGTTACTAATAAGTCTAGTAAAATTGATAAAAATCAATTATCTAATGATGAACTTATAAAAATATTTTCTGAGAAATATAAAAATCAATATAACAGATTGGTAGCTGAAAATGTAGTAAACTATATATCTTATGATAAAAAAGGAAATAGGTTAGATTATTGTTATGCATATATAATTGATGTAAACAATGAGGTAATAACACCGATGGGTGAATACATTTTTATTAGTGAAAATTATGATGATTTTAAAGTCTATCCTGTAAAAGGATATCCATCATTAATATCATATAATAATAATGTAATTACATTTAGATGTACTGATAGTAAAAATGGATCAAAAGATTATATTTCTAAAATAGAAAAAGATAGTATTACCGATTTTGATCTTCAAGGTGAAGTTGAAAAATGGTATAGAAGTGAAATAGTAGATAATGATTTATATTTCTTATATAAAGATGGATTACAAAAATATATTTTAGAAGACGGGAAATATATGAAGAAAGATACTATTAAAAATGTATCTGATTTTACTACAGATATTAATAATAAAATATGGGTACTAAATAAAGATAATGATAGTATGTTTGTTTCTAAATTAGATGGCACAGAAATGATAAATAAATTTGAAGTACTAATTGATATGAATACTATTAATGTATATGATGATAATAATGTAATTGTATCAGGAGATGAGAAATTTACAGCAATAAATGTAGGAAATGAAACATACGATAAAGAAGATGAGGAAGAAGTAAATCCTGATAAAAATGAAGTTTCTAATCCAACTGAAAATGATAATAATAAAATTATAGACGATAACGGTAATAATGATGATAAAGTAACAAATATAAATGATAAAAAGAGTAACTTGGATACATTAACTAAAACGGGTTCAGCATTTAGTAGAAGTATTCTTTTACTTGTAGGAACATTACTAAGTAGTGCAGGAATAGTATTGGCAATAAAAAGAAAATAATATAGAAAATGTCGTATAGGAATAATACACTCTTATACGACATTTCTATATAATTAATATATAAGCTATATGATAAATAAATTTATTTGGGGTGAGGGCTATGAATGGGAATACCTATGAGATATATAATTGCTCAGAATATTATTCTACTGTAGAAAAATTATCAGATATTGTATCGAAAAAAATAATAGATGAAGCGGGTAGATATATTAATGATTTTATGAAGGAAACTAGGGAAGGAAGAAGTAAGGAAGAGTATAGCATAGAGATTCTTTTTATATCTGTTATTATTAATGAATATATAGGGAATGGTGTGGAATTTAAAAATATACCTAAAAGTATTTTTAATATTTTAATAAAGCTTAGAAATGGAAAATATAAAGAAAAAGTAGATAAACTAAGGGGAAGATTAGCTACAAAAGTTTTAATTAGAACGACGGAGTTTAAAGGAACTATGTCATTGAAAGAACTTGAGTATATTACAAGATGGATGGAAGCCACAGGGGACTTTAAGGAAGAAGTAGAAAGAATAAAGAAGTGGATTAGTTTTTTAAAAGAAAAAGATGATAATTACAATAGTGTTTTTTTTGCTTATTGTAACAAATTAAATCAGTGGTTTATAAGTATAGGCAAAGAGTACTTAGGAAAATACACTGAGAATGTTGATAGTTATTTAAAACAATATAAAAAAGATCATAATAACAAAGAAGATATTATTTATTGTGGAAGAAGCGAGGTACAATATCATTTAAATATGGTAGCAGCGGAAATAATGAATAAAGTCTATAGAGAAGAATTTAAAAAATGTAAAGATAGAATTGTTTTTTTACCAGATTGTATGAGAGGTTATGAAAGAAAATGTATGAGAGAAAAAGCCAAACAAGGATATAAGTGCAAGGGGTGTACGGAATCGTGTAGTATTCATAGAATTACTAAATTAGGACTAGAGAAAAACTTTGATACAATAATAATACCTCATGAAACGGCACTGTTTTCGGTGTCAAGTAAAAAAGCTGTTGGTATTATTGGTATAGCATGTCCTCTTAATCTTCTATCAGGAGGATGGAAAGCACTGAGAATGGGATTTATTCCACAATGTGTTCCTTTAAATTATTGTGGTTGTGATAAGCATTGGAGAAAAGAGGCTATAAGTACTAATATTAGTATTGAAAGATTTTATAAAATATATAATGGAATATAGATTTAAAAAGAGGCTTTTGCTATGACAAATATGAAAATTTGTAGACCAGTGCACAGGTTTCAAGGCACATGGCACAGGTTTGGAGGAAATTCCTACGGAATTTCTTAGATTATAAGTGCGGTGATATTAAAATTTGGTATCACCGCACTTATTTTATTATTAAAATTGTCATTGTGATGATATCTTACAGGGGATTAATGAAAGTTGTACTTTTATGAGGCTTGGGTTACGAATTATAACATAATTTTTTGTATCTATTGTAAATATGAAAATACTTTGCTGTCCGCAGGACTATAATAAAATTCCTCCTAAAGAGGAATTTTCACCTTACTTGTGCCTTGTGCCCTATTACTTGTGCACTGTTAAACTTAAATTTATATAATCCATTATGCAAAATCTTTTTGTATATAGAAATATATTAGAAGTTAATAACATAAGAAAAATAATGTTTTAGTGAGCTTTAAAGAGATAAATTGATAATATGAGCATGAGGTAAAAAATAACAATATTGAAATATAAAGTGTATAATTATATACTTAATACAGTATTATATAACCTATATAGGAATAAAAAAAATTATATAAAGGAGTAATGAAAATGGGAGAAGATTTTGAAATTCGAAGTAAAACATTGCCTTTTAGAATAATGAGAAAAACTATATATTTACTAATAGTTTCAATTGCTATTCTAATGGTGCTAATTATTACAGGGGCAGGATATCATTCATGGGTCATTACTGGTGATATATTCATTTATATAATAAGCATAATTGTATCTTTTGGAAATATAATAGGGTATGGTTATCATGTCAATAAATATATTATAGATCCTATTGATAAAGCTTATATTTCAATGGTAAAAAGATATTTAGATAGTGGAGTATTACCAGATAATCAAGTAAAGTATTGTATTCTTAAAATCATAAAAAAGAAATAAGAATCCAAAAGAAAGATGATACAAAATGTGTCAAAAACTTGAAGAACAAAGTGGTATATGGTATCATTTCCTTATGTGTATGAAGGACATAGGGGGATGTAATAGTGAGGAAAATTACAAAAATGATAGCTATAATGATGGCCTACATATTAGCTATTGTAAGTATACCAATAGATATTTTAGCAGTAGATCAAAATGATACTATTAAAGTTGAAAAATATCTAAATTACAATATTGGTTATTTAAAGTCAGCAATAATGTATAAAAATAAATCTATAATTCAATATATAGAGAAGGAAAATGCTGATGAGGAAAGTTATACAACAAATGTATCATTACTAGATAATAATATTGAAAAGCCTATTACTAAAATTTCTAAAGAGCATTGGATTAGTGATTTTCAAGGTAAAGGTGAAAAATGCGAATTTATATATAGTGATGATATAAATATGAAAAAAATTCAGTTTGATTTTGATAATAATAGTTTGAGAGCTGATAAGATAAACAATGAAGAAAAAAATTATAATGGAAACTTAGAAAATACACTATTAAAGGTAAATGAGAAATATAGTACAAACTATACTGAAGAGAACATTGAAAAATATACTATTAATAAAAATACAAAATATGATAATGAAGGTAACACAATAGATGTATATACTTTAACTATATATAATGAAGGCAATGCAGAAAAATATAATGTAGTATTAAATGAAAAATGCAATTATGTATCTAAAAGTAATTCATTGGACATATATTTTGAAAAAGATAACACTATAGATATAGTTGAGTTTATGGAAAGCGATTCATGTTATTATATTACTAGAATTAAAGATGATGAAATACTTACAAGAGGAATTATAGAAAATTGTAATTTTTACAATAGAGATAGTATAGCAGTAATTGGTGATAAAGTATACATAAAAAAAGACTCTGAAGAAACATGTCTTTATGAATATATTTTTGAAAATAACAAATATATTTTGAATAAAACATTTGGAGGATATATTGAGACGTTTTCAAAAGATATTGATGATAATATATGGTTAATAGAGAGAGTTAATGATAAAAAATATGTTTCAAAGATAGAAAATGATATTCTTTCAAGGAAATATGAAATTTGTGTTGATATGAATCGTTTATTTGTTTATGATGAAAAAAATATTATAGTAGCGTCACCTTATGGATATACATCAATTAATAAAAATGGTGCAAGTGTATCGGAGATTCAAAAGGAAAATAACTTTCCAGAAGGTACAAAAATTATTGAAGAGAGCAATGTAGAAAATATAGGGAGCGGATTCTGTAAAGCAACGATAGAAAGTCTTGATCCTAATACTGCTAATGGATTTAATATAACATTAGAAGAAGGAATGAGAGGAATAGAACTATTTATAAAGGATATAGAATCTATAAAAAATGGAGTAGGTTCTTTAATAGTAGAAATCAGTAACAATGCAACAATTAACATTCCTTTTTCTGTAATGAATAAAAAATTGTTAGATGGAGCAGAAGGTATTAGATTTAGATTTTATACAGAAGATAATACTGAAATAATTAAAAATTTAAAAGCTGTAAATAAGATATTTAATTTTAATCTATCTATTGTAAATAGTAATGGAGAAATTGATATACATAACTTCGCTGATGGTTCTAGTGATATTAAATTAACTTTACTAGAAAATGAAATAGAATCATTAGATAAAGAGAAAGCAGTTGTATTTTATTATAATGAAGGCAGCGAAGAATTTGAAATGATGTCTAGTAGAGTTAATGGAAATGATGTTACATTTAATACTAATCATTTTTCAAAATTTATTATAGCAGAGACAGTAGCGGTACCGACTCCAGATACTCTTGAAGAAACAGGATCATTAATAAATATAAAGACAATATCAATGGCATCGCTTATTTTAATATCAATTGGAGCATTTATTTTCCTTAGAAGACGTATATAATATTGTTATAAATGGAAATATGATATAAAATAATGGAGTAAGATTTTCTTACTCCATTATTTTTGTAGAAGGGGAAGGTAATGAGAAATATATTTTTGTACATTATGACAGCTATGATTTTTTTAGCGCCGTATAAGTATATGAATCAAGATAATGTTAATGGAATATTGATACTTATAATAGCTGCTTTTTCGGTATTTGGTTTAAAGAAAATAAAAGGGAATAAAACATATTTAGTTTCTATTTTAGTTTTAGGGGTAGTATCAGTACTATCATTATTTAGGACATCGTTAACTATAGATTCGTTACAGGGAGTTGCCATATATATATCCTTAGTTCTTTTGTATTTAATTTTCTCGTACTATAAAGAGGATGAAGAAAAATTATTAAAAATATTAACATATACTATTGCTATAGGATCTGTATTTTATATTGTTTTGCAAGGGGCTATATCCAGGGGTGGCATATTAGAAGGAAGAATTGATGGAAATATAGGATATGCTAATAGTTATGCTTTAGTTATGCTTATGGCATTATATTTTAATAGAATAAGAGAAAGAGATTCATTAAAAGAAATCCTAGATATAGTTTTTGTTTTAGGGCTATTATTTACTGGATCAAGGAATTCTTTGTTATATTTAGCTATATTTTTAGTTATTGATATATTAATTTATAAAAGAGAAAATAAAAAGTGGAATTTTATCTTTGTATTTAATATGTTGATATCTACAGCTATGTATCTTTTAATAGAAAAGCTTGGATTAGCAATAGCTCTAGTATTGCCTATACTAATAATTATGTATTACTACCTTATCAATGATAAATATATGAAGATAATAAATATAATAACTGTCATAGCAGTACCTATAAGTATTATAGTTGTTATTTTTACAAATAATAATTTGATAAATAGACTATCAGCAATGTCTATAAGTTCTCCTGAATTTCAACTTAGAATAGGATATTTTGAGGATGTTATAAGATATGTATGTAAAAATCCTTTTGGAGGAGGAATTAATACATATATGTATAATCAAGGATCATTCCAAACTGGATTTTATGATGTTAGATATGTTCATAATGCATTTGGACAAGCTTTATATGATATGGGATGGATAGGATTAATATCATTTATACTTGTATTTATAGTTGGTCTTGTTGTTATCTTAAAAGGATCACATAAGAGAAAATTATATTATTTAGCATTATATCTTACAATATATTGTCATAGTATTCTTGATTTCAATTTTGCTTACATGTTTACTATACTTGCGATAGCGCTTATTGTAGGGTTTTCTGGAAATGAAAATATATATGTAGAATTTAATACTAAACCTATATTTATTCCAGTTGCAGTTATAGCATTATATATATCTATAATATCCATTATGAATTTTTCAGCTCAGATGCTATTTGAAAATAGATATTATAAAGCAACTATATCGGTTGGAAAGGTTCTAGAAAATATTACTGTAGGTGATAATATAGGAGCAGAATTTCAATTTAAAGGTTATGTAGGACTTTATTCAGATAGCGATGATACTGAAAACATAAAAAAAGGAATAGAAGTTATAGAAGATCGGGTAAATATAAATAATAGGCAATTGTACATTTATGGTGATCTTGCTATGGCATATGGAGAATTAAATGATGTTGATAAAGCTTCATATTATTATGAAAAGAATTTAAAATTGCAGAAGTATAATTTAAATGTCTATGAAAATTATTGTGATATGTTAAGAAAAGTTGGAGAAAATACAGGCGTGAAATATGAAGATAGATGTAATAAAATTATGAAAAAGTATAATGATATACAAGAAGATAGAAGTGAATTATCGAAGAAAAGATTTTACTAAAAAAAGAAATTTCAGAATAAAATAAATGAAAATCCTAGTGTTATACTCTGGGATTTTTGTTTTATATTTTCAAAAAATTGTTCTATAAGAAAAATGGTAAAATAGTTGAAAAATTGTTAAGGCCAAGAAAAAAAATTCGATAAATATATTGCGGACTATTTAATAAATTACAATATTCATATAAAATTTTAAAATCAATATAGAAACTATAGAAACTTAATGATGATTTGTATAGATTTTAATAAAAAAATAGTGATATTTAATGCATTAATATGGTTAATGAAAAAGAAAATAATAAAATATATAGGTATACTTGTAAATTGCAATAAAATATTGTAGAATTTATAGTAGGTATTGTAAAAAAATAAATAGTTAGGTAATTTGCATAAGGGCGTTGAACATTAACAATAAAGGGGGAGGAAAAATGTTTAAAAATGTTGGGAACAAGCTAACAGTGTTAGGCGAAGGACTCTTTTGGGTTTCTATTGTAGTGTCTGGGGGAGCATTCGCATTAGTATCAAATGTTACAGGGAATCCTATATATGGGATTGCTGCTGTTGTAGCTATTATGATAATATATGTCCCAGTTTCTTGGTCCGTTTGTGGTTTAGGTGAGTTATTACTTACTACAAAAGAAATGTCACAATCAATGAAAAGGAATGAAGAAACTTTAGAGAAAGTGATGCTTAGACAATCTAGTACACCTACTACTAAGGATATCTTGGGAATGCAAGATATTTTAACTAATGAAATAGCTAAAGAAGTTAAAGAAGTTAGAAAAGAAGTTAAAGAGGCTACTAGTAGAATTAATGTAAGAGCTATAGAAGATATCGAAGATGATGGAAGATATGGTGGAGTAAATGCAAATGATGACTATATGGATAGAGAAGCAATGAGGAATGCTAGAAGAAATGATACCTTTAATACAAATGGATTAAATAGAAGAGAAATTACAGGTGATGTAAGAGTACCAAGAGAATCCATGGATGATTTAAGATCAATGGGTGAGCCAGTGGATGACTTAAGAAACAGAAGAGAACCAATGGACGATTTAAGATCAATGAGAGAGCCAATGGATGACTTAAGAAACAGAAGAGAACCAATGGACGACTTAAGATCAATGAGAGAGCCAATGGATGACTTAAGAAACAGAAGAGAGCCAATGGACGACTTAAGATCAATGAGAGAGCCAATGGATGACTTAAGAAACAGAAGAGAACCAATGGACGACTTAAGATCAATGAGGGAGCCAATGGATGACTTAAGAAACAGAAGAGAACCAATGGACGACTTAAGATCAATGAGAGAACCAATGGATGACTTAAGATCAATGAGAGAGCCAATGGACGATTTAAGAAACAGAAGAGAACCTATGGATGATTTAAGATCCGTTAGGGAGCCTGTAGAGGATATCAGAGGTAGAAGAGATTCTATGCCTATGGATGACCTAAGAGGCAGGCACGATTCCATGGATGATCTAAGAGGCAGAAGAGAGCCTATAGATGATCCTAGATCTAGGAGGTCACCCATATTAGGCCAAAATGAGAACTCGATAAACAATTCTATAAGAAGTGTTAAAAAAAACGAAGACATGGAGGCCTACAATAGAATCAAAAAAAATATAACTACAAGTGGTTATCATACTGCAGCAATAAGAGAAGATGGTACTGTAGTAGCTACAGGATATAATAAATATGATCAATGTAATGTTGCTAAATTTAGAGATATAGTAGCAGTATCATCATCAGATTATAATACTATCGCATTAAAGAGTGACGGTGGTGTAATCGCCGTTGGAAGTAATGAAGATGGTCAATGTGAAGTAGATAAATGGGCTGATATAATTGATGTAAAGATTAGTAACTCACATGCTGTCGGTTTAACTAGTAATGGAACAGTATTAGCAGTAGGATATAATAAGTATGAAGAATGTAATGTGTCCACTTGGAGAGATGTGGTATCTATAGCTATTGCTGAATATAGTACTATAGGGGTAAGAGCTGATGGAACAGTATTTGCAAAAGGATATAATGAGGATGGACAATGTGATGTAGATACTTGGACAGACGTTATTGAAGTATCTACTAGTAATGATCACACTGTAGGCTTAAGAGCTGACGGAACAGTGGTAGCTACTGGTAGCAATACTTATAAGCAATGTGATGTTGCAGATTGGACTAATGTAGTTTCAGTAAAATGTGGAAGATATCATACTATTGGTTTAAGAGCTGATGGAACAGTATTAGCAACTGGATCAAATAAGTATGAAGAATGTAATGTATCAAGTTGGACAAATATCATAGGTATTGAATGTGGAAGATATCATACTGTTGGTTTAAGAGCTGATGGAAAGGTATTAGCTGCTGGATATAATGCTTATGAACAATGTGAAGTTTCAGAGTGGTCTGATATAGTTGCTATTGATGCTGGAGATGTTCATACTGTTGGTATTGAAAAAGATGGAACAGTAGTAGCAACAGGAGAAAATAATGATGGACAATGTGAAGTTCAAGGATGGTTTAATATAAAAGCACAATAGTATAAGTTAGGCACTAAACGAAAAGTTTAGTGCTTTTTAAAAAGAAATAGGGGGGGAGACTACAATGCTTATTAAAGATGTTGGAAATAAACTTACAAAATTAGCTGGTGTTATTTTTATCGTATCTATTATAGCTTCTGTTGGAGCATGTTTCTTAGTAAAAACAATTACAGGAGAATTAATTTTTGGAATTTTAGCATCAGTAGGTTTTTTAATTCTATACATGCCTTTATCTTGGATAATATATGGTGTTGGAGAGTATATTAAGACCCTTAAGGACTTAGGCGAATATATGAATTATGTTGATTAAAATATAATGGTTGCGGTAAAGGCTGTTATAAAACAATTAATTGTTTTATAACAGCCTTATTTTTTAATATTAGTAGTTTGTAAAATTACTATTTTTAATATTTTTTGTTACATTTAGTATATTTATTAAAAAAATTAGTCAAAAACAGTAATAAATGTATTATAATTATAATTGTAATTATATTTTTTAGAGGTGATTAAGGATGAAAATATTATTGTACGGATTAGAAAAAGGTCATTTAATCGTAGAAAAATATTTAAAAAAGAATCATAAGATTGTAGGCTATGTCGATGAATTTTTCAAAGGGAAAGAATATAATGAAGTAGATGTTTATATGAAAGATTCTATTAATGATTTGAAATTTGATTATATTGTTATAGCTATTGAGTCTGTGGGAGAAAGAAAGAAAGCATATGAGGATTTACTAAAGTTAGGTATTGAAAGTAATAAAATAGTTAATTTTTTTGATATATATATGGACTGTTATAGTTATAGACTAGATATTCCATTAAAAAAGATAGATAGGATAATGTCTAATGTTAATAAGCCACTAGATGGAATTATATTAGGAATTAGTCATGGATTGTGTGGTATTAATCCTAAATATCTGCAAAAAAACTTTTGTAATTTAGCGATACCTTCTCAGGATTTATATTATAATTTAAAGCAGTTGAAACATTTAATTAAAAATTACAAAGATAAAATAGAGAAATTGCAATATGTTGTAATAGATATGTTTACATATATATATTTTAATTATGATATATCATTGACTAAAAATGCTGTGTTATATTATGAATTAAGTGGCTATAGAGATGATGAAAGTCATAATTTTGCTAAAAATAAGAACTTTGATGGTACTATTTCAGAAGAGTTAGCAAAAATACAAGCGCGATATGAGAAGGAAGGTATAGAGAAGTATTCAAGAAAAGATGTAAAAGAAAAGAAAGATATTTATAATTCTTTGTTTGATATGGATAATGTAGATGTAAATGAAGATTTTAAAAGAATGGGTATATATGATAGATATGTAAGTGATTTTTCTACTAGAATTGAAAGAGAAAGAATAATTACTGATGAGGAAATTGAAAAGTTAAAATCTGAATATATGCCGAATAGTATTGCTGTTAATATGTTTAGTGAAACTGTGAAAGAAAATATCGAAATATTCAATGAACTGTTAGAGACAATATTTGAACTAAATAAAGATATGAAAGTGTATCTAGTTTTAATTCCGCAATATATAGAAAGAGAAATAAAAGTACAAAAAGAAGATTTAGAGTGGAAACCAAAGTTTTACGATATCTTATCAAAGTTTAGAGAAAAATATAAATTCGAAATTTTAGATTTTAAGGATTGCGAAGATATATCTGCAAACCGAGAATATTATTATGATTTTGGACATCTTAATTATAAAGGATCAATGGTATTTACGGAGTTATTAAACAGTTATATATATTAAAGTGGAGATAAAATAATGGATAAGTTAATTGATAAACTAGTGAAGAATGAAATTTTTAATGAAATTGATAGTAAGATAATAGAAGATATAATTTCTGAAGTAGACTACTATATAAATAAATATAATGCAGGTCAAATTATTGCTCAAGAAGAAGATAATTGTAATGCTCTTGGTTTTATACTTAGTGGTAAAATAGAAATCAAAAGAATATATAGTTGTGGAAAAGAAATTATATTAAATAAATTTGGAGTAGGAGAAGTTTTTGGAGAGGCATTAATTTTTTCTAAAAATCATAATTATCCTGCTACAGTAGTAGCTTTAGAAGATACAGAAATTTTTTATATTACTAAAGTTGATATGATAAAACTTTGTAGTAAATATGAAAAAATATTAGAAAATTTTATGTCTCTTCTCAGTGACAAGGTTATTATGTTAAATTCTAAAATAAAAATACTATCGTTTAAGAGCATAAAGCATAAAATAGTTGATTATATTTTAGAAGAAAGAAAAAGACAAAATAGTAACGAGATATATCTTAGTGGAAATAAAGAAAATATAGCAGCATTACTAGGTATACCTAGACCGTCA
Source organism: Clostridium bornimense (assembly GCF_000577895.1). NCBI lineage: Bacteria > Bacillati > Bacillota > Clostridia > Eubacteriales > Clostridiaceae > Clostridium > Clostridium bornimense. Next base: position 188,299 of record NZ_HG917869.1, read on the forward strand.
TTTTCTAGAGAATTAATAAACTTAAGAGATATGGGACTTATTAGTTTTGATAGAAAAACTATAAAGATACTTCATTTAGATAAGTTAGAGGAAATTTTATTAGATTAATCCAAAAGAAAAATTATTTAATGCAGTATAATGTTGAAAAAATATAAAGGTACTAAAAACTTAAACTTTTCAGTACCTTTTTCTTTGAATAAGTTATAATTTCTATTTGTGGCATGGGAAAAGAATACTGGAATGATGTTGTGTTTACAAAATATGTTACAATTAAAGTCAGAGCAGGATCCAATAATATTATTTTTATAAAAGGTGAGGTTTATGGAGTACAATATTGGACACATAGTTAAAGAACTTAAAATAAATAAAGAAACTATACGGTATTATGAAAAAATAGGATTATTAGAAGAGATAAAGAAAGATAGTAATGGATATAGAATATACACAGATGATGATATAGAGAGAATTAAGTTTATTTTAATGGCAAAAGAATATTATTTTACTCTTAAGGAAATAGCGATTTTACTGAAAAAAGTATTTCCTAAGAGTAGTGGTCTAAAACAAGATGAAATAATAGAGATAGTGGATGATAAAGTTGATGAAATTGATAAAAAGATAGATGAATTAAAGATTATAAAAAAGGTATTAATTAAAGTTAAGAATAATGTTCTTATAAACAAAAATGCTTGCTATTTTGGAAAGTCAAAAGAAGAAATAGTAAATCTTTAGCTTGACATTGTACTATAGTACATCCCTTATACTAAATTTATCAATTGTAAGGGAGTTGAAACTATGATTATTAAAAGAAATAGTATATTATATTTTTCAGGAACAGGAAATACTTATGATGTAGCTAGTAAATTAGCAAAGAGATGTAATTTAAAACTTATTAATATTGCATCTTTAATTGAAGAAGAGGAATTAGAAATTAAATGTGAAACTATTGGTATTGCTTTCCCAATATATTATGGTGGAATTCCTAAAATAGTGAATGGAATAATTAGTAAAATGAAGTTTTACAATGAGCCATATATATTTGCATTATCCACTTATGGGGGAATGCCAGGGAATCCATTTAAGATTTTAGAGAGAATATTGAAGGAGAAAGAGGGAACTTTAGGATCAGGATTTTTAGTGAATATGCCAGGAAATTATCTTCCTCGAAATGGTGCTAGGAGAAGCAGTGTACAGATAAGAAACTTTAAAAGGGCCGATAAAAAAATAGAAGAAGTCACAGAGTTAATTATATCTAAAAAGGTTTTGCAATATGAAAAAAGTCCATATATAATTGACAGACCATTTTCTAATTTTTTGGAGAAGCGGATTGAAAAATTATCAGGCTATGATGTGAACTTTAGAGTTGACGATAAGTGTGATAATTGTGGAATTTGCATAAAGATTTGCCCTGTTAAAAATATTAATGTTGAAAGTGGTACATTAAGATGGTTAGAAAAATGTGAACAATGTATGGCGTGTATACAGTATTGTCCAAGAAAGGCAATACAATATGGTAAAAAAACATCTAAGAAAAAGAGATATACAAATCCTAATGTGGATTATTTGAAAGTGCTTTTAGATAATTCAGCCAATTAATGTTAATAGGTTCAAAATAGAGAATTGATTGATGAACATTTAGAGGATATTAAAACATTGTTGCAGATAAAAGTAAATCATAAGAAAATATATCGTAAACTTTATGTAAAATACCATTACTAGGATAATAAACCTATATATCATTAAGCAACAGTGAGAGAAGTAAAATATAATTTCGTAATAAAAGAGATGGTTTTAGAATCATTTCTTTTTTATTATTTTTGAAATTAAAATGTACGTGACGTAACTATAGAAAAATAATAGCCTTACGTGAGGCAATGTAATAAATTTTATATAAGAATAAATAGAAAAAGAAAATAATTTCAAGCTCATGTGTTATAATTTAACAATAGATAGCGATTGATGGAAAGGTGACTGGGTTGGAGAAAAATGTGTAAATATGAATTTGGGGGAATAAATGTATGAATGAAGATATTCAGAGCTATATTAATAAATATTCTAATGAAATAATACAACTCTTTACAGATTTGAGAAAGTTGGTTGTTGATAGTGTTTCTCAAACAGTAGATGAAAAACTATGGGCAAAATTGCCTAGTTATTATATTGAAGATAGATTTATAAGAATTATTCCATTTAAAGATCACATAAATGTTGAAGCAAAAGCAGTAGTACAATATAGAGCAGAATTGAAAGAATTTAAGATAACTCCTAAAGGTATGCTACAAATTTATATCAATCAGAATATACCAAAGGATATTTTGACATTGATATTTAAAGAAACATTATTGGGATAAATTTTAATTTATAGAGGAAATTTTTTAACATTCTTCATTAAAGTGAGTATTAGATTAAATAATTTTCCATAAAAAGTTAATGTTTTCAAATTTATATGCTATAATTTAACAAAAACAGAATTTATGGAGGTATAAGAAAGTGCCAATATTGATACCAACTTTTAATTTTTCAGGGAAATGCGAAGAAGCATTGAAATTATATCAAAAGGCATTTGATGCTAAACTTTTATGTATGCTCAGATATTCAGATGCTGACAAGAGGGACTATCATTGGGAGCTCACAGAAGAACAGAAGAAATATGTTTATCACTCAGAACTTTTGATTGGAAATCAGAGGATTATGTTGAGTGATAATATTGATGTTCCATTTATGACCAGTTATGCAACATTTCTTACAGTAATATTTGATACTAAGGAAGAAGTGCAAAAAGCATATGATGTCTTAAAAGAAAATAGTACAACAATATATCCTCTTGACAGTACTACATATAGTTCATGTAGAGTTGTCTTTATAGATAAATTTGGATTTAGATGGGGATTAATGACCGAGCAAACAGAAAGATAACAATGCTTTGATAAATTATAATAAGTAGATTACATTAGAAAAAAGTATTTGTATAGAAATATAGCGTAATAAGATGAATGAGATTATGGAGATTTCACATATATAAATAGGGAGAAGATATGATTAAAGATAAATTTAAGATTAATAATATTCCCGTAGTTTTATGGGGAGACAAGAGTGAAAAACTTTTTATTGCAGTACATGGAAATATGTCAAATAAGGAAGATACAGTGATTAAAATTTTAGCTGAAGAAGCTGTAAAAAAGGGGTATCAAGTACTAAGTTTTGATTTACCAGAACATGGAGAAAGAAAAAGTGATAGTACTCCTTGTAAGGTACAATTTTGCGTTGAGGATTTAACTATAATTGGGAAGTATGCAAAAGAACATTGGAAGGAGATAAGTTTATTTGCTTGTAGTATGGGAGCTTATTTTAGTCTTCTAGCTTATCAAAATGATATTATAAAAAAAGCATTATTTTTGTCTCCGGTAGTTAATATGGAAAGAATTATTGAAAACATGATGAAATGGTTTAATGTAACACCAGAACGTTTAAAGGAAGAAATTATGATAGAGACGCCAGTTGGTGAGAAATTATATTGGGATTACTTATGTTATGTAAAAGAGCATCCTATTGACATGTGGAATATTGATACATGTATTATGTATGGGGCGAAGGATAATTTATGTGAAATTGAAATGATTAATAATTTTGTTCAAAAGTTTCATTGTAATTTAGAAATTGTGGAGGTAGGAGAGCATTATTTTCATACAGAAGAACAATTAAATGCATTTAGATATTGGTTAAGTAATCATATTAATTAGTGATTATATTTTGTGAGGTGAATGAGGGTGCAAGATATTCAGAGTTTAGTTAATGGCTTAATGAGCAGTGATGATAAGCAGGCGTATCAATGCTTAAAACAACTTGAAATTGAGAGTAATGATTCTGATATTGTCTATAAATTTTTCGAAACTTTTGTAAAGATGTTGGATAATGTAAACTCCTATATAAGAACAAGGGGTATTATTCTTATAGCTGCCAATGCAAAGTGGGATATTGATTATAAGATTGATGAGATTATAGATAAATATTTAAAACATATTATGGATGACAAACCTATTACAGCAAGGCAATGTATCAAATCATTACCACTGATGGTAAAATATAAGCCAGACTTAAAGGAAGATGTTATAAGTGCACTTTATAAAGCGAATCCGCAAAAATATAAAGAAAGTATGCAGCCATTAGTTGTAAAAGATATTCAAAAGTCCTTGGATATTATTAGTGGATTATAGGTATTAAATGAGTATAATATGTGATATACCGCGTCATTACATAGATGTTAATGATATAGAAGTGAAAGTGGAAATTATGAATATGAACAAGCGGAATAGCAAACTTATCATGAAATGATTGCAGTTAAATAGTCTTTTTGTCGAAAGAATGGTCTTTATTAGAGATCGTTCTTTTTTTCTATTATAGTAATAGATAAAATTATAGTGTACAATCAACATATATAATATTACAGAATTGTTAAAATGGTATATAGAATTTGTAATAAAAAGGAGTGTATTATGAAGATTTTACTTTTATGTGCAAAGGCTTTTGAAACAATGGAGTTTAGTGTATTTGTTGATGTAATGGGATGGGCTCACGACGACTTTCAGTGTGATATTGAAGTAGAAACATGTGGTTTTAATAAGATAGTAACTAGTACATTTGGAATACCAATTACTGTTGATAGACTTATTGATGATATTCGTCCTGAAGAATATGATGCATTAGCTATTCCAGGAGGTTTCGAAGAGTATGGTTTTTATGATGAAGCTTATGATGAGAAAACACTGAAATTAATTAGGGACTTTGATAGCCTAAATAAGCCAATAGCTACAGTTTGTGTTGCAGCTTTCTCATTAGCTAAAAGTGGAGTTCTTAAAGGAAGAAATGCTACTACATATCATCTAAGAGGTGGTTATAAACAAAAAGAATTAGCTAAATTTGGAGTTAATGTTATTAATGAACCTATCGTAGTAGATAGAAATATTATAACATCTTATTGTCCTCAGACAGTACCAGATGTGGCTTTTAGATTACTTGAAATGCTTACATCAGAAGAAAAAATGAAACTTGTAAAAGAAGCAATGGGATATTAATAAGTTATTAATATTGAGTAATGGATAAATAGGAATTTGCAGAGGTGTTAATATGAATTTAAGAATGGCTAACATGGATGATTTGCCACAGCTTAAGGCTGTATATGAAAAAATAATTGACAATATGAATAAAGACAATATCCAGATTTGGGATGAAATTTATCCATGCGAGTTTTTTGGTGATGATATTGCAAATAATCGTCTTTATGTTTTAGAGGAAAACAATGAGATAGTTTCCGCTTTTGCTTTATGTAATTCAAATGCAGGAGCGGAGTACGTTAAATGGGAAAACAAGTATGATAAAGCAGTATATATTGATAGGTTTGGAGTTAATGTCAATTATTTGAGAAAAGGAATTGGCAGTTTAATGCTTAATAAGGCAATTACTCTTGCAAGAAGTAATGGGGCTAAATATTTAAGGCTTTTTGTTGTGGATATAAATGAACCTGCGATAAATCTTTATATAAAAAATGGATTTAAAAGAGTTGATGGAATCTATGATGAAATAATTGACGATGATCTTGTATTACATGAATTTGGATTTGAAATAGAAACGTCAATATGATATAAAATCCAATTTCTAAGATAGAACTATAAATTATCGGGTAATATGTTTAAAGATAAATAAGAATTAATTATGTGAATTTTGACTATTAACCTAAAGTTAATTATATTACATAATATTTAACTATCTCTCAATTGTGAAGGAGTAATTGCTTTGATAAAATTATACAAAGGAAAGCTTTTCTAATATACTTTTGAGAGGATGATTCTAAATGCCCATGAATACAACTATTAGAGAAAAAAGAAAAGAACTTGGCTTAACACAAAAACAGATTGCAGATTATCTTGGAGTTTCTACTCCGGCAGTGAATAAATGGGAAGCTGGTTTAACTTACCCTGATATAACACTTTTACCGGCATTAGCTAGATTATTAAAAACAGATTTAAATACATTACTTTGTTATGAAGAAGAACTTTCAGAAAAAGAAATTGGGTTATTTATAAATAGAGTTACTGAGATTTTCCGAAAGAAGGGTTTCAAGTTAGCTTTTGATATAGCAATGGAAAAGATACGAGAATATCCATCAAGTATAGAATTAATTAACTCTCTTACGTTGGTATTACAGGGGTGTTTGATTATGACAGAAATAAGTAGTGAGGAAAAAGAATTCTATGATGAACAAATTAATTCATTGTATGAACGGATTGCTGAAAGTGGAGATTCCAAGTATTCTGATAATGCTAAGTATATGATTGCATCAAGGTTAATAAATAATGATGAATACACTAAGGCACAAGAGCTTTTGGATCAATTACCAAAATATAATGCTCTAGATAAGAGAAATTTACAAGGAAGTCTTTACTTAAAAGAAGGAAAAATAGAAGAAGCAGCTAAAATATATGAATATAAATTATTAGCAAATATTCAAGATATACAAATTATCTTAACAAACTTGGTTAACATAGCAATTCAGGAAGGGGATAAGGAGAACGGTAATTATCTTGCTAAGTGTGGTAAAAAAGTAGCAGAAATGTTTGGATTATGGGAATATTCATCTTTTCTTGTTCCACTAGAAAATGCAGTTTTAAATGAAGATATAGATGAAACTTTAGAAGTATTGCAAGCTATGATTTCTGCATTATTGATTCCTTGGGATATGAAAAAATCACCAATTTGTAGACATATTCAACAGAAACCAACAGAAACTAATTTAGGAGAGCAAATGATTCCAGTTTTACTTCAAGAATTAGAAAATAGTGCAAGTTATGATTTCTTGCGTCATGTCCCAGAGTTTAAACAATTGCTGGAAAAGTATCGATCAATGTGTTAAATGTATAATATTAAAGTAAGCTATTTAAAGATATTAGTGAAAATATTTTTAAATAGCTTTTATCTTATTGTGAACTATTTCCGTTTTAAATTGTAGTTATAAAAACGAATCATAAAAGAATATAAGGATAAAATAATAAACTTAATACTTTCTTAATGTTTTTTTTAATAAAACTTATGATTTAGATAGTAGGATATAAGCAAGAGGAAGGTGAAACATATGCTACAAATTAAAGATTTAACTAAGATCTATAAGGGTGGTAAAACAGCTGTATCTAATTTGAATATAGAGATTGAATCAGGTGATATTTATGGATTTATTGGACATAATGGTGCAGGAAAGACAACAACTATTAAATCCGTTGTAGGGATATTAGATTTTGAAGAAGGGGAAATATTTATTGATGGACATTCTATTAAAGAGGAACCGATTCTTTGTAAATCAAAGATTGCATATATTCCAGATAATCCAGATTTATATGAGCACTTAACAGGAATTCAGTTTTTGAGTTTTACTGCAGATATATTTCGTGTTAATAAGAAAGATAGGGAAGAGAGAATAAAAAAATATGCAGATGCTTTTGAATTAACTAGTAGTTTAGGAGATTTGATTTCTTCTTATTCTCATGGTATGAAGCAAAAGTTAGCTATTATTTCAGCATTAATTCATAAACCAAAGTTATTAATATTAGATGAACCTTTTGTAGGATTAGATCCCAAAGCTTCATTGTTGTTAAAGAATTTTATGAAAGAGTTATGCAGTGAGGGTAGTGCAATTTTCTTTTCTACTCATGTACTGGATGTAGCAGAAAAGTTATGTAATAAAGTTGCAATTATTAAAGGTGGAAAATTAATAGTTGCAGGAAAAACAGCAGATGTAGTGAAGAATAGTTCATTAGAAGAAGTGTTTATGGAGGTCGCCAAAGATGTTTAAAGATTGTATAAGATTATTATCAGTACAGTTGCTTGATTTTTTCAATTTTAATGAACTTCGATACACTAAAGACAAGAAAAGAAGAAACAATGGAATTCTCCTTGGAGTTACTTTTATTATTTTAGCAGTTGTATTGATAGGATTTTGTGCTAGTTCAGCTTATTCCTTAGCAATATTACAGTTAACAGAGTTAATTCCAGCAAGTATCCTTGCCAATACAAGTATAATAATATTAGTATTCACTATATTTAAGGCAAGTGGTGTATTATTTGGAACAAAGGATTATGATATGTTAATGTCATTTCCAATAAGGAGGAGTACAATCATTGCAAGTAGATTTTTATCTATGTATATAGGAAATCTTGTATTTACATTACTGACAATGTTACCTAGTGTAGTTGTTTATATAATCTTTGCTAATCCATCACCAATATTTTATCTATATATATTTATAAGTATAGTAGCTATTCCATTAATCCCAATGACAATAGCATCAACAATAGGTGTGTTAATCACTGCAGTATCTGCACGAATAAAGCATAAAAATATAGTAAGTGTTTTATTATCAATCGCACTGATTATTGCTGTATTTGGGCTTTCGTTTTTTACTAAGAATAGTGAGCCACAGCAAATTAGGGATATTTCTAAGATTATGTCAGAACAAATTAATCAGGTATATCCAGTAGCTAGTATTTTTACAAAAGCAATAGTATATAGCGACTTTATAGCTTTTGTTAAATTTATTGGAATTTCACTTGGAGTATTTATAGTGTTTATAGCTATTGTTGCATGGAAATATTCATGGATTATGACAGCTTTACAATCTCATAGAACAAAAAGTAATTATATTTTAAAGGAAGCATTAACTTCATCTCCTTTAAAAGCATTATATAAAAAAGAAATAAGGAGATATTTTTCTTCATCTATTTATGTAATGAATACTGGAATTGGATATATTATGTTATTAGTTGCCAGCATTGCTTTGTTGATACTGGGAAAGGATCGAATTGCAGAAATATTACAATTACCAAATGTTTCAGATATAATTGGACAGTTTGAACCATTAGTAATTGCAGCAATGATTTCTATAACTTCTACAACGGTTTGCTCTATTTCTTTAGAAGGAAAACAATGGTGGATTCCATTGACGATGCCAGTGCCAACAAAATTAATATTTGATAGTAAGATTTTAGTGAATCTCACATTATCAATTCCAACTAGTATTATTACGTCGACAATAGTTGCATTAACAATAGATTTTAATATGGTTGGGTATATATTACTTTATGTAACACCAATAGTATATTGTATATTCGCAGCTGTGGTAGGAATAACTATTAATGCAAAACTACCTCAATTTAATTGGAATAATGAGGTTGTTGTTGTAAAACAAAGTATCGCTACCTTAGTAGGTATGATAATAGGGGGCATTAGTTTTATTGCTCCTATTGTTATCATTGTAGTTTTTAAGGGCGTTAATAAGCAGTTGATTATCTCAATAATTACTGGGATAATAGCAGGTATTACTATGTATTTGTATAAACGAAATAATAGGATAGATCTACGTTATATTGGAGAAAGATAATAAAATGATAAAGTCGTAGTTAATGAAACTATTAGCTTAAAGAATGGACTTAGTAAGGGGGTCTACCTCTATTTCGCATATCCATTTCAGGGGAAAAAATTAATAGAAACTTGATAACAAAAGGTAATTATATGCATATGCTATAAAGAATGATTATATTAAATAAGGAGTAATTATGAATTATTATGTAAAATCATCTTTAGAACTACATTTATTTTTTGGAAGAATCATGAAAGAACATTCATTTTTTTTAGAAGTGGGATATACACAAGCTAATTGTAATTATATAAAAGAAGCAAATAAATTTAAAAAAGCATTTGAAAAATTATTGTATGATGTAATCAGCTGTAGTGAAGGTATTGTAGATGACACGATATTTAAAGCAGGTGAGGTAATAACGGAATATACCCTTCCTTCTGAAGTAAAAACAAGCCATCTTACAGGAAGTAAGATTGATGAAAATATAACTAAGCTCGAAGCGAAGTTATGGGAAAAGAGTGGGTACCAAAGAAGTAAAATCGATAGTGGATTGGTAAAAAGAGTAGAACGAATTAATCAACGTTGTTTAGAATTGCTGGAAGGATTAATTTCCTTTAAAGAGCAGACATTAGAGAATGTATTGCAATGTAAGATGTTTACAATGAATTATCCATTATTAATAGAGCACATTATCCGTGAAGCAAAATTGTATCAAAAATATATTATGAACTTAGAAGAGGGGAACAGGTGTAACCAGGAAGATTTGAGGGAAATCGAGTTATTTTGGAATCAAATCATGATGGAACACGCTTTGTTTATTCGAGGATTGTTGGATCCGACAGAAAATGATTTGATTATGACTGCTGATAATTTTGCACAACAATATGCTAAGTTATTGTGTGATGCTAGGAATATGACAGATAGGACGATTAGCAGTGTTACAGATAAGACAATTGAAGAGACTATAAAGTATCGTGATTTTAAATTAGCTGGTACAAAGGGAATTAATGATTGCACAATTCGTAGTTTAATAGTTCCATTGTTAGCAGACCATGTATTAAGAGAAGCAAATCATTATATTAGATTATTGGAGCAGAAATAGTTTAAATAAGTATCTATGGATGTTATTGATATTAAAATAGAGGGATACAAAATAAGAAAATTAAACTTACAATATTTCAAAATGATTGGAATATGATATAAAATAAGTTATAATAAGTTATATAAAACTATATAGTGAAATATAATTTATTGTGAGGTGATTTTATGGTTGGTAAGATATTAATGATTTCTTTATTTGTACTTATTGGGACAATGTTATCTTTAGGTAAAGGGTCATTTTTGATAGCAGGATTTAATACAATGAGTAAAGAAGAAAAAGAAAAATATGATGTAAAAGCTATGTGTAAATTCATGGGAAAACTTATGTTTGTAATTGCTTTTTCTATATCATTATTTGTTTTAAGTGATATATTGATGATGAAGATATTGCTTAATATTGGTGTCACAATAATAATTGGTTCAGTAATATTTGCAGTAATATATTCAAATACAGGAAATAGGTTTAAAAGTAAAAAATAAGCTAGATGACTACCTTATTTTATGTTGCATATCAACAATTGTATAAAGAAATAAAAGTCCGTAACATATGTTACGGACTTTCTTTATGCCTCCATATATAATGTGAACATAGTATAAAATTAGAAACTTGGAGGAAACAAGTATGGATAAACTTATGTTTTGTTATCAATGTCAAGAAACTGCAGGTTGCTCTGGATGTACAGTTAGAGGGGTATGTGGAAAAACACCAGAGCTTGCAAAAATTCAAGACTTATTAATATATACAACAAGAGGACTTTCTGAAGTTGCAACAAAAGCTAGAGAAGAAGGAATAGTAGTTTCAAATGAAATCAATTCACTAGTTACTATGAACTTATTTACAACAATTACAAATGCTAATTTTGATGATGATATTTTTTATGATAGAGTTAAAGAAACTTTAGTAAAAAAAGAAGAATTATTAGCAAAAATATGTGATAAATCTTCTTTAAGTGAGGCTGCTTTATGGACAACTTTATCAGAAGCAGAAATGGATGAAAAATCCAAAACAGTAGGAGTTCTTGCTACTGAAAATGAAGATATAAGAAGTCTTAGAGAATTAATAACTTATGGTATTAAAGGATTATCAGCATATATGAAGCATGCTAATGCATTAGGATATAATGATGAAGAAATATGCGCATTTATGCAAAAAGCTTTAGCAGCTACAACAAATGATAATTTAACAGTTGAAGAATATATTGCATTAACATTAGAAACTGGTAAAGTTGGTGTTGATGGTATGGCAATCTTAGATAAGGCGAACACTGAAACTTATGGACATCCAGAAATGACAAAAGTAAATATCGGTGTTGGAAGTAAACCAGGTATATTAGTATCAGGTCATGATTTAAGAGACTTAGAACAATTATTAGAACAAACTGAAGGAACAGGGGTAGATGTTTATACTCACTCAGAAATGTTACCAGCTCATTATTATCCTGCATTCAAGAAGTATTCACACTTTGTAGGTAACTATGGTAATGCTTGGTGGAAACAAAAAGAAGAATTTGAAAGCTTTAATGGTGCTATACTTATGACTACAAATTGTATTGTACCACCTAAAGATAGTTACAAAGAGAGAATGTTCACTACTGGTGCTGCTGGATATCCAGGATGTAAGCATATAGAGGCTAATGCAGAAGGTAAAAAAGACTTTTCAGAAATAATTGAAATTGCAAAGAGATGCCAAACTCCAACAGCTATAGAAGAAGGAGAAATAATTGGAGGATTTGCACATAATCAAGTTATGGCTCTTGCAGATAAGATAGTTGATGCTGTTAAATCTGGTGCTATTAAGAAGTTTTTTGTAATGGCAGGATGTGATGGCAGAGCAAAATCAAGAGAATATTATACTGACTTTGCAAAAGCATTACCAATGGATACTGTGATTCTTACAGCAGGTTGTGCAAAATATAAATATAATAAGCTTGATTTAGGAGATATTGGTGGAATTCCAAGAGTATTAGATGCAGGGCAATGTAATGACTCATATTCATTAGCATTAATAGCATTAAAGCTTAAGGAAGTATTCGAACTTGAAGATATAAATGAATTGCCAATAGCATTTAATATTGCATGGTATGAACAAAAAGCTGTAATAGTTTTATTATCATTATTATATCTTGGTGTTAAAAATATTCACTTAGGGCCAACTCTACCAGCATTCTTATCACCAAATGTGGCTAAGGTTTTAGTTGAAAACTTTGGTATCGGTGGAATAACAAATGTAGAAGATGATCTTAAGATGTTTATGGAATAAGAAGTATAAAGAGTTGCTATTAATTTTTTAATACGTATTCATAAATACTTTCTAATTTTGCCATAATACTGACACAATTAATTGATATATTATAATTGTAGTTAATGATAATAGTTAGTTTTTTTCAAATCATTTTCCTTTTTAAACATATAAAAGAATGGTCCTCTAGAAATGGGCTATTCTTTTTTTTATGATAATTTCTAGAGATTGTTGTATAATCAGTATATGTAGTAGAGGAGAAGAAATATGGGGAAAGAAGAACTTAAAGAAGATATAGCTCATGGGAATGTAAGTTTTCCATTAGCTACTTACAGATGGAATAGCGATAAAAAATTTATTGTTAATCTTCATTGGCATGATGAGACTGAATTAATTTACTTAAAAAGAGGCAAATTTACTATTCATATAAACATGAAAGAATATAAAGTTTTAGCACCAGCCTTTGTATTTATAAGCTCTGGAGATATTCACTCAATTGTAGGAGAAGAAGGCTGTAGGGAAAGTGTTGTTGTTTTTGATCTTAAAATGCTTAGTTTTGAGTATTTTGATGGAATACAATATAAAGTCATAAGACCGTTAATAGAAGGTAAAATTCAATTTCCACAGTTTATTTTTATAGATGATGAAATATGGAAAGATACTGAAAGGATTTATAAGAAGATATTAAAAGAATCAAAGGGGAAAGATATTTCTTCATTTTTAAGGGTAAAAGGATATTTTTATCAGTTTATTGCTTTACTTTACGAGAATAAGAGATTTATATCTTCAGAAGATATGGAAGATGCTGATATATATAAGGTTGAAAATGTTAAAAAGGTATTATCTTTTATTCATAATAATTATAGTAGAAAGATTTCTACAGAAGATTTATCATCGCAGGTATCTATGAACCCGCAGTATTTTTGTCGTTATTTTAAAAAGCTTATAGGAAAGACACCAACAGAATATATAAATGATATTAGAATAAGTAAGGCTACGGAACTTTTAGTTAATAGTGATATGAAAATTATTGATATAGCTATTAGTTGTGGTTATGATAATATAAGCTATTTTATAAAACGTTTTAAAAAGGAAAAGCATATGTCACCGTCAGAATATAGAAAGTCAAAATAGTACAACTTTTTATCAAAATTATATAAGAAATCCATTCCTTATGTATATATAATACAAGTATAAACAATAAGGAGGGGTTTTATTATGGAAAAGAAATGGTGGCATGATAAAGTAGCGTATCAAATATATCCAAAGAGTTTTAATGATACTAATGGGGATGGTATTGGAGATATTAGAGGAATAATAGAAAAGTTAGATTACTTAAAAGATTTAGGGATAGATATTATATGGATTTCACCGATATATAAATCACCTTTTGTAGATCAAGGTTATGATATATCAGATTATTATAGTATAGCAGAAGAGTTTGGTACTATGGAGGAATTTGATGAATTGCTTGTGGAAGTAAAGAAAAGAGATATGTATATTGTAATGGATTTAGTTATTAATCATTGTTCTGATAAACATATCTGGTTTCAAAAAGCGTTAGAAGATCCATATGGTGAATATGCTGATTATTTCTACTTTAGAAAAGGAAAAGATGGAAATCCGCCAAGTAACTATCGTTCATATTTTGGAGGTAGTGTATGGGAACCAGTAAAAGGCACTGATTTATATTATTTTCATGCATTTGCAAAGGAGCAACCAGATCTTAATTGGAATAACCCAAAGGTAAAAGATGAATTATATAAAATGATTAATTGGTGGCTTGATAAAGGTTTAGCTGGATTTAGAGTTGATGCAATAATAAATGTTAAAAAAGATTTATCATTTCCTAGTTTTGCAGCAGATGGAGATGATGGATTAACTTCAGTGACAAAGATGATAGACAGTACCTATGGCATAGGAGAAGTTTTAGAGGATCTTAAGAAAAACACTTTTGAAAAATATGATGCATTTACTGTGGCAGAAGTATTTAATATGAAAGAAGATTCTTTAAAAGAGTTTATAGGTGAAAATGGTCATTTTTCAACAATGTTTGATTTTTCAGCTCATTTATTAACTAATGGAGAGCATGGTTGGTATGATAGTAAACCTGTGGAATTCGAAAACTATAGAAAAGCAACTTTTGATGCACAAAGAAAATGTAATGATATTGGATTTTTAGCAAATATTATTGAGAATCATGATGAGCCAAGAGGAGCGTCTACTTATTTACCTAGTTATGGGCAAAATGATAAAGGGATTAAGATGCTGGCAACAGTAAATATATTGCTTAGAGGGATTCCATTTATATATCAAGGGCAAGAAATTGGTATGAGAAATTGTAGAATGAATAATATTAAAGAGTATAATGATATTGGCACAGTAAACGAATACGATAATGCTTTGAAGGCAGGTTTTAGTAAAGAAGAAGCACTAGAAGTATGTTATCATCATAGTAGAGATAATGCTAGAACACCAATGCAATGGAGTAATAGTGAAAATGCAGGATTTACTACTGGAACACCATGGCTTAAAGTCAATCCAAATTATATCTGTATTAATGTTGAAGATGAACTTAATGATGAAAACTCTGTGTTAAATTACTACAAAAAATTGATATCATTAAGAAAATCTAAAGAATATAAAGAAGTTTTGACTTATGGTAACTTTGTTGCAGCTTATGAAGATGAAGATAATATATATAGCTACTATAGAAAATTAGATAATAAGACAGTGATTGTAATAGCTAATTTTGGTGAAGAAGAAGCTATAATAAAATTGGAAAATAAAGAAAATAAAATACTATTGAGTAATATGGATAATATAACAATAAATAATAATAATGTTAAGTTAGAGTCATGTGGTGTCGTAGTATTAGAAATTAAGTAGGAGGAATAAAAGATGAAGAGTGAAAAAGAATTAATGTTATCAGGTGAGTTATATAAAGCACTTGATGATGAATTATTCAAAGATAGTAGGAAATCTAGAAGATTAACTCGCTTATTTAATAATTCTAATGAAGAGGATTTAGAATATAGAACAGATTTATTGAAACAGCTTTTTAAATCTGTAGGAAAAAACATATATATAGAGCCTCCATTTAGATGTGACTATGGTAGCAATATATCTATAGGGGATAATTTCTATTCAAATTATGACTGTATAATATTAGACGTATGTGATGTTAATATAGGTAATAATGTCTTGTTTGCTCCAAGGGTATCAGTTTTTACAGCAGGGCATCCAATTGATGCAGAGGTTAGAAATGAATTATTGGAATTTGGGAAACCAATAACTATAGGAAATAATGTTTGGATTGGTGGAAATACTGTTATAAATCCTGGAGTAACTATAGGAAATAATGTTGTAATTGGATCGGGTTCTGTTATTACAAAAGATATACCTGATAATGTTATAGCTGTTGGAAACCCTTGTAGAGTATTAAGAAAAATAACTGAAGAGGATAAAATTTATTGGAATAAGAAAAGAGAAGAATACTATCAAAATAAAAAATAGTCATTAAAAAATGTTTGACAAGGTAATTGTTAGGTGGTATTTTCATCTTAGAGTTATATGACTGACGGAAGTGGAATTAACCACATGAAGTATAACAAATTATAAGCCGACCGTCTGGGCAAAGTCCAGATGGTGGGCTTTTTTGTTTTATAAGAGGTGTAATAATGAAAGAATTGAATCTTAAGTATGGATGTAATCCAAATCAAAAACCAGCTAGGATTTATATGAGGGAAGGTGACCTTCCTATAAAAATTCTTAATGGAGATGTCGGTTATATTAATTTATTGGATGCATTAAATGGATGGCAATTAGTAAAGGAATTAAAGGTTGCTACGGGACTTGCAGCAGCAACTTCATTTAAACATGTTAGTCCTGCCGGAGCAGCTGTAGCTATACCATTATCAGAGACATTAAAAAAGGTATATTTTGTTGATGATAATGATTTGTCAGATATAGCCACTGCATATATAAGGGCAAGAGGTGCAGATAGAATGTCATCCTATGGAGATTTTGTAGCACTATCTGATCAATGTGATGAAAAAACAGCAAAAATTTTATCAAGAGAAGTTTCAGATGGGATAATAGCTCCATCTTATTCTGAAGAAGCTTTAGAGATATTGAAAAAGAAGAGAAAAGGTAATTATCTTATAATGCAAATTGATAGCAATTATGAACCAAGTGATATAGAGACAAAGGATGTCTATGGGATTACTTTAGAACAAAAAAGAAATGATGTAAAGATATCTGAGGATACACTATGTAATTTCCCAACTAAAAATAAGACATTAACAGAGGATGCTAAAAGAGACTTAATTATTGCATTAATAACATTAAAATATACTCAATCTAATTCAGTATGTTATGCAAAAGATGGACAAGTAATTGGAATAGGGGCAGGACAACAATCAAGAATTCACTGTACAAGATTAGCTGGAAATAAAGCAGATATATGGTTTTTAAGACAAAATCCAAAGGTATTAAATTTGCCTTTTAAAGAAAATATTAAGCGAGTAGATAGAGATAATGCTATAGATGTATATATATCAGAGGATTATATGGATATATTAAGTGATGGAGTATGGGAGAATATTTTTACAAGTAAACCAGAACCGTTAAGTAGAGAAGAAAAAATAGAATGGTTAAAGAATCTAAATGATGTTTCATTAGCATCAGATGCATTTTTTCCATTTGGAGATAACATAGAACGTGCGAGGAAAAGTGGCGTTAAGTATATAGCAGAAACAGGTGGATCAATTAGAGATGATAATGTTATTGAAGTCTGTGATAAATATGATATAGCTATGGCATTTACAAATGTAAGGTTATTTCATCATTAAAGATATAGTCATGCATACAAAAATACAGGTATTATAGTACACATTTAAAAATATTGACTTACCATATATTAGCATGATATTATGTACAAAAAATGTATTGAGGTATTACTAATGGATAATATATTAGATTTAAATGGTAAAAGAATTGAAGAAATAGAAAGAGAAGCATATAACAAATTTATGGCTGTGAAAATAGATGAAGATAGATACATATTTCCGGCTAACATTGTGAACACTGAAGCTATAGATGCTAATTTTAAAAAATCAGATCTTTTTAACGATTTAGCACTAGTTAAAAAAGTAAAAAGCATGGACTTTTCTAAAAGTAATTCTGTAATTATAACATGTGCAGATAAATATGAAGATGGAACTAATGTTGTGGAATTGGTAGACACAAAAGAAATTGATAACGATGATTTGGAAGATAATATATATCGCGTAGAAGTTAAAGCAGATATGAATACTAATGATGGTAGACAAGATTTTATAGAATTGTTAGCATACTTTAACAGAGATAGGGATATAGTATTTCAATTTTTCATCTGCTATGATTTGGAGCAAATAAAAGAATTGTTAGAAGATGGAAGGTGGGAAAATGGGAGGGGATAAAAAGAAAAATAATTAAGATTTATTCTTTTTAATTAGTATTGTGTCGCATTTCATACAATAAATCTTACCAATAACAGGCTGAAAATGCCTGTTATTTTCTTTTTGTCTAGTACTTTTTCCATTTTGACAAAAGATTATATTTAGATTTCTTGTTTCTTTCATAGAATTCTTCTTAATATAAAAATTAAAAGTTACGTGACGTAAGATTTTTTTTAACTTATGTGCGAGAAAAAGTTTTAATATCATATTAGTTAACATAATCTTATTTATGAAATGTAAACTAATTATATTCTTTAAGAAATATTCTAAAGGTCGTAAATCTAGCAATTCATTTTTTGAGCTTAAAACAATATTTAAGAAGACTTAATTTATATATTAAAAGTAATATTTCTGTATGATATAATATCATTAAATTTACAGATAAATAGAAATACTTATATATACGTTAAATAGTATTGGAGGTGAAAAAATGACAAAGAAACACGACTATGATGCTGCTTGGAAAACCATATTAGAAGCTTTTGAAGAAGAAATAGTAGAGCTTTTATTTCCTGAAATATATAATAAAATAAATTGGGAAATTAAAAGTGAAGCATTAGATAATGAACTTTTAGAAATTCAAAAGGAAATTTTCAGTAAGGAAGAAGCTGAAAAGATAATATCTGATAAAATTATAAAAGTAACAATGAAGGATAATGACAGCAAGATACTATTTATTCATGTAGAGGTACAAAGTTATAGTAGTAATGAAAATATATTTGCTGAAAGAATGTTTAGGTATTTCTATAGAATTTGGGACAAATTTAGATATAAGTACAAAGATAAATCTGATATTGTAGGTTCTGCAATATATACTTATAAAGGTTCTGCTGGTAAGGATAAAGGATATGTATATAAGATTCCAGATCTAGATGATGATATTTTAGTATATAATTTTAGAACAATGGATGTAGAAGAATTAGATTTAAATAATATTAATGATGATAATCCATTAAAACTAGTTTTCAAAATTGCAAAAAGGCTATTATATACTGATGCAAATGATAATGATATATTCTTAGCAAAGGTAGAATTATTTAATGAGCTAGTTAATTACAATAAGGTAAAAACAATAGATCAAAGAAAAGCATTAACATATTTTTTAGAATATTTATTTTTAATACAAGATGACAATTTATCTGATAAGTTTAAGGAAATTAAGGATAGTGCAGGAGGTGTTATTAAAATGGGTATTGATGAGATAAGAGAAAAATATTTAGAAGAAAAGGGTAGGGTAGAAGGAAAAGAAGAAGGTAGAGAAGAAGGTATTAATCTTACTAAAAAAGTCTTTAAGCTTGCTAATAAAGGTGAATCTATAAGTAACATTGCAAAGATATGTGAAATATCTGAAGAAAAGGTAAAAGAAATATTAGAATAAAATTAATTATTATATTAATTATGCAACTTAGTAATATTAGGGAAAAAGACAATAATAAAACTATATAAGATAAAAATCCTTTGTTAAATTTTGTGATCAAAATGTATCGAAGGATTTTTTATGATAACGAACCCCTATATATGAGGGAAATAGGATCGTTCAGAATGTATTATTAAAAAAGTTGATTATTATTTTGATATAGATGGTAATCCTGTAGGAAAAGGATCAAATGTATCACATATAGTTATAGAGAATTGAGGTATGAACAAAATGAAAATTAACGAGCTGATTAATAAATATTATTTTCATGATAGTTTAGTGACTAATATAAGTTCTGGTAACAATGAAGTAAAGATAAATATTGAATTATGTAATTGGAAACAAAAAGGATACTTAAAAAATGAGCCAGAAATGAAAGAAATTGAAGTAATTTTTAAAGATGTATCGTGTTGTAAATTTGATTTTATTGAGGGAAATATTGATTATGATACAATACTTGAGGTTAGTTATTCAGGAGAAAATAATGAAAAAATAAAGTTCGTTTTAGAAGATGAACATAATATTAAAATATTGGAGTTTTACTCAAAAAATGTAGATATTAATGAACTTTAGGTATTTAACGATTTTTTACTATATTATAAAAAGTAGTCTTCTTTAATTTTGTAAGCTCCATAGCATTTACAGCTGTTATCTCACCAGCTTTCCATCTTCCTACTACTTTATCAAAGTTTTCAGGTAGCTGTATCTTTGGTCTACCGTACCTATCCCATTCACCTCGTGTTTTCATTGATTCAATTACTTCCCTTTATCATTTCTACTTCTGCTTGTGTCATTGTTGCATAAAGTTCAATAAGCATATATTTATGACTATATAATGGCATTGTCATATAAGTATGACACCATGCATTATTAAATTTTACAAGTCGCAATATAAAATATTGCTTCAGTTGTAAAATATTGTATAATAAATAAAGAAACTTTATTTAAATTATATATAGTTAATATAAAAAATTAATAAACTTATAACATGTAAGGAGATATAAGATGAAAAAAATTTTTATAAATTGGATTTTGCCTATAATAGCGGCTCTTGTTTTAAGTACTATCATAAATAAATATGTATTTATGATAGCTACTGTTCCTAGTTCATCTATGAGACCAACGATAATGGAAGGTGATAGGTTACTTGTGACGAGGACACATAATCCAGAAAAGTTAAAAACAGGCGACATTGTTGTTTTTGATTTTAAAGAAGAAAATGAGAAATTTGTAAAAAGGCTTATTGGAACACCAGGAGATACAGTAGAGATTTTTGAGGATGGTAGTGTTAAAGTTAATGGTAAATTATTAGATGACTCATATATATATGAAAGAGAGTATGTTACTGATGTGTATCAAAAATATGAAGTACCAGAAGATTCATATTTCTTTTTAGGCGATAATAGAAATATTTCTAAGGACTCTAGAAAGTGGGAAACAAGTCCATATATAAAAGGTGAAGATATAGAAGGTAAAGCACAATTTATAGTATATCCTTTTAATAGAATTGGAAAATTAAAATCTATTTCTTATTTAAATTAATAGTTATCAATATTACAGTTTTATTGATATTATATTCTTAATATGAAAGTATATAATTGAATATAAATTACACTAGGGAGAAAAAAGTATGAAATCTAATTTAAAGAAGTTATTAAGTAAATTTGGAATTATATTTTTTACATCATTTATTATATCTTTTTAAGCATTCAAATATTTGATAAAAAATATACATTTACTATAGTAGAAGGAAGTATATATTAATAATACATATAAAGTGCTGTTAGCAGTTCTTAGATCATAACTCTAATCTTCTTATCTTTAAAAACATCAGATTTTTTTAGTTGTACTTAATCATAATCGTATATTCTCCAACTTCATAATAGTTTGCACACCATATATTTCCCCAAGTGAATTCATAACCCTTTTTATTATCTGATAAATGTATAATATTGCCTGTGGATTTTAAGTTTTTGAATAACCAATTTATTAATGAATTAACTTCGGTGTTAATTCTATCTTTGTTCCAAGACTTCCAATGTAAATCATCTTCCTCTAGGTGCTTCCATATATCTATACTTTTAATTTTTTTATCTTCAAATTTAAATTTCATATGAAGATTTTTTATAAAAACATTTCAAATGTATAACCACATTCACAGAAATTTAATGGAAGTCTTCTTCCATAATAACGTGTGTCTTTAATTGTTATTGTTTTAAACTTATCTTCATTTTTATATTTTAAATATATATTTTTATCAAGACGAAAATTTTTTAATACATTAACCCTAAAGAAATCTCTTTGTTAAATATATTTTTATCAAGAATTATAGCAGCTATATACATAAAAATCCTCCTTATAATTTATGTGATATAATAACATTATCCAATAAAGGATATAATTGGATAATGGGAAGTTAACGTTGGAACTAACTATCTTAAAAAGCGAAGAAGGATCTAAAGTAGATTGGGCATTATTTAAAGTTGAATCAAAAGCAACATATATATAAAGATACAGGAAATTTTTCAGATAGAGTTGAAAGTGCCTCATAATTATATTTTTAATACTAATCTTTTATCAAAGGTGGACATAAATATAAAGAATTTTTCGGATGCCCGCAAAGTGCGTATGTATACAATAATGTACAAAAATTCGATATATTTTTAGTGGTTCAAGAAAGTATACATTTTAAAATGAATGATTTTTTAATTAACTCTTAGGTAGAATTTACATTTTTGATATAATATATGTGTATTTGTTTATTAATAGAGGGGGGCTATGTTAATGGGTGCAATTGCTCTTACATTTCCATTTATGGTTATTGATTATATATATGTAGTAATAGCTTTTATTTTATGGCTTAAGAATCTATTTATTGATTATAAAAGGAATGGCTCATCTCTAGAATTGTATGAAGAACAACTAAAAAAAGCTGGTATTCTTTGTTGTATTTGGATTTCTGGAATTAATATACCTTATTTTGTTTGTATGAAAATACATAACAATCAACTTAATTTGTTAACACTTCTTTTTATTATTTTCTGTAGTATTTTTCTAATTAAATCTATAAAAAATCCACAACGTATGTTTATAAATCATATATTGTTTATCATAGCTTTTATTACAGAAATTTATATTATAATAAGATACATGCCATTATTTAATGTCAGTCTAAAAGATCTTATATTTACAATAAAATTAAATCTACCAATAATAATAATACCTATTAGCTATATCGTATCAAATGGTTACAATAAAAAGTATTTTCTAAAATATTCTTTATTGTATTTTGTAATTGCTATTTTAATAGCAATTACTGATATATTTTTTTTACCTTAAAATTAAATATAATTGTTTTATATCAAAATTAAGTGATATTATCATAAAAAAATGCTGTTACAAAACTAAAAAATTAGTTTTGTAACAGCATCAATAGCATTTATATTAAATCAATGGTTTTTAATATATTCTTCTAATTTACGTATATCAGTTATGGCAAAAACACTATCAAAAGTATAGTTAACAGCATCATATTTATAATTAGGAGTAGTATTCTGATTTATAAAGTATTTTTCAATAACTACATATTCTCTATGATAGTTAAGATCTTTATCAAATGGATAATTACTATCATATATTTCTAAATAGTATATGTTAGGATTTTCTCTATCTTGTAACAGTCTTTGTGCAACAACTGAATGTGCTGTTAATTCAAATTTTAATGAATCCTCCTTATGGTGGAACAGAAGAAAAAGCTATATAAATGAATTTCCCAACAGAGCTTCAAACAAGTGAAACAGCAGATTTATTTGTGACATTAATTCTTTATAGATTAAAGAAAAACGGTAAAGTAGGAATAATCCTTCCTGATAACTTTTTATTTGGTACAGAAAATAGTCAAAAAATTCTTAAAGAAAGACTACTTACAGAATGTACGCTTACTGTAGACGAGTTAAAAGCATTAAAAGAGTTACTTAATAATATGGATATATAGAAATAAGAATGTACGTCACGTACATTCTTATTTCTATATTATGGTATTTGAATCGAAATTCATATATACTTAGAATGTAATTACTTTATTATATACTAAGAAAACTATTTAAAGGATATGTGCTGAGGAGGTAATAGTAATATGTTTGCATTTATTTTAATGTTATTTGGGATAATATCTATATCTATTTATGCTGCAATAGCATCAAGCACATTGATTATAAAATCGCTACGAGAATACCTTAAGAAAGAATATACAGAAACTTTTTTTAAAGAAATAATAAAGAAAATTGGAATAATAAATTGTTCTTGGATAATGTCATGTAACTTTTTGGGGTTATTTCTTGAAGCATCAAAAAAAATAGATGGTACAGATAATTACTTATTGTTATTAGCTTTTTTTAATATAATTATATATTTTATTATAAGATATTATATAAAGAAAACAAAGAAATCTATAGTTGAGGATATATTTTTTACTATAATAATTCTTTTGGTTATTTATTCTACAATTATATGTTATGCCGGATCAACATTCAGATTGCAGGACTTCTTTATTTTTTTACCCACTATAAATATTATATTAGTATACATTCTAACTAAATTTAAATATATAAATAGAAAAATTAAAACAGTATTAATGATATTATTATCAATATTATTTTTACTTTTTACAATAATAATACTACTATTTTTGTTTCTATTATTAATACATTAATATCTATTTCATAAACGAAAGTTGCCTAATAATATTAATTATTAGGCAACTAGTTTATCAACTAACAATATTAGTAATTTTTAATATACTCTTCTAAGTTTCTTACATTAGTAATCCCAAACATATAATCAAAATTATAATCTACCGCATCATATTTATAACATGGACGATTTTCATTTTCATGATATTTTTCAATAGTCACATAACTAATATCATATCCAAGTACAGAATTATATGGGGAATTACTATCATATATCTCTAAGTAATACATATTAGGATTTTTCTTATCTTGAAGCAACCTTTGAGCTACAACAGAATGCGAAGCTTCTAGATTTCAAAAGTTAAATTTTTGAGGTCCTTCCTTAAGATATTTTATTAGATCATTAATTTGAAAATTCATATTCTTCAGATGTATATGCAGAGCAACTATCTAATTTATTTACATCTAAATAGTAATCTTCATACTCATCATACTTTCCATATTTACTTTCTTTTCTAATATATGAAGGAATTTATTTATTTTTTAAAGAAGATCATTTGAGAATGAATAGATGATATAAGTACATTACTTATGTTAAAAAAATAACCTCAGCATATTTGCTTGAGGTTATCTTTGATAATCTTATAAATATATTAAATAGATAATATCTTTTTAAGAATTTCTTTACTATGTATAATGTTTAATAATTCATCTTCAGTCTTAATAATATCATTTCTTGTTTTAAAATATTTATTAATTTTCTTAGCAATTGCTTTAAAATCTTCATCGATAGAGGAGATAAAATCCAATATACTTTTTCCTTCATACACTGCAAATAGATATAAAGCTACAATGTATTTTACATCATATAATATGGAATCTTCTATCCAGTAATCAATATTAGATATATCAACTTTCTTTTCCATAAGTTTTGTATAAAAATCTAAGCCATCTTCAGTAGATTCCCAAAAGTCTACGTATATATAGTCAAATTGGCTTAGAAAGTCTTCTCTGTAATAGTCAAAAGCATCACCATGAATAATTTTAAGTTTCTTATCAATTTTAAACTGTGGTCTTATATAAGTATCAAATAAATTAATAATATCTTTATTAAACTCAACTATAGTTACACTTTCAACTTCATCTTTAAGGAGCCAAAGGTAAGGGAGAACTCCTATTCCAAGACCCATAGTAAGACATTTCCCATGACCCTTATCAATGCCATCTCTCATACTCTCTATTTCACTAACAGCTGGAGACATCCAAACTTTATCATCTTCTTTTAATGCCGGTAAATCAACATCTGTTTCAAAATGTCCTATAGGATGATAGTGGAACAGGTATTTCCCTAGGGGATTATGAAAGTTCATACTCATCAAAGTTCTTTTTTTAATAGTTGTTTTCTCATATCTAACATTACCAAAATGAACATTCTCAAGTTTAATATTTTTATAGTAGGGATTATCAGTGAGAATTTTAGAGTCATATTTCAAATTGTTATATGGAATATTATATTTTTTTAATATATGCATTAATTCTTTTTCATTTTCTGTGCTAAGGAATTTCTCATTATAATCAAGAATAGATGAAAGATATTCATTGACCTCAAACATTGATAGTAAGAGGTTTTTCATTGATAAATCTATTTCTTTATTTTTTTCAAATGTAATCATAAAGTTCCTCCATAAAAAAGAAACACATGTAGTGCTTGTACCGTAATCAGATTTACGTGCAAAGCACTACATGTGTCGTTTCTAGTTAAGTTCTTATTTAATTCTTTATTAAATATACAATATTATTTTACAGAAAGTCAACTAATAACTGTATATTTTTAGATAAATATAACAAGTGTGTTGTTTATAGTAATTGTAGGTGGTAAAATTTTCATATAGGTAATAAAAATATAAGTTATATTAATAGTTAAAGTAGAAGAAATAGGGGGAAATATTAATAATGGAAAAATTTAAGGTGAATAATAGAGAATACACAGTTGATAGATTATTGGGTAAGGGAAAAGGTGGATATTCTTATTTAGTTTATGATGAAAAAAACTTTTTTGTATTGAAACAAATACATCATGAACCTTGTGAATATTATAATTTTGGAAATAAGCTTCAAGCAGAATTGACTGATTATGAGAAACTTAAAAAAATAGGAATAAGGATGCCTAAAATGCTAGATGTAGATATGGAAAATGAAAGAATTTTAAAGGAGTATATAGAAGGTGAAACGATTTATGAATTGGTACTAAATGACAAAATGGAAAACGCTTATATAGATCAGATGAAGAATATGTGCAAATTATTGTATGCAGCTAATACTAATATTGATTATTTTCCAACTAATTTTGTAGTAAATCAAGAGAAAATGTTTTATATAGATTATGAGTGTAATAATTATATGGAGGAGTGGAATTTTGAAAACTGGGGAGTGAAATATTGGTCAAAGACACCGGAATTTTTAAAATATGTTGAAGAACATTCATAAAAAGATGATATTTTGATAATGTAAGAAGAATGAGAATAAAATGCAATAATGAACATTTGAGGAGAGTATAATGAACTAGTGTTTTAATAGACCCAAGTTTGTAGAAAGGGGTTAGATAAAATGGGCAAATATTATTTATTTAGTGATTTTAGTGAAGAAAATGGGTTTTCATTAGTAGCTGATGATTTTAAGAAAGATATTAAAAATTATAATCAGATTGTCTTTATTGCATCATGCCCAACAGCTAGTGAAGTAACTGATAAATACGTAGAAAAGTATTTGGAGTGGTTTGAAAGAATTGGTATACATTTTAATAGTAAAGTTGTATTAGATAATCGTATAAATTCTGAAAAGATGATTGATGCAATTAATAATGCATCATTAATTTATTTAATGGGTGGCACAACACCTTTACAAATGAAATTTCTATTAGACAATCAATTAGTTAATGCGATACGTAATGTAGATTGCTTAATAATGGGATTAAGTGCTGGAGCAATAAATATGGCTGAAATCTCAATTTTGACAATGACGTGTGGTCATGATAAACAAGAAATTTATAAAGGTGTAGGAATTGTTGATAAAAGTGTAGAGCCACATTTTACATTAGATAATTATACTGATGAATTAAAAAAGTTATCATATGATTATTCTATTTATGCAATGTGTGATGAAAGTGCTATTATAATTCGTGATAATCAATGTGTTTATTATGGGGATATATATTTTCTAAAGGATGGTAATGTTAAAAAGTTGTAGTAATGAAATTTCTATGAAGTAACATGAAATAAATTACTATAGAATTAAGAACTTAAAAAAGAAAAAACTTTAGTGATTAATATTGAATAAGTAAATTAGAATTGGAACGTTATGTGAGGAAAATTATATGATGATTACAATAAGAAAAGCTAATAAAGAAGATGCAAAGAAATTAAAAGAAGTTTCTGATAAAGCATTTTTATCCGATTATGTAAAATATGGAGAATGCCCAGGGTATGGACAAACCATTGAGAAAATTTGTACAACAATAGTTGATCCGAAAAGAGATGTATTTGCAATTTTATGTGATGGTGAAGTAGTCGGTAAGATTAGTGTAGTGAAAGAAAATAGAGAAAGAAATTATTTAGGATGTCTTTGTATAATTCCAGAATACGAAAATCTAGGGATAGGTCAGAAAGCTATGCGATATATAGAAAACTACTACAAATGTATTAAAAGTTGGTATTTGGTAACGCCAGCAGATAAATTAAGAAATCATTATTTTTATAAAAAATGTGGTTATAGTATTACTGGTAAACAAATGGATGGCAAAGTTGAAGTTGTAACATTTGAAAAAATAATAAAATAGATTAAATTACACAATGGAGATAAGATAAAGTGGAAAGATTAAAATTACAAAGAATAAATAAGGAACTCGTTGATAAATGTGTAGATTTATATATAGAAACCTTTTCTAAGGAACCTTGGAATGATGTTTACGAATCTAGAGAGCAAGTAGTTAAATTATTTAATAATCATTTAAATAATAATTATTTTGTAGGTTATGTAGCTATGTTAGATGAGAAAGTAGTAGCTTTAAGTATTGGTATGAAGAAACCTTGGATAGAAGGATTTGAGTATTACATAGATGAATTCTGCGTCAGCTATGAAATGCAAGGTAAAGGTATAGGAAGTTGGTTTATAAAAGCAATAGAGGAAGACATTAAACATAGAGAAATGGATGGAATGATATTAAATACTGAAAAAGATTATCCATCTAGGAAGTTTTACGAGAAAAATGGTTTTAAGATGCTTGGAGATTTAGTTGTTCTTGGAAAATAAAAATTATTGTGGTGCAATGAGACCTCGTATTCAAGCATTATCAACAAGAGCGTATGAAAATATGGTTGGTGTAATAATGGCAAATCCACCAGAAGAAAATGCTGGATGTTCCTGCGCATTTTCTCCAATATGTTGGGATGAAGATGGAAATTGTGTTGATAATACAATATTCATCGGTGATGAGTTAACATCAAAAATATATTATGCAGAATTTGATTTAGAACGACTTCGTAAATATAGAAGTTCTGAAATGATGGGTAATACTTTTAGGAAGGTGAAGGCCTATTCAGAATTGCTTAATCCAGAAATAAAGGCACCGTTTATACGAGATTAACTATGGATAAAATAATAGTAATCTAGAGTTAAGAGAGGTGGTTAATAAATGATTGGTGATACCGTTACAGTGATAGTTGATAGAGAACTTGGAACATATCATCCAAAACATCGTGATATTTATTATCCTATTAATTATGGGTATATTGAAGGTATAATCGCACCAGATGGTGAGGAACAAGATGCATATATTTTAGGAGTAACAGAACCAGTACAACAATTTACAGGAGAAGTAATCGCTATTATTCATAGGAAAAATGATATCGAAGATAAGTGGGTAGTAGCTCCGAAAGGCATGAAATTTACAGTTGATGAAATAAAAAATCAAGTGTATTTTCAGGAAAAATATTTTGATTTTGAAATTATTATATAGTAGGAATAAGATGTACAATTTTTGCTGGTGTTAATGGTGTAGGTAAAACATCAATATATAAATCTATTTATTATAATGAAAATAAAGATGAAAAGAGAATAAATATAAATGAAGCCGATAATGTTCCGCTTTGGGCAAAAATAATATTGTAATGATAGTTAGTGAAATATATTAAATTTTACTAACTATTTTTTATTAAGAGGATATTGATGATTAAGTTTTATCTTGTCAAATAATGATTTTGCTTACAGATATATTTCATGGGTAGAGGATATGCATAAGAAACTCCTCGGTATGTAGAATTTTTAAAATCTAAAGAATCTTTTTTATGTTTTAATATAAAAACATAGTAAGAATAATAAATCGTTTACAAAGTATGGTATAATTAAAAAAATAAGGATTGAAAGCGATAAAACTATTTTAAAATTCAACAGACTGTTCTGTTTCTAATTTTGAGGAGGAAATCTATGATTGAAGTATTATTTGATGAAAGTGCAGCTGCAACTATGAAAATGGTAAAAAAAGAAGGTATTATAAACGGTGATAGAGAAAAAGTGATTTGTCTTGCATTGATGTTAGATATTGGCGATATTAGAAAAAGTATAGATAGCCAGTATAGAAGAAATCTGATCTATGAAATGTATACACAAGATAATTATGATAATAGTCCAGAAACATTGAAAGGACTAAAGAAAATTGGAAGTATATATGCTAATGAACAGAAGAGGTTTATGGAGTATGTATCAAAAGGAGAGCAAATCCGAATATGGTATAGTAATGCACCATATTCAATCTGTGGTTTTTATTATGTATGCAATTTATTAAGAGATATCTCTAATGAAATTTTTGCAGTTAAGTTACCTGATTATACCAAAGAAAATGAGAATACAGTTATAGAATATAAAAGATGGGGAGAAGTTCCATTGGAGAAGTTTGATATATTTCTTAAATATGAGAAGAAGATATCTAAAATAGAAAAGAAGGTATTTAGCAACTATTGGCTAGAACTTAAAAATGACAATAGTCCTTTGAGAGCAGTAGTAAATGGTCAATTGATAGGAGTACCGGAAGATTTTTATGATTATTTAATTTATAAAAGCCTCTCAAAAAGGGCTATGAAAGAAATTAGACTAATTGGTGATATTCTTGGACAGTATCGTTTAGGAATTAGTGATTGGTGGTATGCATCAAGGATTGATAAAATGATAAAAGATAATAAGATTAAAATAGTGGAAGATTCAGATAGAAAATATACAAGAATTATAAGTATAGTTAGGTGATTTGTTTGTTATTTTAGAAACAAAGAGATTATAACTAAGAAAAATATGACTAATTACTTACTTGATGATTAAAGAAATGGGGAACAGAAATGAAAATAATATTTCTAGATATTGATGGTGTATTGAACTCTGAACTTTGGAATAAAGACAACGAAATGGAAATTAGCAAAGGTAAATTTATTGATTCGGAAAAGGTTAGACTCTTATCTAAAATTATTAATGAAACAAAAGCTAAGATTGTTTTACATTCTGGTTGGAGATTTTGGTTTGATGGCAATATAATGCCATTAAGAAAAGAAGCAGAATATATTGTAGAAGTATTTAAGAATTATGATTTAAATATATATGATAAAACACCAGATTTGACAACTGTTGAAATTAGAAAATCTAAAAAATTTAGTATGGTAAAGGCACAAGAAATTTTATTATGGTTAGACCAACATGATAATATTGAAAAATACGTAATTCTTGATGATTTAGATTTAAATAATAAGGGAATTGAAATGTTTCAGATAAAGACAGATGGAGTTAGAGGCTTAACAAAAGAAAATGTGGAAGAGGCTATACGAATGCTTAACTATTATGACATCTAGGGTTAATAGTACATTTTGATGGAGGAATTAATTACTTTAGGGTATATGTCTTATGGAAAGATCATTTATAGATAGTACAATTAAGGAATATTTGGCAGAACAGTTTTTTTGTCATTTATCAGTATTAGATCAGGATAATATTATCTTTACTATAAATAGTTTAAGTAAATTACCATTTATTAAAATTATGGCATTTAATAAATGTGTAATTATAAATACGTCTGAATCTATACATTTAAAAGTCAAGTCAGCATTGATTGGCAAAAATAGAGATGAGATATTTGAGTTTCCATTTATATATGGACAAACAATACATTATATACCCGATGTTAAAAAGATTCAAAGATTATCACTACCCGATGGGTATTCATATGAATTATTACAAGGAAATGATATTTATAAATTAAGAGGTATTAGTGGGTTTGATAATTCTCTAGTTTTTGATTGCGACGGTAATACATCAACAAAGATGTTTTTCTGGCTAAAAAATGTGATGAAATTATTGGATTAGCAAGTGCAGCAGTGGAGACAGAAAAGCTGTGGGAAATAGGAATAGATGTGAAATCTGGATATCGTAACAATGGGCTAGGAACAAAATTAGTTTCTAACTTAACAGTAGATATTATTAAACAAGGTATTGTTCCTTTTTACTCTGCTTCAGTGACTAATCTTGGTTCTCAGATGGTTGCTAATCGTAGTGGTTATATACCATATTGGATTGATACATATGGTAATATACTTGATGGTAGTTCTCCTTATAATACTTTTGTTAATAATTTAGAATTATAGAATAGATTATTAGTATAAATTATTAGTATAAATTAATTTATACGTCACGTACATTTTAGAAGATGCGATTGTTATATTAGTTATTTTATGAATGAAATAGCAAAAAAGAAATGAAGGGAAAATAAAAAAATATAATTAATAAGTTGACTTCTTGATGTTATAATGAAATAAATAGAGATAATAATTAAAATATAAGATGTATAGTAATTATTTTAGCAATATAAAATATGTAGTTTATGTATAGATTAGGATATAAGAACAATTTTTCATAAGATAAATAGTTAGGAGGCGAGTACCAGAATGGATGATTTCAAAGCAAAGGACATTCAATTTTTTACTAATTTCAAAAAAGTTAAATTTAAAAGCTATAATGCAAAAAATTGTAGCCTTTCACAGAATGAAATGATAAAAATTATTGAAGGTTATAAATTCAGACCGTTTAATGATAGAGTAGCATATTTAGAAGTATATACATCTAATAAGATAGAGGGAAATACATTAACGAAAGGTCAGACTAAGGCGATTCTGGAGGGAATAGCTCAAGATGCTGATTTAAGGTCTCAGACAGAAGTTATACAATTAAATAGAGCAATAAGGGATAATTTTTCTATCAAAGATGACTTAAGTATGAAACTTATTTTGGACATTCATAAGGATATTACATTTAATACATTAGAAAATAGTAATTGGGAAGGTAAAATCAGAAACGAACAAGTATATATTTCCAACAGTTCCATAGTGCCTCCGAGTCCAGATAAAGTTATAGAACAATTCAATGACGCTATTGATAGGTTCAATAATAGTGATAGAGAATTAATAGATATTTTAAAGTTTAAGCTAGATTTTGTTAGGATACACCCGTTTATGGATGGTAATGGAAGATTATCAAGACTTATAATGAACGGCCTTTTAACTGCTAAGGGATATCCTAGAATAATTATTAGAAATCAAGACAAAGGTTTCTATTATGATGCTATAGAATCATCTTTAAGAGTTGGAAGATACGATGCATGGCTTAAGTTTATGTTAACATATATGAAGTTTATGTGCGAATTAGAGGATATGTTTCTGGGAGATATAGAGTAGAAAGAATTTGAAATTAATATAGTGCAATTATAAGAACTGATTTTAATGTATATGATATAACTTTTTATATTCACATGAAATCCTTCTTATGGTCATAGAGTTGTCACAAAAGATTGATATATTATAAGTGTAGTTAATAATAGTAGTTAGTTTTTTCAAATTATTTCCCTTTTTATTTGTAAAAAGAATGGTATGCTGTAACCATTCTTTTTTTGTTTAGGTAAAAGGAAACTTTGGATAAAGAGTTCTTGAAGTTTATAAGTATAGGATTCATGTAAAGAAATAGTAGAGATTAGGTAGGAATCGGTACGGTAGCTGGTAAGAGACATACAAACTGCATAGAAAATATTGTATAATATAGATGTGATATACAAATACTATTTAGTAAATTAAAAGGTATATAAGAATTCGTAGAGGGGGTATATATAATGGGTGAGTTATCAAAGTTACCTAATATAGGTAAAGAAGTAGAACGTCAATTGAATGAAGTCGGTATAAATACATATGAGGAGTTGAAAGAGTTAGGAGCTGAAAAGGCATGGCTTAAAATACAGGAAATTGATGAATCAGCTTGTATAAATAGATTACTAGCATTAGAAGGAGCTTTGAATGGTATTAAAAAAAGTCAACTAAGTGATAAACGGAAGGCAGAATTAAAAGAATTTTATAATTTGCATAAGAAGTATTAGATAAATGAGATTACATGTATAGTTATAACATTTATATTTAAAGGAGTGTGTGTTATGGAAATATGGGATGCATATAACAAGGATGGATCATTGGCAGGAATTGATTTAATTCGTGGAAAGGAAATCCCAAAAGGATTATATCATGGAGTAGCAGAGGTATTTGTTTCACACATTGATGGTAGTGTACTACTTATGCAGAGAGATTTAAATAAGCCTAATTCTCCAGGACTTTTTGAAAGTGGAGCTGGTGGTAGCCTTTTGAAAGGAGAGTCATTCTTAGAAGGGGCAATTCGTGAATTAAAAGAAGAGACAGGGATTAATTGTACTGAGATGAGGGAAATATATTATGTTATAACAGATAATACAATTTATACTGGATTTATGTGTAAAGTTGATATAGATAAAAGCAGTATTGTTTTACAGGAAGGTGAAACTATTGCTTATAGATGGGTATCGAAGAAGGAGTTTTTAGATTTCTATAAAACAGATTTATTTGTACCTGGTTTAAGAAATAGATTAAGTAATTTTATTGATAATTATTTAAATGTATAATGCGAGACTGAGGATTTAGTTAAGATTTTATAGCGTGAGCTAGATAAATTTTAATTTAGGAGTGAAGTATATGATTACCACTAGAAGATTAGTATTAAAACCTTATAGTGAAAGAGATCAAGAGGACATGATTGAATTATTAACTAACGAGAAAATTAAGGAAACATTTATAATTCCTGACTTTAATACGAGGGATGAAGCTGTATCTATGTTTAAGAAACTACAAGAGTATTCTCTTTCAGAGAACCATTATGAGCTTGGAATTTATAAGGATCAACATTTAATTGGATTTATCAATGATGTTGATATGGATGATGTTAAAATTGAGATAGGTTATGTTATTCATCCTGATTTTCATAATAAAGGATATGCAACAGAAGCACTAGCTGCAGTAATTGAGGATTTATTTAAAAAAGGATTCTGTGAGGTAATAACAGGGGCTTTTATAAGTAACAAGGCAAGTTGTCGTGTAATGGAAAAATGCGGAATGGAACGAATAGATAAAGAAGAAGATATGTTTTATCACGATAAGTTACATCATTGCATTTACTACTCAATAAAGAAAACTAAATAAATTTATATGAGGATGCTATAGAGAAATTGGAATAGTGTATATATGAAAAGATGATAGTATAAAGTTTGCTATGAAAAAATAATATATAATATGTAAAAAGCCTTTGATAACAATTTGTGAGATGATAAAGGAGAGTAAATATGTGTTTTATATGTGATAGAATTTAAAGAAAAGCTTAGACTAGAATTAGATAAATTAATACCTATATCATAAGTGAGGTGAAGTGATGAAAAAAGCTTTATTAACACTACTAATTATAATGACAATTATTATAACAACAGGATGTTACAATAATTGTAAAGAAAAGCCAGTGATATATTTATATCCAACAGAGGTTACAGATGTAGAAGTAAAATTAGATTTCCAAGGAGAGCTCACTTGTACATATCCAGATTATAATGATGTATGGAGTGTAACAGCAACACCAGAAGGAAAATTAACCAATATAGAAGAGGGTAGAGAATATTCATATTTGTATTGGGAAGGAAGTTCAAGGGAAAAATGGGACATGTCAGAAGGCTTTGTTGTAAAAGGTGAGGATACTAAGGAATTTCTACAAGAAAAATTAGAATACATGGGATTAACAGCGAAGGAATACAATGAGTTTATAGTATATTGGTTACCAAAGCTTCAAGAAAACAAATATAATTTAATATATTTTGCTGGGGAAGAATATAATGAAAATGCAAAACTTGAGATAACGCCAACACCAGACTCTATACTAAGGGTAATGATGGTGTATAAGCCACTTGATAAACCTATAGAAATAAAAGAGCAAAAGTTAGAAAAGTGGGAAAGAAAAGGCTTTGCTGTAGTTGAATGGGGTGGAACAGAGGTAAAATAGAAAATATAAGTATATAAATCATATAGAACACAACTTAAATAGAATGGATTACTAGTATTCTTAAAACATAATAAAAAGCATTATATAAATTTTTATAAACAGTAAATAGAATATAAAAAACCAGAAATTTAAGAAAAATTTCTGGTTTTTTAAAAGTAACAATAAAGACACTTAAGGGGTGGAAGAGATAGAGATAAAGGGGAGTGAGGTATGAAAAATAAATTGAATAATAAAGAAGAGAGAAAACAGTATATTAGGGAATTAAATGAGCCACCACATCTTACTATTTTAGAGGAAGTTGGAAATGCAGTAACTCACGGAGTTGGAGCAGCGTTAGCTTTAGTAGGATTTATATTACTTTTATTGAAATCTGATACTGGAATGAAGGTTATGGCATCATGTTTTTATGGAATTAGTTTATTTTTCCTAATGTTAATGAGTTGTTTATACCACGCATTTAAGAGTGGTTCTACAGTAAAACGATTGTGGAGAAGATTTGATTACTCTTCAATATATCTTTTAATAGGAGGCACTTTTGCTCCATTATATTTAGTATATTGGGGAAATACTTTAGGAATAGTACTTTTTTGTATTGACTGGGCATTAATTGTTGTTGGAATCACAATGTTAGGTGTATTTGGACCAGGAAGATTTAAATGGTTACATTTCTCATTATATTTCATTATCGGTTGGAGCGGTCTTATACTTATGCCAGATTTTTATAAAAATAATTTGCCATTGTTATGGATGATTTTCATTGGTGGGGTTATATATACTGTTGGTATGATACCTTTTTTAAAAGATAAAAAATATAATCATTTTATATGGCACTTTTTTGTTTTAGCAGGTGCTATATTACATTGGTTTGGCATTTATTTATTTGTTTTTTAGCAAGAGATTAATATTAGATAGAGACTTAAATGTGCAGAGATAGTTGAGAATTAAGTTATAAGATTCTATAGAATATACTTATGAAAGGGATGGAAATATGGAATGGATAGATAAAATGAATGCTGCTCTTGATTATATAGAAGATAATTTAGAGAATAAAATTGATTATGATGTTATTGCAATGAAAGCTTGTTGCTCATCTTATAATTTTCAAAGAATATTCTCTTTTATAGCCGATGTTTCGTTAGGGGAATATATAAGACGTAGGAGATTAACTAAAGCAGCTTTAGAACTTCAACAAGAAAATAGTAAAATTTTAGATATAGCGCTTAAGTATCATTATGATTCTCCAGTTTCATTTTCAAGAGCTTTTACTGCTTTGCATGGTATAAAACCAAGTGAAGCAAAGAAAGAAGGTGTTACTTTGAAATCTTATCCAAGAATCTCTTTCAAAATATCTATAAAAGGGGTAGAGGAAATGAACTATCGTATTGAAAAAGGAAAAGGATTTAAGTTAGTAGGGAAGAAAAAGAATGTTACTACAAAAAATGGAGAAAGCTTTATACAAATACCTAAGTTTTGGAACGAATCATGTGAGGATGGTACTTGTGATAAGCTAATGGAATTATGTGATGATAGTAATAAAATTATGTACGGAGTTTGCTATAATTTTGGAACAGATGAATTTGATTATATGATAGCAGTTAACAGTAATAAAAATGTTGAAGGAAAATATGAAGTGTTAGATGTACCAGAACTTACTTGGGTTAAGTTTGAATGTAGAGGTAAAATGCCAGAAGCGCAACAAAATGTATGGAAGAGAATATTTACAGAATGGCTTCCTAATTCAGGTTATGACCATGATGAAGGACCAGAAATAGAATGGTATTCTAATGGAGATATGAACAGTGACAATTATTTAAGTGAAATATGGATTCCAATTAAAAAATCTAGTAAATAATATAAATTAAGAAATTTAAAAGGCTGTTACAAAATTAACTTTTTAGTTAGGTTTTTGCAATGGCCTGAATTTTTTTGAATTGTAAATAGAAGTTTTGATATGGCTGGTAAATTTATAGTACCTTTTCGGTTTTAATCAGATATTTTATCGAATTGTAGATATGATATATTTGTGTATACATATAAAAATATGTATAATATATAAATAAGTTAAAATAGGAGGAAAATATGGAATTATTTATTTATAAAACCTATAATGATTGGTATAGGGATAAGCCCACGGAAATTATAGAAGGCGAGATTGTAAATTTGTACAATGGGCTTATAGCAATTGATACATTTATCGATGGGAAAAGCTATAGGCAGCTATTTTCTACGAAGAATAATTTTGCAATGCTATATAAACTTCCTTATGGATTTTTATCTTTTGCAAAAGAAATAAATATTTATGCTGAAGTCGACTCATGGAAAAAATCTAAACCGGAAATATCTTTTAAGGGAGAAATATGTGAAGATGAATGTAGTGAAGGAAGATGTGTGTTTATAGATGAAAATGGATATAAACATTATGTGTCGCTTGATAATATTTATGCAGTAACTTATGAAAGGCAATGACTATGAATTTAAAGAAAATAGATTTGAGAAAAATATACAGATTATGGAAGAGAAATTTAGGTGTATTTAGATGCTTTTTTAGAAGTACACCATTTGTCTCTTTAAAGACATATGATGATTTTACTCTTTATGAATATAAAAACGAAGTTAATGGCTGTTTGGTAAAAAAAGTATTAGAAGAGTATGAAGATGATTATTTTACTATAGTAGATTTAGAATTAGATGAGATAATTGATTTAGCATTGGAACTTAATAATAAAAATAATATTAAGCCAATTCTTAATGTTAATCTATTATTTAATACTTTTGGACTTATAGGAAGTAAGAAAAATATAAGTAAACTTATTAATTGTGGACTAAATTTAATAGATATAAAAAGCAATAGATATATTATGATGATTCCTTATGACAGGTATAAAGAGGACATTGATGTAACCAAAGTGTATGATAAATTAAATAATCAGTATGCAGTTGGTGAAGAAGATTTCCCAGATAGTGAATTTTTAAGTGAATTAGGTTATAAAGGTGTAAAAGTAATTACTAGAGATAGAGTTAAGGATGATTTAATGGAGTATATAAATTCTATTAATGAAAAAACTGAAGTTATTTTAGTGAGGGTGGATAAATAATGAATGAGTTTAAGGAAATATTAAAGGAAAACAAAAAAAGAGCTTTAGCATTGGCAGTAACTGTAGCTTTTTCAGTATCTGCACCTAGTATACTTGTTGGATGTGGATCTCAGAAACAAGAAGAGGACGAGGAGGATGATACAAATACTACTAGTTCTTCTGGAAGTAGCGGAAGTCATTGGTACAATTTTAGTGGAAGTGACTCTAATTCAAAAAGTAAAAGTAGCAACTCAAAGTCTTCAACTGGAAGCAAGTCTTCTGGATATTCAGGTGTTAAGGGTGGAAGTGCGTCAAGTTAAGAGTTCGGGTGGTAGATAATGTATGAAAAATCAAATTAAATATACAGAAGAAATCTTGTTTAATAATTATATGGTTAGTGCATTAGGAGAAGAATATGTACATTCACAGATTCCTTTTTTTATTGAAAAAAAGTTATGTGAAAATATGAAATATTATGCAGAAGAAGTTAATAGGATATCTTTAGAAGTATTAAATAATATAAATGGAAAACATAAAGATTTATTAAAGTATTTTGATGATTTTCCTTTAAAGAAAATGATTTTTAGTTTACGATGTTCTTTATCTCCAATGTATTGGACACGATATGATACATTCATTGATAAAGAAGATAATATTTATTTTTCAGAATTTAATTATGATAAACCATGTGGACAGAAGGAAATAAATATTGCAGAAAAGTGTGATTTTAAAGGAAATCTAAATAAAGGATTCATAGAAAGACTAATAAAATTTCTTTTAGATATAAGTGAAGAATTTTGTGATAGTAGTGAAAAGATGAATGTTGGATTTTTAATTGATCCATGTCATTATGAAGAGTTGCACCACAGTTATTTTTTTAAAGAAATTTTTAAAGAAAGTAAAATAAATATTATTCCAGTTGGAAACAATAATTTATCTGTGAAAGATGGATATGTATATGGATTTTCAAAGGAAAAAATTCAAATTATTTTGAGATTATTTCCAACAGAGTTTTTTCATGAAATTAATAATATTGAAGAAATTTTAGATTCTTTTAATAATAGAAAAGTTCTTATTTTAAATGATCCTAGGATAATCGCAATTCAATCAAAGGGTTTTTTTGCTTATCTTTGGGATTTAATTAAGAAAGATTCTAATACACTAAATGAGCATGATAAGGATATAATAAGAAGATGTATTCCATATACTGAAATTTTAGATAAAGAAAATGCTAAAGAAGTATTACAAAATAAAGATAGATATGTAATTAAATCATCTCTTGGACGATATAGTGAGGAAGTTTATATAGGAAAATCTTATGAAGAAGATGAATGGAAAGAACAAATTAGATATATATTAGAATCAAAGAAAATTCATATAGTTCAGGATCTTATTAATATAAGGCAAGAATATACTTATGGACCGGATTATAAAAATAGAAATACTCCTATACTAGCTTACGGAAATTTTGGTGTTTATATTATGGATAGGAAAGTGGAAGGCTATCTTGTAAGATGGAGCAGAGAGCTCTTAACAGATGATAATTATACATGGATGTCACCACTTGGAAAAGATGAATATCCTCTAAAAATAGAAAGAAGTAATATTATCAATGAAGAAAAAAGACAGGAAATATATGAGGAGTTAAACGAAGAACTTTCTTTTAAATATGACTTTACAGGAGCATATACTAATAGTAATGAGTATATTTCATTAGATAAGATGATAATAAAAAGAAGTTTATTTAATGAAATAGAGAATGTAGGTTCAAAATTTTGTGAAATATTAAAGAAAATATATCCTCATATCCAAAGCAATTTAGAGCTTTTTGGACCTATACTTGGTATACCAGAAAGTTTGTACAATGTAGTAACAAAGTCTTCTATTTCAAAGCTATGTGCTCTTGGAAGGATTGATTTTGTAGTTGATAATTTTGGTAACTTAAAGATATTAGAATTTAATTCAGAAACACCAGCAGGGATTGTAGAATCTATAGGTATAAATTCTATATTGAAAACAAGGTTTGATGTACCATATGATAATCCAAATGAAAATTTAAGAGAGAGTATCAAAAGTACTCTTAAAAATATTATAGAAGAAATCAAGAAAAATAAAAGTGTAAAAAATATTGCAGTGGTTACTTCTTGGTATTATGAAGATATTTATAATACCAAAATAATAAGTGATATTATAAAAGAATGTGGAGATTTTCATGTGATATTTGGGAATATATATGATATGAAGGTAAAAGATAAAAAGATCTACCTATATGGTCAAGAGATAGATGCTATTTATAGATACTATCCCTTAGATTGGTTTTATTATGAGGAAGAAATGAGAAAGTTAATAGAACCTTTGAGTGTTGAGGAATATCTAATAAATCCAGGACATACTATTATTACTCAATCTAAGGCTTTATTTGCAGTTTTATATGAGATTGTTGGTAGAGAAGTATTGAACAATGATGAAGAGGCATTTATAAAGAAATATATACCATATACATCATTAGAAAAAGATGCAATACTTTCTAATGATTATTTAGCCAAGCCTTATTTATCTAGGGAAGGTGAAGGAATAGTAAGTAATTTTGAAACTATTGATAATGACAAAGACTATATATTTCAGGATAGAGTTAATATAAAACCTCTTAGAATGAATGTATATTCGAGTATAAGAAAAGAAGAAAAATTTCAGTTTCCGATAATAGGAGCTTACATAGCTGGTGATAAGGTAGCTGGCATATATACAAGGATAGGAGAATTTATCACAGATGTAACTGCTAAGTATATATCTTCATATATAGAATAAATATTAATAGTTGAGAAGATTTAAAGAGTGTTTTCTTTTTATAATGCTTTAGACACCAATTTTTATAGAATTGGTGTTTTGCTTTATGTTCTGATACTTAAGCAACTCATAGTTGCTAATTTGTTACAATTAATTGATAGAGCTAAAATTATATAACTGGTATACTAAAAATTGAGGTGATTAAAAGTGAGTTTTCTAAAAAGAAGCTTTGAGTTTAGTGGAGAAAGAAAATCCATATAGAGGTCCTATTATTTATCAGAATGGACAGTATAAATATCATTGTATGATAAATGGTGAATTTAAGTGGTTTCAAGGATATGAAGAAATATATTTTGATAATATTAAAGTTTATGAATGTTATTTTCATGGTGGATTAATTAAATAAAAATAACTATATATAGCTATTATAAAGTAAGAAAAGCAATTGATTTATATGGTATAATTTAAAAAGATTACCAATTTAACGTTTTATTAAGGTATTCCACATAATTAATAATACAAGGAGGAAACTTACTTATGAAAATAGCTTATAAAGTAGGAAAATACATAGTGTTAATATTAGTATTTATTTTTGCTGTAAGTTGTATATATTTATATTATACTATGCCTATTCAAATACGTGAAATTGAGGAGTATAAATCAAAAGGGAAAGTTGATTTAGATAAAAAATTGACAAGAGGCGAAATAAAAGAAGATGTTAATATTTTAATTAGCAATATTGAAAAAACTCATCCAATCTTTTTAGAAGGTGAAAGTAGTAAATACAAAGTTGCTAAGGAAAATTTAATGAAGATATGTAACAGTGAAATGACTACAGAAAAGCTTCAAATTGAAGTAAGTAAATATCTTTCATCAATAGAAGATGGACATACTAGACTTTGGTGGAATGAGAACAGTGTTTTAGATATAAAGTGGGTGTATTTAGAAGGAAAGCTTATATTATTAGATGAGAATGAAAAGTTAACGGATAAAGAAGTAGTAAAAATAAATGATATAAGTATTAATGATCTAGTTGAAGGGATTAAAGAGATATTTCCGGCAGAAAACTATGTAGCTGAGAATATGAATATAACTATAAATTTAAAAAATCAATCCATTTTAAAAAGTTTAGGAATTCAAGATGAAAATCAAGTAAAATTAACAATAAAAAATAAAGAAGAATTTAGTGATGTTTTTATAAAATATGTTAATAATGACGGTGTTGGAAGTTATGAGATAA
This sequence comes from Clostridium bornimense, assembly GCF_000577895.1. NCBI lineage: Bacteria > Bacillati > Bacillota > Clostridia > Eubacteriales > Clostridiaceae > Clostridium > Clostridium bornimense. The sequence continues at coordinate 231,171 of NZ_HG917869.1, forward strand.
GTGATAGGAAAATTGATGATAATACATTTTACATTAGATTAGGAGCTTGTATCGTAGACAATAGTTCAGATGCTATAGTGAAAGATTTAAAGAAGGCAATAAAAGAAGGTGCATCAAATGTAATAATTGATGTAAGAGATAATGCTGGTGGTAATTCTATGGTTTGTGATAATTTATTAGAGGCTATGGATATGGAATATGGTTCTTTTGGAGGAACAACAAGATTTTCACCGCTAGCGCAAAAGAGGCGTGGCTATTTAAGAAGTAGAGGAAGTATAAATTATACAAGTAATAATCATTATAAGAAAAATGAAAACATAAATTTGTATGTAATTAATAATGGTGCTACTTTTAGTTCTGCAGAAATGTTAGTTACATTGGTAAGAGATGGAGGTTTAGGGACAATAGTTGGCTCTGCTAGTAGTAATAGGTCTTCACATTATGGAGACGTCATAAATTTTCAATTGCCAAATTCTAATATAGAATGTCAGGTTTCGCATAAGAAATTTATTAGACCTGATACTAGTAAAGAGAATGAGTTAGTATTAGAGCCTGATATAGAAGTAAGTTTTGATGACGATCCAGTAGAAAAAACATTACAGATTATAAAAAATCTTAAATAAAATCGTCATTTAAGTAACAAAGAATATTAAGATTAAAATGAAATAAAAATACGTCACGTACAATATTATAAGGAGAACAAAATGAAGAATATTAAAATAGTAGAATTAACTGAAGAAGATTTTTATGGGGCATATGAAGTTTTTAAGGTTACTGTTCCTTATGAAAAAGTAATAGTTTAGAATATTTAAGCTTTCAAGGTATAGACTAAATAGTAATAAATTAATTACAAAAGATAAAAGGAGATATCATGAAAGATAAAGATATTATTATAACAAAGTGTGTTGAATTAGAAAATACATATTCAAATCTTCCAGAAAAATTATACTCTAGGCAAAAGCCAAGTGATAGTCCTTCACCTAAGTTAGTAATATTTAATGATTCTTTAGCTGATGATTTGGGGTTAAATAAAGACTTCTTAAAAAGTAAAGAAGGAGTAGATTTTCTATCAGGAAATAAGATTTTAGAAGACTCTACACCTATTTCAGAAAGTTATGCTGGTCATCAATTTGGTCATTTTACTATGCTAGGAGATGGTAGAGCAGTACTACTTGGTGAATATATAAGTAAAAATGGAAATAGATATGATATACAACTAAAAGGTTCAGGAGTAACAAAGTATTCTCGTGGTGGAGATGGAAAAGCAGCATTAGGACCAATGCTTAGGGAATATATTATAAGTGAAGGAATGAATGCTTTGGGTATACCCACTACAAGAAGTTTAGCGGTAGTTACTACAGGGGAAAAGGTAATTAGAGAAAAAATATTAGACGGTGCAATACTAACTAGAGTTGCCAGTAGTCATATTCGTGTAGGGACTTTTCAATACGCAGCAAATTGGGGAAGTGTAGAAGAGCTGAGAACCTTAGCAGACTATACTTTAAATAGGCATTATAAAAAAGAAGATTATGAAGGTAATCCGTATATATATCTTCTTAATGAAGTGGTAGATAAACAAGCTAGTCTTATATCAAAATGGCAACTTGTAGGATTTGTACATGGTGTTATGAATACTGATAATATGACTATTAGTGGTGAGACTATAGATTATGGACCTTGTGCCTTTATGGATATTTATGATCCGGAAACAGTATTTAGTTCTATTGATACCTATGGTAGATATGCTTATGGTAATCAACCTAATATTGCAATGTGGAACTTAGCAAGATTTGCAGAATCATTATTACCATTGTTGGATGAAGATGAAAAGAAAGCTATTAAATTAGCGGAAAAATCTATTTCAAATTTTGGTAACTTATATAAGAAATATTGGTACCAAGGAATGAGAAAGAAGCTTGGTATTTTTAATGAAGAAGAAAAAGATAAGGATTTAATTGATGATTTATTAGCAATAATGTATAAATCTAAAGCTGATTATACTAATACATTTCGTAGTTTAACACTTAGTAAATTAGAAGGAATGGACATATTTAAGATGGAAGAATTTAAAAGTTGGAATAATTTATGGAAAGAAAGGTTATCAAGACAAGAGGAAGATGAAGAAGCTTCAAAGAGACTTATGGAAGAAAATAATCCTATAGTGATACCTCGTAACCATAGAGTTGAAGAAGCTTTGGAAGCTGCCACAGAAAATAATGACTTCACTGTAATGAAATCTTTATTAGATGCTATTACTAGACCTTATGATTATTCAAATATAAATGAGTATTATTCGATGTTGCCGAAGTCAAATGGCTGTAAGTATAGAACTTATTGTGGAACATAGAATATGTAGTATAAAAAACCAGCGAAGTATTGTAAATTCGCTGGTTTTTATTATTATTTATTAATCAATTTTGGTAACTTCCCAGTTTTCGCATATATATGATCCTTTTCCAAAGGAGTAGTTTTCGCTATACTTACTATCCCAGTTACCATAACCATCAGTAAAGCAACCTATTAATTCTGAGCTATCATCTAGTTCTATAGTGATTTCTTTATAACCTGGCTTAGTAGTAGAATCCTTCATTAACTCTCCTGGAGCAGTAGTCCACTCACCATTTCCTTTTTTATAATGGAAGTATACATTGGTCCAATTTGAAGAATTTTTATAATATATTACAGCTATATTATCACTTTCTACAGTATATTGAGTTTCGCTAGTTACAGTAGAATTTGTTGCAGTATCGGTTACTTCAACACCTAATGTATAGATACCAGATTTAGTAGGTATCCATGATGTATTGTTCTCTGAAGAATTTTCAGCAATGAAAGTTTTAGTATTGTTATGGATTACGTAGAATGAGTAGTGTTTATCGCTAGCAGTATATCCGCCACCACTAATATTTGCTGTAAGTGAAACAGGACTATTAACTTTATTAGATCCTTGTACTGTAAAATCATCTATTTTCATTCTATCATATACATTATATGTACAGTAACTTGTAGCAACATTACCGTCTTCATCCATTACATCTACAACCATTGTATAAGGAAATACTTCATTTGGTTCAAAATATAAAGAAGTATCTTCTGAATAGTCTTGAATCAAGTGATAAATACCTCTGTTATTGTATCCGAATCTATATTTATATGAACCATAACCGCCAGTAGCATTTACATAAAAACTAACTTTACCATTAGTATAGCCCCAAGGTTGATCTTTAGAAAAATCATAAAAAGAAACTGTTTTAAAGTCTTTTATTTCTAATGGTTCATATGTTGCGCTATTCACAGTAATATTAGTTTCTTTAGTTACATGTTCCCCGGTTAGAGTATCAGTTATTTCTACCCCTATTATATAATCACCAGCAGTAGTTGGAGTCCAGTTAAATTCGTGCTTTGTCCTATCTGAAGAATTATCTGATAGTATAGTTTTTGTGTTACCTAAAATAGTGTATACGGTATATTTACGTCCCCAATTTTCACCATAACTTCCACCAGATGTAGTAGCAGTAATAGTGAGAGGTTTATGAGCTACTTTTTCTCCTTCAACTGATAGATCTTCCATAGTTAGATGATCAAATGAGTTGTAGATATAGTTACTTGTAGTAACATTTCCTTCTTCATCCATTACATCAACAATCATTGTATAAGGAAATACCCTAGTGGGGTAGAAATATGGTGAAGAGTTTTCAGAGTAATCTTGAATCATATAATATGTACCAAGAATATTGTATCCAAATCTATATTTATACTTACCATATCCGCCAGATGTATTAACAGAAAAACCTACAGAATCATAAATGTATCCCCATGACTTGTCTTCCGATGGATTATAGTAATTAACAGTTTTAAATTCATTTATCTTTAAAGGAACTGTAAATGATGTTATTTTACCATCATTTAAAATATAAGAACCACTATTAAATATATAATTTTTTGAGTTATTATTATCCCAATTTCCACTACCATCATTAAAACATGCTTCTACAGAGATTTCATCACCTAAGTCTATAGTAAATTCACTATATCCATTTAACGTGTTTGAAGGATTCATTGCTACTCCTGGAACAGTAGTCCATTGGTTATTTTCTATGGAATAATGAATATTAGGATTTATGTATTTATTATAATAAATAGTTACTGATTTTCCACCAATTGTTGTTTTGGATGACTTATTTGATTTATTGCCATTATTGTCGACAGCTATTACTTCATATTTTTTTATAGAACCATCATTGCTATATTTATCGATATATGATAATTCGTTAGTTGTTCCTAATAAAGAATCATTACAATAAACTTCATATATTGAAGTGTTATCACTTTTAGGTGCTGTCCATTGTAATTTAATATTTGAATTATCTACTTTTGTAGCATATAAGTTTGTTGGTGCAGAAGTTTTGTTGAATTCAACTTTTAGTGTGGTTCCACTGCCATCTAATTTTATAGAAGAAGTAATATTAGAATTGTAGATTTTACCTGAAAAGTCATCTAGAATTTTAAAGTCTTCTACTATAACGGGATTATTGTTATTGGAACAGTCTTGAATATCAATAGACCAGTCATTTTTATATAAATCTTCTTCTGTTACTCCATCTATTAACTTTGATAAGTCAAAAACAAAAGTACAATCGCTAGCTGAAGTAGTTCCATCAAAAGAATAAGATCCACCGACACGATTTAATGGATATGGTGTATATGTATATTCAGTACCAGTTTCTTTATTTTTTGCTTTTATTGTAGCTTGGATATCACTTCTTTTTGCTGTATTTAATTTAACTTTTGCAAATAAATTGGATTTTTCAGAAAAAGGTTTTGTTGTTATCCAATATGCACCATTTATATCTTTTGTTAGTTGGTGACGATTATTATCTGATAATGGGTTATTTGGAACTTCAGTATATCTGTTTAGCATATCATAAGCTACCCAAACAAAACCATCATTTCCCCAATTAGATCCCCAAGAGTTTGCAATTTTAAGGGCACCTTTTTCACCTTGATCAACTTTATTATTACCATTAATATCTACCCAAATGTTATCATCGTAACCTACTATAGTTAGGGCATGTCCACCAGAATAGGTATTGTCACAATAGATTCCAATTAGTTCACCGACATGGTCATCATCTGAGCTATCATCTTCAATATCATCTATATAAGAAAAATTCCATGAGTACCAGTAGGTTGAAAAAGTTAAAATCTCTCCATTTGCTAATTTAGTTTTTAAAGGTTGTAAATCTTCATCATCGGGACCACTAATATGATTAGATAATGGTACATATCCCATTTCATCAATTGTATATTTTTGAGCATCTTTCCAAGTTGCTTCATCAGTACACCATTGGCGATAATTACGTGGATCAGACTTTGAACCTATATATGGAAAGTCTTTCATAGAAGCGACTCCAACACTTTTGATTGCTGCAAAGTTACTTGAAATCCAGCTTCCGTTATCGTCTCCGCCATTAATAAGATTATATGTCCATTTTGGAGAACAGACATTAGCGGAATCTTTTCCATTTCTATTTTCAGTTTTGTTTACAGTATAAGTCATTTGATAATATGTACTAGCAAAACTAGTGCATGATCCAATACGATCTTGATTACCTATTTCAGGGAACCACATTTCCTCACTGTTATCTACTGATTGCGGTAATGTTGTAGTATCAAAATCATTTGATTTAAAAAGTGAAGAATTCGGTGATTCTTCAGCTAATCTTTCACGACCTAAATCGTTTAAATTTTCAGTAGTAGTTTTTTCATAATTTTCTTCAATACGTTTTTCTTCTTCTTTTGTGAGATCAGTAGCACCAAAGCTTCCATGATCTAAGCAGATTTTGTTTGAATTGTTTTTAGAATTTTCAATAGAAATGTTAGTTTTTTCAGCAGCTTTTACTTGAATATCTGTAGAAAAAAGTGAAAAAACCATTGCAGTTGTTACAAAAATTGATAATACTCTTTTTTTCATTTAAACCCCTCCTTAGTAATAAATTTTATCATAAAAGAAGAAAATAATGTAAATAAAGTGAAAAAACTAGATAATATTACAAAAGAATACGTATACAATTTAATATAATTATAAATAGTGCATTGAAAAATGCATAGAATCATATGAAAAATAAATTAAGAGAAGCGGTGTAATATGAAAAGAATTTATGTAATAGTGAAAATTACGTAATTAAATATATTGATATAAAGTTGAAATAAAAATTAATTAGTATCATATACAAGAAAATTAAAAAGTGATATATTAAGAAATATATAAGGAGGGAAGTATTTTATGGGTAGAGATTTTTTGTTTGCATAGTAGAGGCTATAGCAAACACTAAGAAGTAAATAGTTATAGCCTTTGCTATTCCTAAAATATTAATTTATTTAGGAGGGCAAAATGAGCTATAAAAAAGCAGAAGATATTTTACCAATAGAGGTAATAGAATTGATTCAAAAATATATTGATGGACAGTGTATTTATATACCTAAAAAGGATGAGAATAAATTATCATGGGGAAGTAATACCTCTACAAAGGAAACGTTAAAGATAAGAAATAAAAATATTTATAAAGATTATTTAGCAGGGATGAAAATAAAAGCAATAGCTGAAAAATATTTCTTATCAATGAAAAGCATAGAAAGAATAGTGTTACAAGAAAAAAGAGCTGTATTAGAAAGGAATTAATACAACAATTAAAGAGATAGGGATCAAAAATAGAAATGATCCCTATTTTTTTATTACGAAATTAGTGTACTTAAATTGTTAACAATTATTTTCATGAAAATAATTGACTGAAATTTGTAAATATAATAAAATTAATTTAGTTGATAAAGTCAACTAAATTAATTTTATGAGGTGATAAATTGAAAGATCCTAATTGGGTTAATATGATAAAGAATATGCAAGAAATAAGATTTTTTAGCAGAAATCTAATTCTTCGTAATAAAAAAGAATATGAAATACCTGCTCAACACCTTGACTTACTATCTCAACTTGCAATAAGTAAAAGGAAAATGACGCCAATGGAATTAAGTGATTATATGGGTCTAGATAAAGCTATTATTAGTAGAGTAATTGAGAAATTAAATAAAAGTGGCTATTTAGTAAAAGAAAAAGATGAGATTGATAAGAGAAGATATTACGTTTCTATAACTGATGCAGGAAAGAAAAAAATTGAAGATATATATAAGTATTATTTAAGTCCTATATATCAATTATATAGAAATCTGGGAGATAAAGATTTTGAAAATCTTATGAAATATATTGAAAAAGCTAATACATATTATCATAAAGATAAAGAAACAAAAGAGTAAAACTTCATATTGGAAGGTGGGAAAGATATGTCATTTTATCAAATGATGCAATTAGGTCCGGCAGTTTTAAAGCCAAAGATAAAAGAAAGCGAAGATAGTAAAGAAAAAAGAAAATATATTGCTGCACTTATATTAAAATCTGTTTTATGTTTGATATTTTGCATTAGTTTTGTATCTATCTTTTCGGCAATTTTTGGAGAAGATAATAGTATAGTTGGTGTGGTATCTGTTATATTATTATTAACATTTAGATTTTCTAATTTAGATTTTAATGTAAAAGAAACTGTTTTTGCTATTTTGGGAATATATGCGATTTATGCTATCTGTCCATATTTAGCATCTATAAGCAATCCGTATTTGGCGTTAATGATTAACTTTATTTCAATTCTGATTTTGATTATTATATCTTGTCATAATATTCAATTATCAAATCAATCTACTATAGTATTATCATATTTATTACTATATGGATATAAAGTTAATAGTAAAGAGGTCTATATAAATCGTATTTTTGCCTTAATTTTAGGAGGTCTAATTGTAGCTTCTATATTCTATTTTAAACAGAGAAAAAAGAAATTTGAAAATAGGTTTTTAGATATTTTAAAAGATATAGATATAAGAGATCCTAGAACAAGATGGCAAATAAAAATTAGTATAATAATTTCCACAGGTATTTTAATTGGTGAATTACTTCATTTAGAAAGAACGATGTGGATAGGTTTTGCTTGTATGTCCATTATGCAACCACAAAAAGATAAAGTTATAGGTAGAATGATAGAGAGACCAATTTTTTCAATATTAGGATGTGTAGTATTTACTGTTATTTACTTTGCTATTCCAAAGGAGTCTGTTGCTGTCATTGGAATGTTAGGTGGTATTATGGTTGGATTTTCAGCAACATATAGATGGCAAGTGGTGTTTAATACATTTGGAGCGCTATCTGCTGCAGTAACTATATTTGGTTTGAGTAATGCAATATTATTACGTATTATTGCTAATATTTTGGGGGCTCTTTATATTTGGTTTATTACAAATGGATATGGATTAATTAAAAACATATTTGAGAAATTCTTAGTTATTGATCCAAATGACACTTTATAATTATATTTGAAAATTACTGTAGTAAAGTTAGTTTTACTACAGCTTTTTTATTTTATATGCCTTATTTTTGTTTATAAAAAGAATATGAGGTATATATTGTAATATAGTAATGATAAAATTAATCTTAGATAAGGAAAAGGAGGTTTAGATTATGAAAGAAATCACTATTAATGCATAGCGAAGGTTATTGCATTAAATAAATATTATAATGAAATGGCCTTTGCTAAATCCATAAAAAATAAATAATATGGAGATGCAAAATGAGCTGTTTTAATAGATATAGATGGGAGCTGGTACCGAATAATTTGCCAGTAGTAAAAAGAAGTTGTCCTAAATGTAAATGTAAGACTTCATTTATAAATACAGAAAAGTTTAGAGTAAATGCAAATAAGAATAATATTGATGTATGGCTTATATACCAATGTGAGAAATGTAAGTCTACATGGAATATGGCTATTTATGAAAGAGTAAATCCTAGAGAAATAGATAAGGAAGAGTATAAAAGTTTTCTTTCTAATGATAAAGACCTAGTTAAAATGTATAGTTTTGATATAGGGATATATAGAAAAAATAAAGCTGAAGTAATATTAGAGAATATTTCATATAAGGTTAATAAATATATTATAGAAGAAGGTTTTATTAATGCAGATTCAATAATAACTATTACTACTAAATTTCCATTAGAAATAAGGATGGACAAGTTTCTTAGTGATAATTTGAATTTATCTAGAAGTAAGGTTAAATTTATGATAGATAATGGATATATAAATAGCAACAGTAGTAATAAGCTAATGAAGGTTAAAATAGTCAATTCTATTGAGTTGTATGTGAAGAATTTATAGAAAATAAATAATAGAGTAGGAGCTGTTACAATAGCTTCTATTTTTTTATTTACGTCACGTACATTTATGAAAATTAAGTTACACAGACAAAAGCGGAAGAAAGTGAAGTTAATAGATATAATATTAAAAAGAATAATGATATAATATTTCTGAAAAACTTTGATAGTACTAATTAGGAAATTAAACATTAAGGAATTATAGGAGAAAATAAATGAATTTTATCGCAATAGATTTTGAAACAGCAAATGAAAAAAGAAATAGTCCATGTTCTATAGGTATTATAGTTGTAAAGAACGGAAATGTCGTTGAAAAAATACATCATTTAATAAGACCAAAGGAAATGAGGTTTATGCCAATAAATATTGGTATACATGGTATAAGACCTGCTATGGTTGAAAATGAATTAGAATTCGATAAAGTGTGGGATAAAGTTAAGCATCACTTTAATAATAACTTAGTAGTAGCTCACAATGCTTCTTTTGATATTTCTGTACTTAGAAATACATTAGATCTATATGGAATAGAAGCTCCGGAGTTCAATTATATTTGTACAATGAAGCTTGCTAGAAACTTCTATAGAGATCTTGATAATGCAAAATTAAATACAGTAAATAACTTTTTAGGATATGAATTTAAGCACCATGATGCTTTAGATGATGCACTGGCTTGTAGCAATATATTATTAAATATTAGTAATGAATTAGAGATAAAAGATATTAATGAAATATCAAGATTACTAGGTGTTACGATAGGTACTGTTAATAATTCAGGATATACGCCTTCTTCTACTAAGGGAAGAGTTTATAGAACTTCTTGCAGAGAAGAAGTGAGAAGTTGCAGAAATATTCTAGATAACTTTAAGCCAGGGGCTTTTGAAAATGAGGTAGTTGTTTTTACTGGTAAATTATCAAGTATGGATAGATCTGATGCAATGATTTTAGTAAGAAGGTTAGGAGGGACAGTAGGAACTTCTGTAACTAAAAAAACTACTATTCTTGTTACAAATATAAAGGATATAGAAAATTTAAGAAGAAATGAAATGAGTAATAAGCTTAGAAAAGCTGTTGATCTTAAAGAAAAGGGACAAAGTATTAAAATAATTGACGAGTTAGAATTTTTAAATTATTAATTATCAAAACAATGATTTTCTATGATAGGGAAATTGTTGTTTAATTTTATTATAAATCATATAGAAAATAGCTTAAAACTTAATCTGAATCATAAAAAAAATGCAGTTCAAAATAAAATATTAATAATTTTTTGTAAAAAATAATAAAATTATGTAAAAATATGATATAATACTATTATGGGAACTTTTTAGTTTATTATTATAAATAGTATAAGGGGAACTGTAGATATGAGTAAAAAAGAAATTTTAGAACAATTATTAGCAAATGTTAGTACTGAAAGAATTGAAGAATTGATGATATTTTCAAGTAATAAAGTAGAAGATATAAAAATCGAAATTACAGAAGGTGTATTATATGGCACCCTAGATACACAACAAATATTAAGTAGTACCTTAAAACAAGAGTATGAGGCATTTAATGATATTTATAGATGCTTATTATCTATTAAAAGGTTAGGGTTACCAGAATAGATTTTTATATAACAAAGGTCATAAGAAAAGGAGTCTGAAGCACAAGGTTAATCTATTGTGCAACAGCTCTTTTTTCATCTAATTTTATAATAGGTGTTTCATTATTAAGAGAATTTAGAAAATATATAGATAAGGAAGTCATAAATTAATATAATAACACTTAAATATAATAGATAGAGATATAAATTCAAGAGCCATTGCAAAAGAAATTTTTATTTAATATTGCGGTGGCTCTATTTATATTATGAATATCATAGGGTATATTTTTGATTTAAAATAGCTTTTAGCAATGAGTAGAAAAAAGAAAACTTTCAATATAAAATAATAGTAGGGTTGCTGACTATAATTATAATTACAGAGGATGCTATTCATATGGATAACAGTAATTAATAACACAGTAAATGAAATTGTAAATATCATACAGTATTTCGATCAACGTATATAAGACGAATAATATATCGAAAGAAAAAGCGGATATAGGAAAGTTATTAAGAAAGCTATGTGAATATAAAGGAGTAGAAATAATAGAAGCAAATGCATGTAAAGATAATGTAGATATGCTAGTAAGTATATAACCTAAACTTGGTATATCTCAATTTATGAGATATTTTATAGGTATTAAATTCGGAATATGAATTTTAGAATTGGCAGTATTAGTCTGATGGATATTATGAATTATAGTTGGATTAAATGAGAAACAATTGCAAATCACATAAGAGAATAAGAGAAGTAAAATTCAATGATGTTTAAGATAACAACAAAACATAGTGGAAATGAATGCAATAATTTACTTGTTGTATATATTATTCTTATACAGTAAATAGAGAAAGATATTAACATATTTATACATTGCTTAGTTTAATACTAAAAATATCAGGATAGATTGATAGGAGTTTAAAATGCTTTGTGATGGTAAAAGTATACTATATAAACTAAATAGTATATATAGTAGAGCTTCTAGTGGGTAACTACATAATGGATATGGGCAAGAAATAAATCTTTATCTAACAAGGTAAATTATTATAGTTTATAAAATAATTCATAACAAAAATTATGGACCGATAATAAGAAAAATGATATAATTACAAAGACGTGAAATAACAAGAGGTGTAAAAATGAGTAAAATTGCAATTTCTTTTTTTGCAGGAGCTGGTGGATTAGATATTGGAATACATGAAGCAGGCTTTGATGTAAAATTAAGTGTAGAATTAGAAGAAAAATACTGCAAAACACTAAAACAAAATAATCCTACATTTAATGTAGTAAATGGAGATATTATGGATTATTCTAAAGAAAAAATTTATCAAGATGCTAAGTTAAAAGATACTGATGAGATAGATTTAATTTTTGGTGGAAGTCCATGTCAAAGTTTTAGTACAGCGGGAAAGAGGAAAGCTTTTTCGGATGAAAGAGGAAAAGCAATGTTAAAATTTATCGATTTAATCGAAGAAGTTCAACCTAAGGCGTTTTTACTAGAAAACGTAAAAGGGTTACTTTCTGCACCATTAAAGCATAGACCTTTAAATGAGAGAGGTAAAGAGTTTCCACCACTACATGAAGACGAAGAGAAGGGAAGCGCACTAAAATATTTACTAAGTCAAGTTAGGGATTATGATGTAAAATATAAAGTGGTAAATTCAGCCGAGTATGGTATTCCGCAAAAAAGAGAAAGAGTGATTTTTGTAGGAATACGTAAAGATCTAAATAAAACATATATATTTCCAGAAGTAACTCATGGAAATGGTACTGGAAATCCATTTAATACAGTAGGTGATGTAATAAAAAATTTAGGAAATATAAAGCACAATTATGTAAAGTATTCAGAAGAACGATTAAAATATATGAAATTAATACCTTTGGGTGGAGGTAATTGGAGAGATTTAGATGAATCTATAATAGAAAAAGCTATGGGAGGAGCATATAAATCTGGTGGTGGTAAAACCGGGTATTTTAGAAGAATAAAAGCTGATGAACCTAGTCCTACACTATTAACCTCTCCTATACAAAAGAGTACAAATATAGGTCATCCATATGAAGATAGGCCATTAAGTATAGAAGAATACTTAGCAATACAAGGATTTCCTAGTGATTATAAGATAAATGGGAGTATAAGTGATCAATATACTCAAATAGGAAATGCAGTTCCTGTAAAATTAGCTGAAATATTAGGACGTAAATTAATAGAAATATTATATAAGTAGAAGGGATAATCTTCTACTTATTATCTTAATTGGGTAATTTTAATGTATAATATAATTATATTTAGCAATGGGGATGGGAGAAATATATGAATATTGAAACAAAAAGCAAGATTGAGGAACATTTAAGAGAAGTAATGAATCGAATTATTGAAAAGAGAACAATTTATGAACCATTTAATGAAGATGAAATAAAAAGAAAAAATCCATTCGGATATAGATTAGTACCAATAGAAGTATGGAAAGGCTCTAAGTTTGAACGTTCATTTGTAACTTCTTTAGGACAAGGTATTTTTGAGCAGATAGCTAGAATTATAGCTGAAGGATCTGGTGCTATTGCTATAAACCAATATCAAAAAATAATAAGATTAAACTCTTGGCAATTAGAGAGAATAGATAATATATTAGAAAATCAAAGAAAGAAAAATTTAAAAACTAAATCTAAAAATAGTATAAAATTAAAGACAATAAGTGAAGAGTTAGAGTTTCTAAGAAAATTAGATACTGATAGATATCAAGATGTAAATGTACTATTTGACTTATATATAAAACGTAAAGATGGAACAGAAGAATATTATTCATTAAAAACTGTAAAACCTAATTTAGATCAGACGGAAGCTGCAAAAAAAGACATATTAAGGTTAATGACATCTGAGAAAAATGCACAAGCATATTTTGCTCTACCTTACAATCCAGCAGGAGAAGACAAGTCTTATAAGTCTATTCATTCTATACCTTATAAACTATTTGATATGGATTGTGATAATAATGTATTAATTGGAGAAAATTTATGGAATAAAATTGGTATGGATGATAATACGTATAGTGAATTACTAGATATATTCGATAAAGTTGGTGAAGAATGCAAAGATAAAATTAGAAAAAATTATTTAGGAATATAAAAGTTAGATAAACAATCTTGCATGATTTATTTTAAATGTTTCGTCACATAATATTTCACTACTCAATGTTATATTATAACCTTTATGTGAAAATATAGACATAGAAGGGAGAGGAAATACAAGAAACTATTAAAATATCTAATATAAACTTCTCTATAATATGAAATTTTAATATTGAGAAAAAAATCAATAAGAATAGTATAAAAAATCTTAGACTACGAAAGTTTACTAAAGCAATTATATTCATGTTACTTATAAATATGTAAGAGAAATTATTTAGAGGAATATATCGGATAGAAGATAACAATATATTGAGTTATCTTAATGTTGAATAACAATTTAGATATATGTAAAATTATATTATTAAGAAATATAATAGCAAAATATCCAATAATAGTATGGTGATTTTATGAGAAAAGCTATTCACAATTATGCAACTGGAAAGCAAAAAGAAATTGATGCTTCAGAAGTAAACAAGATTGACGGATTAAAATTGTTTATATGTCCTGAATGTGGTGAGAAAGTACGCTTTGTTTCTGGTATGAAACAACTTCCGCATTTTAAACACTATAAAAAAACTGAAATCTCTCCAGAATGTGAGAAGAGAGTTGATGGATTTGTAAAAACTTATCTATATGAGAGGATAGGACTACCATTATACATTAAAAGATCTAATAGTTCATTTGAATTATATATTTCTTTTCCTGTTTTAAAGGATAATCTTCTAGATAAACTCATTGAAGAGAAATTATATATTACAATAAAAGATACAGATAAATATTATGAAAATAAACAACAAAAATTTGCAATTAATAGATTTTTAAATGATGCATCAACTTTACTTCCTATTAATTTTATACCCAAAAATAACTCGAACTTTATAATTGATTTTTCTACTTCAAAATATAATGAAGAAATACTTAAATACTGGTCACAGTACTCTGAAGGTTTCTATAAAGATAATGCAATATTTTCATATGGAGAAAGTGGTGGAAAGAAAATTCATAGAAATGATTCAATTTATACTGAAAAAAAATATTATATGGTATCAAAAAATAATCTCATTAATATTCCACCAGGTATGAAAAAAGAATATATTGGTTCGTTACCTATTAATAATTTAAACTATAACGTCTACACAATTCAAATTACACCTTATGATGATATTGAATTTAAGAGAATAGCAGAATATCTACTTCTAAACTTCAAAATAGGTTTATTATATTGTAAACCAGAGATAATTCCTTTATGGCCACCAGTGGTGCAGAAAGATAGTAATTTTAATTTAATTCATAGTAATAAAGATTTAATTTGCACTGTGAAAACTGGTAATGATGTGCCAAAGATATATTCATATATTGAAGATAAAGTAACTGAATTGTTTATTCCTTCATTTGGGGATAATTGTTTTAAGATTAAAGTTTATCCTAACTCAAATAAATTCTTATCTGTAGATAGAAAGTATATTGGTAACGAAGTTATTTTTTCAAATATACATCAAGAATTAATATATGGCAAGCTTAACTGCATACTTTATGATATAGATAATACTAATAATATAATTAATATTAATACTGAATATACTCTATCAAAAAAGTACGTTGATTTGATTGCTAAATCAAATAATAAATTGAACATATATCATAAAACTAATTATCTTTATAGGAAATATGAATTATTAAACGATAAGGAATTAAGAATATCAAACATACAATTAAATGATGAACTTCTTTTCTTTAATTCCTATAAGTTGATTGGAAAAATTTGCTTTGTTAATAAAATTATATCTAAAAAGATTATAGATTCAGATTTATATCATAAGTTATTACTTACTTCGCATACTGTTAAAATATCAATACCAATAGAAATAAAAAAAATATTAATTTTATTATCCAATTATCCTATGTGTTATTACTTAATTAAAAGATATTCTGATGAAGGTAAAATTCCAATAGGTACATGGTATATTATTAAACAAGAATTTAAGGAGGGGTTACATGAATAACAAAAGATATTCATTATGTTTAAATCTTAAAAATCCTAAAAATGAAATATGTCAATTTTACAGAATTGCAGATCTAAATATAGATAAGTCTGAATTCTATATAGCAGAATATAGTTCAAGATATGATGAATATTCTAATAAATATAATCCATTTATAATAGGCGGAGTAGCTACTTGGACTGGAAAAGCAGAATGTAGAGAATGGGATTCTTATGAGAATGATATTACAAAATCTTATTCAAAAGAGTGTATATACTCACCAATTGAAATAATTTTTCTAAATAATCTATTCTTAGGTTCTCTAAAAGAAAATGAATCTAAAATAAGAGATTTTTTGTATAAAGGTATCTCTATTCCACATGAAATTACTAATAATTTTTTATTAGTTGTTGGAAAAAACAATTCTCAATATATTACATTAGAATGCAATATAAACAATTTCTTACAAAAAGAACATATATTTTCAATAAATAAAGAATGTAATGATATGGCGCATACTACACATTATTTTAATGTTCATATAATAAATGAAAATGATATTCTCAACATAGATCATTTTATAGAAAGGTATGATATACCTAATAGATTTTTCTATAAATATCTACAACTTAATAAATCAAATGAACGTTTTTATTTAAGGGATTTAAGTGAATATGCCATAGTATATATAAAAAAAAGATTAAAAGAAAAAAAAGATATTTTTCAATTAACTATGTCAGAAATAAAGAAATTTATAAATACCTTTAAGGATCTCTGTATAGAAAATGAGGAAATGAATGATTTTCTTTCTTCTTCATTCATTTCACCAGAAGATTTATCATTTACAATCAAAAAATTGACAGCTAGTTTTAAAGATGATTTTTTACAGGATAATGATATGGATATTCTTATTAAAGAATGGCTCTTATCACAAGAAAATATCTTTGAAAAATGTACTGAAGCAGCTAAAAAAATATGGCTAAAAGAAAAAGATTCAGAAAGGTATACTATTGAAAAAGAAATAGACGAACATACTCTATTACTTAATAAGATAAAAGAAGAAATAGTTATTAACAATGATAAACTAAAAAGGTGTAAAACTCATTCATCCAAACTTGAAGATTCTATAAAGAAATTAACTTTAGAACATAATGAACTTAAATCAAAAAAAAAATAAAATAGAAAAGGATATAGATAATGAATTAAAGCTATTTAAAGATAATATAGTTCATTCTGTTGCTATGACTGGAATAATTGAAAGCATAATTCCTACATCAAATAATATTGAAATATCTTCAGTTCAAAGTGATTTATGTTTAATAGAGGATATTGATACGATGGTTAATCTAGAAGTTAGAAATGATATCGATGATTTAGTAGATGACCTTGCAGATAATCTAAGAATAATGGGAGTATCTAATGATTACAATTATCCTTTAGCAGATATAATTATTGCTTCTATTGCAACAAATACTAGCTTGATTGTTAATGATTCTGCTGATGAGTTATCTGATGCTATTTCATATGTAATTGATGGGAAACCTAGTTCAAAATTGTATTTTCCAAGTAATTACAACAATCTTAATCAACTTATAGATCGTATAAATTCAATTAACTCAAAAGTATTACTTATTGAAGGTGTTTTAGATAGCTTAAACATTAATGCTTATAGTATTTTAACAAAACATTGTAAAAATAAGCTTTTTATATTTACTGTTAATAACTCTGTAGATATTAAGTATATACAGAATATAGTTTCAAATTATTCTTTATTTATAAATACAAGTAATTATCTTGAAGTCCCAACAGATAACACCTTATATAAATATAAGTTTGATTATAATAAAATACGTAATGAGTATTCAGCTGATAAATTATCTGATGTTTATAAAGTTATAAAAAGAAACTTTGGTAATGATATAACATTATCAAATAAATCCTTAGTAACACTTTCTAAAGTTTTAAGTATGAAAAATATTTCTATAGATTTTAATAATCTTATTATCAAAGATTATATAAATTCATTAAAGGATGGTTTGATGAATGAATAACATAGATTTATTATCGTCAGTTAGTAAAGATTTGAAAATTTTAACATATGAAAGTGAACCAGTATATCAATATAGAGGTCGGATTATATATTCAGCAATTTCTTTACTTATGTTAGCATGTACATTTGACTCAGAGAGCCCTTTTGATAAAGATACTATTGGTGTTAGTAAACGATATCTATATAATAAATCATCGAATTTACTTAATGAATATTTATTACTATATTCTGATGCTAAACAATGGTTTTATCCTAATTCCAAGTGCAATCCAATTGAAATTATTAGGACAAGGTTACTTCAAAGTGGCAATTTGATTAATGTGGGATTTTCTACCAATGTAGCTACTCAAGAGCCTTACTTAAATCAAATGATTGATGGTATCTCTAGATTATATGGATATCCTTTAGATTTTGCAAATGGAAAAATGTCTGGTTTAACATGGATTGTAAAAGATAATAATGTGGTAGAAATTAATAATAATGAAAATATAATTAACTTTACTAATAATTATCTTAATTCATTAAGATATACTGAAAAAAATGTTATTGAAGGATACGAGTTTTTTAATCCTCATAAACAATCATCAAATATGTATAATTGTTGGGAGGATAAACCTTCTTTGATATCAGAAAAATATACTTTACTAAGAGAAAAAGTATATGATTATACTTATAATTATAATTACTATATAAAAAAGGAGCATAACTCATCTACATTTATTTATAGAATAGACGAATTAAGTGTTCACGAAAGAATACCTACTAAAATTATGTATGGACTTCGTGCAATATACAAGAATCCAATTAAAGCCTATTATGAATTTCATGGAGATTATATAATGATTCATCTTAAAGCGAAACTACCTTTAAGTGAAGAAATCTCCTTATATACTCTAGGATGGCCATGTAAAAGTATAGATGATGAATTCTGTTGGTTATTTACTTCAGATATATGGCCATATATAAAAACTATCCTTGAAGGTTTAAATATAATTATGGAGGAGTATTATGGATAAATATACTATTGAAAGTACACATGAAGCTTTAAAAAATAAAATGATTAACTATATTAAAACAATATACCTCGGAAAAAATGAAGACTTACTGGAAGCTTGTAATGAAGAATTAAGTAAACCAGGAATTTTATTTCAAGAACCTTATATTGAAGGAAATCCAGCATATTTAAAAATAGAAGGCGGCATAAAAAATAGTCCCTATATTACACCAGAAATAAAAGATGTTTTATTAGAAATGATAAAAATTGATATAGGTGTATTTAGCTCACCATATAAACATCAAATAGCTGCATTAGAAGGATTTTGTGATAATAAAGACTTATTTATTGCTACGGGGACTGGTTCAGGGAAAACAGAGTGTTTTATGTGGCCAATGGTAAGTAGTATTGTTTCAGAAGCTATTAATAATAAATCTACTTGGCAGCAAGAAGGTGTACGAGCTCTCATGCTTTATCCAATGAATGCCTTAGTTTCTGATCAGCTTGGAAGACTTAGAAAAATGATTGGGGACGATAATAAAAAGTTTCATAATATGTTTAAAAAATTGACTGAATGCGAGCGTGTTCCAAAATTTGGTATGTATACTGGTCGTACGCCCTATGCTGGTGAACAAAATGAAAAAAGAGATATTGAATTAGCAGATACTTTAACAAAGGAATTAAAACTCAATAATCCAGATTTAAAAGATAATATAAAAAAGGAATTAATTAAGTTAGGTAAATATCCATCTAAAATTAATTTAGAATCCTTTGTTGATAACCTTAGGTGTGGAAATCATATTACTGATAAATATGATACAGAGTTAATTACTAGGCAAGAAATGCAAAAATGTTGCCCTGATATCTTAATTACCAATTACTCTATGTTAGAATTTATGCTTATTCGATCTACAGAAGCAGATATATGGAATAAAACAAAGAAATGGTTAAATTTATCGCCTGATAATAAACTATTATTTATAATTGATGAAGCTCACATGTATCGCGGGTGTTCTGGTGGAGAAGTTGCTCTATTAATAAGAAGACTGATGCATAAGTTAGATATAGATCGCTCTAAAATACGTTTCATCATGACCAGTGCTTCTATTCCAGAAAATAGTGAAAAAGAAATATTAGAATTTGCTAATAATTTAAGTGCTAATGAATATACAAACAACAATTTTATTTTATTAACTGGAGAAAAGGAAAAATTACAATATGAAAATGCCAATGATATTAGTGCTTCTAATTTTAAAGACTTTGATATTAGCTCATTGCAAACTAAAACAGGAAAAGGACTCTCACATGAACAAATTGAGGCAATAAAAGAATTTTCATGTTGTGCCGGCTATAATTTAAACACTTGTGATTTTAGTGATAACAATGCAGTTCAAAGTTGGCTTTATGATCAGCTAAAGTCTTCGTTACCAATGATTAGAATCATGGAAAAGTGTCGAGGCAATGCAACGCAATTCGATAACTTAGCTTACATAGCATTTCCTAATGATGATAAGAGATCAGCAAAAAAAGCTACTAGTGCCTTTCTTGCAATAGCACCTTTAGCAAAAGATAAAGAGGAAGTGCTTTTTCCTTCTAGATTGCATCTTATGTTTCGAGGCCTTTCTGGTATATATGCTTGTAGTAATCCAAATTGTAGTGAGAAACATCCTACTAACAATTTAAACATTGGTAAAGTATATATTAATTCGAGTAAATCTACTTGTAAATGTGGCGGTAAGATTTATGAACTACTAAATGATAGAACATGTGGTGCATTATTCTTTAGAGGATATCTAGATACTTCAGAAGTTGGAGATAAATTTGTATGGAATCAAAAAAGTGAGTTAACGGATGAATTCTATAAAGAAGTTCATTTTTATATCGTTCAAAATAACGATATCAAAGACATTAACAGAAAAAAGAAAATTAAAATTTGTTGGATAAATAGTATCACTGGGAAGATTTTTTATGACGATTCTCATGCTAATGAACTAAACTATCTTCAAGTTGCTTATAATGAGGAAGAAAATAAAGAAAATCCAACATTGTATACATTTAACTCTTGTCCTAAATGTAAAAAGCACAAATTAAAAGTAACAGATTTTTCTACTAAGGGTAATGAACCATTTTTTAATTTAGTATCAGAACAATTATATATTCAACCACCAACTATGTTTGATGAAAGTCAAATAAAACAAACTCCTAATGCTGGAAGGAAAGTCCTTCTATTTTCAGATAGTCGTCAACGGGCTGCAACGCTTGCAAAAGACTTAACTCGTGCTGCTGATGAAGATGCTATGAAGAAAGCGTTGTCTGTTGCTGCAAGTGAATTACAATCATGGGCTAAAAAGAATAATAAACAAGCATCTATGGATTTATTATATATAGTATTTTTAAAAATAGCTTATGAAAATAATTTAAGATTTTTTTATGGTAAAGACGAAGATGATTTAAGAAAAGCCCTTGAAAAAATGGAGAAACTCTATAAAAGAACTAATGGAAATATAGATTATGATAATAAAAAAAGCAAATTTACTCATGTTCCAGGATTATATAAGGAACAATTATTAAAACAACTTTGCAGTAACTTTAGATCATTAACAGATATAGGATTATGTTGGTTAGAACCTAGTGATGACGATGACTTAGATGATGTTGAAGATAGTTTTAATGAAAATAATGTTAATATGAGTATATCAGATTTTAAAGTTTTCTTTGCAGCATGGTGCAATGAAATTCTTACTGACTCTTATGCTTTAGGCAACGATATTGAAGATGATATTAGGAAAAATATTACTGGTTTTGACCGTTTTGGTGTTCAACTTCCACTAAAACTCCCAGATAAATATATTAAACTATTAAAAAATAACGGATTTACTGATGATAATATAAAAGTTATTTCGGAAAATTTGGAAATATTTTTAGCTAATGGTAATAAAAATAATTCATCATACTTAAATTTATCACAAATTCAATTAAAATATGAAGAAAAACACGAATGGTATAAATGTAATAAATGTGGGCGTATATTTCCTTTCAAGCTATATGATAAATGTGCTATTTGTTGTAATTCGACACCTAAATTAATGAATTCTGATGATTTTGAAGGTGTTAATTTTTGGAGAGTTCCAGTAATTAAAGCACTTCATGGTGATAAAAGTGTTTTAATGACAAGAATTAATACTGAAGAACATACAGCTCAACTTTCACATAAAGACCAAAAAGAAAAGATGTGGTCTACTACTGAAGACTATGAAATGAAATTTCAAGATATATATATAGGTAATGTAAAACCAGTAGATGTATTGAGTTGTACTACTACTATGGAAGTAGGTATAGATATTGGCTCATTAACAGCTGTGGGACTTAGAAATGTTCCTCCAATGCGTGAAAATTACCAACAAAGGGCTGGTAGAGCTGGTAGACGAAGTGCTGCAATATCTACTATTGTCACTTATACTGATAATGGTCCACATGATAATTATTATTTTAATAATCCTGAAAAAATAATATCAGGATCTCCCAGCTTACCTTGGATTGATATAAAAAATGAAAAATTAATAAATCGCCATCTACATGTTGTAGATTTTGCAGAGTTCATTATGAATAATTCAGAAGATATTAATAATTTAAGTATAAATACATTTTTTGATAGCTACTATGAACAGTTTGTAGATTTCCTCAATAACAGAAAATTAACAGACAAGGATATAACTCAATTAGTACCAAGTAAAATGGATTATGTATTTAATAATTATATAAGTGTATTTGTTAAAGATTTAGAAACTATTAGATTAAAAGTTAGTGATTTTCCTGAAAACTATAAGAATTCTACTGGGAAAGACAAATCTGTTTTAGATGTTATGTTAGAGGAAGGGGTTTTCCCAACATATTCTTTTCCAAGAGATGTAGTGGGCTTCTATATTGAGGACTATACTGGTAGTAAAATAGAACAAAAACCTGAACAATCACTAGATAGAGCAATTACTGAATATGCACCTGGACGTATCATTGTTGTTGATAAGAAAACTTATAAATCTGGTGGTATTTATAATTTCCACTCAAAGTTTTCTACTAAAAATAGTTACACTCCAGCTAGGCATTATTTTAATAGTAAAGATTACTGTAGATCTCTGTTTTATTGTAATAATGCTTCTTGTAATTGGTTTGGATTAAAGGAGCCTTCTGAAAACAAATGTCCATTTTGTGGAAAGTCAGATGTAAAATCTCATGTTTTAGTTAAGCCATGGGGATTTTCACCACAAGATGGTGCTTCCATAAAAGAATCACAAGCTGAAAATGAAGTATCTTATGCAGAAGAACCTTGTTATTCTGCTACTCCTAATGATGATGATATGAAAACATGTGACGGTTTATTTAACATTAGATTTGCTAATCGTTCGGATCAACCATTAATTATTTTAAATAAAGGACCACAGTCAAAAGGTTTCACGGTTTGTAAAGATTGTGGGGCTGCAATTCCAGGTGATGATATAAATAAATTAAAAGGCATAGGTAAACCATTTAAACATCCAAATAATAAACAGAGATGCTATCATTCTGATAATGTAATAGAAAATGTTTTTTTAGGTCATCAATTTTTAACTGATATGGTTGTTTATGAAATAGCATTAGATCCAGATAAAATTAATATTAGTTTTGATGGTTTATGGATTAAATCTGCAGCACAAACACTTTCAGAAGCTTTAATCTTATCTGCTGGTAGATTGTTAGATATAGACTTTAAGGATATAAAGAGCGGTTATAGAATGAGATA
The DNA here is from genome assembly GCF_000577895.1 of Clostridium bornimense. Classification (NCBI taxonomy): domain Bacteria; kingdom Bacillati; phylum Bacillota; class Clostridia; order Eubacteriales; family Clostridiaceae; genus Clostridium; species Clostridium bornimense. The sequence continues at coordinate 254,930 of NZ_HG917869.1, forward strand.
TGATGAAAATAAAACATTTATAGATATCTTCATTTTTGATAGTCTTTCCAGTGGAGCTGGTTATAGTTCTTCTCTTGCTAATAGAAGCATAGAGTTATTTGAATTAACAAAGGAAACATTAATAAGTTGTAAAAATAATTGTGATACAGCATGTCATGATTGCTTAAAACATTATTGGAATCAAAGAATTCAAGATAATCTGGATAGATTTGCTGCACTTGATTTATTAAATTGGGCTATGAACAATGAATTATCTTTACCTTTAACATTTACAAAGCAAAAAGAGCTCATTAAACCTTTAAAAGAACTTGTTGAACTAGATACTAATATAAAATTAATAAGTAAAAATAATAAATTTTATATTGAGCATGGAAATTTATTAGAAGAAGTATATGTTTACCCAGCAATGTGGAATGAATTTGATAATAGACTTTCTAAAAATTCTATTAACATTAGTGATAAAATCATAAAGAAAGCATTGCCTAAAGCATATAAAAAAGTGATTTCATCATTAACTAGATAAGCAACATAGTTTTGATGAAAAAGTTAATGTTCAGTTAATGTAGCATGTGTATATTTATAAATGTTAGAGGAGGTATATGCATGCTTACGTTAAAAAATGTTAAAAAAAGCTACACTACAGGTGATTTTACACAAGTAGCATTAGATGGAGTATCTTTAAATTTTAGAGAAAATGAATTTGTAGCTATATTAGGACCAAGTGGATCAGGAAAAACAACATGCTTAAATGTTATTGGTGGACTGGACAAGTATGATTCTGGTGATTTAATAATTAATGGAAAATCAACAAAGGAATTTTCAGATTCCGAATGGGATTCATACAGAAATAATAGTGTAGGATTTATATTCCAAAGCTATAATTTAATAGGACATTTAGATATAGTATCAAATGTTGAAATGGGGATGACTTTAAGTGGAATATCATCTAAAATAAAAAGACAAAAGGCCCTTGAAGCTCTTGAAAGAGTAGGTTTAAAAAATCATATACATAAAAAGCCTAATCAACTATCAGGTGGTCAGATGCAAAGAGTTGCAATAGCAAGAGCTTTGGCAAATGATCCAGAGATAATTCTTGCAGATGAACCTACTGGTGCACTAGATACAAAAACTAGTGTACAAATAATGGAATTGATAAAAGAAATATCAAAAGAGAAGTTAGTTATAATGGTTACGCATAATCCAGAATTAGCTGAAGATTATGCAGATAGAATTGTAGAGTTTAGGGATGGAAATATAGTATCAGATTCAAATCCACTAAAAAGTGAAACAAAAAAAGAGGAATATTCATTAAAGAAAACTAGTATGAGTTTTTTCACAGCTTTAAAATTATCTGCAATGAATATTAAAACTAAAAAAGGAAGAACTTTTTTAACAGCCCTTGCATCAAGCATTGGTATTATAGGAATTGCTGTTATACTTAGTTTATCAAATGGATTTGATAAAAAGATAGCAGAAACGCAGGAAGATACACTATCAGAATATCCAATTACTATTTCTAGACAAGCTCAAGAAATAAGTAAGGAGGCTATTGAATCTAGAAGAGAAGAAATGAAGAAAAAACTTAGTGGATCATCTGAAAAGGTTGATTCAGATGAAGTTTATCTATATGATTCAAGTGAGGATATGATAACACATACAAATAACATATCAGATGATTATATAGAATATATCAAAAATATTGACCCTGAAATCGTTGATAGCATAGGTTACACAAGAATAGCATCTATGAATCTTTTAAGAAAAGTTGGTGACGAGATAAAGCCGATAACATTTAGTGCTGATGATAAAAGCAATAGTAATTCATCACAACATAGCCAAATGTCATCAGGGTTAGCTTCTTATCCAAGCTCTATAAAAGGTGATAGTGCATCTTTTATAGAAAAAAATTATGATCTATTAGAAGGAGAATATCCTAAATCAGAAACTGATTTAGTACTTATAGTAGATTCTGATAATAGAGTAGATGTAAATGCTATGAAAAATCTTGGAATAGATACAACAGATATAGAGAGTATTAAATTTAAAGACTTAGTAGGTATGGAATTCAAGTTAATATCAAACAATGATTACTATGAAAAAACACAATTTAATACATATATGCCTTCAAGTGATTATGAAAAAATGTATAACTCAAATGATACAGTTACATTAACTTTAAGTGGTATAGTACGTATTAAAGATGATGTAGGTATGTCTTTGATTAATGAAGGAATAGCATATAGTGATGATTTAACTGAATTAGTTATAGAAAGGGCTAAAGAATCTGATATAGTAAAAGCTCAAAAAGATGCAGACTATAATGTAATAACAAGAGAATCTGTTGATGAAGAAACTAAAAATAATTTAGTAGCACATTTTGGAGGGGATGCAACTCCATATGCAATTATGTTATATCCAACTAGTTTTGAAGAAAAAGATCAAGTTATATCATATTTAGATGATTATAATGAAGATAAGTCTTCAGAGGATAAAATAGTATATACTGATTTATCGAAGACAATATCAGATATGACTGGTGGTATTATGGATGGAATAACTATAGTTTTAGTTGCATTTGCTGCTACATCACTAGTTGTATCTTTAATAATGGTTGGTATTATAACTTATATTTCAGTATTAGAGAGAACTAAAGAAATAGGTATATTAAGAGCGTTAGGAGCTAGAAAAAAAGATATTACTAGAGTATTTAACGCTGAAACATTTATAATAGGAGCTAGCTCAGGAATATTAGGTATATCAATTGCATGGTTACTTACTATACCAATAAATAATATTTTATACAAAATGACAGATTTAGAGTCAATAGCAAAGCTAAATCCAGTACATGCAGTAGCACTATTATTAATAAATCTTACACTTACAATGATAGGTGGATGGATACCATCAAAAATGGCAGCTAGAAAAAATCCAGTAGAAGCACTTAGAAGTGAATAGAAAGTAATTATAAAGGCTATCTTAAGTTATAAATTAAGGTAGCCTCTTAATATTAGATATAAAATATAGTAAAATCCTATTATATATAATTTAGGAGTGGTAGAGTGGTAAAGATATTAATAGTTGAAGATAACAATAAACTAAGAAAATTAATTGATGTATATTTAACTCACAATGGATATAAAACTTATAATGCAACAGATGGACTTGAGGCATTGAATATAATAAATAATAATATGATAGATTTAGTAATATGTGATATCATGATGCCCAATATGGATGGATTTGAACTTATAAAAGAATTAAGAGAAATATATACTAATTTGCCAATCCTTATAGTTACAGCAAAAGAATCTAAAGAAGATAAAATATTAGGATTTAAACTAGGCAGTGATGACTATATGGTAAAGCCTATAGATTTAGAAGAGCTATTAATGAGGGTGAAAGCATTACTCAGAAGGGCAAATATAAATAATGAACATAAATTAACTATAGGAGATGTTGTGCTTGACTATGACAAGCTTACAGTTACAAAAGGGAATGAAAAAATAGAACTTCCACAGAAAGAATTTTATTTGTTATACAAGCTCCTTAGCTATCCTAACAAAATATTCACCAGGATGCAATTGATGGATGATATATGGGGAATGGATGTAAAAAGTGATGAACAAACGGTAAATGTTCATATAAGAAGATTAAGAGAAAAGTTTTCAAATTACAATGAATTTGAAATAGTAACAGTAAGAGGGCTTGGTTATAAGGCGGTAAGAAAAGATGACTAAGTGTTCTAGAAAATTAAAAAATACAATAAAATTCAAATTTATATTAGCTTTAATTATATCTATTATAGTAGGAAATATAATATCATTTTTAATATTATTGCCTTATATAGATAACAAGATAGAAGAAGTATTAACTAATAGATATGAAGTAATTGTTTCTGAATTAAAAAATGCGGAAAATTATGAAGAGAAATTAGATAGCTTAATAGATACTTGTGAAAAATTGGGATATATTTTAACGGTAAATAAAAATATAGATGAATTAAATCTGACAAAATTTCAAAAAAAGAAGTTGAGTGAAAATAATAAATTTATATGTTTACTAAGTAAAAAAACTCGTGCAAAGGCAGTAGGAAAGATACAGGATACTTATATTACAATAGAATTAAAGCATTTTTCAGATTTGGAATTTTTCGCTGCTAGACTAAATAAATTGATACTATTTATTAATATATTAATCTGTTCAATTATAATAAGTTTTGTAATAAGAAAGATGACAAAGCCAATTGAAAAGTTAGCAGATGCTACAAATGAAATATCTGCAGGTAATTTTGATATAAATATTGATATTAAAAGTAATGATGAGATAGGTATGCTTGTAGAAAAATTTAATTCTATGGCTAAAGAATTAAAGAATATAGAATATATGCAAACGGATTTTATCAATAATGTATCTCATGAATTTAAGACGCCAATAGCAGCTATAGCTGGGTTTGCGACAATACTTAAAAATACAAAATTATCAGAAGAAGAAAGGACAGAATATTTAGATATTATATCTGATGAAGCTAGCAGATTATCAGAATTATCTTCTAATATACTAACACTTTCAAAACTTGACAATATAGATAACTTTAAAGATAATAAAAAGTTCTTTCTAGATGAACAAATTAGAAAAACCATTATATTGCTTGAGAAACAATGGACTAATAAAGATATATCATTCAATTTAAATCTACCAAGTATATCATATTACGGAAAAGAAGAGTATTTAATGCAGGTGTGGATAAACCTAATAAATAATGCTATAAAATTTTCAAAAGAAAATAGTAATATAGATATTTGTTGCTATAGAAACTCGGAGTATGCTTTTGTGAAAATAAAAGATTATGGCTTAGGAATGGATGAAGAAACTAAAAAGAGGGCATTCCATAAGTTTTATCAAGGAGATAGTTCTAGAAAAGGTGAAGGGTACGGATTAGGATTATCTATTTGTAAAAGAATAATTGATTTGTCAAAAGGAGAAATACATATAGATAGCGAGCTTGGAAGATATACTGAGATATTAATAAGGTTACCTTATGAATAGAATTATATTTAACTTATGATATGGAGAATAATACCACAAATAAATGAGTTTTTACTAAAATATTCATATTCTACATTTACTCTACCTATTCTACCTGTAGTAGGTTTAGATATAGTGACTTTGAAATTATAATACTATTTAAAGGGGGTGCGATTATGGATACGCAAAAAATTGGACGCTTCATAGCAGAGGCTAGAAAAAAGAAAAATTATACACAGGCAGAGTTTGGAGAATATCTAAATGTAACTGATAAAGCAGTTTCCAAATGGGAATGTGGAAAGTGTCTACCAGATAGTTCATTATTTGAAGAGATAAGTAAAGTGTTGGAGGTTTCAATGAATGAATTATTAAAGGGAGAATATATTGAACAAGAAAATGTAGAGATAGAAAGTAATAAAACTATAAACTCGTTACTTTATGAAATTCAAAAACTGAAAAGAAATGAATCATTGATAGGAGCTTTATGTGCCATATCAATATCATTTATTACAGCAATTTATTCTGCTATATGGCAACCGGGAAGAAAGGCTTATGAACAATTTTTTTCGGGATTTATTGAAGCTATAAGTGGTTGCTGTCTTGTTTTAGGAATAATTCTTATATTCTATACATGGGTAAAGTACTCAAAAAAAAATTCAAATAAAAACTAGAGTATTAATTAGTACTTGGGATAATATTTAAGAATGAAATTATGTAGAATATGCACAGAAGGACAGAAGTACAAAACCACACTTACTGTGTTGTGGAGAACTTGATCATAAATAAAGAGATTTTTACCAAGTAATTAAAGCGATATATAATTAAATGTATAAATTACCAATTGATTAATGTATATAAAATTTCAGTGGCGATAAAAACTACAGCTAAATAGGAATTTGAGAAAAAAGGTGTAAAAATGATTAGAAGGGCAAAAAATACAGATATTAGCACTGTTGAAGAGATATTGTTTGATGCAGTTATATGGATGAAATCTAATGGTATTTCAAATCTTTGGAGTTTAGAAAGTGTAAAATGGGTCGCTTTATCGAGAGAGTACAAAATTGATGATTTCTATATTTATTTTGATAAAAATAAACCTGTTGCATGTATGGCGATAACAAATAAAGATTTAAAGTATTGGCCCAATGTAGAAGAAAATTCATCTTTATATTTGCATAAGTTAGCAGTGAAAAAAGAAGCTAGAGGAAATGGAATTTCTAAAGAGATGATTGATTTTATAAAAGAAAAAGCATATGCAGAAAAAATTAATGAGATAAGACTTGATTGTAATGTAAATGGAAGAAAGTTATGTAACTTGTACGAAGCGCAAGGATTTAAATATGTAGAAAGTGTTTCAGTGGGTAAAGATTACAATTTGGCATTATATGTTTGTTATTTGAAATAAAAAAATATATGACCATCACTAATTTAATCTTTTCTTATGGAGAATATTTATTCATACAAAAGCTCCCTCCTAGATAAACAGTTTTATTATTTACCAGGAAAGTAAAGGCATGTATAATAAAATGTATAAATCATAAACTTGTTGATATATGTAATTTTAGTGATTAGAAAGTTGGTAACTAAAATAAGAATTTGAAAGGAAGAAAGATAATGTTGACACATATGGGAACACAGGTCATTGAAACTGAAAGATTGATTATGCGTCGTTTTAAATACAGTGATGATGATGCAATGTTGAAATATTGGGTTGCTGATGAAAAAATCCAATCACTTTACTCAGAACCAACATATAACACAAAAGATGAAGTAAGGGGGCTATTGGATAAATATATATCTTCCTATGAAAATAGTGACTATTATCGATGGGCAATTATTGATAAAGTAACAAAGGAATGTATTGGTCAAATTGCATATTTTCTTGTTGATAGTAAGAATCATTTTGCAGAAATTGAGTATTGCATTGGTTCTGCTTTTCAGTGCAAAGGGTTAGCAACAGAAGCTACAAAAGCAGTAATTAAATATGGATTTGAAAGAATGAATCTGCACAAGGTACAGATATGCACAAAGACAATAAATAAGCCTTCACAACGTGTTATCGAAAAATGTGGTTTCCTTTATGAAGGTACTTTACGAGATTATTTTTTTATGGATAATCAATATGTTGGTAGAATGTACTATTCTTTATTGAGGAGTGAATTTAAAAATAATAGATAAATGACAAGTTTGCGTTAATATAATGATAATAATGGGAAAATAGGAGTTTCATATGAAAAAGTCAATAACTGCATTTATAATTCTAATATCAATTGGAATTATTATATTAACAGGAGTGTCGTGGACAAGCACTGAATATACTATTTATTCAATATTATTTATGCTTTTAATAGATTGTATTCATCTTATCAAAAATATAATTAAAATAAATTATAAAATAATAACACTAATAGAGCTTGTGCTGATTGTTTTTAGTATGTTTATTGGACATACATATACAGCTTTATTGTTCACTATACTATTATTTGATTTATTTGAAGATAATCTTAAATTATATACAAATGTAGCCATATCAATTTTTACATTGTATCTTACTAGTTTAGAGTATATTAGTATTAAAGAGTTAATAATTATAAGCATAATTATAATTATTACTAATTTATATTTATATGAAATTAAGGATAAATTAAATGAGGAAGAAAAGTATAAGAGATTAAATAAATACAGTAGTAACAGTAAAATAGTTATGGAAAAAAAGATTGATGAGTTAGAGAAATACTTAGATCAAAGTAATATTATTACAGTATTAAAGGAACGTAATTTTATAGCGCAGAAACTTCATGATCACTTAGGTCATAGAATAACAAGTTCTATTATGCAGTTAGAAGTCACTAAAGAAATGATAGGAAACAATGATGAAATAGCAAAAAAATCTTTAGTTACAGCAATGGATAATTTAAGGGAAGGGATGGAAGAAATACGAGATTTTTTAAGACAAGTTAAGCCAGGTCAATCAGTTATAGGAATTGAGAATATAAAGGAACTTGTATTAAAATTTCAATATGTTACTGGAATAGAAACAGCATTTTTATGTGATGGAGATACTTCAACTATTAAATTAATGGAGCTTAGAATTATAGAAGATAACATTAAAGAAGCATTAACTAATGCAGCTAAGTATTCTAATGCAACAAAAATTACTGTATCCATATTAGTATTTAATATGTTTTATAGAGTTGAAATAAGAGATAATGGCAGAGGTGTAGAAAAGTTATCTAAGGGGTTAGGGTTAAGAGGAATAGAAGAACGATTAGAAGAAATAAACGGTAGAGTTGAATATTATAATGATAATGGATTTGTAGTAAATATGATTATAAATAAGGGGAGAAAAAAATGAGCATTAAAGTATTGATTTGTGATGATGATAGCTTAATAAGAGAAAGTTTAAAAGTACTGTTACCGTTAAAAGGCGATATTGAAATTGTAGCTGTTGCTGAAGATGGAGAAGAAGCTGTAAGCATTTGCGCTACAGAAGAAATAGATGTAGCACTTTTAGATATAAGAATGCCTAAGATGTCAGGTGTTGAAGCAGTAAAGGAAATCGCAAGTAAAACAGATACAAAATGTTTGATTTTGACTACCTTTGATGAAGAAGATTATATTAATGAAGCAATGGAGTATGGTGCTAAAGGGTATATTTTAAAAAATAGCACACCGGATCAAATAGTTCAAAGTATTACTTCTGTTTATAACAATACTATTGTGATGAATGAAAATGTGTTAAATAAATTTCAAGGTAACAAGGGTGGACCACAATTTACTAAATATGATTTTACGGAAAGAGAAAAAGATATTATTATTGCAATAAGTGAAGGCCTTAGCAATAAAGAGATAAGTAAAAAGTTATTTATCTCAGAAGGTACTATTAGAAATTATATAACTATGATATTAGATAAAACAGATTTAGAGCATAGAACAGCTATTGCAGTCAATTATCTAAAAGGAAATTTATAAATATGACAAATGTAATATAAGAAAGGTGATATTCTTCAGTATGGAGGTATCACCTTTTTTTATATAATAAAGATATAAAGAGTGGTGGAGGTAAGTATTTATGAAAATGCTTGAAATAAAAAAGATATCTAAAGAATATGGAGATATGATAGCTGTAAATGATATTGATTTAGAGATAAATAAAGGTGAAATTTTTGGAATATTAGGGCCAAATGGGGCAGGTAAAAGTACTTTAATTGGAATGATATGTGGATTAATAAAAAGAACTTCAGGAGAAATAATTTATGAAGAAAAAGAAACTAATACAAGAAGGTTTAAAGAAAATATAGGAATAGTACCTCAAGATTTTGCACTTTATTGGGATTTAACAGCAGAAGAAAACATTGAGTTTTTCTGTTCACTATATGGTTTTAGAGGGAAGGATTTAAAAACACGAGTTAATAAGGTTTTAGATTTTGTTGGGTTAACTGATGTAAGAAAGAAAAAGGCATCTGAATTTTCCGGTGGTATGAAGAGAAGGTTAAATATTGGTTGCGCTATAGCACATTCTCCAAAGCTTATTATTATGGACGAGCCAACCGTAGGGATTGATCCACAGTCAAGAAATCATATTTTAAAATCAGTCTTAAAGTTAAGAGATGAAGGGGCAACTATAATTTATACTTCTCACTATATGCAAGAGGTAGATGATATTTGTGATAGAATTGCAATCGTTGATAAGGGAAATGTAATTGCAGAAGGCACTAGTGAAGAGCTTAAAAATTTAATAGGAGATAAGAGGGTTTTAAATATAACTGTTAAAGAAAAAATAGATAATTTTGAGGACAAACTATTAGAAATAACCGGTATAGAAAAAGTCGCTTATAGTGAAAATCAATATAAGATATCAACTATAAAAAATGCCAATTTACTTACTAAAATAATAGAAACTGCATTAAGTTTAGGCGGGGAAATTGTTAATGTTGAGAATTTAGAACCAACATTAGAAAATGTATTCTTAGCATTAACAGGTAAAAAACTTAGAGACTAGGAGGTGAAGCTATGTTTCTCGTAATGCTAAAAAAGGAACTGAAAATGTTCTTTAGATCAAAAGGAAATGTAATGATGCTTTTTCTTTTTCCAATAGTATTAATAACTACTTTAAGTTTAAGTTTAAATAATATAATGAGTGCAGAAGTAGAGATATTTGGAGAAAATGACAAAGATTCAATGGTTTATTATTCAGTCAATGAGGATTCAAAATATAAAGATGGATTTTTAATGTTCACTGAAGAAATAGAAAAAGAAATTAATATAGAGTTTAAAGAAGTAGATGCTTTGGATGAAGTTAGAGCCAATATAGATGAAAAGAAAGCTATTGCTTATGTATCATTATATGAAAATAATTTTGATATATATACATCAAAAAATGGCGATACAATGAAGTCTAAAGTATTTAAAAGTATGCTAGAATCACTATTTAATAAGTATGGTGCTTATGAAACTATAGCAGAGTTTAACCCAGAAGCATTGAGAAGTTTAGTGGAAAATACTTATGATGAATATGTAGTTAGTGAAGATGTTAATGGTAAAAGAACAGTAACAGCAGCAGAATATTATACATTTGCAGAACTTGCATTAATTATTTTAAATTTAGCCGGTGTAATTGGTGAATTAGTTTATAAGGAAAAGCAATTAAATACTATTAATAGAATAAAAATGTCTAAGGCTAGTGAAAGAACTATGATATTTTCTAAGATAGCATTAGGAACAATAATTAGTATATTACAAACATTATTAGTTTATATTTATACAACTCTAATTCTGAAAGTTAATTGGGGAGAAAATACTTTGAAATTTATATTACTATTTGTTGTATTTGGTTTATTCTCATCAATGCTTGGAGCTATTGTAGGTATAGCTTGTAAGACAGATACTGCAACTGGTGGAATATTAAGTGGTGCCACTTTTGTAATTTGTGCTTTGGGAGGTTCTTATTCTACAAGATCAATGATTACTACAGTACCTGTACTGAATAAATTAATGTATTTAAGTCCTATTTATTGGATTAATACAGCTACAAGTACAATGATATGTGGATTAGAATCTAACTTATATTTAATAGCAATAATGATTCCAATTATATTGTCATTTTTATTATTAATTTTTTATAGTGTAGTTATGAAGAAGAAAGGTGGAACAATAGATGTTTAGAATAATTAAGAATACATTAAAAATATTATTAAAGAGAAAAAGCTTTTTATTTGTAACCTTTGTTTTACCTGCTATTTTAATATTTTTCTTTTCATCTGCTGGGGAGGTAATGAGTTCTATTAATATTGGTATTTATAATAAAGACAAAGGTGACTTTGGTAAAGCTATAGAAGAGGGATTAGAAAAGATGAATGGAGCTAATATAAGCTTTGTAGATAGTGAAGAGGAATATATTAGCAATTTAATTTTTGAAGAATGTTCAGTAGTTGTAATAATAGATGAAAACTTTACTGAAGATATTATAAATGGAAAAGAAAATATAATAAAAGTAAAATCAATTAATGCTGGAGAAGCGGCACCTATAGTAACAGCATACTTAGAAGGGGAAGTTTCTTCTTTAGCAATGATATGCAATAATGTAGATGTTGAAAAAGAAGGAATAGAGAAGGTTTTAGATACTTTTAGTTCTTCTAAACCAGAATATAATAATATAAGTGAAGTTAATAAAAGTAGAAATCCTTACAATGCTATGGGGATGGTTTTATATATTATATTTATTACAGCAGCAATGAGTTGTGGGTTTATATTGGAAGATGAAAGGCAAAACACTAAAGAAAGAATATTATTAAGTAAAGTAAGTGAAAGACAATATTATGGAGCGCAATTAGTAGTATATTTTTTAACATGTTGTATACCTGCAATAGAATACTATATTATTTGTAAATTAGGTAACTTTGATTTTGGATTTAAAAATGATTTTATTGTACTATTACTGTTGTTTATATTAGTATTAATGGCAATCTCATTAGGCTTATTCCTTTCTTCGATTATAAAAAATAAAATGATATTCTCTTTAGTGATGACTACTTTTACTATACCAGTGTTTATGCTAAGTGGCTCATATTGGCCTTTTGAAATGATGAGCAAAGGAATGCAAAGAGTAGGTAATGTATTGCCAATAAGATGGTTTTATATAATACTTGAAAAATTAAGTGCAAATGAAGGTGTTATGAGCATATTGCCATTGTTAGGTTGTCTATTATTATTAACTTTAGTATTATTTTTATTAAGTGTATTTTGTACTAAAAATAAAATAGTATTAGTAAAAGAAGCGAAATAGTTTAAGGAGTATTAGAAAAATGATTTTTTATTTTACTGGAACAGGAAATTCAGGATATATAGCAAATGAAATTGCTAAAGGAACTAATGATAATATAGTTTCTATATCGAAACTTATAAACAATAAAGAAAATCTAGAATTTACATTGAAAGATGGAGAAAATATAGGATTTGTTTTCCCAGTGTATGCTTGGGCACCTCCAACTATGGTAACTGATTTTATTAATAAGGTAAAATTTAAAAATTATAAAAACAACTATATATTTTCAGTTGCAACTTGTGGAGGAAATATTGGTGGCACTATGAAAATAATAGATAAAGCTATTAAGGGAAAGGGGTTAAAGCTTAATTGTGGATATTCAATAAGTATGCCTAATAATTATATAATTATGGGAGATGTTGATTCTAAAGAGGTCGAAGATAAGAAGCTTCAGGCATCAAGGGAAACTGTAAATGAAATATTATCAGTTATCAAAAATAAAGAGGATAATGTATTTAAATTATCTAAAGGTTTGATTGGGCCGTTATTAACAGCATTAGTTAGTCCAATGTTTACTAAGTATGCAGCAGATTCATCTAAGTTTTATGTTGAAGACTCTTGTATTGGATGTGGTCTTTGCGAAAAGGTATGTAATTGTAATACTATAAAGCTAGTAGACAAAAAGCCAGTTTGGGGAAAAGAATGCATTCAATGCTTAGCGTGTATTCACCTATGCCCAAAGAAAGCAATTCAATATGGAGATGGAACTATTAAAAAGGGAAGATATAAAAATCCATACTTTAAGATAGGTGGTTAAATAATGCATAAATGTTTAAATTAGTAATGGTTTTTAATGATGGTAAAATGATTTGGAAAGATAAGAAAATACCTAATTGGTTAAATATTAATTTAAAATAAGTAGTAGAATTTTAATGGATTCTACTATTTACTTTTTATAAAAAGTAAGATGAGTACATGATGGGAAACTATTAATTTTTTGATTACTATATGGAGAACCGTATAATAAGTAAATAAGGTTTATATTAAAGTTGGATTTTAATATAATCTAAACTTTAATATTTGTTTGAATGATTATAATGAATAAAATTAAAGTTAAAATAAAAATTCTTTAATATAGGAAATAGTTCATAATATTAAGAATTACAAATACAAAATATAATGAATAATACATAAAAGCTAGCAATAGAGCAATGTAAATTTGTTTAAGTATAGACCAATTGATTGTTTTTTAGAGTATGAAATTTAATTTATATAATATCTTTGTTTTGTTGATACTTTAATATAAGTATTTGTTATATTTACAAATTTATAACAGAAGGCTATAGGAAGTAATTGATTAAAATGATAAAATATAATAAAGTATTAAATTAGGATACTTTAAAGTGAAGATTTATAATCAATATTATAGATTTAGCACGCTTTTATTTTTTGTTTAAGGGGGATTTAATTACATGAAAATATTTATTAGTTGGTCAGGTGAATTTAGTCAAAAAGTAGCAAGTGCATTAAAAGAATGGTTGCCATGTGTTATTCAATCAATTGAAGTATTTTTTTCTACAGAGGATATAGAAAAAGGTGAAAAATGGGATAGTAAAATATCAGGTGAATTAAGTGAAAGCGAATTTGGAATTGTATGTTTAACTAGTCAAAATGTGAGTGCACCTTGGATTCACTTTGAAGCAGGAGCATTAAGTAAAGCTTTAGATGATAAAGTTTCAGCTTTAATGTTAAATGTCAATCCATCTGATATAAAAGGACCTTTATCAAGATTTCAAGCAACTAAATTTACTAAAGAAGATTTTTATAAATTATTAGAAACGATAAATAATAATAATGATACAAAATTAGAGGAGTCAATATTAAAAAGAACATTTGAAGTCATGTGGGAAAAAATAAATGTGACAATTAATAATTTAATAAAAGAATATGATTCAGAATCAATAAAGAACCCCAAAAAGACTACTGAAATAAATGAAAATAGAGAAGCTATTGAAGAAATATTACAGATATTGAGAAATCAAAATAATATTTTATCAAATCCTGAGAAGTTATTACCGATGGAATATTTCGAATATCTTATGAGAAATAGTAATGAACATACTAAAATGAGGGGAAATTCAAAAGGCAAAATATATAATGATTTATATGAATATTTATCATATGTACTAAATAAAAATACAGAATTAAATGAAATAGAGTATTTAAATAAAATTCAATTTATACAGCTAATACATATAATTGTTGATAATATTTATATTGAAACAGATGCAAGGATCCGAAAAAGATGGTTAACGAAATTTTTGAATTTAAAAGAACGTTATTTGGAATCGAATGAATGTAAAAAAATAGTGGAAGCAGATTAGTATCTACTATTAATGAATGAAGGTATAAATACTAGTAATTTATTTAAACAAAGTTAATATACTGATTTCTAAAATTGTTATATAAAGTGGAGAACGATGTTCAAATAAAAGATGGGACTTTTCTTTTATTTTATAATATTTAAGATATAAAAAAACTCACTTAGTGATGTTACGGAGAACTGTATCATAAGTAAGGAAATTTATAAAAGAAGGGAAACTTAAAGCTAATGAGGTAGGTAAACAGTAGAGGATATCACAAGTTGATTTAGATTTATTTGCTATTGATAAAAAACTATTATGGAGAATGAAGTTTTTAGTAATTGTGAAGAAATAGAGTTTTCAAACAAATACATTGAAAAAGAAAAAATAGTTCAATAAAAGTATCAAGTGTTATAGATTTAGAAGATATAAATAAAGGAGAGAATTTTAGGGTTCATTATACTTTAGAAGATGCAGAAAAGTGGCTATTATCATAATTGAAGTAAGATTATAAATTAAGTAAGATTTTTAGTGGGAAAGATTTGAAAAGCGTAATACTTAAATATGGTGAAGAGTTTTATACTGATATGAGATTCTAAAATATCCATTACCATATGAAGATGGGTATAAAGGATTTTGGAAAAGGCCAATTTCTATTTTTGATTTTTGTAATAATATTATGTGATAATTTATGTAATGGTAAAATTTAGAAATAAAGAGGGAGAGGTGATATATATGAAACGTTGCATTGTATTAGCTGGAATAGTTTAAGAGAATAATATGATGAAAGAAGGAAAATATTATGACTATTCCAGATAGTAAAAAGATTTATCCAAGAACTGGTGATACACAAATTGTATATCTAAAAAATGTAATAGAAAACCCCAATATACAAATTGGTGATTTTACAATATATAATGACTTTGTTCATGATCCAAGGGACTTTCAAAAGAATAATGTTCTGTATCATTATCCTATCAATAAAGACAAACTTGTTATTGGAAAGTTTTGTTCCATTGCTTGTGGTGCAAAGTTTTTATTTAATAGCGCAAATCACAGGTTACAGTCTTTATCAACCTATACTTTCCCGCTGTTTTATGAGGAATGGGAACAGGAAATGAATCTTACAGAAGCATGGGACAATAAAGGGGATATTATTATTGGAAATGATGTATGGATAGGTTATGATGCTGTTATTTTAGCAGGTGTTACCATTGGTGACGGTGCCATTATCGGTACACGAGCAGTTGTCACTAAAGATGTAGCACCTTATACAATAGTTGGTGGTGTTCCGGCAAAACCAATTCGAAAACGGTTTTCAGATGAAGACATCGCATTACTACTTGAACTTAAATGGTGGAATTGGTCTGTTGATAAAATATCAAATAGTATTCAGTATATCCAGTCTGGTAACATAGAAGCATTAAAAAATATGAAATAGTTGGGCATAAGAGCCTTAATGACTTATGAGATGCTCATAAGAATTAATAAATAGTATATATAAAGCATATTAATTTTAAATTGATATGCTTTTTTTTATAAACAAACCTTAAAAGTAATACTTGTTAAACGATAATTATTATTGTAGTCTAAAGATTGGAAAAATTATTTTATTAACAAAAGATAAAGGAAGTGAAAAGTTTGAGAAGATTAATAGCAGCAATCATTTTGATTACTATGCTAGCATTGCAAATTAATGTTTTTGCAATAGGGGCTGAAAGTTTAAATGATAATTATCAATCATCAGTTACTATGGCATCGGTTTCAGGAAACTTGGAAGTTGATATTAATTTAGATATGCCAATTAAGAATACAACGAAAGAGGAAACTGAAATTAGAGTATTATTAAGAGGTAAAGCCAGCGAGTTATCTATAGAGCTTGGTGGTGATAAAGCTATTGAAAAAGAAGATGCAATTATAGATGGACATACCATTAATTACACAGTAAAAAAGCTTAACTCTAATAGAGGGTTAACAACTTTAACAGATACAGAAGTATACTACTATAACATTGTATTTAGTAACTTGCCTCAAGGTAACTATGATATTGAAGTTAGTGGTAACGGATTTTCTGATGTTGTAGAAAAGAATATTAAAATTGAAGATTATTCGCAAAGAGTTATTTTAAGTAATCATGGCTCAATGCTATTTGGAGATTTTGATAGAAATAATAAGATAGATGAAGAAGATTATAAAGATTTATTTGATAATATTGAAACAAAAGATAATGAATTAATAAAGAAATATGATCTTAATAGAGATGGAATAGTAGATATTTTAGATTTGCACTATGTTCATGAAAATCTATCTTTAGAAAAAGTGAATAGTGAAATTATAAATACAGATGTTATTATCAATCCATCTAATGTTGTTTTAGAAACAAAAGAAGGACAAGAAGTTATAGGAACAATTGCAGATTTATTTAAAGAAGAAGGAATAATCCAGATTTCTGCTAAAGATAAAAATGATAATAACATTGATATTACTCCAGAAAATCCAGTAGAATTAACTATGGATTTAGGCAAATCTACTTTAATGGAGCAAATAGTTATAAAGGTTCCAGTAGATGGAAGTGCTCCAGCAAGTGGAGAGATTGTACTATTTGATGAAAATAATAAAGAGGTTTTAAGAGAAGCCTTCGGATATAGTTTATTATCTAGATCAGTGGCAACAAGTGATGAAGGAACTATAAAAATTGATTTAGGAAAGCAAGTTGCTGTTAAAAAAATCACTATCGTAGTTAAAGAAACTACAAAGGATCCAAAGCTTGCAGAAATTGCAAAGGTAGAATTTTTGAATAATGTATATGAAGAAATTCCAGAACCAGTTTTAAATATACCAACAATTAGAGAGATTAATCCAGATCATGAAAAGCTTACTGTTTCTTGGAACCATGAAGCAAATGTAACAGGATATGAAGTTCGTTGCGTAGCTGTTAAAGACGGTAAAGAATATGTAAGAGAAACAACAAGTAATACTGTAGAGTTTAGTGATTTAACTAATTATGAAGAATATAAAATTAGTATAAAATCAGTAAATGGTGAGTGGTCTAGTGATTACTCAACACCAATTATTGCAGTGCCGAAGCCTAAGGAAAGACCAACAGTACCGGAAGGTATAACAGTTGAAAGTCTTTATAAGGGGTTAAAGGTTACATGGAAAAAGAATGATATGGCTATAGGACAAAATCTTTATTATAGAATAGCTGGATCAGAAGATAGTTATACAGAAATTAAAAATATTATTGGAACATCATATACTATAGCTGATTTAGAAGACGAAGTTACATATGAAATTTATTTAACTGCTTATAATGATATTGGTATTAGTAACAAATCAAATATATATAGCGGTAAGACTTTATCAATAGATCCTCCAATTTCACCTAATTATAAATTAATTAACACAGCAGATGCTATTGGAGAGATAACTAATCATATTGTTGATGTTGATTATGACAAAGGTGTAAGTGAAGAATCATATCCATCAAGGAAGATAGGAGTTGTAGATAATGACTATTCTACATATTGGTATCTAAATGATTGGGATTCAGGTGTATATTCAAAAAGAGGACCAATTTTAACTTTAGATAAGGAATACACAATAGACACAATTGCTTTAATACCAAGGCAAGAACCAGGATTCACAATTCCTTATAGAGCAAATATTGGTGTATATGATGAAGTAAGTGGCAAATGGACTTATATAGAGGCTAGTGTTCAAGGTAGAAATAATAATGGACAATATGCATTATTAAAGCTTGAAGAACCTATTACTGCTAGAAAAATACAGGTTAACCCAAGTGTTTATGGTGGCCAAAAAGTAAGTATATCAGAATTAAAGTTATATAATTACGATAGTATAGAAAATGATATAAAGAATTTATTTAAAGATGACTTGCAAGTAGAACTTAAAATGTCAGTTAATCAAAAGATAATTGATGAACTTAAAGAAAGATTAAACACTGCTGATGAAGTAAGTGGAGAATACCATTGGAATAAAGAGGTTTTAGAAAAAGAACTAAAGCTTGCAGAAGATATTTTAAATGATAAAGGATTATCAGAAGAAGTATTTACAGTAGAGCAAAATATAAGTAATGGAACGTTTAATCTAGGAATGGGAAATGACTATCAGGCTCTTGGATATTCAGTTAGAGCTGGTGAAGAGATAGTTGTATATGTAGGTACAAAAGGAAATATACTTCCTGAACTTATATTTACACAGTTCTATGGAGAAAGCGGAAAATTTGCGAAGTCTATTAAACTTCAAAAAGGTAGAAATGTCATTGAAGTACCTCAAATACATGATTTAGATGTTGAAAAAGGTGGAAGTATTTATATTAGATATCCTAATAGTTCAGCATCAAATAATGAAATAAAGGTAAGAGTAAGTGGTGGAGTAAAAATTCCTCATCTTAATGTTTATGGCTTAATAAATGATGATAGTAAAGTTGATGAAGTTAAGGATCTTGCAAGAACTTATATTAGAGAACTTAAAACTTATGTTGATAATATAGAAGATATGTATCCATCAATTTTTACCAATAGAAGTAATAATGTTTATAAATATGATGAAAAAGCAAGTGTATTAAATACCACTGATATTGAGACTGATAAAGTTACTTTAAATCTACCAGCAACAGAGATTTTAAAAGGAATTACAGAAGGTTTAAAATCAGAAGATGAAGAGGTAGAAAGATTATATAATACATTACTTGCTTGGGAACAAGTTATGGAAATTACTTTTGCTAAAAAAGGAGTACTAGGTACAGAATTACAACCGAGAAGTAGAATGAATATTAAATATCAAAGAATGTTTGCGAAAGCGTTTATGTATGCATCTAGCAATCATGTTGGTATTGAATTTGATTCATCAGCGCCATTAATGCATGGAAAACCATATGTGTTTAATGAAGATAGAACTATTAAGGAAAATGGTAGCTTGTTTGGATGGGGTATAGCTCATGAAATAGGACATGTAGTAGATAAACCAAAGGGAACATATTCAGAAACTACTAATAATATATTATCTTTAATAATTCAAACATTTAATGATGAAAATCATTCAAGATTAGAAGATAGTAATGTGTATGAAAAAATTTATAATAAGGTAACATCAGATACTATATCATTATCATCAGATGTATTTACAACATTAGGTATGTTCTGGCAGTTACACTTAGCTTATGAAGATAATCATACATATGAAATG
Organism: Clostridium bornimense; assembly: GCF_000577895.1. NCBI lineage: Bacteria > Bacillati > Bacillota > Clostridia > Eubacteriales > Clostridiaceae > Clostridium > Clostridium bornimense. The sequence goes on from NZ_HG917869.1 coordinate 274,793, forward strand.
CTATGGAATAATGATACTTATTATGGAAGATTGAATAAGCTTTATAGAGATATGCCATCTGATATGGAAAATTTAGATAAAGATCAAATATTAGTTAGATTAGCATCAGATGCTGCCAATAAAGACTTAACAGATTTCTTCTATAAGTGGGGAATTAGACCTACAGAAGAAACTTACGAATATATCAAATCAAAAGGTTATGAAAAAGAAACTAGACAAATTCAATATTTAAATGATGAAGCTAGAAGACAGAGATTATCAGGAATTACTGCCATGGATAGTTCAACAGAAGTTATTGCTAGCTTTGATGGATATAATGATGGAGACTATGTAAAGAATGCTAAAAATATTACCTTAAATCTTGGAATATCAGGAGATAATGACAAGATTTTAGGATACGAAATATATAGGAATGGAGTTCCAGTAGGATTCACAACAGAAGATACTTATACAGATATTTTAGGGGCAGTAAATAATAGAGTATTTAAATATGAAGTAGTAGCATATGATTATTTACTAAATGTAACTAAAAAGTATGAGGTTGGTTCATTAAAGATATCACATGATGGTTCAATGAGCAAAACTTCATGGATAGCTTCAACTAATACTAGTAATGATGAAGATGTTAACAATAATATGGATACAACTGGACCAATACAAAATCCAGCAATAGATAAGGTAATAGATAATAAAAGTGATACGGTTTATGTTGGATATAAGAGTGGTAATAACAACCCTGAAATAGTAATTGATATGAATAAGATAAATTCAATTGTAGGTATTAAATATACCACTGACGATAAAAATTCATCTTCTACGATACAAGATTATGAAGTTTATGTAAGTAATAATGGGGAAGAATGGACTTTAGCTTCTTCAGGTAAGTTCCAATTTGGAGCTAATGGCGATGATGAAAATTCAGCAATAGTGTACTTTAATAAGGAAGATTCAGAAGGTGGAAGACAACTTTATACTTATGAAGCATCTTATGTTAAGGTTGTAGCTAAAGGAAAATCAACTATTTCAGTAGCGGAAATTGATATATTAGCACCTCCAGGAGATAATATTGATATTGATGTAATTGGAACTTTAAAATCAGATTATGAATATGCTGACGGTGAAGTAATACCAGCAGGTTCAGTAGTAATAACTGGTGAGTACAGAGGAAATCCAGCATATAATATTCCAGTATTAAAGAATGAGTATGGATACGTAATAAATTCAGAAACTATCTTATTAGCAGAGATTCCTACAAATGCTCATTTAGGAGAAATAAGTAGTGGTACTTGGATATCATGGGTTTCACCATCAGAAGTATCATCATTAACTACTAAGGTTATGGCAGAGTTATATAGAGTGAATGATGCAATAACTTTAGAAGGACAAAGACTTGTAAGTGATAGTTTATATGTAAAAGTTCCATTAAAGCTGCCAGAAATAGATTTCAATAAAGATGAAAACTAACAGAGGAGAAAACAAATGATGAAGAATTTAATAAAGTCTGTAATTTTTGCAATTACATTTATGCTTTTAACTTCAGTAGTAGCTAAAGCAGATTCTGAGATATCATTAAAGAGAATTTATACAAGTGCAGATAGCGTTGAGGTTTCAATAGATAATGTAAACACAATTGTTAGTTCCTTTCAACTTAGCTTAAGACTTGAGGGAAGTGTAAAGTTAAAGGATATAGTTTGGAGCAAGGAATTAAATAAAAATGTTAAGACAAACTTTAAATATAATTCCAATGATAATATATTAGATATTTATGTTACATCAAAAGAAAACTTAGTAAGTAAAAGTGGTGAAATAGTAATAGGAACATTAAAAGTAGCAGGAACTAAAAAGGGAAGTTTTAATATTGTTCCTAATTTAGAGAAAGCTACTGGAGCCTTAAAGTTAGTTTCAAATAGACATAAAGAAATAGTTATATCAGATATGGCAATAGCAGGAGAAAGTGATTTTGTGTTCCCTGGGGATACTCCATCAATAGATTCAAATAAACCTGAAAATAATACTCCGGAAGATGGTGGACAACCTTCGGATTCAAATGAATTAGGAAGTAGTACATCAGAAGAAAACAAGAATACTATAGCTTTAAATAATAATACTGAAGCAAATTCAGGAACAAACTCTTCAGATGGTAATAGATACAATGAAATGATAGAAAATATTGATTCATCTAATGAAAAGGATCATATGTTAAATGATAGCAATGATTTTGAAGATGTTGAAAATGAGATTCTATCTGAAGATAATGAGAATCATATTAGCCAAGTAAATGATGAAGCTGATTTAAATAAAGAAAAGTCTAAATCAAATAACTTTATAATTTATATTGCTGGAGCAATTATTACGTTAACAGTTGGAATTGGTATATATATAAAAGTTAAATAATTAATAAAATCTGGATTCAGATAAGCATTAGCTATTTGAATTCAGATTTTTTATATAGATATATGTAAGAGTTTGTGGAAAGTGATGATTATACATTATTGTTAACTAATTACAACATTGCCATCTAAATCTAATAATGGTGTAATCCCATTAAATCCAGTTCCAAGAGTTAATAAATAATTAACTCTTGTTTTAACATCCACAATAATATATATACCACCACCTAATCCTAATGAGTAATCTTCCTTAGTTATAAATCGTTTTTCTTTGTTAAATATCTATAAACCCTCCAATAAATTTTCATTATAAATTATATGCAGGATAAATGGTATGATATAACTAAAATAATAAGTGTATATAGGGTGAAGAGATTAATATTTTACAAAGAATAAAAGTAAAAATTAATTAATAGTTATGTTTTAAAAAATATAATAATTTGGTATAAATATCAAAATTATTATTGCAATATATAGTTTAACTATATATAATTAAACTATACAGTTAAACTGTATAAAGTTGAACTATATATAGAGGTGCTTATGAGAAGAGATAAGAATTTACCATTAACAGAAACAACATTTTATATCCTTTTAGCATTATTAGAACCAGCACATGGATATCTTATAATGCAGAAGGTTGAAGAATTAAGTGATGGCCATGTTAGAATAGCAGCAGGTACTCTATATGGGGCGCTTGAAAATTTAATAAAACAAAAGTTTATAGTACTAGTACCTACCAATGATAAAAGAAGAAAGGTTTATAAAATCACAGATAAAGGCCGTGAAATACTAAAACTTGATTTAGATAGAATTAAGCATATGGCTGAAGTTACTGAAGAAGCTTTAAAATAATCTAGGAGGGTAAAAGTATGTATATTTTAAAATTCTTTATTGATTGTACTAAAGAAGAAAAGTGGCTTAATGAAATGGCTAAAAAGGGTTATGAGATAACTAAAAATACTTTTGGATATAACTTATAGAACATTTAAAACTAAAAAAGATTTTATTGATTACTGCACTTTGTTTGAAGATTCTGGATGGAAGCATATTGCAGGTTCTAAATCAAGTGGAAATCAGTATTTCAAGAAAATATCAGATAATTGTAATGATGATATATTTTCTGACGACTTGTCAAAAGCAGCTAGATATAAGAGATTATCTGATTTTTGGATTACAATGACTTTGTGCTATTTTACAATATTTATTTCAATTATAAGTAATAATGATATAAATATAAAAACAATTATTAATCCTAAAGCATTATACTATACACCTGGCTTATGGGAGAAATCAGGTTTAGACTTTTTAGGAAGTTTTTTGTTTGAAACACCATTTGCTTTAGGCAGAGGATTTGTTTGGATTGTTTTTCCTATATGTATAATTATCTATATTTATTTTATTTGTAAATCATCTAGATTATATAAGGATAGTATAAACAAAAAGTATTAATTAGAATATATTTATATATTATTTTACTAAGAAGAGATAGCGCTTATAGAATAATAGATTCTATAAGTGCTATTTTTATGTATACATAGAAGCGTGTAAATGGAATATGGATTCGCTCTATGGTAATAAATGGTGCAATATAATGATAAGTTTATATAGGGTGGAGAGATAAAGATGTGTATTGTATGTAAAAGAATAGAAAGATTAATGAATAGATAATAATAGTTAAAAGTATTGATGTAGAAAAAATTGAATTTAATTAATAAAGCAATGAAAATGGACAAGATTAGAATAGAAGTATAAAATATTTATTGTAATTAAACATAATTAAAAGGGGGAGAGGGTAATGTCAAAAGCATTAAAAGAAAGAAAAGATGTAGAGGAAGCTCTTACTTGGGATTTATCAGCAATTTATGCCACAGAAGAAGAATTTCAAAGTGATATAAAGAAGATGAAAGAACTTGCTTTGAAGATAGAAAAAACTTATAAAGGGGAATTGAATACTGCAGATAAGATAAATGAATGTTTAGATGAATTTAGAAAGTTATATGAATATATAGTACTTATAGGTTCTTATGTTGAACTTTTAGTATCTGTAGATTATACAAATAATGAGAATCAAGATAAGTATTCAAAGGCTATGAATATGGTGTCTGATATAGAAAGCAGATTGAGTTTTGTAGAAAGTGAAATCATTGAAGTCAAAGATGAAGTTTTAGAAGAGGCAATAAGAAATTCTAAAGAAAATACTAATTTTTTAAAGGAAAAGAAAAGAGCTAAGAAACATGCACTTCATCCAGAGGTAGAAAGAGTTTTAGCTGCTTTAAGTGGAACTTTAGAAGGTCCTTATCAAGTGTATGAGCAAGCTAAACATGCAGATATGGACTTTAATACTTTTATCGTAGGTGGAAAAGAATATCCTCTCGGGTATGCTCTTTTTGAAAATGAATATGAATATGAGAATGATACAGAAGTTAGAAGAGCAGCATTTAAGGTATTTTCTTACAAATTAAGACAATATCAAAATACTACAGCCACAGCCTATCAACTACAGGTGCAAAAGGAAAAGACTTTGGCAGATTTAAGAGGCTTTGATTCTGTTATAGATAGTTTATTATTTTCTCAAAAAGTAGATAGAGATTTATATAATAGACAGATAGATTTGATAATGGAAAAATTAGCACCACATATGAGAAAATATGCAAAACTACTCAAGAAAATACATAATCTTGATGAAATGACTTTTGCAGATTTAAAGATTGCTGTTGATCCAGAATATGATCCACGTATTACCATTGAGGAGTCTAAAAAGTATATAGAAGGCGCTTTATCTATATTTGGTGATGATTATTTAGATATGGTGAAAAAGGCTTATGATGAGAGATGGGTTGATTTTGCTCAAAATAAGGGTAAATCAACAGGTGGATTCTGTGCAAGTCCTTATGGAAGTCATTCTTTTATATTATTATCATGGACTGATAGGATGGCTGAAGTGTTAACTTTAGCACATGAACTTGGTCATGCAGGACATTTTAAGTTATGTAATGAAAATCAAAATATATTTGATACTGATGTTTCAACTTATTTTGTAGAGGCGCCTTCAACAATGAATGAACTTATTATGGCAAATTATCTTCTAAGTACAAGTGATGATAAGAGATTTAGAAGATGGGTTTTATCATCTATGATTACTAATACTTATTATCATAACTTTGTAACACATCTTTTAGAAGCGGCTTATCAAAGAGAAGTTTATAAAATAATAGATGAAGGAGGCTCTGTACAAGCAGCTACCCTTAATAGTATTAAAAAAGAAGTACTTGAAAAGTTCTGGGGAGATGATGTGAAAATAATTGATGGTGCTGAGTTAACTTGGATGAGACAACCTCATTATTATATGGGACTTTATTCATATACTTATAGCGCTGGGCTAACTATTGGAACAGAAGTAAGTAAGAGAATATTAAAAGAAGGGCAACCGGCTATTGATGATTGGATAGAAGTTCTTAAAGCAGGTGGAACTAAAACACCGGTGGAACTTGCAAAAATGGCTGGGGTAGACATTACTACAGATAAACCACTTCTTGATACTATTGAGTATATCGGTAGTATAATTGATGAGATAGTTAAACTTACTGAAGAAATTGAAGGATAGTGTTGAAATTTTATATTATTTATGATTTTTATAAGAAATAATACACATAATAACAATAGTAGAAGTTATTAATATGTTAAAAATCACATTTACATGTTACGATATATAAATTGTAGATAATAAAGAAGGAGGGAGATAATGAAAAAAGAAATAAATATAAAAACAGTATCAAGAGAAATTTTTGTAGGTATTATTATAGCGGCTATATCTATTCCAATAGGAATGGGATATGCACAAATTGCAGGGCTTCCAACAGTATATGGATTATATGGATCAGTGCTACCAATTTTGATATTTTCATTAATATCATCTTCTCCTCAATTTATATTCGGGGTAGATGCGGCACCAGCAGCATTAATTGGAGGAGTTTTAGTATCTTTAGGTATAGAGGCAGGTACTAAGGAAGCTGTTGAGATAATACCTGTGTTAACGCTATATACTGCTATATGGCTTTTGGCATTTTATATATTTAAAGCTGGAAAATTAGTAAATTATATATCAACACCTGTAATGGGTGGCTTTATAACTGGAATAGGAACTACTATTATATTAATGCAGATCCCTAAATTAATGGGAAGTGCAGCAGGTAGTGGTGAGCTATTTGAACTTGTAGAGCATATAATTATAGCAGTAGAACATATAAATTGGATTTCATTTGCAATGGGACTTGGATCTCTTGCGATAATATTAGTGAGTAAGAGAATTGCACCTAAGTTTCCTATGAGTTTAGTTGTTATGGCACTAGGAGCCTTATCTACAGCATTTTTACATGTAGATGAATATGGAGTTGCATTACTTTCACAGGTGGAAAGTGGGCTTCCAAAGTTTGTATTTCCAGATTTTTCGTTAATACATTTTAAAGATGGATTTATGTTAAGCCTTCCAATTGCAGTAGTTATATTGGCAGAGTCTTTATTGGCTGAAACAAGTTTTGCAAACAAGAATAATTATAAAATTAAAGATAATCGAGAGATTTTAGCATTTTCTCTAAGTAATTTATCAGCGGCAATAGTTGGATGTTGTCCAGTAAATGGTAGTGTATCAAGAACAGTTATGATGGAGCAATATGGAGCAAAGACAAAAATTGTTTCAATTACTGCATCAATTGTAATGGCAGTTGTATTAGTATTTGCCACTGGATTTATTAGTTATTTACCAGTACCGGTTCTAACTGCTATAGTAATTTCAGCATTAATAGGTGTGTTAGAGATACATCTTGCAAAGCGTTTATATAAAATTAATAAAACAGAGTTTTTTATTTTTATGGGAGCTTTTGCAGCAGTGCTAGTTCTTGGAACAATATATGGTGTTGTAATAGGGGTGGTATTATCCTTTGCAGCAATGATAATAAAATCAGCAGTACCTCCAAGAAGTTTTTTAGGAGTTATACAAGGTAAAGAAGGATTTTATGATTTACATAGAAATCGTGATGCAAAACCAATTTCAGGAACTGTAATTTATCGCTTCAGTGGCAGTTTGTTTTTTGCTAATATAAACACATTTCAAAATGATCTTGATAAGGCAGTAGATGAGAATACTAAAGTTGTAATTATAGATGCTGGTGGAATTGGTAGTATTGATATTACTGCTGCAGATAGATTAGAGATTATTAATAAAAATTTCCATGATAAAGGAATTGAATTTTATATTACTGAGCATATTGGAGAGTTAAATGATGAGATGAGAAAGCTTGATCTTGGCCATCTTGTTGAAGAAGGAGTAGTACGTAGAACTATTAAGTCTGCATTAAGAGAAGCTGGTATTCATTATCCATATTCTATTGATGGAGAAAAACAAAATGAATCGCAAATGAAAAATTTGATGATACAAGAAGAGATTCTTCAAGAATTTGAATGGGCATTTGGAGAAGATGCAGAGGAGCAGATGGAAAAGCATGTAGAAGAAATAATAGCTAATATATCAATATTTACATCTGAGTTGACTCCAGAAACTGAAATAGATCTTAAAACAAAGGCATGGAGACATTTGGATAGCTATGATCAAGATAGACTTCTAGAACATTTAGAAAGACATCTAAATGAATTTGCAGCAAGATTAGGTCAGCCAGTTGATGCCGTAGAAGCAAATATTATGGAACATAGAATTAGATTAGAAGAAAAGATGAAAAAAGAAAATAGAGTATTTTATGAAGTATATGTTCAAAAACGTGAAAAGTATGAAAAGTTACTACAAAAGAAAAATCCAGAATTACATAAATATATTATGGAGCATAGAAAGAAGCAATATGATATTCTAAAGGAAACTAATCCGGAAGTAGCTGATCGTATTAAAAAATGGATTTATTAGTATATTGATTAATAATGATATATTTTGATAATTGTGAAATAAAACAAACTACTTACTAAAAAGTGCAGGAATGATTTTATAAATCATACCTGCATTTTTTATAATTTATCTTCACTTGATGAAAAAATAACCACAAAGCTTTTGTTTTTAACAATTTCCTGGATTTTAATATCTGAAAATCCAGCTTGTTTTCCCATTGACAAAAAGTCATTTTTTTCAAAGAATCTAAATCCTTTTTTTGTATAGGATAGCTTTTGTAACCATTCTTTTGTATATACTACATTAAAAAAACTACCTCTTGGCTTTAAGACTCTATTTATTTCTGATAAGCCTTTCACAGTGTCATTCCAAAAGTAAATAGTATTTATTGATGTTACTACATCAAAATAATTATTGTCATATGGTAAATAACAACAATCTCCTACGGTTAAATGCAATTTTCCTGCACCATCTGCAAGAGAATTTCTCTTTGATGCTTGTTTTTGTATATCTTCTGATATATCAATTCCATACATATTTGGTCTATGGGTTTTATACAATTGTTTTAGAAAATAGCCATTACCATATCCAATATCTAGAGAGTTTGCATTTGATGATATAGAAATAAGAGAGACTGTTCTTTTATACATTTCTTTATTAATAATATTCATAAGTAAACAACAAACTTTACCAAGAACACCTCGTGGATTTCCAAATTGTGAACCTATATATTCTGTAAATTTGCTCATTATAAACTCCAATCAAATTAATATTTTATTTGAGGATATTTTATCATAAAAATAATGATTTTTCATTATCTTCCATCATAGATGGAAATATGAATAGTAACAAGATTTTTATTTGAATATTTAATAATACAAAAATTAGGTATAATATAAAGTAGAGATAAAAACACAGTTCTGTTGGTAGTCAGAACCTATAATAGATTTATAGCAGTAACCTGCCCTCCTGGGTTGTCCATTCTCTTGAAGTTTTTATTTTAGGGAGGGAACGTTATATGTTAACGTCAGTAAAATTAACTGTATTTTTTGAGGAGCCTTTTTGGGTTGGTGTATTTGAAGTAGAAGAAGGTGAATATAAAGTAAGTAAGGTCACTTTTGGTGCGGAACCTAAGGAATCAGATATTTATCAATTTATTTTAAAAAATTATTATAAGATGAATTTCTTTAAAGAAGATTTCTATGAAACAAGAAATTTAAAGAACAATATTAATCCCAAAAGGCAACAAAGAAATATAAAAAGACAGTTAAAAAACAAAGAAATTGGTACAAAAGCACAGATTGCAATAAAAAAACAGCATGAAGAAAGTAAAATACAGAATAAGAAAAATAATAAGGAAAAGAAGGAAGCTGAAGAAAGAAGAAAATTTCAATTGAAGAAAAGAAAGAGGAAAGAAAAACATAAAGGTCACTAGAAGATCAGAATAACTTGACAGAAAACGTTGCATATTGTATATTAAAAAATTACTGAGATGATTCATGAATTTAGAAATTAATCGTAGTAAATATTTTTAGTAAAGGGTGAAAAAATTTGAAGAATCTAAGTAATTTTATTAAAAGATTAATCTTGTTTTTCTTAGGAATAAGTGTTATTCAATTTGGAGTAGCAATATTTTTAGAAACAAGTATAGGATCTGATCCATTTACAGTTTTTACAGAAGGTTTAGCAAAGGTATTGAGTAAAACGCCTTTAGCAAACACTGCGTTAGTTGAAATGATGGCAGGGAAACATGAAGTGACACCTGGAATAGCCAATATGATTATTTTAATAGTTTTATTTATTATTATTCTATTGGTTGATAAGAAACGTATAAAAATAGGAACACTGATATGTGTTGCGGGAGTTGGACCAATAATTGATTTATCAATGAAAGTAGTTTCATATTTCCAGATCGACACATTCCCATTTCTAGTTAGATCAGTATTAGTCTTAGTTGGTTGTTTTATAATTGCTGTAGGATTTTCTATTGCATCAGCTAGTAACATAGGTGTGGCACCAAATGATATTATTCCATTTATTATTCAAGATAAAACAAAATTTCAATACCGTTGGATCAGAATTTCAATGGATGCAATTTTACTAGTAACAGGTTTCTTGTTAGGAGGAACTATAGGGTTAGGAACAATAATTGCAATGTTAGCAATAGGACCATTTATACAACTTTGTTTACCATACGGTGAAAAAGTTGTTAATTTAGTAGTAAAAAAATAAAACAAGCTTTTCAGTAAAAGATTTACTTTTTATAAGTAAATCTTTTTTTATATATTAAAATATTTTTTTTAAAATTTTTTATGTTATAATTATTCGAAATATATAAGATGAGGTAAATATAAATTATGACATTTAAGCAATTAGGAATAAGTGATAATCTAATAAAAATATTAAAAAACAATGGAATTACAGTACCTACAGAAATTCAGGATAAAAGTATTATAGAGATATTAAATGGTAGAGATGTTATAGGAGAAGCACAAACAGGAACTGGTAAAACTTTAGCGTTTCTTTTACCTATATTCGAAAAAATTTCACCGTGCTCTAAGGATATTCAATGTTTAATAGTAACGCCTACAAGAGAATTGGCTATACAAATAACTGAAGAAGCTATGAAGCTTAAAGAAGGAAAAGACATTGGTGTTTTAGCTATGTATGGAGGAAAGGATATTGGTTCCCAAGTAAAAAAATTACAAGGAAATATTCAAATGGTTATTGCTACGCCAGGAAGGCTTCTTGACCATATAAAGAGAAAAACTGTTGATTTTAAGAAACTTAAGACTATTGTCATTGATGAAGCTGATCAGATGTTACTTATGGGTTTTAGAAACGAAATAGATACGATTATGAAAGAAAGACCTAAAAAAGTTCAAGTTTTATGTTATTCTGCAACAATGGATGCTGCCGTTAAAAAATTAGCTTATAGATATATGAATGATCCGGTGATAGTATCTATAAAGAAAAAAGAAGTAACTTTAGAAAATATAAAACAAGAAGTAGTAGAAACTACAGATAGGTGGAAAAAGGATGCATTATGTACTGTATTAGATGAAGATAATCCGTTTATGGCAATCATATTTTGCAGGACAAAAAGAAGAGCCAACGAACTTGAAATAGTAATGCACCAGAGAGGTTATAATTGCAAGGTTATTCATAGTGATATACCACAAAATAAACGAGAAAGAATTATGAAGTCATTTAGAAACGCAGATATTCAATATCTAATTGCTACAGATGTAGCTTCCAGAGGCTTAGATATCAGTGGGGTAAGTCATATATATAATTATGATATTCCAGAAAAGGTGGAAACATATATTCATCGTATAGGTAGAACTGGTAGAGCAGGGGAAGAAGGATATACATGCTTGTTTGTAGATCCAAAAGATTTAAGGCTTTTAGAAGAGATAGAAAAAGAAATAAAGTTTGCAATACCAAGAAGACTTATATAGAAAAGTAGTAGTTTATAGCTAAAAGAGATCGATAAAACCATTTATTAAAGCCACAACTGAAATAAGTTATGGCTTTTAAATTAGAGTTTATAAATAAACTTTAAACATATATACAAAAGCTATTTAGTAGCCATAATTAATATAAAGTTTAATCTATAATCAATATTTGAGAGGAATTTTAAATGGTACCAAATAAATGTAATAGAAATATAGTAGCAATTTTATTGATAAACTTCATAACTCTTTCTAGAGGACCAATGACAGTATTCTTTTCATATCAATTGATACAGTACTTAACAACAGGTATACAAGCTTATAGCTTTTGCTCAATGATTATCTCAATACTTATTATTCTTTCAGATTTTATAGATGGAAAGTTTGCTAGAAGGTATGGTGTTTCTACAGAAATTGGACAAAGCTTTGATATATATTTTGATTTTGCATATATATTTATAGCTATATCTATATTGATTAAGTATAGTAAGATAGATTCTTATTTTATTATTGTTATAGTATATAAGTTTGTAGAATTCCTTATAACATCAAAAATTTTTAAGGGAAAATTTCAAAATAGGAAGAGTAAAAAGTATTATTACGATAAATTAGGTATAATAGTAAGTGGAATATATTATGTTATACCGTTAATTACAATATTATTAATTTATTTTGAAGTTAGATATAGTAGTATTATTTTGAGAATTGCATTACTAGTTATTACAGCATTAACTTTTATAGCTAGTTTTATGAAGTTTTATGACATTAGGAAGATATCATAACAGATGATATATCTATTCTATGATATGTGGTTTACTTATCTTAAATATGTAAATTTAAATTGTTATGATGATGAAAAGAAAATTGTGGATACTATGTAAATAGAACATCCACAATTTTTTAGTTATTGAGTATATTTAATTAATCTGTTCATTCTAAAGTGTTTTCATATGATTTACGTGGCTTATACAGAATTATATTTCCATTATCATTGGAAAAACAATAGGTCTTCTCTTAGTTTTTTCATAAATAAATCTATCAATAGCACGTTTAACATTATTTTTTAGAACATACCATTCAATAATTTTCTTTTCTAAACAGTTATTTAATTCTTTAGTAGCAATAGCTTTAATTTCATTAATTAGCTCTTCAGATTCTTTTGCATATACAAAACCTCTAGTAATAACATCTGGGCCTGCTATAATGCTGTAGCTTTCCTTATGTAATGTGACAACTATATTAATCATTCCATCTTGAGCAAGATTTTTTCTATCTCGAATAATAAGACTTCCTACATCACCAATTCCAAGACCATCAACATAGACAGATCCAGTTTTGACTTTTCCAATAACAGCGGCTTTATCATCTTTTAAAGCCAAAACATCACCAGTGTCAATAATAAAAGTATTTTCCTTTTTCATTCCTAATTCTTCAGCTAATTCTGCATGATGTTTTAAATGTCTATACTCACCATGAACAGGTAAAAAGAACTTAGGATGAACTAAATTATGAATTAGCTTTAGTTCTTCTTTACATGCATGACCAGAAACATGAACATCTTCTAAATCCTTATATATAACTTCTGCTCCTTTTTTTAATAGTTCATTTATAATTCTTGAAATTAATTTTTCGTTTCCAGGTATAGGAGACGAAGATAAAATAAATAAGTCATTAGGCAACAGTGTGATTTTCCTATGAGAAGAATAAGCTATTCTAGCTAATGCAGCCATTGGCTCTCCTTGACTACCTGTAGTTATTATAGTTATTTCATTTGGTGGATAATCATTTATTTCATCAATATCAATTGAAAAACCTTCTGGGATATTTAAATAACCTAATTCTTTAGATACTTCTGATATATTTTCCATACTTCTACCACTAAAAGTAACCTTTCTATTAAACATTACAGAAGAATCTATTATTTGTTGCATTCTATGAATATTAGAGGCAAAGGTTGAAACAATAATTCTACCTTTAGCATTAGAAAAAATTCTATTAAAAGTTTTCCCGATAGTTTTTTCTGAAAGAGAATGACCTTTTCTATCAACATTAGTACTATCAGCCATAAGAAGTAATACTCCATTTTTACCATATTCAGAAATGCGTTCTAAATTCATAGTTAATCCATCAATAGGAGTATAATCGATTTTAAAATCTCCAGTATGAATAATTACACCCTCTGGAGTAGTAATAGCTAGAGAACAGGAATCAGCAATACTATGAGTATTTCTAATAAATTCTATACTTAAGTTTGTAAACTTAATAATTTCACCAGGTTTTACAACATTTAAAGTGCAATTAGATAAAGTTTGATTATCTTCCAACTTAGTTTTTAAAATACCTAAGGTTAAGGCAGTTCCATAAATAGGAACATTAATTTGTTTTAAAATGTAAGGTAGGGAGCCAATATGATCTTCATGACCATGAGTCAAAAATATTCCTTTTACTTTTTCAGAGTTTTCAAGTAAGTAAGATATATCAGGAATAACAGCATCTACACCATACATCTCTTCATCAGGAAAAGCTATTCCACAATCAATTACAATAATTTCGCTGTCATATTCAATAACAGTTATATTTTTGCCTATTTCCCCTAATCCGCCAAGAGGAATTACTTTTACAAATTCATTACTCATATAATCTTCCTTTCAAAAAATCATTGATTATATTTTGCGATATTTATTAGTTTTTGATACGAAAATGATTTATATATAAGTATTAATTTAATATGTAGAAATAGGAGTTAGTGAGAATTAAAAGAGTTTATATAAAAAAATTGTGAATACTCTATGTAAGGTAGAGCATCCACAATTTTTTTATTAGTAATTATTATATTGAATTTGATTTAATAATTAATACCAGCTGCTTTTATGTTTTCCTTATCATCTTGAGAGCATGGAGTAACACCATATGTCATTTTGCAACTTGGACATACATCTACAAATGTGCTCATTACAAATTCTTCTCCACATAAGCATGTAATTACATGAGCAGTGTTTAATTTCATATCTGCTTTTCCTTTTTCTCTTACTCTATCAACGATAGCCTTTCCATCTTTTTTATGTGTTCCACAGCCACAACTCATAGTTTATCCTCCTAAAATAATTATATTGTATACTATACATTAAACAGCTAATAAAAGTATGTATCATTTGTTACGAAATTAAAATTTTTTATAAAAAGTAGACCTTTCTAGTTAGCTATAAGTTAAATAAGGATCCATAAACATTTCGCCTATAGATCCTTATTTGTATTAAGAATTTACTGATTTTCTATTGGAATTTCATATATTTCTTGATGTTCTGGTGATTTATTAGAGAACAAGTCTTCTTCTGATAACTTAACTTTCCAATAACAATAATTTTCATAGTCACTGGAAATACCATCATAAAGTAGAAGAGTGTTATCGTCTAGTTTCATATAAGGCATTTCATCAAAGGTTTTAGCTTCTGCATTTGGATATTGTTGCTGTAGATAATTTTTATATGCAGCTTGTAACCCTTCTTCTGGAGTTTTACGTGATACATACATATAAGTAGTATCATATTTACCTGATAAGAAGTAATGATATTTTAATTGATCTGAATAAGTTTCTTTTTTACCAGATTTCTTATTTAATCCATATGTTCCATCACTATTATAATTTAAAATTAGGGCTAGGTATTCATTGTCACATTTTAATAGCCTAATTTTATTTTCCATAGATATAATTTCTCCTGATGGGGAAGCGCCTTGATTTCCAGGTGCGATAGAAATACTTGTGGTGAATACATCATAAAGTCCATCATCAGTATCTCCTGCTAATTGTTGTATAGAATCTATTTGTACCCTAGAGTCTATTCCATTGACACGATATGACTCATCTTTAGTTTTAAGTGATTGTAAAAGAATCCAAGGAATGTTATTATCGGTATTTTTCAGAATAATAATTCCATTACTTTTGAGAGAATCTTCTGTAATATTATTACCTTTTTGATATTTTTGCATAAGTGAAATAGCATTTTTTTCTACTTCGGTTTCATTTTCAGACCAATTTTGCAAATTAGGATCAGTTTCTGAGTATTCATTTTTAGAGTCAGTGCTATCGAGAGTTATTGGGTCCGTTTTATCCATAGATACTGGACAAAGTGTTAGAGTACCACCTTTTGCAATCATAGAATCATAATTGATTTTAGAATCTTCATTTAAAGCAATACTCCATTGAGGAATTCCATTTTTACAAAGTGCAATAGCAGTAGTACCAAATCGTACGCAATCATTATCATTGTAAATCCATTGATTATTATCATCTGTTACAGTTATTGTACTACCATCAACGATAAGACTTAATTGACTATTATCTGTTTTTGCTACCCAATTACCTCTAATAGCTGTTTTTGGATCTAAATAGCTAATGCCATTTCCACGATCTCCAAATGTAGCTATATATTGATGAGTCTTATCATCAGTACTTTTATATGTAATTGCACATATGTCATTAGTAAGCCATTGATATTTCAATTCACTATTAACAGTGTAGGGTAGTTGATCTTTAGACTTGAGAAATAAGAAATAGATCCTTTTTTCTATTTGCACTGAATTATTATTTGGATTTTTATATAATATCAAAGTTTCACTAGAATTTGGCGAGTGTTTAAATATTATTGTATCCTTATTTTTATATCCATCATACATAGTTAAAGATATACCACAAAGAAATATTAATGCTATTAGTATAATACGTAACAATTTATTAGGTATCCATATAAGACATGCATTAATAAGGCAAGTCATAAATAGTACTATTGTAAAAAACTCTAGCCATGGATAAACCCAATGAATATCACTAGGGATTAAAAAGAAATGGTAGACTAGTTCTATTGCTACACTTAATATTGCTATAAGTAAAAAGAAAACGCATATTAATTTTTGTTTTCCATGGTTTAATTGTATTTTATCTTTCATGATAAAACCTACTTTCTAACTTAATATATTAATTCATAAATTTTATTTAATTTTTAATGGACTATTTTGCAATTTAACCTCAAATGATATTTTATAAAATATCATTATTATAATATGTTAAGAGAGTTTGTGGTAAATTATGTATTAAAAGTCTTAAAAAAGCATTAGGGATAGAGATAGGTAATTGCGTTTAATACCTTATATTAAGGTGGTAAACATTACCGTTGACAAAGTTATACTGAGATGATAAGATTACAAAAAAAATCCCTTTAAATTGATTCGAGAAGTCAGTAAGGAAGAAATAGTATGCTTTAATAAATCTTGGTTTTTATTATATAGTAAAAATTGGAGATATACAAATTGAGTGTTACAGCCTTCCATGTTCTATGGAAGGCTTTTTGAATGAAAAAATTCAGCATACTAGCCTTATATAGTTATTAAGTCATATTAATTTGGGAAATTAACTAATGAGGAGAGAAAAAAAGTGAATAAGAAAATTAGTAATAGCGGTAATAAATTAGCTATAAAGATGGCAATTTCATTATCATTAGGTTTATTAGTAGGAATAGGTTGTATATTCCTAAGAGAATCTGTAGGTTCTGATAGTAATTTATGGACAACTCTTAATAATCTATTATTTCAAGATATTTCAGTAGAAGGTGTAACAAATGCAATTGGTATATTCTATATCTTGGGACAACTTTTTGTTAAAGCATTACAATTAGTAATTGTTCCTATGGTATTTACATCAATTACCCTTGCAATGTGCAAGATAAGTGATACTAAGAAACTTGGACGTATTTCTTATAAGACAATTTTAGGATTTGTGATTACATCAGTCTGTGCACTTATATTAGCAGGAACAATTGGATTCATAATAAAAAGTATGGGATTATTTACAGCTAATGTTGATAATATAGCAGCAAAAGCTGCAACTGCAAACTCAAATAATCCATTAATGATAGTAGTTAATGCAATACCTAGTAACATTACAGAAGCATTTTCTTCAAATGGAAGTGTTCTTGCAATAGTTTTTGTAGCTGTAGCAACTGGACTTTCCATAAATGTATTAGGTGATAAGATAAAAGTACTTAAAAATATCTTAGAGGATGTAAATCAAATTATTACTGTATTTTTAAGTTTTATAATAACTAAGTTTGGACCATTTGCAATATTTGTACTTATAACTAGAACATTTGCTATATATGGTATCGATAATTTAAAGCCGGCACTTGTATATGTAGTAACAACAGTATGTGCATTACTAATATTCTTAGTATTTGGATATGCGGCCTTTGTTGGAATAGGGGCTAAAGTGAATCCTGTAAAATTTGTAAAGAAGATTGGGAAAGTTGCTTTATTTGGATTTTCAACATCGTCTTCAGCAGCAACACTTCCATTAAATACGAAAACAACTGTTGAAGAGTTAGGTGTAAGTGAAGATGTAGCTTCATTTATATTACCTCTTGGAATGACAATAAACATGAATGGAACAGCAATAATGCAAGTTATAGCAGCTATATTCATAGCTTCAAGTGCAGGATATGATGTTACAGTTTCAAACATAGTAGTAATAGCATTGTTAGCACTTATAGCATCAATAGGAACACCAGCTGCACCGGGAGCAGGAGCAATAATACTATTTACTGTTCTTACAGGAATGGGATATAACAATGATGCAGCTATACTAGCTTATTCATTAATTCTAGCAATTAATAGACCGATTGAAATGCTTGTTACATCATTAAATGTAGTAGGTGATTCAGCTACATGTTTAGTAGTTGCAAAATCTGAAGGAATGTTTGATAAAGATATTTACAACAGTGAAAATGCTGTTAATGTAGAATTTTCAGAATAAAATAAGTAATAATAAATGGAACTATTGCACAATAAATAATATCAACTTTGTGCTTTAGTCCCAATTTTTATAATTAATAAATAAAATATCTAAACCTTATATCATCAAATACTCTATATCAATTAATAAAGCTTCTATATATCATATTGCATTAATATGTGCAAGCTTCATACGTATCACAAAACTATACAAAGAATAAAAAAGAGTATAATTGTGTAATTTATGATAAAATATACAAGAGGTGAAGGGTTATAATGAGAATTTTTAAAAATAATAAAAATCAAATACGAAGTGGATGGAAAATAATAATAGTTTTCCTATCATTTTACTTAATAACATATACTGTATCAATTATACCAATGGTTATTTATATGGTAAAGTATATGTTTCAGAATTTAGATATTAACGGTGGAGCATTTAACATTAACTTTGACTTTTCTGGAATATATGATACGTCATCATCAATAGGCTTTGTTTTATTTCTTATTCAATGTGTATCATTGATTTTTTCTGTAGTACTATTTTGGAAAATTCTAGACAAAAAGCCGATAAGAGATATTGGATTAAAAAATATAAAAAAATCATTTAAAGAATTATGCTTAGGATTACTTTTTGGAGCACTTTCAATGTCTATTGTATTTCTTATTTTGATTCTTACTGGAAGTGCTAAGGTTACAACAAGTTTTATTAACCCCAATTTTTCAATGTCATTAGTTACCTCATTAATTTTATTTATTTTTGTAGGAATTAGTGAAGAGATGTTTTCAAGAGGATATTGTATAAAAGTTCTTGAACAGACTAATAAAAAATGGATCCCATTAATTGTATCATCAGCAATTTTTTCAATAATGCATGGAGTAAATCCTGGAGTTACAATATTATCTATTATTAATATATTTTTAGTAGGAATTTTGTTAGGTTATATGTTTATAAAGACAAATAACCTGTGGTTACCTATAGGATATCACATTACATGGAATTATTTTCAAGGCAATGTTTTTGGGTTTCTAGTAAGTGGAACTACAACAGAAGGATTATACACTACAGAGAGTATAGGTAATACCATTATTAGTGGAGGAAATTTTGGCCCAGAGGGTGGTATTATAGTTACAATAGTAGTATTAATTTCTATATTATTAGTATACTTTCTTACAAATAAAAATAGTAACATAGGTGATAATATTTCTTAGTATCTTTTATGAGTGGGCTATTGCAAAGGTAACTTTTTAGTTAGGGTTTGCAATAGCCATTTTTATTAAAAAACTACGACTAAATGTACTAAAAAAGTATAAGTTTACTAGCAATAAATAAAAAGAAAAATAATATATAAAAATGATATTGATTATCAATATTAAATGTTATATACTATAGCGGTAACTTACAAATAAGAATTATAATTCGTATTAAAAATAATGAATAAAAATATTTATATAAAAAGAAAGTATAATTATAAAAAAATATTGATAATAAGTATCAATATCCGGAATTGAAATATAGGACGTTATAGAAGGGAGACAGCTATGTCATATATTTTTATAAATCCAGTTGTGGATAATATGTATATAAAAGAAGAACTGGATCAAGTATTACTTAACAATGGCTACTCAAGGGTAGAAGTTGAAAACGATTGGCATAAAATTGTAAAAGAAAAATATAACGAGGCTCTTAAATCAACGGGAAAGACACTTTTAGATAGAAGATGTCCTTTAGCTATAGATACAATTAATGAATATGTAAATGACCAAGATGTTTTTATTCCTCAAATTGATCCAATTCTAATACATTGTGGTATTGAAATTGCAAATAGAGAGGATCTAAAGGGCAAGAAAAAAATAATTACTACACCATGTGAAAGTTTAGCTTTATATGGAAATAAAAAGAATTTACAAGACACCGTATTTATAAGTTGGAAAGAATTTGTAAAGGATTTAAATCTACATGGAAAAATTCAAGTAAAACCACTTGATGAGAGTCCTATTCCACCTGGTTATTTTAAGTCATTAAAAGCTAAAATCAGTAGTATTTCAGGAGAAGAAAATATAGAAGAGTACTTTAAAAATAACCTACATAAGGAAAGTGACTTAGTTGAGATGCTTTATTGTACAAATGGGTGTAACAATGGAGATGGAGTGTTGATAAATGAATAAGAATAAAGTTATAAAAACATCGATTTCTATTATAACTTTGGTTTTAATATGGAGCATAGTTACTAAAATGGAGCTAGTTAGTTCTTATATTTTACCATCTCCATCAAAAGTATTAGATAGTTTGTTAAAAATGATTAAATCAGGAGAAATCTTTGAAGATATTTATATAAGTTTCGTAAGAGTTTTAAAAGGATTTTTCATAGCAACTTTATTTGCTTTTGTATTAGCAATGGTGAGGGTTATCTTACCTAAATGCAATGATTACTATGAAAATATAATTCAATTTTTAAAGAATGTACCACCATTAAGTTTAATATCTCTTTTAATTTTATGGTTTGGCATAGGTGAAACAACCAAGATAGGAATAATAGTGCTAACTGCATTTTTCCCAATATATTTAAATACAGTAAAGGGATTTGTAAGTTGTGATAAAAAACTATTAGAAGTTGGAGAAATATACGGATATTCAAAAGTAAATAGCTTTTTTAAGATACGACTTCCGTACGCTATGTCAGATATATTAGTTGGAATGAGAATAGGACTAGGCTATAGTTGGAGAGCTATAATAAGTGCAGAGATGATTGCTGCATCATCTGGTCTAGGTCATATGATTTTATTTGCTCAGCAAATGTCTAGAACAGATAAAGTTATAGTCGGAATTTTAGTAATAGGTGTAGTTGGTTATATAACTGATAGGTTGTTTGCACTTATAATCGATAAGGCTTTGAAAGGATCAGAAGAAAATGGATGGGATTAAATTATTAAATGTAAGCAAGTTCTATACTGTTGAAAAAGAAAGCATGAAAGTTCTAAATGGAATTGATTTAAATATACCATCAAATAAAATAACAGTAATTTTAGGTCGAAGTGGGTGTGGAAAGACTACTTTATTAAGACTTGTATCAGGTTTAGAAGAATTTGATCAAGGAGAGATATTAGGTGCTAACTCAAAAAAGAAGGCATATGTATTCCAAGAGGATAGATTAATGCCATGGCTAGATGTAAAAAAGAATATAACATTTGGTATACGTAATAAGGATATAGATAATAGTAAGATTGATGATATTATTGAAACTGTAGGACTTAAAAAATTCTATAATGCATATCCAAGGCAATTATCAGGAGGTATGAAACAAAGGGTATCAATTGCAAGAGCTTTTGCATGTAATCCAGACTTTATAATGATGGACGAGCCCTTTTCAGCACTAGACTTTTTTACAAGAGAACAAATGCAAAAGGAATTACTGAAGATTCACCAAACATCAAAATGCTCAATTTTATTTGTAACTCATAGTATAGATGAGGCACTTATTCTTGGAGATAAAATAATAGTTTTAGAAAAAGGTGTTATTAAATCTCAATATGAAATTGAAGAAAAAAGTAGTACAAGAGACTTATTAAATAGTAAGTTTGTTAAATTAAAAAAGAAAATAATTGATGACTTAAAGGTTATATAATTAAAAGATGTAGATAATGGAGGATAAAATCTATGAAATTAAATAAGTTAATAAAAGGAAAATTATCATTGCTACTGGCAACCGGAGTATTAATGATATCAATGGTTGGATGTACAACAACAAAAGAATCAACTTTAGATAAGTTAGTAATAACACATGTAACGTCGCCTTTAAATGTACCAAGTATAATACAAAAAAATAAAAATATATTTGCAGATGAGTTCAGTGGAAATGGTAAAGATATAGCTATTGAGTATGCTGAAATAACATCAGGAGCTGATCAAACTCAAGCATTAGCATCAGGTGATGTTGATATATTATATGCTGTTGGAGGAACTTCTGTAATTTTAGCAGCAGCAAATGATGCAGATATAAAAATATTAAATATGTATAGTAGATCACCGGAAGCATTCTGTATGTATTCTATCGATGAAACTATAAAATCAGCACAAGATTTAAAAGGTAAAACTATAGCAGGACCAGTTGGAACTAACTTACACCAATTATTAGTAGCATACCTTGAAAAAGCTGAAATGACTATAGATGATGTTAACTATGTTAATATGTCTATAGCTGATGCAAAAGCAGCTTTAGATGGAGAAAGTGTTGATGTAGTATTACTTGCAGGACCTACTGCATATAAAGCAAAACAACAAGGATACAATTTAGTAACTAATGGAAAAGGATTAACAGATGCAGTAATAGCAGTTGCAATTAGAGAAGATTTCTACAATAATCACAAAGAGGAAGTTGAATTATTCGTGAAAGCTCAAGAAAATATAATAAAATACATGAATGAAAACTACGATAAAACTATGGAAATAGTTGCCGAAGAACTTGATTTAGATAAATCAGCAGTTGAAGAAATGTACAAGCAATATGATTTCTCTATAGAAACTACAGATGAAGATCGCAAAGCGTTCCAAAATATAGCAGATTTTATGTTTAAAACTGGAATGATTGAAGAAGAATTTAAAACAGAGGAACTTTTTATAAAATAGTAGGTGAATTTGAATGATACAAGAAAAAGTTGTAATAAGAGATAAAAATGATATTATAGAGATAACATACAATGATATATTAAAGTATCATGGTAGAGAAATGATAGGTGGAGCAGCGTTAGCATTTAAAATAATGTTGATGACTTTCCCTAAACTTTCTGATGAAATACCGCAAAGAGGTAAATTCAGTTTTTATAGTGGAATAGGTAAAAATGGAAAAGGTATAATAGATGCAGCAGAAATGGTTATGCGTGTAAAAACCTATGGTAATTTAGAATTGGATATGGATTATTCTAATGATAAAATGGGACAAGAAGCACCAGGTGGTGGAAGATATTATTTTGAAATAGGATATGATGGTAAACTAATTAAGTTATACTTAAAGGAAGGTATAATACCTACTGAATTTATAAATTATTCAAAATTATCACATAAGTGTAAAGCAGAGAATATTGATATGAGAATAGAAGATAAAGAAAAATTATTATCATTAAGAAAAGAATTAGCTAGCAGTATTATGGCATCTAAGCCAGAAGAACTCTTTGTAATTGTAAAATAAAAATTAGTAGTAAATATGTTTTTGGTGAATTGACTTCATTATAAAATCCACGGCAGAAATGTCGTGGATTTTTTTATTCTATGGACTCAGTAAATTTTATTTTCTAATAGAAATAATCTTATCTGCTATGGCTGTTGTGTCATTAAAATCATACTTAAAGAATCAATTCTACAGCGTTCTTTTATATGAGGATCTTTAGATGTTAATGTTCTTCTGTTCAATACAATAAATAAAGTGGAAGTATGCTTAAATGCTATAATTTCACCTTGTCTATTCACTAGCATACATTACTTGTGCTCTGTACCTTCTAACTTGTGCCATGATAAGGATCTATTGCTTACGAAAACCCATTGGTTATTGCAGTGGTCTCATGGTAAATTTGTAGTATAATTAAATGAATAGAATAATAAGTGAAGGTGAATATTATGAAGAAGATTGTTGTATTAGAAAAAGATACACTAGGAGATTTAGATTTTCAGCTATTTAATCGTTTTGGTGAAGTAGTATTATATGATAGAACTAATCCTCAAGAAGTAGTTGATAGAATTAAAGATGCTAATATCGTATTTGTAAATAAAGTTGTTTTAAATGAAAGCAATTTAAAAGAAGCTAAGAATTTAGAATTAATATGTGAAGTTGCTACAGGATATAATAATATTGATATAAATTATGCTAAAGCAAATAATATTGCAGTTACTAATGTAGCAGGATATTCAACTCCAACAGTAGCGCAGCATACTTTTGCTACATTATTAAGTCTATATAATAAAATTGGATACTATGACGATTTCGTTAAGAGTGGTAAATATAGTGACTCAGGTTTATTTACAGATTTAAGTAAGCCTTTTAATGATATTGAAGGTAAAAGATGGGGAATAATTGGATTAGGTGCTATTGGAAGAAAGGTAGCTCATATTGCTGATGCTTTTGGTGCTGAAGTCATATACTATTCAACATCAGGAAGAAATAATAATGACCATTATACTAGAGTAGGTTTAGAAGAATTATTAAGTACTTGTGATATTATTTCAATACATGCCCCATTAAATGAAAATACTGAAGGATTAATAAATTATAATAATTTATGTAAGATGAAAAAAAATGCAGTATTAATAAATATGGGACGAGGACCAATAGTTGTAGATGAAGATTTAGCACGTGCTATAGATGAAGAAGTAATAGCTGGAGCAGCATTAGATGTATTTACAATAGAGCCAGTTAAAAAAGAAAATCCATTGTTACATGTTAAAAATAAAGAAAATCTTATTTTAACACCACATATTGCATGGGCATCAGTAGAAGCGAGAACTAGATTACTAAATGAAGTGGTAAAGAATATTGAGAGTTTCTATAAAGGGGAAATTAGAAATAGAATAGTTTAAATCAGTATTCACTGTAGATGGTAAAACAAATGAAGAAAGATACAGAGGAAAAAATGAAGATTGCAGTTACAACAACAAGAGAAAGCGATGAAATACTAAATAACAAAGCAAAAGTTATATCCAAGGATTTAAATATACCATATATAAAAAGAGAAAATTATAGTATTAGAAAAACAATTATTGAAGATGATTTTGACTACTTATTAGTAGTTGAAAAAGATAGAATTGTCATTAAGAATGAAGACAGCACTTTATTTTGGCACCCAAGTATGGCGGAGTTTAAGATTAAGTCAATTAAACAAGGGGATAATGTAGCTATAATGGAAGCAACACAGCTAGAAGAAGGAGATAGTATATTAGATTGTACATTAGGTCTTGCTGGAGATGCTTTAATATTTTCCGCTATTGTTGGAAAGAGCGGCTCTGTGGTTGGTACAGAAGTTAATAAATATATAGCATATTTATGTAAATGTGGGTTGGAGAATTATACTGATATTAATGGTGAAAGTATAACTAACATAAAAGTTATTAATGAATCTTATGAGAAGTATCTTTCAAAACAAAGTGATAATAGTTTTGATGTGGTATACTTTGATCCTATGTTTAAAGAACCTAATAAAAAATCAACATCAATAAATTCTTTTAGAGATTTTGCAAGACATAGGGGATTAACAAGAGAAATTATATTAGAAGCACTTAGAGTATGTAAAAAGAGAGTTGTCATTAAAGAGCGACGAGGATTTAATGATTTGGATAATCTTGGGATTGGCAAATATTATGGTGGAAAGAAAAATGGTTCTATTATATATGGTGTTATTGAGAAAAAAATTTGACAATGACTCAAAAAAATGATATTTTAAATAAAAGTAAGTATTAACCCCTTTAAATTGGTTCGAGAAATCAGTAAGGAAGTTATATTTTTGAGCGTAGTATACCAAGCCTTCCTTATAGCTATTATAAGGAAGGCCTTTTTATGCAAAGGTTGCGTTTCAAGTATGATAATTTAAGGGGAAGTGGAATATCTGCTTAATTTTAAAAAGAAATTGGAGAAATGAAAATGCAACAATATAAAAAAGATTTTATTGAATTTATGGTTGAAAGTAACGTATTAACTTTTGGTGATTTTGTAACTAAAAGTGGAAGAAAAACACCTTTCTTTGTTAATACAGGTAACTACAGAACAGGAAAACAACTTAAGCGATTAGGAGAATTTTATGCAAAAGCAATAAAGGAGAATTTTCCAGATGATTATAACATAGTATTTGGTCCAGCTTATAAAGGGATACCATTATCAGTAACAACTACAATAGCTTTATCAGATATGTATGATATAGATGTTAATTATTGTTCTAACAGAAAAGAAGTTAAAGATCACGGAGATACTGGAATACTTCTTGGAAGTAAAATAAATGATGGAGATAAAATTCTTATTGTAGAAGATGTTACAACTGCGGGAACTTCAATATATGAAACAATGCCGATCCTTAAGAGTCAAGGAAATGTAGATGTTACTGGATTAATAATTTCTGTAGATAGAATGGAAAGAGGTAAGGGAGAGAAGTCTGCTTTATCACAAATTAGAGAAGAATTTGGATTTAAAACTTGTGCTATTGTTACTATGGAAGAAGTTAGGGAATATCTTTATAACAAAGAAATCAATGGAAAAGTAATAATTGACGATGAGATAAATAAAAGAATAGACGAGTATTATGCTCAATATGGTGCAAAAGAAGATTAATAAAATATAAAGTACAAAAAGTTTTTTCGAGAGTGATTTTATAAAATAAACCCCAGCAAAAGTTGTTGCTGGGGTTTATTTTATATTAAAGTTTGTAGAGAAGTATACATCGTATAGAAAAAATTTACATAAATTTATTAGAAGTAAATTAATTCTAGCAATTTTAATATTTTCTCATTTTTCTGAAGGCCAACGGCGTTTTTCCATGAATTTGTTTAAACATTTTTACAAAATTTCCACTATAGCTATATCCAACTTTTTTTGATATTTCATCAACAGTTAATTCAGTGGTAAAAAGTAGATTTTCAGCTATAGTCATTCTTATTGAGCAGGTATATTCACTAATTGTCATGTGATATCTTGCTAAAAATCCTGCTTTTAGTTTCTGTTCATTTAAGAATACCATTTTGCTTAAACTTTTTATTGTTGGAGGATTGCAGGCTTCTTTTGTTAAAATATCATAAGCTTTTTGTATTGCATTAACATCAGAGGCTGTTAAAGTTATATATCTATCTTTACCAATCTTAATATCGCCATAATCAAGTTGATTAGTAAAAGCATTTTCTGGTGATGAAAAAATCTCATTATTAATTAAAGCGATAGCCTCTAAAATCTTACTTTCTAAATATATGGCAGTTAGTTTATCACTTTCAGCTAGACTTCGTAGAGTTTGAATTATTGAAGCAATTTCTAATGGAAGATAGCGATATGTATAATTACTTATAAAATCACTAAAATTAATTGTGTTAGGAAAGTTGGGTTCTATTATTTCCTTAAAATACTTCTTATGAATTGTTATCTCTGCTCCATGAAAGTGTTGACCTTTTTTCCAAGTTTGTTTTCCACGTAGCATTTTTTCTACTACGAAAAATGAAGAGGGAGTAAAAGAGGAAATAGGGTTATTTTCGATTTTAAATTTAGTTTCTCCAGTATATACAGTGCCAAATCTCATCAACTCTTCGTTATGATCAAAAGAAAGAGTAAAATTGTTAGGAATAGTATAATCTCCAATTCCAAATTCATAATATCCTTCTCTAGCATATTTAATAAAGTAACCAAGTTCTGGTCTATGTGCATTCTTATAAATAGTGTAATTATCCATAGTAAATGGAGTAAAGGTCATTTCTTTTAAAACTTTACTTTGAAAATCCTTTGGATTTTTAGAATTCATAAATGGGTTCTCACTTTCATTAATATTTAAATTTTTTATATTTCTATGGGGAACAATATAACATAAATATATATTTATTATAACAAAAATTATTCAAATAAATGATAAAATTATTAAATTAGGTGCATGTATTGAAATGATAATCATTCTCAGATACAATTTGAGCAGATAAAAGAAGTAAAGATACAATTATCAATATATATGGAGGTTTTTACATATGAAGAGAAAGTTATTAAAAGCATTAGCCCTAGCATGTGTAACAAGTGTATTCCTTATGGGATGTAGCAATAAAGGAAATGAAAGTAATAATAAGGTATCAACTGACACTGTTACTGTTACAGATGTAAGAGGAGAAGTTGAAATACCTAAAGATCCAAAGAGAATAGTAGATTTAAGTGGTAATAGTGATATCTTATCAATTTTAGGATATAAAGTTATAGGAACAGCTAATAGTGATGCGTATGATTATACTAAGTTTCCAGCATATTTAGAAGATACATTAAAAGGTGCAGAAATTTTAGGTTATAGTATGCAAGATACTATGGATGTTGAAGCTGTTATGAATTTAAATCCAGATTTAATAGTTATATCGACTGTTCAAGAAAAAATGTACGATCAATTAAATAAAATAGCACCTACAGTTATGATTCAATTAGAAGCTTTAAACTGGAAAGACGATGTGAAGCAATTTGCAAAGGTATTTAATAAAGAAGATGAAGCAAACAAGTGGTTATCAGATTATGAAGCAAAAGCTAAGGAAGCAGGAGAAAAAATTAAATCTCAATATGGTGAAAATACAACATATCTTTCGTTCTTAGCAAGTGGTGGTCAATTCTTTATTTTTGATGGTGCAGGTTTCGGTAGCGTATTATATGAAGATATGGCTCTTGGTAAACCATCAGGAATGCCAGAACAAACTGATATCAGCCTTCCAGTTGTAACTTACGAAGGATTAGCATCAATTGATACAGATTATATATTCTTAATAGCAACTGATGAAGATTTAGCACAACTAGAAAGCAATGCAATCTGGAACAACTTACCTGCAGTTAAAGAAGGTAAAGTAGTAGTATTAGGAGCATCACCATACTTTAACCAAGGATATAGTTGTATAGGAAGAGATCTATTAGTAGATGAAATAGGTGAAATGTTAAATGAAACAAAGTAATAAACTTACAATAATATTTGTCATTTGTAGTTTTGTACTTTTAGTAGGAGGACTGGTTCTAGCTGTAAGGCTAGGATCCGTCCATATTACTTTTAAGGACATTTGGAATAGTATTTTTAATTATAATGAAACTTTAGAACTTATGCTAGTAAGAGATGTACGTATTCCAAGAGCACTTTCTGTACTTATTACAGGAGGAATATTAGGTGTAACTGGTGCGATGCTTCAAGGTATAACAAGAAATCCAATAGCTGAGCCGTCAATACTGGGTATAAGCCAAGGAGCAACTTTAGTAATAGCTATTTTTTATGCAGCGGGAATTGGAATAACAACTAGAAATGTTATGATAGCTTCTTTTATAGGAGCATTTATTACTGGAATAATAGTTTTAAGTTTTATATCTAAAAAAGCAAATAACAACTCTATTACCAAAATTCTTTTAGCGGGAACAGCAATTAGCACATTTTTTATTTCGTTAACAACAGTAATAGGTCTTTTATCAAATCAATCACAAATGATAGGTTTTTGGGTATCTGGGGGATTTAGAAATGCTACATGGTCAGATTTTAAATTAGTATTTATCATAGGAATTTTAGGGCTTATTATAGCTATTCTATTATCACCTAAGATAAATATATTAAACTTAGGAGACGATGTTGCCATTGGTCTTGGAGAAAATCCAGAGAGAATAAGGTTTATCACTTTAATGACCATGATCCCAATGTGTGCAGCAGCAGTAGCAGTTGGTAAAAATATAGCTTTTGTAGGTCTTATAATACCTCAAATCGTTAGAAAAACATTAGGTGAAGATTATAGAAGAAATATTCCATGTTCTTTTTTACTAGGTTCAGTACTTTTAACATATGCAGATATTGCTGCAAGAATGTTATTTGATCCATATGAGACACCTATTGGAATATTTACAGTTCTTATAGGGATACCGTTTTTCATTTCAGTAGCTAGAAAGGAGAGAGGATAATGAATAAAAATAAATTTAAAATAGTAACTGGAATTTTAATTATTTTATTACTTATCTCCTTTGTGGTTACATTATGTTGGGGTACATACAAAGTTACTCCTGTAGAAGTAATAAGAACACTTCTTGGCAATGGAACGCGAATACAAAACACTGCAATATTAGATATAAGATTACCACGACTTCTTGTTGGAATTTTTGTTGCTATAGCATTATCTACAGCAGGTGCAATTTTGCAAACTATAACTAAAAATGATCTAGCAGATACAGGAATAATCGGTATAAATGCTGGAGCTTCTGTTGCAGCAGTATTATTTATTACATATTCAACTGGAGCATATTATAGTGAGCTAGGTAAGCTTTCAATATTTGTATTACCATTAATGGCAATAGTAGGAGCGGCAGTTACTGCATTAATAATTTACTTTATGTCTAGTAGAGGTGGAATAAGACCTAAAAGACTATTATTAATTGGAATTGGATTAAATGCAGGACTGAATGCTTTTATAACATTCTTCACTTTTAGAGGTGGCGTTGGTGACTATAATAGAGTGTTAGTTTGGACTTCAGGAAGTCTTTGGGGTTCAGGATGGAGCTATGCTAAAGTTATTATTCCAATAGTAGTTATAATGTTTATATTAGTTTTATTAAATCATAAAAAATTAGATGTTTTAAGTTTATCTGATGAACTTTCAATATCTTTAGGATTAAATATAGAAAAAGAAAGAAAAAAGTTTTTAACTTATGCTGTAATTTTAGCAGGATCAGCAACGGCCTTTGCTGGTAATATAGGATTTTTAGGACTTATATCTCCACATATTGCAAAGAAATTAGTGGGACCTTATCATAGAAATTTTATAGTAATATCAGCTATGATAAGTGTAATTATAATGGTAGTTGCCGATGCAGTATCTAAAAATTTATTTTCTCCAATTGAAATTCCAGTAGGAATAACAGTATCTATATTTGGAGTACCATATTTTATTTATTTAATGATGAAGGAGAAATAATTATGGAAGCTATTAGTGTAAAGAATTTATCAGTATCATATGAAAATAACTCTATAATTGAAGATATGAATTTATCATTGCCAAAGGGGAAAATAAGCATAATTATTGGAGCTAATGGTTGTGGTAAATCAACGTTGCTTAAAACTATAGCAAGAATTAATAAACCTAGCGCTGGAGAAGTTTTTATAAACAATAAAAATATTAAAAAGGTAAAAGAAAAGAATATTGCTAAAGAGGTAGCTTTTCTTCCACAGGGGCCAGTTTGTCCAAGTGGTTTAACAGTAAGAGAACTAGTAGCTTATGGCAGATTTCCTCATCAAAAAATTATTGGTGGTCTTAATAGTCATGATAAGGAAGTAATTGAATGGGCAATTAATGAAACAGGTCTTAGTGAATTTGCTGATAGAGAAGTAGAAAATTTATCTGGTGGACAAAGACAAAGAGCTTGGATTGCTATGACTTTAGCACAAGAGACAGGGATTATAATGCTTGATGAACCTACCACTTACTTAGATATGTCTTATCAGCTTGAAGTGCTAGAAGTTCTTCAGAAGCTTAATAAAGAAAAAGAAATTACAGTGGTTATAGTTCTTCATGAACTAAATAATGCTTGTAGATTTGCAGACAATATCGTTGGTCTTAAAAATGGTAAAATTGTTTGTGAAGGAAGACCAAAAGACGTAATTACTAAAGAAACGTTAAAAGAGATTTATGGCATTGATGCATATCTCAAAGAAAGTGACAGCGGAGAATATCCAATATGTATGGAATATAATCTTCATAGGGAGGGCCAATGAGAAATAAAAACTTTATAATAATAGTTATTGGGCAAATTATTTCACTTTTTGGAAATGCAATTCAAAGATTTAGTATGTCTTTATATCTATTACATTTTACTGGTAGTACAGCAGCTTTTGCTAATATATTAGCAATATCGACGATACCTTATATACTGTTTGCACCAATAGCAGGAAAACTTTCTGATAGTATAAATAGAAAGAAGATAATGGTGTATCTAGATTTATTCTGTTCCATTTTAATTGGTGGATATGCAGTTATTCTATTTAGAGGACAAGATCATGAGATAATAGTTACTATAGTTATGTTTTTGTTATCTATATGCTATACCTTATATGGACCAGCAGTAACTTCATCTATTCCTCAAATAGTAGATGAGGATAATCTTACATCTGCTAATGGAATAATAAATCAAGTAAGTTCTATTGTAAATTTTGTTGGCCCAATTCTTGGTGGTGTTCTTTATGGATTAGTAGGGATAAAGGCTGTAGTAGTGATAAATGCAGTAAGTTTTTTAGCATCAGCTATTATGGAATTGTTTTTGGAAATTCCAGATGTAGTTACTGCTGACGATAAAAAAGAGGATAAATTAATATCATTTAAGTTTATAAAAAAATCATTTTTAGATATGAAAGATAGTTTTATATATTTAAAGAATGAAAAGAAAGTAGTATTGGGGATTATAGCTTCATATGGATTCTGTAACATTTTTATAGTACCGATATTATCTATTATTGCACCATACTTTATAAATATATTGCTAGGACTTCCATCACAAATCTATGGAATAGTAGAGGGAATATGTGTATTAGGATTAATATTAGGTGGATTTTGGATAAGTGTAAAACCAAAAATGTTTTCCATGAAAAAACTTCACTATACATATTATCCTATGATTATAGCAGTTGTATCAATGTCAGTATTAGGGTTTGTTAAAATGAATAATTATGCTATGGCAGTTTTTTTTGCATTATGCGGTATGGGAATTATGTTATCTTTATCATTATCAAATGTACTAACATTAACTTTTATACAAAAATCAGTTCCTGTTAATATATTAGGCCGTGTATCAGCTTTTTCTACAGCGGTAGCAACAATAACTGTTGCACCAGGACAATTATTATATGGACAGATAATAGAAAGTGGAATGTCATTAGGTATTATTCTTCTAATCACTGCAATTATTAACTTTGTACTTATAGTATTTGTAAAATGGAACATTAGAGAAATACTATAAATAATAAAAAATGAGGCTCTCGCAATAACAAATGAAAATTTGTAGGCCAGTGCACAGGTTTGGAGGAAATTCTTGCGGAATTTCTTAGATTATAAGTTCGGTGATATTAAAGTTTAGTATCACCGAACTTATTTTATTATTAAAATTGGAATTATGATCATGTTTTACAGGGGCCTAATGAAAGTTGCACTTTCATTAGATTTGGGTTATGAATTATAACGTAATTTTTGTATCTATCGTAAATATGAAAATACTTTGCTGTCCGCAGGACTATAATAAAATTCCTCTTAAAGAGGAATTTTTACCTTCCTTGTGCCCTATTACTTGTGCACTGATAAGCATAAATTTATATAATTCATATATGATAGTCTCATTTGTATTTGTGTATAAGTGAGAAGGTACTTTAAGTTACTTTATTTTACGTAAGAAGATTAATGCTATACTACTAGCAATTATAACAGTTATAGTAGCAGCACTGTTTATGTAATCTCCTGTTTTAAGACCTTTATTAATAGTTGATGAAGCTTTAGTTACTTTAGTATTTTCAGTATCTTCAGTATCTTCTTTTATGTCTGTTACGCCTAAAGTTCCTTCCTCAATAATGTCCTCTGTATCTTTAGATGTATCACTAGTTTCAGGTAAAGTTTCTTCAGGAACAGTTACATCTTCTTTTGGTACCTCTGGAGTTGGTACTTCAGGAGTTGGTTCAACGGGAAGTGTAACATCTGGTTTTTCTTCACTCGGAGTGTTTTCATCTGGTGTAGGATTTGTATTATTATTTGGTATTGAACCAACAAAAGTATAATTATGTACTTCAAATCCTGAATTATAATTATAGAAGTTATTTAATATAACAGTACCATCTATATTTCCGGATCCTGTAGCATTAAAAGTAGCATGTGGCGCTAATATACTTCCTTTTACTGCAATGCTATAAAAATTTAGATTTTCAGCTTCTGGAAAATTCCATAGCCACTTTCTAAAAACATTTGCAGAAGGGGTACCCATTTTATAAAAAATAGCTAAGTTTCCTATACTAACATTCTTACCTTGTATATTGATGATTACTGTTGCTGTTTCAGGAACATCAATATTTATACCATTAATTCCATTAATATCTTCATTTTTTACATTAAAAACTACTAAATTGCTATCATGTCCAGTTAAGTTTAATTGTCCATAATAATTTGAAACAGTACCATTAGCAGATAAAGAATTTAATTCTTTTGTTTTGTTATATAGATAATTTTTTTCACTATTAAAATCAATAATATTTTCTCTTCTTGGTTGATTTGGCACATTATTATTATTGGTCATTGTATAATTAATTACATTACCATTAGTGCTAATTGATGTATTTCCATTAAAATTATTTCCACCAATTGCATTTAAAGAATTCCCTACGATAAGATCGCTTCTTGTAGTAGATGAATTTAAAGAATTCCCTATGCTATAATGTTCATAAGTTGCATTGTTTCCAACAGCAATTCTTCCACTACAATCAGAATACTTATGCACGTGATCATTAAGGACAAATATGCTAAAGTCTGAAGCTGTCCCTAATACGTTAGAGCTATTATTGGCATATATAAAGTCTGAATTAAATGAAAATAAGTATATGCTGATAATCATAATAATTGAAAGTATTTTTTTTATTTTCTGTTTCATAATTTACACCTCTCTATATTGATGTTATCCAATAGAATATATGGAAAATAAACCAAGAACAAGGATATGATACTATGACTACATGTAAATGTCAATATATGATATAAACTTACAAAATATGTTTCATAATGATAGATTAATAACAATTTAAAAGAGAAAAATGTAGAAAGATGAAAATTTAGAAAACTTATATAGAATTTACAAAGAAACGAGGAAAGAAAATGAAAGTAATAGAAGTAGTAGCAGCTATAATAAAAAAAGAAGATAGAATATTTATAACTAGAAGAGGTTATGGAGAATTCATAGATTTATGGGAATTTCCAGGTGGCAAAATTGAAAGTGGAGAATCAAGGGAAGAAGCACTGCACCGTGAGATTAAAGAGGAGTTAGAATTAGATATAAAAAACTTACAGTTCTTAACTACAGTGGATTATGATTATGATAATTTCCATTTAACAATGCATTGTTTTATCTGTGAAATTGATGGAGGTAAGTTAAATCTAAATGCTCATAATGATGCAAAGTGGGTTACTTTTAGTGATTTAGAAAATCAAAAATGGGTTCCGGCAGATATTTTAGTTATAGATGTATTAAAAGAAGCTTTATAAGTTTGATTAATGGATTACAATAAGATCGTATAAAAGATATTACATTGAACTGGGCTGTTGTAATAACGATTATATTTCGTGAGAGCCTAGTTTAATTGTCAATTAACAACTTATTTAATTTTTAAGTACGGTAACAATATTTTTTATTAGGACTATTTTTTCTGTGATACTTTTAAGATAATAGATTAGTTTACATAATCATAATTATGTTATTGTAAATTAATTATATTTAGATGATACAAGTTAGCCATTTTGAATGCAAAATTTATTATATAAAGTAATAAATTTTATTATATATAGTAATAAAATTAAATATATCTTACATTTATAGTATAAAACACAAGTTTGTAATAAATATTTTAGTAAAATATTAAAGAACATTAAAGAATTTTACGAAAATTAAATAGTAGAACAAAAGATAAAAGGAGAAACAAATGAAAAAGAGTAAGAAATTAAGAAGTATAAAAACAGTATTGATTCTTGGAACATTATTATTAGTTATTGTACCACCTGTAATTGTAAGTGCTATATCTTTAAGAGTAACGTCAGTTGCATATAATGAAATGTTTAGTACTAATTCTGAAACGCTAACAAATATTGGAACTAATTTTATAAATAGTGAAATTAAACGTTATACAGATATAATGAATTCTTTAAGTGATAGTAATTTATATGAAAAAATTGAAAATAACATAGAAAAAGAAGTTTTATATGATACTTTTAATAATATATTGCAATGTAATACTAGTTTAGTTGATGTTTATTATAGCGATAAAAAAGGTAATCTTATAATAGGTTCTAGAAAAACATTACCAAGTGATTATAATGCACTAGAACAATCATGGTTTAAGGATAATATCAATAGCGATAAAGAATTTTCTATTACTAATTCATATAAAGACACTAACACAGATGAAATGGTTGTTTCTATGTACAAATCTATTATGAAAGATGGCAATTCATTAGGTGTATTAGGTTTGGATATAAATTTATCAAAGTTATCAGAGGCACTTTTATATGTAAAACAAGGTGATGAAGGAGACATAGCTGTTGTAGATAATACAGATAAAATTATTATTAGTAGCAATAGTAATCTAGTAGGAAGTAATGAGCAACTAAACTATGATAAATGGAAATATATTTCATTAAATAATAATGGTCTAGTAACTAGTAAATATAATAGCGATAAATATAAAATAAGTTTTAATACTGAAGAATTAACAGGGTGGAAGGTTTTTGTGAAGGTTCCATTATCAGAAATTTATGCTTCAAGAAATAAACTTATATTAATTAATGGAATGTCTACTGTTGGTTTACTTCTTATAAGTTCAATTATAGTAGTAATTGCTTCATTAAGAGTCTCAAAATTAGTATGTAAAGTACAAGAAGGATTAAATAGAGTAGCAGACTGTGAATTTAATTTTAGATTGAATGTTAATGGTACTACTACGGAATTTAAAGAAGTTGAAGAAAGTTTTAACAAAATGCAGAGTAATATTGCACATTTAGTAAATCAAGTATCTTCGTCAATAGATGTTGTAAACAAAGAGACAGAAGATTCAGTAACAATAAGTACTAATATTTTAACATCTATGAATGATGTTAGTAATACAATCAATCAAATAGCTGATGGTACAATGCATTCATCTAGTGATTTAGACGACATATCTTCTAAGTTAGAAGAGTTATCAAATAATATGAATAATATTAAAAATATTGTTGAATAAGTAACCAATAGAGCCTTAGAAGCAAATGAGCTTGGAAAAGAAGGTTTAAGTATTTCAAATTTAGTAATGGATAAATCTAAATCTACAAAGGAAAGTACCAATAGTGTAACTGATGCCGTCAATAGTGTAGCAAATAATTTAATAGAAATAGAAAAAATGAATCAAGCTATACGTTCAATTACAGAACAAACTAATCTTTTAGCATTAAATGCTGCTATTGAAGCTTCTAGAGCAGGTGAGCTTGGAAAAGGTTTTGCAGTAGTTGCAGAGGAAATTAGAAAACTTGCCGAGGAAACAGCTATTTCAGCAAAACAAATTGATGAAGTAATTAAAACTATAAGAAATACTACAAATATTGCTGTTGAAAAGGTAAAAGAAACTAGTATTACAGTTTACTGATCAAGGAAAGGCTGTAATTGAGTCACAAGAGATTTTTAATAAAATTATTTGGGCTATAAGAGAATTAAGCAGAGAAGTTGAAGATATATTCCATAATATTTCCAATGTTAATAACATGAAAGATAATTTAGTGGGACAAGTAGCAAATCTTTCTATAACTCTTGAAGAAACAGCCGCTGGTGCAGAAGAAGTGGCAGCTTTATCAGAAGAAGTAACTAGTGCATCTTCAAGCAGTAAAGAAAAGTTCTATGAATTGAGAGATGTTGTAAAAGAACTTGAGGAATCTATAAAAGTGTTCAAGGTTGAGTAAATTTTTATTAATATGAGTTATAAGAAATAAATAATTTTTTAACTATTAATATAAATAATATTTTTCTTCTTAGTTGATTATGAATAATTGACTTTGATAATTTTAGAAGTGAAGTATATCATGTACCAAGAAAAATAGTATTATTATTTATGAACATATCAAGTAAAACTAAGAAAATACCATTTAGCAACTTTGAAGGAGAATAATAAAGAATGAAATATTTTATAGTTGAAGGTATATTAAAAAAACAAGAAAAAGTTGATGAAAGTATAATGAAAGAACATATGGCTTATACTCAAAAAGCAATGGATACAGGATTAATATTAATGTCTGGATTAAAAGCAGATATGAGTGGTGGAATATTTGTTATAAAATCAGAGTCTATTGAAAAGTTAATGGAATATCTATCTTCTGAGCCATTTAAAGTTTCTGGTATACAAGATTATAAAGTTATAGAGTTTTCAGCTCATTACTTTAATCAATCACCTAGTAAGTGGTTTGATAATTAATTTATTATTGTTTTTATAAAATGGAATATTAGAGAAATAAACAAATCCCTTGCAAATTTAGTAGCAAGGGATTTTTAAATGATTATTTATCTAATTTAGATATTAAATTTTCCATATATCCACTATCAAAAGGACTATCAAGACCAACATTATGAAGCATATTTTGGAATGTATCTTTTGCAGACTCCATAGAAAAGGCTAAATATTTATTCCAAGCATCGTAATAATTTTCATTCATCTTAATCTTAAATTGAAGAGCACAAGTTTGTGCTATGCAATAATCAATATAATAGAATGGACTCATATATATATGTCTTTGAAGTTGCCATCTACGACCTTCTCCAAGAAAATCATCATTTTCATATTTTAAATGAGGTTTATATTGAGATTCAAGGTTTTGCCAAACTTGTCTTCTTTCTTCTTTAGTAAGTTCAGGTTTAGAATAAATTATTTCTTGGAATTCATCTACCATGCATCCATATGGAATAAAGGCTATAGCATATTCTAAATGCATTTTGCGATAATCATCAGCTCTATCTCCAAAGAATAAATCCATCCATTTTTCTGTAAAGAATTCCATAGACATTGAATGGGTTTCAGCAGTTTCCATTTTAATATCATTATGTTCCATTATCTCATCATTTCTTGTTATAAATCCTTGGAAAGCATGTCCGCATTCATGAGTTATTACATCAACATCACCACTTGTACCATTAAAGTTTGCAAAAATTATCGGAGCTTTATAAGTATATAACATATCCATATAACCTCCGCCAGCTTTATTAGCTCTGCCTAGAACATCAAAAAGTTCATGATCTAGCATGAAGTCAAAGAATTCTTTAGTTTCAGGAGATAACTCACTGTACATTTTCTTTCCAGCTTTAAAGATATCATCGGCAGTTCCAATAGGGGCTGGATTTCCTTCTAAATAATAAACACCTTCATCAACGGAATCTAGTTTTCCTAGAGATAATCTTTTTCTTCTTTCATCATGAAGTTTAGATGCAAAAGGAACTAAGTATCTTTTTACTTCTTCTCTAAACTTTCTAACATCTTCAATGCCATAGGTAGTCCTTCTTAAAGAATAATAGGCAAGTTCGACGTAACTCTTATAGCCTAACTTTTTTGCTTGCTCAGTTCTGTTCTTAACCATTTTGTCATAGATATCATCTAAATTATCTTTGATTTTTTCAAGTGCCATACTTCTAGCTTTAGTTGCTTTAATCCTCACATTTCTATCTTTAGATGTTAGGTACTTTTCAAGAAGAGAAAGATTTAATTTTTCTCCTTCGAAATCAATGCTAACTTCTGCTAAAAGTTTGCTATATTCAGAAATTAGTTTGTTTTCTTCTTGCTTAAGAGAAATTATTGATTTATCAAAAGATTTTAGATCAAATTCTATATCTTTAAAAGCTATCTTTCCTATTTTATCTTCTAGGTAGCCTTTGAAATTAGTATTAAATAATGCTTTCTTATATTCATTTTCAAATGCTGTAATTTTAGGTGATATTTCATCATAATAATTTTGTTCTTCTTCATAGAATTTATCGGTAACATCACCATCATATCTTAATTGTGCTAAGATCATTGCAGTTGCCATCTTTTTAGTTAATTCATAGTATTTTTTATGGGCTAAAAACTGTTGTTCTCCCGATTTTGCTTCTTTGAATTCTTTTAAAATTTCTTTACCTTCTTTTTCAAAAGATTCAATTGTGATTCTTTTGTATGGTAGGGTGCTTAATTTAAAATTGCTTTCTGTCATTACATTTTCTCCTTAAAATTTTATATTAAATCTTACATTACTATATTATAGTACTTTTTCATTATATATACTATATTGAGATGTATAGACAGTGATGTAGTTATAAATAACATATATATAAAATATCAATTAGCATTACAAATTTAAATATATTATACATATTGCATAAACTAAATTAAATTAGGGAAATACAAAAGTAATATAAGAATTTAAATTTACTAATTGTATATGTACAATTCACGGTGGATTCTAATATTAAAAAATAAAAAGAGGAAGGTAAAGTTTTATGAGTAACAACATGGATATGGAATACCCTATGTTCTGTTATCAATGTGAACAGACAGCGGGAGGAAAAGGATGTACTAAGCTTGGTGTATGTGGTAAGACACCAGAAGTTGCAAATCTACAGGATTTATTAATATTTCAAATAAAAGGTATAAGTTGTTATGCAAATGAAATAATTAAAAAAGGTGAAAATGTAGATAAATCAATAGTAAGGTTTATCGAAAATAGTTTGTTTACGACTCTTACTAATGTTAATTTTGATGCGGATGTTCATGTTGAAATGCTTAAGGAATCTCAAAAAATAAAGGATGAGCTAAAAAAGAAAATCGGAAAAATTAAAAATGATACTGCACATGTTACGTATACTTTGAGTAGTAGTAAATCAGAGATGATTAAGGATTCAAAGATAGCAGGAATTATGTATGATAATGAGTTAGATCCTGATATACGTTCGTTAAGACAGACTATAGTATACGGATTAAAAGGAATAAGTGCATATGGACATCAGGCAAGGGAATTAGGATATTATGATGATGAAGTTGATAATTTCTATGTAAGAGCTCTTGAAGCAGTATGTGATGATAGTCTTACTGTTGAAGAACTGATAAGGTGGACTATGAGAACAGGTGAGATGAGTATTGCAGTAATGAAAAAATTAGATGAAGCTAATACTACTGTTTATAAAAATCCAGAGCCGCATATCGTCAATGTAAAGATTAGAAAAGGCCCTTTTATTATTGTATCTGGGCATGATTTGAAAGACTTAGAAATGCTGCTTAAGCAAACAGAAGGAAAAGGCATTAATATCTATACTCATGGAGAAATGTTACCTTGTCATGGATATCCGGGATTAAAAAAGTACAGTCATCTTATAGGAAATTACGGGGGAGCATGGCAAGATCAACAGAAGGAATTTGATAACATTCCAGGTTGTATTTTAATGACTACAAATTGTCTTATGAAACCAAGAGAATCTTATAAAGACAGAATATTTACTACAAATGTAGTAGGTTGGGATGGAGTTCAATTTATAGATAGAAATGAAAAAGGAGAAAAAGATTTTACTCCAATAATAGAAAAGGCATTAGAACTTGGAGGTTTTGAAGAGGATGAAGAGCCAGATGAAATTGTCGTTGGATTTGGCCATAATGCAACATTAAGTCATGCAGAAGATATTGTAAAGGCAGTTAAGGAGGGAAAAATAAGACATTTCTTTGTAATAGGAGGATGTGATGGTGCAAGACCAGGAAGAAGCTATTATACTGAATTTGCTAAAAAGGTACCGAAAGATTGTGTTATATTAACCCTTGCATGTGGAAAATATAGATTCAATAAACTTGATTTTGGTGAAGTTGCAGGTCTTCCAAGACTTCTAGATGTTGGTCAATGTAATGATGTATTTTCTGCTGTAAGAATAGCAACTGTACTTGCAGATGCATTTGAAACAGATGTAAATAGTTTACCACTTTCCATAATATTATCATGGTATGAACAAAAAGCTGTAGCAGATTTACTTGCATTATTATCCCTTGGAATAAAAGGAATGTATATAGGTCCATCTTTGCCCGCATTTTTTAGTCCAAATGTTCTTCAATATTTAGTTGATACATTTGATTTAAAGGTAATAAGTACAGCTGATGATGATTTAAAATCATGTTTGCAACAAAGAGTCTAAAAATAAATTAGGACTATGCGATGATTAGTGCATAGTCCTGTATTTGCCTAAATTATCTTTTTGCTTTTCTATATCCAGCTTCAATAGCTTCATTTTCAGAATTAAAAGTTACTAGATATTCTGAATCAGCCATGTTTTCATAATCTCTTTGACCTGGGCAATGATAAATTTTAGATTTAGAATTGCCTCTTATAATAGTTGCCTCAGTAGATGATGGTTGTGATGAAGTATTTTCATCAGATTGGTT
Organism: Clostridium bornimense; assembly: GCF_000577895.1. Lineage (NCBI taxonomy): Bacteria > Bacillati > Bacillota > Clostridia > Eubacteriales > Clostridiaceae > Clostridium > Clostridium bornimense. The sequence goes on from NZ_HG917869.1 coordinate 317,167, forward strand.
CGAAGTATTTGAATTTAGAGAGTCACCATCTATTATAGTATTTTCGCCTAATGCACTATTGCCTGTACTATAATCAATTGTTATACCAGGTTGAACATTATAAATAAATACATTAAATTCAATACCTTCACCATTATCTTCTACAGACATTGCTTCTATTTGAACACCTTTTGCTACAAGATCATTACCTTCGAATACTGGTGTTACTCTATATAAAACATGGTTATTTGTTTCTTTAACATAGTCTGCTACCATATTTTCAAATGGTAGCATTCCATCAACATTTAAGTATCTTGTTCCAGTAATTAAATTAAGTTCGTTAGCATTTTCCGCTGTTAATTGGAATCCGATTAAATGACATCTATTATATAAGTATTTTCCACTAATAGAATCATATTTTACAGTTTGCCATCCTGTTGGTTTGACAGAACTAATGGATTCTCTCTCTGATGTAGGCATTATATCAGTTCCAACATTAGCGAAGGCAACACCACATCTTCCTAGTTCATCTAATGGACTATATTTCTCAAAGGATGTTGTTGTTAAATCAGAAGCAGAAAAGTTAGGTTTATTTTCATTTATTTCAATATAAGCTTTTCCAGAATAAGCTGGGATATCAGAAATTGTAGCTGATGCATTTGACGAGCTAAGAAAGTTATTTGTTGACTCATTTAAGTTGTTAGTAGCTTGGCCATCTTCAATATTTACGCATCCTATTGCTGATAATAACATTAAGAGCATAAATGTACAAAATGTAATTTTTTTAATAATAGATTTCTTTTTCATTAGTTTGTTCTCCTATAAAATTCTTTTGTTATTTTTTCATGGGATGATCCTTGAAAATCCATAGTTTCAATTAGGGACCATTTGCCATCTTTTAGATCTATATCAAAGTATAAATCTGCTGGATAATCTCTATTCCAACGATAGATGATTAGATTATCAATTTTTTCAATATAGGTGTTTAATGTTGTATCTTCTACCAATGCGTAATTATCATCTTCACATTGATGAAGAAAGTCACTAGATATTTTGATATTGTTATTATCAATATCTTTATAGAGCTTATAAGAATATTCATTCATATAAAGGAGTTTATCTTTTAATAAATCTTTTATATTAGCTCTAAGTAATTTGTCTTGGCTTTGTCTTCTTTTATTAAACATCATTCCATTATTATTATCTAGACAAACAATGACATTCATTTCTATTCCTCCCCATATTCTTATGTATACTTAGTTATTATACCAAATAGTTTATGTAAAATGATTAGAAAATAGATAAAATAATGTGGTAATTGTAGTAAGGAATAGATGAAATAAACTAGATAAGAAAAAGGAACACTGTTATAATATTTTTTAGAATTTTAAGATAACGAGGAGTAATTACATGAAATTTTATTTAGCACCAATGGAAGGAATTACGGGATATATTTATAGAAATACATATAAAAAGTATTTTGATAATATTGACAAATATTTCACACCGTTTATCGTTACGAATAAAGGCACAAGTCTTAAGACAAAAGAATTAAGAGACATCTTACCTGAAAATAATAAAGGGATAAATATTGTTCCTCAAATTCTTACTAATAATTCAGAGGATTTTATTAATACAGCTAAAAAGCTACAGCAATTAGGATATAATGTGGTTAATTTGAATTTAGGATGCCCTGCCGGTACTGTAGTTTCAAAATATAGGGGATCAGGTTTTCTAGCTAAAAGAGAAGAACTTGATATATTTCTAGATGAAATATTCAAAATGGATAATATGAAAATATCTATAAAGACTAGAATAGGAAAAGACAGTCCAGATGAATTTTATGAACTAATAAAAATATATAATAAGTATCCATTAGAAGAATTAATTATTCATCCTAGAACACGAGAAGACTTTTATGGTAATAAGCCTAATTTAGAAGTATTTAAAGATGCATTAACTTTAAGTGCAAATCCAGTATGTTATAATGGCGATATTTTCACATCGTCAGATTATGATAAATTAATAAAAACATTCCCAGATATAGATACTGTAATGGTTGGAAGGGGACTTCTAGCAAATCCTGCTCTAATATGCGAGATTAAAGATAAGGTTTATTTAGATAAAAAAGTTTTAAAAGACTTTCATGATGAAATATTAGAGCAATATAGAGAGTTATTTAATGAAGATAGAAATGCAATATTTAGAATGAAAGAATTATGGGGATATATGATTCATGTTTTTTCTGATAATAAGAAATATGCTAAGAAGATAAGGAAAGCACAGAAACTAAGTGATTATAATGATGCTGTTTCTAGTTTATTTAATGATCAAGAAATCTTAAGAGGTGCAGGATTATTTAGTGAGTAAATCTATTTTTTTATCTACGTCACGTACATCTTTACTTTTAGAAGTAAAAATGTAAAAATGTTATATATAATAATTTTAAATAAGACTTTTGCAAAGAAGGTTTAGATGTACGATGAAAAGAATATGTGAGGTTTTTAGTGATTATAAAGTAGGTAAAAATATAGGTGACGCAATAGTAGAAAAAACTATTTTAAAAAGGAAGAGTAAAGTATTGGTGATGGATATTTCTTCGGATAAGTATATTGATGTAGAAGAAATTAGGGAACTTAATAAATTTATAATAAAGAGGTTTATATTAAATGATTCAATAATTAATATAAGTTATACTGAGGAAGTTAAACAGAAGCCAATTGAGGAAGCAATTAAAAATATAGTACTTACTATTACAGAAAAACATCCTGTTTTAAAAGCGGCAGCTAGTGATTGTGATTATGAAATAAGTGAAAATGTAATAAAACTAAAATTTAATGCCGTTGTATCTCATTTATTTAGAGATTTACATTATGATAAGGAAATTCGAGAGGCTATAAAGAGCTTATATGAGAAAACATATGATATAAGCTTTATAGATAAAGTCACTAAAGAAGAACAAATAAAGATTAATTATGATAATGAGAAAAATAAAATTATTGATATAAAAAAGAAGATTAAAGCAAAACCTTTGGATTCTCATAAGAATACATCTAATGTAAATACAAAAAATGAAATTAAAGAAGAAGCAAAAAAAGATAAAAAGAAAAATGATGGATCATTGATTTTGGGTAGAAATGCAAATATAAAGGAATCTGTAATTAAAATTACGGATATTACTCCATATGAAGAGACAATATCAATAGCAGGAGAAATATCAAATATAGATACTAAGGAGTTAAGGAGCGGAAAGATATTAGTATCTTTTGATTTATATGATGGATCAAGTTCCATTACTTGTAAATCATTTCTTAAAGAAGACCAGTTTGAAGAGGTATTAGCGAGATTAAAAAAGGCTAAAGGAATAAGAATTTTAGGTAATTCAGGCTTTAGTAAATTTTCAAATGAAGTAGAGGTGATTGCTAATACTATAGTAGAAACTGAAGGAATGAAGAAAATAGTAAGAGAAGATAAAGCTGATATTAAGAGGGTAGAGCTTCATATGCATACAAAGATGAGCCAGATGGATGCAATGACTAGTGCTACAGATTTAATTAAGAGAGCAATGAGTTGGGGAATGAAGTCTATAGCTATAACAGATCATGGTGTTGTTCAAGCGTTTCCAGAAGCTCATAAGCTTTTAGGAAGAGATAATCCAGATATGAAAATAATTTATGGAGTAGAAGCATATCTTGCGCCTGATAAAAAGCCTTCTATTTTTAATATCAAAAATCAAAGTATAGATACTACTTATTGTGTACTAGACTTGGAAACTACTGGATTTTCACCTAAGATAGAAAAAATAACTGAAATAGGTGTAATGAAAGTACAAGATGGAAAAGTAATAGATACTTTTAGTTGTTTTGTAAATCCTGAAAAGCCGATTCCAACTAGGGTAGTTGAAGTTACTAATATCACTGATGATATGGTAAAGAATGCAGATACTATCGATATTGTATTTCCTAAATTACTAAGCTTTATAAAAGATACCGTTTTAGTAGCCCATAATGCTGAATTTGATATTGGTTTCTTAAAGCATAATGCAAAAGAATTGGGATATGATTTTGACTTTACTTATTTAGATACATTATCTTTAGCTCAAGAGCTTTTTCCTGATTATAAAAGTTATAAACTTGGTAGAATAGCTAAAAAGCTTGGTATCAAGGTTGATGTTGCACATAGGGCATTAGATGATGTAGATACTACAGTAAAAGTATTTAATATAATGATTGAAATGTTAAAGGAAAGAGGGTGTAAATCCTTAGAAGATGTATTGATTAATGGTGCTGATGAGGTAGCTAAAAAAGAAGAATATAAAAAGCTAAAAACATATCATGCTATAATATTAGCTAAAAATTATACAGGGCTTAAGAATCTATATAAACTTGTTTCTTATTCGCATTTAGATTATTTTTATAAAAAACCTCGTATATTAAAAAGTATGTTTAAAAAGTATTCTGAAGGGTTAATACTAGGAAGCGCTTGTAGTGAAGGTGAACTTTTTCAATCAATTTTGCTTGGAAAGTCAGATGAAGAAATAGAAGCTATTGCAAGAGATTATGATTATTTAGAAATACAACCATTAGGTAATGATGAGTATTTAATAAGAAATGGTCTTGTTCCAGATGAAGAATATATTAAAGATATCAATAGAAAAATAATTTCTCTTGGCGAAAAGTTGAATAAACTTGTAGTAGCTACTGGTGATGTTCACTTTATGGATCCAGAAGATGAAATATATAGACGTATTTTAGAAGCTGGTCAAGGATATAAAGATGCTGATAATCAAGCTCCTTTATATCTACGAACTACAGAAGAAATGTTAGAAGAGTTTTCATACCTTGGAGATGAAAAAGCTTATGAGGTTGTTGTAACTAATACTAATAAAATTTCTGATTTATGCCAGCAAATTAGTCCTATATCTCCAGAAAAATGTCCACCACATATAGATGGATGCGAACAAACTATAAAGGATATTGCTTATGGGAAGGCACATGAATTATATGGGGATCCTCTTCCTGAAATAGTTCAAGCAAGGCTTGATAAAGAATTAGATTCTATTATAAAAAATGGATTTTCAGTTATGTACATAATAGCGCAAAAGCTTGTTTGGAAATCTAATGAAGATGGATATCTTGTTGGTTCAAGAGGATCAGTTGGATCTTCAGTTGTGGCATATATGACAGGTATTACAGAAGTAAATGCATTACCTCCACACTATAGATGTCATAAATGTAAATATTCAGATTTTAATGACTATGGTTATAAAAATGGTTTTGATTTGCCTAATAAAAAATGTCCTGTATGTGGTGAAACGTTAGATAAAGATGGAATGGATATTCCATTTGAAACTTTCCTTGGATTTAATGGAGATAAGGAACCAGATATAGATTTAAACTTTTCTGGTGAATATCAAAGTAAGGCACACAAATATACTGAAGTAATATTTGGTAAAGGTACAACATTTAAAGCTGGAACAATAGGTACTATAGCTGAAAAAACAGCTTTTGGGTATGTGAAGAAATATTATGAGGAAAAAGAGATATCAGTGAATAGTGCTGAAATAGCAAGAATTTCAAAAGGATGTACGGGAATAAAAAGAACTACAGGACAACATCCAGGAGGCATAATAGTTGTGCCAAAAGGAAGAGAAATTTTTGAATTCTGTCCAGTACAACATCCAGCTGATGATCCAGATTCAGATATTATTACTACTCATTTTGATTATCATTCTATAGACCAAAATTTACTTAAGCTTGATATATTAGGCCATGATGATCCTACAGTAATAAGAATGCTTCAAGATATAACCGGTGTTGACCCTAAAACAATACCTTTAGATGATAAAGAAACAATGTCGTTATTTTCTTCGACAGAAGCACTAGGATTAAAACCTGAACAAATAAATTCAGAAGTTGGTACATTTGGAATACCAGAATTCGGCACTAAGTTCGTAAGAGGAATGCTTTTAGATACATTACCAACAACTTTTGCAGATTTGTTATGTATATCAGGACTTTCACATGGTACAGATGTTTGGCTTGGAAATGCTAAGGATCTTATTGATGCAGGAACTGTTACATTAAGTGAAGCGGTATGTACTAGAGATGATATTATGATTTATTTAATTAAAAAGGGATTGCCACCAAATACAGCATTTAAAATAATGGAACTTGTTCGTAAAGGAAAGGCCTTAAAGGACCCTGAAAAATGGATGGAATATGAAACATTAATGAGAGAGCATGATGTTCCAGAGTGGTATATAGATTCTTGTAGAAAGATAAAGTACATGTTTCCAAAGGCTCATGCGGCGGCCTATGTAATGATGGCCTTTAGAATTGCTTGGTTTAAGGTTCATATACCTAAAGCTTACTATGCAGCATATTTTTCAATTAGGGCTAAGGCTTTTGATGCAGAATTCATGATATTTGGAAAAGAAAAAGTTAAAGCTAAAATGAAGGAAATTAATATGCAAGGTAATAGTGCAGCTCCAAAAGATAAAGATATGTATGATGATCTAGAAATAGTTTTAGAAATGTATGAAAGAGGATTTAAATTCTTACCTATTGATTTATATAAATCTGATGCCACAAAGTTTAAAGTAGAAGATGATGGATTAAGGCCACCTATAAATAGTATATCTGGTATGGGTAATGTTGCTGCTGAAGCAATAATAAATGCCATTCATATGGAGCCGCCAATTAGTTCTATAGATAATTTAAAGAAACGTGGTAAAATTGGAAATGCTGCTATAGAATTATTAAGAAAATTTGGTTGTTTGAATGATCTTCCTGAAAGTGATCAAGTTAGCTTTTTTGATATAGTTTAATAGTAAAATAGGTGATGTTGTAGTAAAAGCAAATAAACAACATCACTTATTTTTTATTTATCAATAATGAAGTAGATAATACTGTTATGGTTCATATAAGAAATCTAAGAGATAAAATTGAAGATGATAATAAGAAACCTAAGTATATTAAAACTGTTTGGGGAGTTGGCTATAAATTTGGAGAATAAAAAGAAATAGATAATCTCTATTTTTAAAGTTTTCACATAAAAAAGGATTAAATGGTTAACCTATTTTATGAGAATAACAATAATAGAGGTGACGTAATGAAGAAAAAAAGTGTGGAGCTAAATTTAAATGCTTTGATACTTATGATATTTACATCAGTATTTGGTTTTGCTAATATGCCAAGATCATTTTATTTAATGGGATATGCCGCAATTCCGTGGTATATAATAAGTGCTATAGTATTTTTTATTCCCTATGCATTTATAATGGCTGAATATGGTTCTGCTTTTAAAAAGGAAAGTGGAGGAATGTATTCTTGGATGGAAAAGTCTGTAGGATCAAAATATGCTTTTATTGGTACATTTATGTGGTATGCATCTTATATAGTATGGATGGTAAATGTCGCATCATCAATATGGATACCATTATCAAATGCAATTTTTGGTGGGGATAGGACTTCTTCATGGACAATCTTTGGGCTAAATTCAACTCAAACATTAGGGATACTAGGAGTTATATGGATAATATTTGTAACGTTTACTGCAATTAAAGGTGTTGAAAGAATAACAAAGATTACATCTGTTGGAGGTACTTTTGTAGCGATTTTGAATATAGTATTAATAATAGGCGCGATAGTTGTGGTAATTTTAAATGGAGGTAAATTTGCTGAGCCTATTAATAAAATGATAAATGCTTTTACAGTATCACCAAATCCAGATTATAAATCTATAATTCAGATATTTTCTTTTATTACCTTTGCAATTTTTGCTTTTGGAGGATTAGAAGTTTTAGGTGGATTAGTTGATCAAACTAAAGATGCTGAAAGAACTTTTCCTAAAGCTATAATAATTGCAGCTACAGTAATATCTATTGGTTATGCGGTGGGTATATTTGCCTGTGGGATGTTTACTAATTGGAGTAATGTATTGTCAGGTGATAATGTAAACTTAAGTAATGTTGCATATATACTTATGAATAATTTAGGTGTACAAATAGGGTATGCTATGGGACTGAGTGAAGCTATATCAATACAAATAGGTCTCTGGGTCGCTAGATTTGTTGGTTTATCAATGCTATTGGCATTAACCGGAGCATTCTTTACATTAACATATTCTCCATTAAAAACTTTAATATCAGGAGCACCTAAAGAAGTTTGGCCAGGTAAGTTAGGTGAAATAAAAAATGAGATGCCAGTCAATGCAATGTATTTACAATGTGCTATTGTCATAGTAATCATTCTTTTAGTTTCCTTTGGAGGAAAAGGAGCTAAGGAGTTTTTTAGAATATTAGTTTTAATGACTAATGTTGCAATGACAATACCATATTTATTTTTAGCAGCAGCATTTCCAAAATTTAAGAAGAAACAATTAGAGGGAAAAGTAGATAAAGCATATATGTTTTATAAATCTTATGGATCAGCAGTTTTCGTATCAATAATGATTTGCTTAATGGTTGGATTTGCTAATATTTTTACAATAATTGAACCAGCGATAGGTGGTAAGATATTTGATACTATTATGATGATAGCTGGTCCAGTAAGTTTTTCTATTATTGCCTTAGTGCTATTTTCCATTTATGAAAAGAAAAAATAATATTGATATAAAAAGTGTAAATCTTTATTGCAGATTTGCACTTTTTTTTAGATAATAGATAAGAATTAAGATATATAAATGGAGATAATTTTATGAATAATGAGATAAAGACATTAACGATATCAAATTATAATAAGTTTCAATGTATTGCGGATAAATGCAAATATACATGTTGTGATGGTTGGGATATAGGAATAGATAATGATACTTATGATAAATGGAAAGGAGATAAAGCCTATGACATACTAGAAAATATAAAAATCACAGAGTGCGGAAATAAAAAATCATTTTGCGTAAAAAAGGAGACAAAGGAAAGGTGTCCGTTTTTAGATATAAAAGGTCTATGTGATATTGTAAAAAGTTATGGAGAAGAATATTTATCGTCAACTTGCAGAATATTTCCTAGAATAGAAAATGATTTTTTTGATAGAAAGGAACTGACACTATCATGTGCTTGTCCTATGGTAGTTGATATAATAGGTGATAATGATTCAGAAGTTAATATAACTTCTGAAGTAAGTAGTGATTTGATAGAATTGAAAATAAGAGATACTATTGTAAGTATAATCAAAGAAGAGGGATTCTTATTAGAAGATAAGCTTATTATTTGTTATGAAATGTTATTAAATGAATATGAAGATATTTATGATGAATTTTTAAAAAAATATAAAAATATACAATATATTAATGAAAGAATAAAAGATTATAGTGAAATAAACTTAAATATATATGATGGTTTAGAAGAAATTAATAATTTATTTTTAGATGTTGTAGAGAATTATAGAGGGGTTTCTATTTTAAAAACTTTATTAGAGGATATCTCAATATTTGCAGAAAATGCAAATATTGAAGTTTTGGCAAATCAATGGGATAAGTTTAAAAAGATTTTTGATAATAAAGCAGGTAAATTGTTAAAAAGTTGTATTCTATCTAAGATTTACAGTAGCTGCGTTTGTGAAGATATAGAAGAGATGATTCAAGCTTATGAAATGATTATAATAGAGTATTTACTAGTAAGATATGCAGTGTTTCTTAGATATTCTAGTAATAGAAATAATGATATAGTTATACAAGATGTAAAAGATTATATAGTAGCATTTTCAAGAATTATTGGAAACAATACTGAAGCAATGATAGAGTTTTTTGAAGATGGATTTGAGGATAGTATTTTAGAGTTAGGATATTTATATTTTATAGCTTTATTTTAAATTGAAGGTTTTTATAGATATTTTTTAATTTGCAAAGCAAGTTCATTTCTTATAAATCCAGGTTGATTAATATTCTAGTATGAATTAATTGAAAATAATTATCAATTAATTTGACAATAGAAAAATGTGGGAGTACAATTAATATATAGATAACAATTATTAGTTAATTATATTTACTTTAAACTTAAGATTATAGTTTTATTTATATATAGTAACACACAGCTATATATATTTTGATGAATACACCATTGAAAATAAATTTATGCAATTTAATTTTGTTTTGAGTTCAAAGGAAGATTATTAACTGAATATCGAAAGAGAGGTAGAGAAATGAGAAATGAATTAAAAATAACTAAAGTGTTAGGAAGACAAATATTAGATTCAAGATGCTTTCCAACAGTAGAAGTAGAAGTTTATTTAGAAGATGGAACTATGGGAAGAGCAGCGGTGCCATCTGGTGCATCAACTGGAATGTATGAAGCTGTTGAACTTAGAGATGGAGATAATAGTATTTATCAAGGAAAGAGTGTATTAAAAGCAGTTAATGCAGTTAATACTAGTATTGCAGAGAGACTAAGAGATGTAGACGTATATAACCAACCTTTAATTGATAAATTACTTATAGAGTTAGATGGGACAAGCAATAAGGGAAATTTAGGAGCTAATGCAATATTAGGTGTTTCACTTGCCTGTGCTAATGCGGCAGCAAAAAGTTTAGGGATTCCTTTATATAAATATATAGGTGGCATTAATGCAAAAGTTATGCCAGTACCAATGATGAATATATTAAATGGTGGAGCTCATGCTGACAACTCAGTAGATATACAAGAATTTATGATTATGCCAGTAGGTGCTGAAACTTTTAGTGCAGCTCTTGAAATGTGTTCAAATGTTTATCATACTCTAAAAAAATTATTGTCAAGTAAAGGATATTCTACTGCAATAGGTGATGAAGGTGGTTTTGCTCCAGATCTTAAATCTAATGAAGAAGCTTTAGAAGTAATTATAGAAGCCATTGTAAAAGCAGGTTATAAGCCAGGAGAAGATATATTTATCGCAATTGATGCTGCATCATCTGAATATTATAATGATGGTAAATATGTATTAGAACATGAGGGAAAAACTTTCACTGCTACTGAAATGGTAGATTTCTTTGAAAACTGGGTTAATAAGTATCCGATTATTTCAATCGAAGATGCTATGGCAGAAGAAGATTGGGAAGGATGGAAAGTAATTACTGAACGCTTAGGAGACAAAATACAATTAGTAGGTGATGACTTATTTGTAACTAATACTGAAAGATTAAAGAAAGGTATCGAAAAAGGCGTTGCTAATTCAATATTAATTAAATTAAATCAAATTGGTACTTTGACTGAAACTTTGAATGCTATAGAAATGGCCAATAGGGCCGGATATTCTGCAGTTATTTCTCATAGATCTGGAGAAACTGAAGATACAGCTATAGCAGATTTGGTAGTAGCTGTAAATGCAGGTCAAATAAAAACAGGTGCTCCATGTAGAAGTGAAAGAGTAGCAAAGTATAATCAACTTCTTAGAATAGAAGAAGAATTAAAAGAATTAGTTGAATATAGAGGTAAAAATTCATTTTTTAATATAAAATAACTTTTATATATAATAACATTTTTATTATATAGTAAAATGATAAAGATTTAAATTTATAATATTTAATAATAAAGTAGGAGTTGTTACATAAGTGAGCAGCTCCTTTTTTTATTAGTAGACATCATACAACCTATTTAAATTATACAACTTTTATGATATTATGAAGAAAAAATAAAAAGGATGATTATGATGGCTTATGAAAAGCGATTATCAGACAGAGTAGCTGATGATATTTTAAATATGATTACTATAGAAAAAAGATTTTTGCCTGGTGATAAATTACCTAATGAAAATGACTTATCAAAAGAACTTGACATTAGCAGAACTACATTAAGAGAAGCAATTAGGATTTTAGTTACCAATGGAATTTTAGAGATTAAAAGAGGTCTGGGTACTTTTGTAAGAGAAGATATATCAGTAGAAAAGTTAAACGAACTTAATCCATTATCGTCTGCAAAAGTAAATGCTAAAGATTTATATGAAATGCGTTTAATATTTGAACCTGAGGCTGCGTACTTAGCTACCCTTAGGGCTACTGATGACGAACTTAAGAAAATTCTTAAATTAGGAGAAAAAATTGAAGAGAAAATAAGAAAAGGTGAAGATAGAACTGAAGTTGAACAAGAGTTTCATAAATCAATTGCAAAGGCTACTCATAATGAGTTTATGAATAAGCTTATGCCTGTAATTTATGAAGCAATTGATAAAGGCGTTGTATTATCTGAAGAAAAAGAGATAGCTATTCAAGATACAGTTATAGATCACAGAATGATTGTAGAATTCATGGAGGCTAGGAATGCTGAGGGTGCAAAGAATGCAATGAAAATTCACATTTTACATGCAATAAAAGAATTGGATATAGAATAAGGATATGTTATACAACTATATTGACAGCAGACAACATACATATTATAATACAATATATAGAAATTGTGTTAGGGAGTGTGTTGAAAAATGAGAAGTGATAGAATTACAAAGGGTATAAACGCTGCACCACAAAGAGCATTATTACATGCATTAGGACTTACTGATGAAGAAATAGGAAAACCTCTTATTGGTATAGTAAGCTCTAAGAACGAAATCGTACCTGGTCATATGAATATAGATAAAATAGAAGAAGCAGTAAAGCAAGGGGTATCTATGGCTGGAGGAGTTCCAATAGTTTTTCCAGCTATTGCTGTATGTGATGGTATAGCAATGGGTCATGAAGGAATGAAATATTCACTAGTAACTAGAGAATTAATTGCTGATTCAACTGAGGCTATGGCAACTGCACATCCATTTGATGGATTAGTTATGTTACCAAACTGTGATAAAAATGTTCCAGGACTTTTAATGGCTGCTGCTAGATTGAATATTCCTACAATTTTTGTAAGTGGTGGACCAATGCTTGCTGGAATAATGCATGGACAAAAAATAAGTTATTCAAATGTATCGGAAGCAGTAAGTGAATTTAAAGTAGGAAAGATTTCAGAGAAAAAAGTTTGTGAATATGAAAATAAAGCATGTCCAACATGTGGATCATGTTCTGGGATGTTTACAGCTAATAGTATGAACTGTTTGACAGAGGTACTAGGAATGGGTCTTCCTGGAAATGGTACAATTCCTGCAGTATATTCAGAAAGATTACGTCTTGCTAAAAAGGCAGGTATGCAAATAATGGAGTTAGTTAAAAAGGATATTAAACCAAGAGATATAATGGTAAAGGATGCTTTTTTAAATGCACTTACTATTGATATGGCATTAGGTTGTAGTACAAATAGTATGTTACATTTACCTGCTATAGCTCATGAATGTGAGATTGATCTTGATTTAGAATTAGCAAACTCTATTTCGGATAAGACTCCAAACTTATGTCATTTGGCACCAGCGGGAGGTCATTTTATTGAAGAACTAAATGAAGCTGGTGGAATATTAGCAGTAATGCATGAAATAAGTAAACTTGGTTTATTAAACACTGATTTATTAACTTGTACTGGAAAAACTATAGCTGAAAATATAGAAGGACATGAAATTTTAGATACTGAAGTTATTAGAACAATAGACAATCCATATAGTGCTGAAGGTGGAATAGCGGTGTTAAAGGGAAATTTAGCACCAGACGGATGTGTTGTTAAACGTTCAGCAGTAGCACCTGAAATGATGAGTCATAAAGGAAATGCAAGAGTTTTTGATTGTGAAGAAGATGCTTTAAATGCAATTTATGAAGGAAAAATCAATCCAGGAGATGTAGTAGTTATTCGTTATGAAGGTCCAAAAGGTGGACCAGGAATGCGTGAGATGTTAAATCCAACATCAGCTATTATGGGTAGTGGTCTTGGAAATTCTGTTGCTTTAATTACTGATGGAAGATTTTCAGGTGCAACTAGAGGTGCAGCTATTGGACATGTTTCTCCAGAAGCAGCAGTTGGAGGAAATATTGCTTTAATAGAAGAAGGGGACACTATAGAAATAGATATAACTAAAAATACTATTAATGTTCTAGTGTCTGATGAAGAATTATCAGCTAGAAGAGAAAAATGGGAACCAAGAGAGCCAAGAATAACTAAGGGGTATTTAGCTAGATATGCTAAGAGTGTAACATCAGGAAGCACAGGTGCAGTATTAAAATAAATAATTAAATTAAGCGGTTATAGATAAGCTGCAGTAAAATTTCCATTATAAAGAATTTTACTGCAGCTTATTTCTATTATATTTGTTCTAATTTCTTAATAATATTAAAACATTTATATGTACAAAATGTTAAAGAGAGGAAAAGTCAACGGAGAGAATTCAATCTTTAATAATATGGTAAAATATGGTATTATAATAATATTGTTTTTATGATAGGAGGAAATAGATTGAATAGAAAAGATGAGTTAGTTGATTTTATAAATTCAGAATTGTTAGATTATAAAGGTGTAATTAAAAATAAAGAAAAAAATTATAATATAAAAAATATGCTATCAAATATGCCTATTATAAATAATGATATATCAAGTAATATTTTAGAAGAAAAAAAATATGATGTAAAAAATGAAGATATCAATTATCACAAGTTAAAGTTATTACTAGACAATATTGATGATATACTTAGATTAATAAATAAAAATAATAGCAATAAAGCAAAGAGTTTTAGATTAGGTAATACTAAGGTCACTTCTTTAAGAGTTGATGAAGGAATATATGAACAAGTTAAAAATAAATCTATAAAAGACAAAATTAATATAAGCGAAATAATCAATATTGCTTTAGAAGATTATCTCAATAAATATTAATGGTGAAATAAGATACTAATTGTCCTATGTAAAATTATTACAGGGAAAAATGTAAAAAATATGATACAATAAAGATGTAAAAATTCATATTACTTTAAGTTCAGGTATTTAAATATAGGGGGGCAATTAATTGTTCGAGGGGTTTATGAAAATAGTACAGATTATATTTACTATGATAGCATTCTTTATTGTTCATAGGAATATATCTTTGATTAAACTTACAATTAGACAGTATGGATTTATGTGTGGAATAGTTGGTGTCGTTTATATCATTATGTCATCAATTTCTAAAAGTATTGCACCACTAGCACTATATATAGTTCCAATACTTTTTATGTATTTAAAAAGTAAAAAATTTGTTGCTAGTTTTATTTCACATACAGCATCATGTTTAATAATTATTTTTGTAGATGGAATTATTAGTAGTTTATTAATAAAAATATTGGGCAATGAATTTATATGCACTAAACTTGGTACTATATTTATTTTAAGTGTATTAGTTTTTGTGTCTTCATATGTTAGTAAGCTTATATTTTATATTTCTAATAGGTATAAAGGTTCCATTTCAAATAATTATAAATCAAAATATGCAATAATAATTTATTTTTTATTGTCAATAATATTTATTATGCTTTTCATTACACTAAATTGCAATAGACCTAATGATGTTGTACTTTTAACTAAATCATATGGTACTTTCTTTATAATATGTGGTGCGATATTAATTCTTATAGTATATGTATTATTCCTTGTAGCTAGAAAAGAAGCTCAGTTTAATTATAAAGAGAGAGAATTAGAGAACCTTAAGGAATATACAGAGAATTTAGAAAAAGTATATACTGATATGAGAAAATTTAGACATGACTATATAAATATAATTTCATCTATTGCTGGTTTTATTGAGGATAAAGATATTGAAGGATTATCAGAACATTTTAATAAAAATATTTATCCATTAAATAATAAAATGAATAAAAATAATTATAGATTAGGACTTTTGAAAAATATAGGATTTTCTGAAATAAAAGGATTAATCTCATCAAAAATAATTCATGCACAAGAATTAGGAATAGAGGTTGGAATAGATATATTAGAACCTATAAATACCATAAAAATGGATATAATAGATTTTACAAGATGCTTAGGGATTATTCTTGATAATGCTGTTGAAGCAGCAATAGAAAGTGAAAATAAAATATTAAATATTGCATTTATAAATAAAAATAACTCTATATTAATAATAGTTGAAAATACTTTTCCTTATGAATTGCCACCGGTATATAAAATGTTCAAATGTGGCTTTTCAACAAAAGGGAATAATCGAGGTATAGGGCTTAGTAATTTAAGAGAAATTACTAATAGATACAAGAATGTTTCTTTAGAGACAACTGTTAAAGAATATAAGTTTATTCAAAATCTTACTATATATAATGAATAATAATTTTAATAATGGATATGATTATTAGTACACTCACCTTAAAATGCATTAATTTAATAAAAGTAAAAATCACCAGTAAATTTACTGGTGATTTTTACTTTTATTAAAAAATAAATTATATTAGAAAAAATATAATTTATAAAAAAGAAATATCTTGTCATAATATGGATTAATTTATACTTTGATGGTAAAATATAAATAATTGTTAAATGCGATAATATAAGGAGGGATTTGTTTATGAAACATATAAAACATATATGTTTCTATATCATAATAAGTATTTTTATATTAAGTACATTTCCAATGAATACTTATGGAATAAATGAAAAAAAAGAAGATAAAGAAGTGTTAGTAATATATTCTGATAATGAGAATTTATCTTATATTAATGATATTTTATTAAATGTAAAAAAACATGTAAAAGATTATGGTATGAATGTTAAATATCATACAGAAAATATAGCTACTTCTGATATAATTGACAACTCCGATATAGATACTTATATATCATATATGGAAGAAAAATATAAAAACAAAACTTATGATGCTATAATAGCTATGGGAGAAGACGCTTTTAAGCTCATTACAGAACATAAGATAGAGAGCTTTAACAATATACCTATAGTGATAAGTGGAGTTAATTCCGTTGAATATAAGAATAGTACGAGTGATTTTTCAGGAGTTTTAACGGATATAAATTTTGATACACTTATAGAGGCTATTAAAATAGTTCAGCCTAACATATCAAAAATATATTTTTATGGATTAGATTCAGTGCTATCAAAAGATGATATTAGCGATATTAATAAATCATGTATAGATGAAAATATCAAAATGGTGCCTATTTCGATTAATGATTTTAAATATTATGATTTTAAAAACTCTAAAACAAATATTAATAGTGAAGCACTTATAGTTTGTGATAAAAATTTAGATGATTCTGGAAGAGTTTTGGGTAATTATGAATTTTTTAATTATATAAGAGAGATTTATGCAGGACCTACATATGTTTATAATGCTAACCAACTAAATGTTAGTAACTACGCTTTGAATGGTAAAACAAAATTTGTAGGAGGAATAGTTTTTGATACTGATTCACATGGTAAAATCATTTACGAAAAGTTATTGAAAATATTTACAAAAACAAGAACTAAAAATAGAGATGTAACTCATGTTACTGGGAAAATAGCAGTTGATCAATCGGTGATGGATAAATATAATTTTAGTATCAAATCAATTCCTAAAAATTTTGAGATAATCGGTAATAAAGATACTGCATTTGATAAAATAGTTAAAAAAGCACCTGAAATTATAATCATAATATGTATTATTATCATAGTATCTATTTTACTATTTCATTATGTTCGTAGTAAAAATAAGAAACTTACTATAAATTTGTCTAAAAGTGAAAAGAGATATGAAGAGCTTTTGAAGTTATTACCTGATCCTGTTATAGTAGTTAATAATAATAAAATTTCATACATAAATGATTATGGTATTAATTACTTAAAAGCAAGAAGCATATATGATGTTATTGGTATAGATATTAATGATATAGTATATAAAGAAGTAACATTTAATCCGCTTAAAGGTATTCACACTACAGTAAAAACAGAAATAATTTTGCTAGACAAAGAAATTAGAGATGTTGAGATTTCATATACTTTGGATTCAAATTTTTCTAAAGGTATTATTATGGTGATAAGAGATTTAACTGATGAGAAGTTATTAGTAAAGAGAAAAGAATTTGATAAATTAAGAAGTGAATTTTTTGCAAATATATCTCATGAATTAAGAACTCCTATAAATATAATCTTATCTACTACGCAGTTATTACAATTACTTTGTAATGATAAGGGTGAAAAGTTTACAGGATATCTTGAAAGTTTAAAACAGAATGCCTATAGATTGACTAAATTAACAAACAATCTAATTGATTCAACTAAAATAGATGCCGGATATATGAATTTAAATTTAAAACCTTGTAACATTGTTGAATTAACCGAAGAAGTAACATTATCAACTATTAATTTTGCTAATGAAAAGGGGATAACAGTAACTTTTGATACTGATGAAGAAGAAGTATATACAATGGTAGATTTTGAGAAGTATGAGAGAATAATTTTAAATCTTCTTTCCAATGCAATAAAATATAATCGTCAAAATGGAACAATTACAGTTACCATGTCTACTAGAGAAAGAATGGTGGATATTGCAGTTAAAGATTCTGGGATAGGTATACCTTCTAGTGAAATATCATCAGTTTTTGAAAGATTTGTACAAACTACTGGCGTATTAACAAGTAATGTACAAGGTAGTGGAATAGGACTTTCTTTGGTTAAGTCCTTGGTTGAGATGCATAAGGGTAGGATATCAGTTTCTAGTGTTGAAGGAGAGTATACAGAATTTGTAGTATCTATACCATTAATAAAAGATATAAATTTAGAGGAAAGTGTTGAAAATATAGAGCATAATGATTTCAATGCTAATAAAATGGCTTTAGTAGAATTATCAGATTTAGATAAATAAGTATTATGCATTTTAAAAAGAGGCTTCGCCTACAAATTTTTATTTGTTATTGCGATAGCCTCATAACTACTTTAATTGAATTTAATCATAAGCTATATCGGCTATTGCTTTTATTACATATTTAGCCTCACGCAAAGTGTTATAAAGCCCTAAACTTAACCTAATCATTCCAGAACTTTTTTCTCCAGATATAGCTTTACTAATAATTGTATTATCATCAATATTTAAAAGTCGATTTACATATGGATGAGCGCAGAACTTACCATACCTTGTGGCTATACCGAAATCGTCTGCAAGTTTGCGTGATACATAATCATAATCTTTACCTTCAATATTAAAAGATATTACACTTAGTCTATCATCAATATTGTCACAGTCTCCGTATAAAATCACAGTTGGTATTTTTTTTAACTCATCTATCAAATAGCTCCTAAGATAATTTTCATGAGAAATTATATGATTATATCCTACTTTTTTAATCATATCTATTGAAGCAGTTAAAGCTACAATTCCTAAGAAATTTTGTGTTCCCGCCTCATGACGTTCTGGTGCTGGTTTCCATATAACATCTGAATCTGACACTGTTTTAACAGCACCACCACCTTTTAGAAATGGAAGAGTATTTAAATCATTACTTAAACCTACAATCACACCAATACCATAAGGTGCATACATCTTATGGGCAGAAAATACTAGGAAGTCAATAGATTCATCGGGATGTTTGCCTAACATATCAATTTTCCTATGAGCAACTAATTGAGCTCCATCTACGATTAATTTTGCTCCATAGCGATGGACAATTTTAGCAATTCTATTTATAGGATTAATATATCCTGTTACGTTAGAAGCTCCGGTTACACTAACATATGAAAATTTGTCTTTTGAAAGTTTTTCTTCAAGTTGTTTTAAATCAAGTCTTCCGTCAGAATCTACTTCAACATAATCTACATCAGAAGTATATCTCCATGGTAAATCGTTAGCATGATGTTCCATTCTAGTTGTCAACACCTTTTCTTTTTTATCATTAATTAGTATATTAGATAGCAAATTTAATCCTTCTGTAGTATTTTTAACATAAACAACTGTATAATCATTTCGGTATGACAAATTAAAAAACTCTAAAATTTTTTTTCTTGCTTCCTCATATTTTTCTGTGCAATAATCTCCTTTTTGACCGGCACCTCTACCTATAGGGCCGTATAATGAGATACTTTCTTTCAGTTGTCTATTGACGTATTTAAACGGTGGAGTTGTAGCTCCATTATCAAAATTAATAGGGACTACCATTGATCCATCTTTAATCTTTACGGAAGTTTCTATACCATCAAATAAATGTCTATAATTCATTATATCACTTCCTCTGTATATCATTTTCCTTCCTCAATTTCATAATATGCATTGTTATTATAAAAGACACAATTAAAAATTGTGTCTTTCTTTTAATATTAGCTAAAATAAATATATTTATAATTAATATCTATTGGAAAAATCATCCGTTTTAGTTTAAAAAGGAATCAAGGTTGGTGCCAGTAATGAGGCCATTCCCAATCATCGTCTCTGTCACGGTCTCTATTGCGGTCGCGGCAATCGTTGTCTCTGTCACGATCTCTATCGCGGTCGCGGCAATCGTTGTCTCTGTCACGATCTCTATCGCGGTCGCGACAGTCGTTGTCTCTGTCACGGTCTCTATCGCGATCACGGCAGTCGTTGTCTCTGTCGCGGTCACGGCGATCTCTGTCACAGTCTCTATCACGGTCAATGAAGTCAAAGTCGTTATCGAAATCTCTGTCGCGGTCACGGCGATCTCTGTCACAGTCTCTATCGCGGTCGCGGAAGTCGAAGTCGTTATCGAAATCTCTGTCGCGGTCACGGCGATCTCTGTCACAGTCTCTATCACGGTCAATGAAGTCAAAGTCGTTATCGAAATCTCTGTCGCGGTCACAGCGATTTCTGTTACAGTTTCTATCGCGGTCGCGGAAGTCGAAGTCGTTATCGAAGTCTCTGTCGCGGTCGCGGAAGTTTAAGTCACTATTGAAATTTCTATCGCGGTCACGGCGATTTCTGTCACAGTCTCTATCACGGTCGATGAAGTCAAAGTCGTTATCGAAATCTCTGTCGCGGTCACGACGATTTCTGTCACAGTCTCTATCGCAGTCTCTATCACAGCAATTATTATCAAAATCACGGAAATCAGTCCATGATCTATTATTCATATTGTTAAATCTAGAGCAGCAAAAAGAATCTAGTGTATTAAAAAATCTTCGGACTGGTAGGGTGTTAAATTGAGTGTTGTTATTGCAAGAAGATCTATTTGAAGTCCTAAAGTCTGATCTTAGCATATTAGAAAAGTTATAATTGTTCATATTTATTAATCACTCTCTTTTCATTAGATAGATTAGATATTTTACATCTAATATAATATATGTTTACAAATAAAGTTAGTGACAAATGAACGGGAATGTACACAAAATTATGATTTGTCTATATAAGAGTGGTTTTAAAAAATAGTTTAAATTATATAATTATTTTAAAAATTAAGGTTAACGTATAAAATAGTAAAAAATATATAGAAACTTAAAAAAAATAAGTCTTATAAAAGTGATTGAATTTACTTTATATGATATCTCTTAACCCTTTTTATAACTGGGATAATGACAAAAAGAAAATCAGAAAAATAATTTTAAAAACATATTGACAAAAATTATATAAGCTGTTAAACTTTCAAATATAAAGTGGCAAAGACGTCCAATATAAGGATATCTTTGCCACTTTTTTTATTTATTTTGTTATCTTATAAATTATTAATACTTTATTTTTGAAAGGATGATTTTTATGGAAATTAATTACGGAGATACTGCATTTATATTAATTGCTTCAGCATTAGTATTTCTTATGACACCAGCACTAGCGTTCTTTTACGGAGGAATGGTTGGAAGAAAAAATGTCCTAAATACTTTGTTATCATCATTTTTTATATGTGGATTAGCTTCAGTATTATGGGTAGCAATAGGATATTCTCTTGCTTTTGGTAGTGATCATGCTGGAATAATTGGTGGATTTGATCATTTATTCTTTAATGGCCTTACTGGTAATCCGGGAACTTACTCAGATAGTATACCTGATACATTATTTGCTACATTTCAAATGATGTTTGCCATTATCACCCCTGCTTTAATTACAGGATCTTTAGTTGGTAGAATGAGATTTTCAGCATTATTTATTTTTATAGCAGCTTGGTCACTTATTGTATATTATCCATTAGCGCATATGGTATGGGGTGATGGAGGATTATTTGTAAGACTAGGATCAGTTGATTTTGCAGGTGGAAATGTTGTTCATATTAGTTCAGGTGTATCAGGTCTTGTAGCATGTATGATGCTTGGTCGTAGACGTGGTCATGGAATGTTAAGTTATAAACCTCATAATATACCTTTTGTAGTTTTAGGAGCTGCACTTTTATGGTTCGGTTGGTTTGGGTTTAATGCTGGTAGCGCTCTTGGAGCTAACTCACTTGCTGTACATGCTTTTATTACTACTAATACTTCAGCAGCTATGGGATTACTTTCTTGGTTGCTTATAGAAAAGATACTACATGGAAAGCCAACAATGTTAGGTGCAGCAACTGGAGCAGTAGTTGGATTAGTAGCAATAACTCCAGGTGCAGGATTTGTACCAATATGGGCTTCATTTATAATTGGAGCATTAGTTAGTCCAATTTGTTACTTCTTTATGTCTGTAGTAAAAACTAAATTTGGTTATGACGACTCTTTAGATGCTTTTGGATGTCATGGTATCGGTGGTGTTTGGGGAGGAATAGCTACTGGAATTTTTGCTAAAACTTCAATTAATGATGTCGCACAATGGAATGGACTAATTTATGGAGATGTAAAGTTATTCTTTGCTCAAATAATAAGTATAATAGCCACTATTGTAATTGCAGCGATAGGAACATTCATAATAATTTCTGTTATGAAGTTATTTATTAAGATTCGTGTAACTGAAGCAGAGGAAGCTAATGGTCTTGATATATCAGAACATAGTGAATCTGCATATCCATCATTTACAGGATTGGATTAAGGAAGGGGAGATAATAAATGAAAAAAATTGAAGCAATAATAAGACCAACAAAATTAGAGGAATTAAAAGATGCTCTTATAAAAGAAAATATTTCAGGAATAACTATAAGTCAAGTTTTAGGTTGTGGTAATCAATATGGATATAAAGAATATTATAGAGCTAGTGAATTAATATTAAATGTTTTACCTAAGGTAGAGATTAAAATGGTTGTTGAAGATGATAAAGTAGATGGAATTATAAAGCTCATAACTTCTATTGCAAAGACAGGTGAAGTTGGGGACGGTAAAATTTTTGTATCTGATGTATGTAATTGTATAAGAATACGTACTGGTGAAGAAGGACCCGGTGCTCTTTAATTAATATGATTTAGTTAGAAATTGCGATGTGACATAATGAATTATATAGAGGTATGGTTTAATTCCTTTCGATACAATTCATAAATTTATTATATAAAAGGAGCCTAAAGCACAATAAATTATCTTGTGCTTCAGGCTCTTTTTTATATTACTTTATTATCTTCTACTATATCGTAAGTGTTGGGAATATAAGATAAGTTTAATGTATTATCAACTATTAGCTGTACAACAGAAGGTTTTTCTTCTTCAACTGTTATTGGCCATGCTATTACTGAGAAAAGTTTATGAGGTAGAGTAACGTATTTACTCCAACCGCATGTATTATATAAATATCTACTCATAGTTAGTAATTCGATGGATGGATTTTGTATACCTGTAGTTGTCTGTATTTCTAATCTAAGTTTGATAAATTTTGATTTTATCCATATTAATTTAATAGATTTATTATTAATATTGTTGGAAATTTCAATTGATTTTTTTATCTGAGTACTAAACCATTTAAAATTAAAGTATTCTCCAATTACTGGTTTAGGGTCTTTTAACTTTAGTATTAAATCAAAGGTTTGAACTACCATAACCATCACCTCTATCTAACACTATTGACATAAAATTATAAATATATACGTAGAGAGTTTATGTAATTAAAGTATTGGTGTTAAAAACCCTTAATTATATATATTATATTATTGAATGTAATTAAATATGTATGAAGTTGAATAAAATAAAGCAGTTTTACATATAGTAAGCTAAGAATAAGGAGGATTTAAGATGAAAAAGTATATAAGTATTTTACTTATAATGATTTTTATTTCAAATATAAGTATTTTAAAAAATACAAAAGTAGTTAAGGGGGCTGTAGGAGATGATTTTAATAGTATATATTTTTCTATAAATAATTTAATTTCCCATAACACATCTTTTAACTTAGAGACAGAAAATAATGATTTGACCAGTGTGGCATATAAAAGGAAAAATGATGATGGGTCTATTGATTATGTAGAATTAGAAAATGGAAGAGTATATAAATACATATTGTTACAAACTAAGATAAAAGATAAATGTGAGAACGCATTGAAATCATTAGAAAAAAATTATATAGATATAGTTACATATGTTGAGGATAGTACTGGTGTTGGAAAAGGAGAGTTCAATAAATTAATAATAGATGCAAAAAAAGAATGTATTACGAATTCATTGCCTATAAAAATATTTTATAAAATTGATGAGGAATTTTATTCATATATTCTTGTATCACAAGATGGAGAATACACAACAGTATCATCAGGAGTAGGAAATTTAGAGTTTTATAAATATTGGAACAAATAGAATACTTCAGACTATTTGCTCCAATTCAAAAATTAAGTTTAAATATAGTATTATTTACTTTCTATCATATATTTTGCCCAGTTGCCATGATCTATAAATATAGCTTCTTTTTCGAATTTATCATCAATTGTATGATTATAGTAATAAGTATAACATTGTTCTTTTTTACCACTATCTAAATCTTGAACTTCGATGATTTTTTTATCATATTCATTTTTAGGATTATTTTCACTTATAAATCCTTCCATAACATCCATAGCAGATATAACGTCATCATAAATGTCAGGGATTATTTCTATTATTTCACCATATACGGTTCCATCTCCATTAAACATAGCAGGATATCCTTTATATGGCATATGATATATAATCATGTCATCTATTTTAGCTTGTCTTATTGAAGTAATTTTTCCTTTCAGGTACTTATCATAATTGTAAAATCCTTCTCTTAAACTTCCATATACAAAAATATTAATATTCTTTTTCATTTGTTATCTGTCTCCAATATATATAATTGTTTTAACAGATGGTTCCACCTGCAATTTTTATGTCATTATTTTTAGTTACAGCAACTTTTATGCATAATTCTAAGCCTTTTACTATATTTTCAATAGACATAGAAGGCGTATTAGGTTTTTCCAAAACTTGAGATGGAATATATGGAACATGAATAAATCCACCTCTTATATTAGGATATTTTTTTGATGCCATATATAGTATTCCGTACATTACATGATTACACACAAAAGTTCCAGCAGTATTTGAAATGGAACATGGAATTTCTGCAAGTTTCATTTCTTCAATCATTGCCTTTATAGGTAATGTAGTAAAGTAGGCAGTCTCGCCATCTTCAAATATTGGAATATCTATAGGTTGTTTAGTTTCATTATCTGGTATTCTTGCATCATCTATATTTATTGCTATTCTCTCTGGTGTAATTCCAGATCTTCCACCAGCTTGACCCACTGAAATAACAATATCAGGATTATATTTAATTATATTTTCTTCGATTTTTTCTAACGATTTTCTAAAAACCGTTGGTATTTCTAGTTTAATTATTTCTGCATCGCAGATTGTATCTGGTAGCTTTTTTACAGCTTCTAAAGCTGGATTTATATTTTCACCACCAAAGGGATCAAAACCTGTGATTAATACTTTCATAATAAAATCTCCTTTTAAAATCCTAATGTATACATAAGTATAACATGTATTATTAATAAGACTATGGCAATAGGTGCTTGAGCTTTAATAACAATATTTTTATCTTTAGTATTAAGAAGAGCTGCTGGTAAAATATTAAAATTAGCTGCCATAGGAGTAAGCAATGTTCCACAGAAACCAGCAGTTAATGCTAATGAAGAACAAATTACAGGATCACCACCTTGAGCAAATACAAATGGTACACCGACTCCAACTGTAATTACAGAAAAGGCGGCAAAACCATTACCCATAATTGCAGTAAATAAGGCCATTCCTACACAATAAGCAATAACTCCAGCTAAAATGTTACCGTTTGGAATAATTCCAGAAATCATTTTTGATATCACATCTCCAACACCAGCAGCAGTAAATAAAGCTCCTAGTGAAGCAAGGAGTTGAGGTAATATAGAAAATACACCAACAGATTGGAACATTCTGTTACTATCTTCTACATACTCAGTAGGTGAAGCTTTTGTTAATATAAATGTTAATAGTAAAGCTACAGTTGATGAGATACCGATGGCAACTGTACCAGGTATTTCAGTGAATGTTGCAACAAGCATTGCAACAAAAGCAATCGCTAGAGATGGAATAAATATTTTTAATCCAAGTTTTTTTGCTTTTAGTTGAGTAAATGTATTGTCTAATTGTTTTAAAGTACCTATATTAATTTGCTTAAAAGCTGATAAGAATGCAATAACAACTATTAGACATCCTACTATTACTGGTGGAATAATCTTACCAAATATGAATATAGCAGCTATTATTCCCCAAAAGAGTGAAGTACCTAATCTAGTCTTGTGATTTTTATCTTTTAAGGTAAAAACCATAGTTGAAGTCATATAAAGACCAATTATTACATAAAAAATTTCTAATAATATGTTTGAAATTTGATTAATATCCATTATAGTATCCTCCGCTAAGATGTTCTTTCTGAACTATACTTTCTTTTGAATTTTCTATCTAAAATATAATTTTGTAGAACAAATAAAATAAAAGCGATAACAGCAATAACAATAGAAGCTTGTGATATTTTAAGAGCATCAGCATGTATACCTAAGGTTTCTAAAGTACTTACGATTAGTAAAACTCCTGGGTTAGCCATAAATACATTTTGCCCGAAGAAATTTCCAATATTATCAGATGCAGCTGAAAATCCTTTTATTTTATCTATATCATTTTTATCAAGATTACCATATTTTGCGATAGAAGCACCTTCAGCCATTGGGTAAATTAGTGGTCTTACGAACTGAGGATGTCCACCAAGAGTAACACCCATAGCAATAGTAATTTCTCTTACTAAGGTATATCCACTAAGTAGCATACCAGTAGATAATTTTTTAGCATTTTCAATAAGCATAGTAGCTTTTGATTTTAATCCGTATCTTTCACATAGACCTATTACAGGTAATGTAAGCATAAATAAACATGTAGTTCTATTATTTACAAATGCATTTCCTAGAGTAGTTAATATTTCAGTAATGTCCATACCAGAAACTAGACCTGTTATAATTCCAGCAGATACAACTACAGCTATAGTATCTAGTTTTAGGGCAAAACCTACTATTATTATCAAAATTCCAATTAGTGACATATTATGCATCCTTTCTTTTGTCGAAATATATTTTTTATAATTATACATAAAATATAATTTAAAATCCATATAAAAAAATAGGAAGAATATAAATGATATGTAGTTTAGAGCTTTTAATATTTAAAAAATCAATAAATTTATATAGAATAAATTAATAATGAAAAAGTTATGTGTTATATAGTGAAAAAATGAAATACTAAAAAGGAGGTGGTTTTATGAAATCTGTGTGGAGTGAAAATTGTAACTTCAAAAAAAGAGAAATATTAAGTAAAGATATAGGAACTGATGTTTTAATTATAGGTGCCGGAATGGCAGGATTATTGATAGGTTATATGTTAAATGAAAATGGAAAAAATGTAGTAATAATTGATGCCGATGAGATAGCAAGTGGCAATACCAAAAATACTACAGCAAAGATAACTTCTCAACATAATTTAATTTATAATACTTTAATAAATGAATTTGGAGAAGAAAAGGCTAGACAATATGCAAAGGCCAATGAACTTGCTATATCAAAGTATAAAGAAATTATTGAGAAAAGAAAAATAGATTGCGATTTTCAGGAATTATCAGCATACGTATATTCTCTAAATGATATTGATACTCTAAAGGAAGAGGTAGAAGCAGCGAATAAAGTTGGCATTGATGCAGAATTTGTAGATAAGGTCAATCTTCCCTTTGATATAAAAGGAGCTGTGAAATTTAACAATCAGGCGCAGTTTAATCCACTTAAATTTTTAAAGGATATTTCGAAGAATTTGACTATATATGAGAACACTAGGGCGTTGGAAATAAAAGACAATGCAGTTGTTACTAATAGAGGAGAAATAACTGCCAATAGTATAGTTGTAGCAACACATTATCCAATAATCAATGTACCTGGATATTATTTTTTACGAATGCATCAAGAAAGAGCATATGTGGTAGCTTTAGAAAATGCTGATACTGTTGATGGTATGTACATAGATGCTGATGAAAATGGATATTCATTTAGAAATTATAATAATTTGTTATTATTAGGCGGAATAAAGCAAAGGACAGGAGAAAATAAAGAAGGGGGAAGCTATGATAAGTTAATAAGTATTGCGAAAGGATTATATCCAGAATCAAAAGTGAGATATAAATGGTCAGCTCAAGATTGTATGACTATAGATGGGATACCTTACATAGGAAGATATTCTGACGAGACACCGAATATATATGTTGCTACAGGCTTCAATAAATGGGGAATGACAAGTTCTATGGTGTCAGCTATGATAATTTCAGATATGATATTAGAAAAAGAAAATGATTTTTCAGAAATATTTTCACCAAAACGATTTGATTTATCATTATCAATTAATAATCTTACTAAAGATATAGGTGAAACGGCTAAAAATTTTATAGCACAAAAAATTTATATTCCAAGTAGTGATATACACCATATTAAAAATGGTGAGGCTGGTATTGTTGAGTATAATGGAGAAAAAGTTGGAGTATATAAAAATAAAGATGGTAAGGAATTTATTGTATCAACAAAATGTAGTCATTTAGGATGTCAACTTCAGTGGAATGCAGATGAATTAACTTGGGATTGCCCATGTCATGGATCAAGATTTGATTATAAAGGTAGATTGATAGGAAGTCCAGCTACAAAAAATCTCGTAGAGTGATAATATTTATGCGTAGTTAGTAGAATTAGGTTTTTACTAGCTATTTTTTTATGGTATCAGAAAGAGACAGGCTTTATTGGGGAATAGAGCACTAAATAGATTGCTTATAAATTTATAGAGATTAAAGAGGCTTACTGGATATATAAGAAGGTTATTAATATTTTACCGTTTAAAATGAAATACTAAATAATTATAAGTACGAAAGATAAAGAAAATTGGGAGTGATGGTTTATGAAATTAGCACTAATAAGAGATCTAAAAATGTATTATGGTGATAGGCTGTTACTTGATATTAAAAAGCTTGAGGTATTCAGTGGTGATAGAATAGGTATAGTTGGTGAAAATGGTGTAGGAAAAACAACATTGATAAAGTTATTAATTGGTGAAATAACACCTGAAGTAGGTAATGTTTTTTTAACTGATAGTTATTCATATATAAGTCAAGAAGAAGGCTTTTTTGGCAATTGTGAAAATGGAAAGATAAAAAATATTTTTAATGTTCCTGATAGTTATGAAGAATATTTATCTGGAGGTGAAAAGATAAAGATACGAATTGCTAAGACATTAAATGAAAATAAAAGTATGATAATAGCTGATGAGCCTACATCAAATTTAGATGCATTATCCATTGAAAAATTAATAAGAGAGTTGAAAAAATATAAAGGATCATTATTAGTAGTATCTCATGATAGAAACTTTTTAGATGAAATATGTAATAAAATAGTTGAAATTGAGAACGGTAAAATTAATCTTTATAAAGAGATATATGGAACAAAAAAATGAAGAGATTAAAAATAGAGAAGTTCAGTATAAGAAATATATAAATGAAAAAGAAAGATTGGAAAAAGCTATTACAGAAAAGAGAAGATTACGAGATAAAATAAAAAAAGCGCCTAAAGGTATGGGACAATCAGAGGCAAAGACGATTAAGATGGGTGATCAAAGGGGGAAGAAAACCTTAGATAATAATATAAAAGCTATTAAAAAAAGAATAGAACATATGGAAGTAAAAGAGAAACCTAAAGAAGAAGAAAAAATTTTTATAAATATACAGCCAGCATTGGAATTAGTTTCCGAGACACCAATAGTAATAGAAAACTTTGATCTGTATTGTGAAGATAGATTATTAGTAAAGGACATAAATATGTCATTTAAAAAGAATAGTAAAGTAGGAATTATAGGGGAGAATGGAAGTGGAAAAACATCATTAATAAAAAAAATAGTAGATAATAAAAATAAAGAGATAAGGATTGTTGAAAAGGCAAGGATTGGGTATTTTGATCAAGAGCAAAAGTTATTAGATAATGATAAAACTATTATTGATAACTTAAAAGAAAGTTCAAGTTATGATGAATCTTTTATAAGAATGAATTTAGATGCCATTGGTATTGATAAGGTAGATGAAGTTGTAAAAAATCTAAGCGGTGGAGAAAGAGTTAAACTTTCAATATGTAAGGTGATTTTGTCGGATAATAATATACTTATTTTAGATGAGCCTACAAACTATTTAGATATAAAGTCTATAGAGGCATTAGAAGATTCTTTAATCAATACAGATAAGTTAGTTATAATTGTGTCTCATGACAAAAAATTCATATCAAATATATGTAATGAAATTATAGAAATTAAAGATAAAAAATTAATAGACTTTAAAGGTACTTATGAAGAATATTTAGGTAAGCAAATAGAGCCTAAAATATCTTGTGAAGAGAAGGTAGATAAGGATAGATTATTATTACTAGAAAACAAATTAGCGGAAGTGATATCAAGGTTATCCATAGAAACAGATGTAAAAAAGAAAAATGATTATGATGAGGAATATGGGGTCATATTACATGAGATTAATAATATAAAAAATAGATAGTAGTTTGGGGAGAAAAGATGGATTAGAAAATCTGGAGAACTTTATAAAATTATTAAAGATTATTGGGATCCAGGAGTAGATAACATGATATAGATTTGTAAGGTAGAGGAAATGTTAAAATAATTAATATTTAGTAAAAAATCTACAGCTATTAATAGTAGTTGTAGATTTTTTTATTATAGATCGAGAAGGTGTTGACATATAATCACAGTAAATATATACTAATTGTAAAGAATATGATAATCATTATCATTTGATAAAAATAGATAATTAATGTACTTTAGCTTTAGTTAAAATTATTATAGTAAATATTTAGGAGGCGAGAATGCTATAGGAAAAATTGAATAAAATCAGTAACTAAAAGCTACTCATTTTTTTATATATGTGAGGAGGATAAAATATGTTTTTACAGGTAAGTAATATAAAAAAATATTATGGGGAAGATGGTAATCGAGTTGAGGTATTGAAGGGGATAAACTTTGATATTAAAAAAGGTGAGATTTGTGTTTTATTAGGTCCATCAGGATCAGGAAAGTCAACTTTATTAAATATAATTGGTGGTATTGATAATGCTGATAGTGGATATATAGCTATCAATGGCGAGAAGACAGAAGACATGAATGAAAAAACTCTTACAAGATATAGAAGAAAACACTTAGGATATGTATTTCAGTTTTATAATCTTATTCCTAATCTAACTGTAAAAGAGAATATTGAAGTTGGAGCATATTTAAGTGAATCACCGTTTGAAATAGACGAGCTTCTAAAGACTTTAGGATTGTATGAGCATAAAGACAAGATACCAAACCAACTTTCTGGGGGACAACAACAAAGAACTGCAATAGGACGAGCTATTGTGAAAAATCCAGATATACTTCTTTGTGATGAACCAACAGGTGCATTAGATTATAAAACGTCAAAAGAAATATTAAAGCTTATTGAAAATGTAAATAAAAAGTATGGAAATACCGTCATTATGGTTACTCATAATGATGCAATAAAGAATATGGCTGATAGAGTAATTAAATTACGTGATGGAGAAATTAGAAAAAACTACATTAATAATGAGAAAATAAAAGCAGAAGAGTTAGAGTGGTAAATAAGGTGGGATGATTAACATGAAGAATCCATTAACGAAAAAAATAGTAAAAGAATTTAGATATGGGATAGAGAAATATATAATTATATTTCTTTTTATGTTAGTAACTATAAGCTTTGTTTCAGGGTTTCTTGTAGCTGGTAACAGTATGAAACAAGCTTATGATGAGAGTTTTGAAAAGTATAATATTGAGGATGGAAATTTTGAACTTACTAATGAGGCTAGTGAAACTATATTTGATAAGTATGAAGATGCTAAAATATATAGTAATTATTATGTGGAAATGAAAACTGTGAATAATAGCACTTTAAGAATTTTTAAAAATCGTGATACTGTAAATAAAGTTTGTATTATGAAGGGCGAATTTCCAAAGGGTACAAATGAAATTGCTATTGATAGAATGTATGCTGATAATAATAATCTTAGTGTAGGTGATGAAATTAAAGTTGGTGATGAGAAGCTTAAGATTTCAGGACTAGTTGCTTTATCAGACTATAGCGCACTTTTTTCAGATAATAATGATATTATGTTTGACTCCATTAAGTTTGGTGTAGCTGTTGTTAGTAGTGAGAAGTTTAATTTATTTGACAAAGATGACTTACATTATAGCTATTCATGGAAATATTGTATAAGTCCAAAAGATGATATCGAAGCAAAAGAAAAAGGTGAGGATCTTTATAACTTAATCAGCGAAGAATATAAGATAAGTAAATTTACTCCTAGATATATAAATTCTGCTATAAACTTTGCTGGTGACGATATGGGTGGAGATAAAACAATGATGATAGTGCTAATGTATATTCTTACAATTATAATTGGATTTATCTTTGCGATTATTACCAGTAATACTATAAACAACGAGGCTACAATAATAGGTACTCTTCGTGCAATGGGATACTCAAAAAAAGAATTAATTTTTACTTATATGGCTATGCCAATTATTGTAACATTGGTATCAGCTGTATTGGGTAACATCCTTGGATATAGCGTATTCAAGGACATAGTGGTAAATTTATATTATGGAAGCTATAGTCTTCCTACTTATAAAACTATATGGACTAGTGAAGCTTTTATACTTACAACTATTATACCAATAATTATTATAATGATTATAAATGTTACTATACTGACTAATAAATTATCTTTATCACCACAAAAATTTCTTCGTAGAAATCTATCAAAGAAACAAAGAAAAAAGTTAGTAAAATTGCCTCCATTTAAGTTTTTAACAAGATTTCGTTTAAGAATAGTGCTGCAAAATTCATCAAACTATATAGTAATGTTTATAGGTGTAATTTTTGCTAATATAATTCTTATGTTTGGGCTGATGATGGTTCCTTTAATAGATAATTATAAAAATGAAGTTATAGAAAACATGGTTTCTAAATATCAATATATTTTAAAGGCTCCAATTGAAATAAAAAATGATGATGTTGAAAAATATGCTGTGCAATCACTAAAAACATATAATACTGATAATGAAGAAGAGATAAGCATTTATGGCATTGAATCGAAAAGTAAATATATTGATGTAAATATCAAGGATAAAGAGGTATGTATTTCTGATGGATTTTCTGAAAAATATTCTTTAAAGATAGGGGATATTATAACATTAAAAGAGCAATATGGAACAAAAAAATACGAGTTTAAGGTTAGTAAAATATATCATTATCCAGCTAGTTTAAGTATTTTTATAAATAGAGATTATTTTAATGATATTTTTGATAATAAAGAAGATTATTTTAATGGATACTTCTCTGATGAAGAAATTACAAATATCGATAAATCAATGATAGCTTCAATAGTTACTGAAGATGATCTAACAAAATTATCAAGGCAACTAGATAAATCTATGGGAGGTATGTTTAATATGGTGAAAATTTTTGCTGTTATACTTTATATGGTTCTCATATATTTATTATCAAAAGTTGTAATAGAAAAGAATTCACTATCAATTTCCATGGTAAAAATTTTAGGTTATTCCAATAAAGAAATAAGCAAACTATATATTTTTTCAACTACTATTGTAGTACTATTATCAATTATTCTTAGTATACCAATTTCAAAATTTATAATTAATATGATTTATAGAAATATTATGGCTGGATATTCCGGTTGGATTTATTTAACAATTTCTTATAGCTTATATGTTAAAATGTTTTTAATAGGTATTTTAGCTTATACAATAATATCAGCTTTTCAATTTTATAAGATAAAGAAGGTTCGTATGGATGTAGCGTTGAAAACTATAGAATAATGAAATAACTTTATATAAAAATCTACTTAACTTGTGAAATGGGCAAGCTAAGTAGATTTTTATATATTAGAAATTTCTATATTTGAATAACTATTACAATAGTGATAAAATAAAAAAATGTATTAATATAAAAATTTAACAGAGGATGAGTGAAGATGGAAAAAAGAGATAAGAAAAATTATGAAATAGATATGTGTAATGGACCAATACTAAAAAAATTACTTATCTTTGCTGTACCACTTATGTGTTCAAGCATTTTACAATTACTATTTAATGCTGCAGATGTTGTTGTTGTAGGTAGATTTGCTGGAGATAATTCATTAGCAGCAGTTGGTTCCAACACAGCACTTATAAATCTTTTAACAAATTTGTTTGTGGGTTTATCAATAGGTGCAAATGTTTTGGCTGCAAAAGAATATGGTGGTAAAAAAGAACAGGAATTAAGTAAAACTGTTCATACAGCTATGCTATTAAGTATTTTTAGTGGAATTATATTAACAATAGTAGGTGTAATTGGAGCGAGAAGAATCTTAATATTAATGCAAACACCGAAAGATATTATTGATTTAGCTACTATTTATCTAAGAATTTTCTTTCTAGGTATGACAGCTACTATGATATACAACTTTGGAAGTTCAATTTTAAGATCTATAGGAGATACTAAGAGACCATTATATTATTTATTTGGAGCTGGTGTAATTAATGTAGTCCTTAATCTTTTCTTTGTAATTGTATTGAAAATGGATGTAGCGGGAGTAGCTATGGCAACAGTAATTTCACAAGGTACATCTGCATTTTTAATAATGAGATGTTTGATTAAAGAAAGAGGGCCACTTAAATTAGTCATTAATAAATTACATATTGATAAAGGTAAATTTGTAGAAATATTAAAGATTGGGTTGCCAGCAGGATTTCAAGGGATAATATTTGCGTTATCCAATGTGGTTATTCAGTCTTCAGTTAATTCATTTGGAGGAGTCGTTGTTGCAGGAAACTCAGCAGCTGCTAACATTGAGGGATTTGTCTATGTTTCTATGAATGCATTTTATCAAGGGGCGATTTCTTTCACTAGCCAGAATATGGGGTCTGGTAATTATAAAAGAGTCGATAAGGTTTTGATTACATGTCAAATATGTGTCATAACTGTGGGAATCGTTTTTGGAAATCTAGTATTATATTTTGGACATCCTCTTTTAAGGATGTATACATCTAGTCCTAGTGTAGTAAATGCAGGAATGGTTCGGTTAGGAATTGTTGCAAAGACTTATGCATTATGTGGGATAATGGATGTAATGGTAGGCTCATTACGAGGAATGGGCTTTTCAATTATGCCGATGATAGTTTCACTAATTGGAGCTTGCGGACTAAGATTATTATGGCTCGCGACGGTTTTTCAAATTAAAGAGTTCCATACAATTAATATTATTTATGAATCTTATCCTATAACATGGATAATAACGATTATAGTTCATATTATTTGCTTTATATGGGTACGAAGGAACAGAGAAAATTTTAATATTTCAAAATCTATATCAAATGCATAATTATGATGTACGTGGCGTAATGTTTAATTTTAAAAATTAATATTACGTCACGTATTTTTATATTTCAAATATGCATTATATAAGAACAAGTAGTTTATACATAATCATTTAGCATAAAACCTTATATTACAAGGTGTAAATTTAAATATAGTTCAATTATTTGCTAAGATGTAATAAAAAGTAAAATTAAATTATAAAAAATATAAAAACATCATTAGAAAATGTCGAATATTGTTGACAGAGTAGCATGTATAATATTAAAATAAATACGTACTTTAAATTACATAAAATAAAAAATGTTCGTTATAATTGTTTTAAGAGGAGAATTAACAAATGAAGAAAAAGTGGACATATCTTTTATTTATACCTTGTCTAGTATTGATACTATATTTTATGATTACGCCATTATTAAGGACTATTTTCCCGACATTTAATGAGAATGGGGGATTTTCATTAAAATTATATATGGATTTCTTTAAAGATGATTATATGTTTAGTGTATTTTATCGAACACTAAAAATCTCTTTACTATCTTCTATTATATGTATGATTATTGGAGTACCAGTAGCATATTACATATCTAGAACATCACAAAAAGTTAGAGGATTATTTATAGCGTTAACAGTATTCCCTATACTTACCAATTCGGTGGTAAGATCTTTTGCTTGGATGAGTATACTTGGTAAAAATGGTGTTATAAATACTTTATTGTTAAAGCTAAATATAATTAGCGAGCCATTATCATTATTATATACTGAAGGAGCTATAATAGTTGGAACAGTATATATTTTCTTACCACTTATGATTATTTCATTAATAGGGGTTATGGAGAATATTGAAAAAGACTTATTAGAAGCTGCTGAAAGCTTAGGTGCTAATAAGATAAAAGCCTTTTTTAAAGTTATATTTCCATTAAGTTTACCAGGATTAATAGTAGGAACAGTGTTAGTATTCACAGGGTCATTAACTGCATATACAACACCTCAGTTATTAGGAGGTAATAAAAACACGGTGCTTGCTACGCTTATATATCAAAAAACTATGACACTAGGGGATTGGCAAGGGGCTGCAGTTGTAGCAACTATAATGATAGTAACAACTCTTATTGTTATAAAAGGCATTAATTTCTTAGCGTCAAGAATGGATAAGAGAGGTGTTTCATAATATGAAAAAAGGAAAATTATTAACTTTGTTTGTTGTATTAGTATACATTTTCTTATTTGCGCCCCTTGTTATAATAGCCATGACAAGTATTGGCACAGAAAGTTATATAGCATTTCCACCTAAGGGCTTTACACTTAAGTGGTTCTTAAATGTTTTTAATTCACAAAGTTTTATGAGTAGTATGGTTATTAGTTTTGTAATATCAGGAATTTCAACATTGATAGCTTTGATTATAGGAGTTCCAGCTGCTTATGGATTAAGTAGAGGAAATTTTAAAGGAAAAGGTGCGTTAAAAAGTTTCTTTTTCTCACCACTTATAGTACCAGGAATAGTGGTAGGTTTTTCACTGTTTCAATTCCTTATTGTTAAGCTTGGACTAAGTATATATATGAGTTTATTTATAGGTCATACTTTAGTAATAGTTCCTTATATTATTAGAGTAGTAGGATCAAGTTTAGAAGGAGTAGATTATTCAATAGAAGAAGCTGCAGTAAGTCTTGGATGTACGAAGTTAGAAACATTTTTTAAAGTTGTAATGCCAAATATAACATCAGGTATAATTGCTTCTTTTATGTTGGCATTTATTAATTCTTTTAACAATGTACCAGTTTCAATGTTTTTAACAGGTCCAGGTGTTAGTACATTGCCAATAACTATGATGAATTATGTTGAGTATAATTATGATCCTACAGTTTCAGCGTTATCAGTAATTTTAATGCTAATAACTATTGGAGTTATGTTTGTAGCAGAAAAGACATTAGGATTAGGTAAATTTGTATCATAAAAACGAAGCAATACTTTGGAGGATAAATATGGAATTGATAAACTTAGAGAATATAGATGTATCATATGATGGAAAAAACAAAATTTTAGAAAATCTTAATTTAAAAATTAATGAAGGTGAGTTAGTATCACTATTAGGACCAAGTGGTTGTGGGAAAACTACTACATTAAGAGTAGTAGCAGGATTTATAGAACCAACAGGTGGTAAATTTATTTTAGGTGATAAGGATTATACAAATGTTCCTGTTCATAAGAGAAATTTTGGATTAGTTTTTCAGAGTTATGCGTTATTTCCACATTTAACTGTTGAGGAAAATGTTGCATTTGGATTAAAGATGAAAAAGGTTAAGAAAGATGAGATAAATAGAAAGGTCTCAGAAATGTTAGAAGTAGTTGATATGGCACATCTTGCTAAAAGATATCCAAAGGAATTATCAGGTGGGCAAAGACAAAGAGTAGCTATAGCAAGAGCATTAGTTATTGAGCCAAGTTTATTACTTCTTGATGAACCGCTAAGTAATCTTGATGCGAAATTAAGATTAAAAATGAGAGTTGAAATTAGAAAGCTTCAACAAAAGTTAGGAATTACAACATTATTTGTAACTCATGATCAAGAAGAATGTTTTTCAATATCAGATAGAGTTGCAGTGCTTAATAAAGGTGTAATTGAGCAGTTTGATACACCAGAAAATATATATTCAAATCCTAGTACAGAGTTTGTAGCAAGATTTGTTGGTTTTGAAAACTTCATAGAATTAACAAAAGTTTCTGATGGTGTATATAAAGATAAATCTGGTGTAATATTTAATGTTGAAAAACATAAAGAAAAAGAAACTGCAAAAGGTACTATAAGACCAGATGATATAAGAATATTAGAAAAAAGAATAGATAACACTATAGAGGGAATAGTAGAGATAAGAACCTTCTTAGGTAAATCATATCAATATGAGGTTAAGACTTCTATAGGTAATATTACTGTAAACGGAGATAATACCGTTGTATATAATAAAGGTGATAAAATAATACTTGAATTACCAAGTAATAAAATAGTATTAGTTTAAAAAAAGTTGGAGGAATACAAATGAAAAAAAGATTATTAGCAGCATTATTAACAGCAGTAGTAACAGCAACAGCTTTAGTAGGATGTGGAGGAGAAAAGAAGACTAATAATAAGCTTGTAATCTCTACTTGGGGATTAAGTGAAGACTTATTAAAAGAAAATATATTTACTCCATTTGAAGAAAAGTATGGAGTTGATGTAGTTTTAGAAGTTGGAAACAATTCAGAAAGATTAACAAAACTTCAAAATAACCCAAATTCAAATATAGACTTAATGTATCTTGCAGAATCATTTGCAGAACAAGGTATAGAAAGTGATTTATTTGAAAAAGTAGATTATTCAAAAATACCAAATAGTAAAGAATTAATAGAAGTAGCTAAGAAGACAGTAGATAGAGGATTTGGTCCTGCTTACACTGTAAATAGTATAGGAATAGTAGTAGATACTTCAGCTGGTATAGAAGTTAATACATGGGAAGACTTATGGAAGCCTGAACTTAAAGGTAAAATAGCAATACCAGATATAACTACTACTAATGGTCCAGCAGTACTTGCCATTGCTGCAGATAAAGCAGGAGTGCCACTTGAAAGTGATAATGGAGAAGCAGCATTTAAAGAATTAGAAGCATTAAAACCAAATGTAGTTAAGACATATAGTAAATCTTCAGATTTAGCAAATATGTTTTCAAGTGGTGAAATCGTAGCTGCAATATCTGCTGATTTTGCTTATGGAACTATTGCAAATGTTAAGCCAGAAGCTGAATATATAGTGCCAGCATCAGGAACATACTTAAACTTTAATACTATAAATATAAATAAAAATTCTAAGAATAAAGATTTAGCATATGAATTTATAAACTATTTATTAAGTGAAGAAGTTCAATTAAGAGCTGCTGAAAACTTAGGTGATTCACCTGTTAATAATAAAGTTGTATTAGATGAAGCAAAAGTAGGTAATTTAACTTTTGGTGCTACAGTAGAAAATGGAAAAACTATTGATTACAAATTCGTAAATTCAAAAATGAATTCATGGGTAGATAGTTGGAATAGAATAATGAACAAGTAATAAATATCAATTTAAAAGGCTATTCACTAAAAATTTAAAAGTGATAGCCTTTTTCTAGCATTGAAGAGGGTTTGAAAGGAAAATATTATGGATAGTATAATGATAATTGAAAATGTAACGATATTAACGATGAATAATGAAAAAGAGATAATAGAAAATGGTGTAGTTGTTATTAATGGAAATAGAATAATAGATGTTGGAAATAACTCAATAAAGAATAATTATAAAAATGTAGATAGAATAATAGATGGTAATGATGGAATTTTGATACCAGGTATGATAAACTGTCATACTCATGCTTCAATGGTACCATTTAGAAGTTTAGCAGATGATTATAAAGATCGATTGAAAAGATATCTGTTTCCATTAGAACAAAAATTAGTAGACGAAAAATTAGTTTATATTGGAGCAAAATATGCCATTGCAGAAATGCTTTTAGGTGGTGTCACAACTTTTTGTGATATGTACTATTTTGAAGATGAAGTGGCAAAGGCAGCTAAAGAATTAAATATTAGAGGTATTCTTTGCGAGACGATAATAAATTTTCCTGCACCAGATGCTAAAGAGAGTTTTGGTGGTTTAGAATATTCAAAAGCTTTTATCAAAAAGTGGAAAGGTGACTCACTTATAACACCAGGAATTGCTCCTCATGCACCATATACTAATAGCGATGAATCATTAATAGCGGCTTATAAGCTGTCAAAAGAGTATGATGTTCCATTAACGATGCATGTAGCTGAAATGGATTATGAGGCAGAAAAATATGCTAATGAATATGGTATAACACCAGTGCAATATCTAGATAAACTTGGAGTTTTAGATGATAATTTTATATCAGCTCATAGTATTCTAGTTAATGATGATGATATAGAGATATTAAAATCTAAAAATGTTAAGGTATCTCATAATATTGGAGCAAATGCTAAAGGTGCTAAAGGTGTAGCACCAATTATTAAAATGAAAGAGAGAGGAATAGATATTGGGCTTGGAACAGATGGTCCAATGAGTGGAAATACATTAGATATTATTACACAGATGAGCCTAGTAGGAAAGATTCATAAGTTAAGTTCTAATGATAGAACAGTATTACCATCAATTGAAATTCTAGAAATGGCAACAATTGGAGGAGCCAAGGTACTATCAATGGCTGATGAGATAGGATCTATAGAGATAGGTAAAAAAGCAGATTTGGTCTTAATAGAAACAGAATCAGTAAATATGCAACCTATTTATGATTATTATTCTACTATTGTTTATTCTGCTAATCCATCAAATGTTGATACAGTAATAGTTGATGGAAATATTGTTGTTAATAACAAGAAATTAGTATCATCAGAATTTAGAAAAATAAGAAGCGAATTAATTGAATTAAAAGATGATATAGATAAAATAGCAAAAATATTATAGGTAATAAGGACTGTTGACTAAATCAGCAGCCCTTAAATATAAATATATAGAATTAATTTTTTTCCCAAGCAATAAGTACAAAGTCTTTACCTGTTTTTTCTTTCATTAACTTTTCTGCATCTGTAATGGCTTCACAGTCCTTTTTAGTTATATCAGCAATTTTATAGTCCATAGAATCATCTCCTTCTGAAATAGTATGATTAAATATAACTAGTAATATACTTTTTTAGGTTGACAAATATTAAATCGCAATGTAAAATTATAAAAAATAAGTTAAAGCTTTGAAGAGAAATAGTAAGATTAATAGAGTTTTTAAGAGAGTTGCTGGTTGGTGAGAATCACAAAATGAATTAATCTGAATACATCTCTGAGCAGTATCTCCCAAAGATAACAACCAGTAGGCAGATATCGTATCGCACACGTTATAGTGCTAGAGTATAACCCAAAACTTTATTTGGAGTACTTGAAGAGGTTATTATTGTGAGATAATAATAAATTAAGGTGGTAACACGTAAGTAATGCTTTCGTCCTTTTACAGGATGAAAGCTTTTTTTTATATCTAAACTAGAAAATTGAAGGGCCCTCAATGATTTAGTAAAAATAAAGATTTGGAGGAAGTTATAAATGATTAATATAGATGAAGAAATGAAGATAATATTGAAAGGGGTAGATGAAGTAATAGATATTGAGTCTTTAAAAGAAAAACTTAAGAAATCTAAAGAAAATGATAAACCACTGATCGTTAAATTGGGACTTGATCCTAGTGCACCTGATATACATTTAGGGCATACAGTAGATATGAATTCTTTAATATCATTGGAAAAGTGATTAAATATAAAAAAGACTGCTTTAGCAGTCTTTTTTATGTATATTATATAGCTTGTACATAAGAAGCAACAACATATCCACTAATACCA
Source organism: Clostridium bornimense (assembly GCF_000577895.1). Taxonomy (NCBI): domain Bacteria; kingdom Bacillati; phylum Bacillota; class Clostridia; order Eubacteriales; family Clostridiaceae; genus Clostridium; species Clostridium bornimense. Next base: position 359,173 of record NZ_HG917869.1, read on the forward strand.
TTATATGTTACTGGTACCCAATTATATTGTCCAGTATTAAAAGAAGATCCAGTTACAGTTACTATAGTTCCTTTTGCTAATAATCCTAGTCTGGTAGAACTTGTACTTGGGCTTTTTCTTAATGCAACCATGTTTTCTGTTATTTTTGCCTTGTAATTTACTGAAGCTTTAGCTGATAGAAGGTTTACATTACTTGCTGGTTTAGAAATAGTTCCAGCATTAGCTATTGTAACGCCTTCTGTTAAAGTTAGTGTTGAGATCAATGCTAGAATAATAAATCTTTTTTTCATAGTATCATCTCCTAAAATATATTTTGTTTACATTTCAAATATACCACAATATTTAAAATATGTAAATAATTACAAGAAATAATTTTAAAATAAATTTCATTATTATTAACTTCATAAAAAATGAGATAATATATACAAGAAAAAAACACTTTATAATACATCAATTCTAACATAAGAAAATATACAAGAATAAAAGGAAATTAATGTAAAATGTAGAATATGAATTATATATCTTAAATAAGGTAGGTGAGAATATGTATACAGTAGAAGAAATAGCTAATGAACTAGATATTAGTAAGGTTACAATTTATTCTAAACTTAGAAAATTTCCAGATGAAGTGATTATAAAAAAAGGAAAAAAATATATTACCGATAGATTGTTTGATGTAATTAAAGATGAATTAGATAGTAAAAAAGAAGATAACCCTCATGATATTAAGGTAAGTATTAATGGCTCTGTAGTAGAAGATATTAATGAAGCTAATGAGATAAGTGAGTTGAATCAAGGACTAATAGAGGCAGTTATTGGACAGCTTAATGAAAAAGATATGCAGATAAAAGAGAAAGATAATCAAATTAGAACTTTACAGAAGTTAATAGAAAATAGTCAGATGATTTTAAAGCAGGAGCAAGAAAAAGATTTAAAAAAGATATCAATGGAGAGTCATTTTGAAGAGTTTGATAAAAAACTTACTGAAATTAAAGAAAAACTAGATCAACGAAGAAAGTTAGAAATAGAATTGAAGGAGAGGAAAGAGAATAAAAAACTTTGGAATAAAATTTTTAAATAATATGTAGATTTATGATAATTCGCTCTAAGTTAAAATATTATTCTTTTTGATGTATAATAAATTTAATGTTATTTTTAAAGAATATTTTTTATGAAAGGGGCGAATAAAGATGGCAATTGAAAGAGTAAGGAAGTATTTTGAGAAATTTGGAATAGAGGAAAGAATACAAGAATTTCAGGTTTCTAGTGCAACAGTACAATTAGCAGCTGAGGCTCTTAATTGTGAGGAAAATAGAATTGCAAAGACATTATCTTTTAAAGTAGATGATAATGTAATTCTTATAGTTGCTGCTGGAGATGCAAAGATAGATAATGGGAAATATAAATCAAAATTTCATAAAAAAGCAAAAATGCTTTCATCTGATGAAGTTCTAGAATTAGTTGGACATGGCGTTGGGGGAGTTTGTCCATTTGGTATCAATGAAGGAATTTCAGTTTATCTTGATATATCGCTAAAGCGATTTGAAACAGTATTTCCAGCTTGTGGTAGTAGTAATAGTGCAATAGAATTAACTATTGAAGAGTTGGAAAAATATTCAGGATATATTGAGTGGGTGGATGTTTGTAAAGAATGGAATTAATGATGGTTTTACATATTAAATAATAATAGCATTCTATGATAAATTTATCATAGAATGCTATCTTATACATCTAAATGTGACATAGGAAATACTCTAAAAACTATTTTGCCAACTACATCTTTTTTATAATTAATTACGCCAACTCTGCTATCTCGTGAATCTAATGAGTGATTTCTATTATCACCCATAACAAAAATTTCATCATCATTTAGTGTAACTTTTATTTCGGGACAATTATTCATCTTATCATCCTCGTTAATATAATTTTCGATTAATTCATTTCCATTTATGTAGACTTTATTGTCTATTATTTCCACTTTATCACCAGGTTCACCAATGACTCTTTTAACAATAAGTTTATCTTTTCTTTGTATAATAACAATATCTTTATATTTAGGTTTATGATTTTTGTATGCTATTTTACTCATAACTAATTTATCAGAATCATTTAAAGTATTTTTCATTGATTGACCTGACACAGTAACAACTTGGACAAATTGAGAAATGATAATGGAAATTACTAGAGCTATTAATACAATAAATCCCCATTCTTTAATAGACTTTATCAATTCTTTTTTCATAAAATTCCTTCTTTACATATTAGTTAACTTTTGTTCTAGATAAAATTAAGACATTTTATTTATTTCTAAAAAACTATATAATATATTTTAATTATATCAGAATGGTTAAATCTATTCTATATATTAATAAGAACAGATAGAAATATTCTATCTGTTCTTATTAATATTATTCTACGTTATGACCTGTATTTTCAATACAGCTTATGATTTCTGCTTCAGTTGCTGGTTCATTATAAATCACTTCTACAGTTTCTTTCGCTAGATTAACCCATACTTGATTAACACCATCAATATCTTTTAGGGCATTTTTAACTTGTGTTTTCATATTTGAATTTGTTAATCCATTTACAAGATAATGTTCTCGATACATAATACATCTCCTTATTAATATTTTATATGAATATTATGTACTATATTTTTATATTTATACTCCTAGATTTCCTTAAATGGATATACGCTAAATAGTACTTTACCTATGACGTTCTTTTTATAATTTATGATACCTATATAACTATCTCTTGAATCTAATGAATGATTTCTATTATCGCCCATAACAAAAATTTCATCATCTTTTAAAGTTACATCTATATCACAGGAATTTTCAATTCTCTCTTTAGTATTAATATATTCTTCAACGAGTTCTTGACCATTTATGAAGACTTTATTAGAAGTTATTTTTATATTATCTCCCGGAACCCCAATAACTCTTTTTATTATTTTATATCCATTCTTATTAATAATAACAATATCTTTATATTGAGGGGAAGTTTTATTATAAGCTATTTTACTAATAATTAATTTATCATTGTTTTTTAATGTACCTTCCATAGATTTACCTGAAACAGTTACTAATTGTGCAAATTGTGAAATTATAATAGATACTAGTAAAGCTAGTATGGCAGAATTTAAAGAATTTTTTATTTCATATATTATTTTTTTCGTCATATTTCATCACCATCTTAAAGAAAAATTGTAATATTATTATAACATATAATAGAAATCATTTCCATATATATTCTATTTTAACGAAAAAAGTCAAAAAAGATAATATTGTGTAATTATATAGGAATGAAGAAATAGAAATATATATATAAAATGACACAAATATGACATAATTGAGTATTATACTAAATATAGTTTTTATTTGGGATATAATTATATAATAATTTCAGCATAAGATATTATAAGGCTTAACTTACATAGATTTTAGTAAAGGAGAAATTGTATGAGTAATAAGTTAAGAAAAATAGTGTCACTAACAGTAATATCATTGATATTTGGCACTATGCCTGTAGTGGCTGCAGGAAACAATGATACTTCATTGGTACCACCAAGTAATATTCAACAAAATCCTAATAGTGAAAGTTATAGTCATGGATCATCTACAATAGTTGAATCACCTGATAATACAGTACCAGAAGACTATACAGTTGATGAATCTATACAAGCAAGCGCGAAGAAGGGAAAGTATTCAAAACTATTTGATACTGAAAAATTACAAGATGTTAATATCACTATTAGCGAAGACAACTGGAATTATATGCTACAAAATGCAATAGACAAACCTAATGTATTAGCTTCATCTATTTCAATTGGTGATGAAAAAATTGAAAATGTAGGTATTAAAACAAAGGGGAATTTGACCCTTAATTCTGTATGGGCATCTGATTCTGATAGGTTCAGTTTTACAGTAAATACTAAAAAGTTTGTCAGTGATCAGAATTTTTATGGATTGGAAAAGTTCAGTTTAAATAATATATATGGGGATGCATCTATGATGAAAGAATATCTTTCATATGAGCTAATGACAGAAATGGGAATCCCAACACCATATTATTGTCTCGTGAAGTTGAATGTTAATGGTGAGTTTTGGGGCGTATATATGATGGTAGAAAAAGTAGACAAAAGTCTTATGAAGCGTACAACTGGAAATTCTGATGGAGCATTATATACTGCTGAAGCACCTGGTGGAGATTTAATTTATAAAAGTGATTTAGATAATTTATTAAATTCTGATGGTACATATAACTTTGATTTATCTACATATTCAGATGGTAGTAATCTATTAAGTAACTATACAGGTCTATTAGATAATAAAGAATATGGTGCAACTATTAGTGACTATGAAGAAAAAGAGGAAGAGGAAGTACGTACAGATTTAAATAATTTATTTTCTTGGATGAAAAAATTAAATGAATTAAGTAGTTCTGAAAACCCAAACACAGAAAAATATAAAAAGTCTGTTGAAGAAATTTTAGATGTAGACGAAATTTTGAGATATTTTGCTGTAAATACATATCTTGTTAATTTAGATAGTTATCAATCTGAAAAAGAACAAAATTATTGTCTCTATGAAGTAGATGGAAAAGTAACAATTATACCTTGGGATTATAATTATTCTTTTGGTGCATATGGTACAAGCAGTGCATCAGAAATGATAAATTTCTCTATTGATAATCCAGTTATAAATGTAACATTAGCAGAACGTCCATTATTGAATGTGCTATTACAAAATGATGAATATCGTGAAGTTTATGAAGGATATCTCGAAGATTGTGCTAAAATAGCATCAATTGGTGGAAAAGTAAATGGTGTTACTTATGAAAAAGATCATTTTTCAACTGAAATTGATAACTATAAAGATATATTAGAGGAAGCAGTTAAAACTGATCCTACAGCATTTTATGATTATGATAGATTTATTTCAGCATGTGATAATTTAAAGAAATTAAATACTCAAAGAGCTACTGCTGTTTTAAATCAGATAAATGATGATTTTTCAGAAGTATCAAGTGATGGAATAAACTTAAATGAAATTGGTGATAATGTTGGAGGTGCTGGACAAGGAGCACAAGGAAATCCTCCAGGTGAAGGAGGTCCGGGTAATCCAGGTGAAGGTAATCCACCAGAATTTCCTGGAGAAGGGGGTACAGGATATGTGCCAGTAAATCCTATTCCAGGTGAATCAGAAGATAGCAATAATCAACAAAATGATAGTACTTCAAGTGATAATACTTCTGGTGAAGATACTAATGATTCTACAAATGGAAACAATTCGGATAATAGTAACTCCAATAATGTTACAAATACTAATTCTAATGAGACTGTTACTACAGAAGATAATTCTTCGGAAAAAAGCACAGATGATGCAAATGATAGTATAATATCACTTACTAAAACTGGTGGTATTGGTGTAAAGTTATCAATAATAGTAGGTACAATTTTAACAGGCGTTGGATATTTCATTAGAAGAAGATAGATTTCTATTTAAAATACTCAAATAGTACTAATAACTAAGTATTATTTATAGGTAAAAAGAAATGTAGAATATTATCTACATTTCTTTTTAATACCTTTGTGTAAATATTCTAAGTGGTCTACGTTAACACCTTTATCTTTTAACATTGCAATTCTGGTTTCACTTTTAGATATTGCTTCTTTAGCTGCAGAAAAATCTTTTTGCTTTATACAATTACTAGCGTAAGATAAAATATAATCTATCTTCAGAACTTCAGAAGCTAAGTCTTCGTTATTATCGTTTACTAAATCTAGCAATAAGCTATATATTTTATTAGAAGTTATCCTCTTTGCTGAATTCAAGAGATCATTGTTTTTACTTGTTTTTTTCGCCATAAAAGTTTCTCCTTTTGTAAGTCTATAATAATATATTATATATGTTATTTTTAAATATAAAAACTATAGATTGATTTTGAAGAAACCTTAATTCTTACGATATACTATACATCCCGCTAATTTGGGATGATCTATAACTACAGAACTCTTTTTTTCATTTCTTAATAAAAAAAGAATTATTAAATCTCCACATGCACCAGCAGTCATAAATAGGCTAATAGAAAGCAAAATAGAATTATTTAAAATGACAGCTAGTATATAAGGCAAAGCTCCAGTTATTAAAAATGGTGCAATTACTCCTAGTTTATATCTTTTTATAGGTAATGCTTCATTACAAGTGGAATAGGGTGTTAAAGATTTTAATTTGAAACCAAAAGCTATACTTTTCCATTTTTCTTCGCAGAAAAAATGCCATACAAATCCATGAATATATTCATGGAGAAATATTCCAAGGATTATTCCAATAGCTGTTTTAAGATTAATATCTAAGAACAATACTTTTTTATTCCATATAATATTATAGATAATAATATGAATAGTGCAGAAAATCAATGTTATAAGCATGCCATAGATATTTAATTTTATAAATGATATTGTTTTATCAATAGGATGATAATTTTCTTTAGTTAACTGATTTAATTTCATTAGGTCACCTATTCTTCGTCAAATTTATGTAATAATATATCAATAAACAACAGTAAATGATAATATATTACAGGTTATTACAATATTATATCATAATATTGTAATATATGTTATTAAATTTAAAAGGTATTTTAGTAAAAAAACTCCTCATTTATAAATGAGGAGTTTTGGGTTTATTCTATTGTATAATCATTAATATCGACAATTACATTATTATCAGGGGATGATAGTTGTTTTTGTGCCTTTTTTAATGTAATTAATAAGAAATTTCCCTCGAAAGATGCAGTACTATTTGGAATATCTAAATCTTCTACATCAAATGTTTTGATCAAATCTCCACCAGTTCTCATTACAGTCATCATGCTATTTACTCCATTAGAGTAGGTTTGTCTTTGTGTTATTGTAAGTATAACTTTATTAGGAGGAAATTCAATATGAAGATCTCTAAATTCTATTCCTGGTAAATAACCTTGTATTATATAATATTCACCATAATCGTGTAATTGTACATCGTAACAATTTTCATCTTCCATTTCATTAATTATTTCGTCCATTTCATCTATTAATTCGCTAATAAAGTCGCTGGATAATATTTGTCCCATGATATTATTAATAAGATTACTAAAAGAATTTATATCATTGATAGAGTTTGTATTATTAATTTGCTTACTATTGTAATTGGGATAGTTATTATACCTGTAGTTACATTTTCTGTTGTAATTTTGGTTTGTTAGGTTTTGTTGGTTACTCCAGTTGAATGGGAACATTCCAAACATATTATTTCCCCTTTTTAGAAATATTCTATTATATATCTATGTAAAAAAATCAAAAGTTGATACTTATTTAAAGATTTATTTACTGTGTTAAAAAATTTAAAAATATTATCTTAATGACCAAATCTAAATCCAATAAAAATCTCAGAAATAGCACTAAGTACAAAATAAATACCAATTACGTAAGGTAGAATCATATAACCTGTAGCTAAATTTGATAATATGATTATTCCGAATATAATAGTTACTACAGAATAAAGAATAAATATCCCGCTACGAGTATTCTTGTTTGTAAAAAACATTATTAATAAATATATCCCTTTTATTAATGACCACATACCATAAGAAATTATTAATACACCAATAGTATCTATTGGCATTATTATTAGGATTAATCCAATTACTAAATCAATTATACCCATCAAGATATCTCTAGGAATTTTTAATATGGAAAGTATAGCAAGTAATATAAAGAACCAGCCAGCAATATCAGTAAATATAAACATGGATTCTATTGGATTAAATAAAAATAATAAACCTAAAATTCCTAATATTATTCCTTCCAACATAAATATTCTACTTAACATATATCTCATAATAATTCCTCCATTCATATATAGTGTATCCATTAAAAAAGAAAGAATAACATAAAGAATTGTTCAATATATAAAAAATATATATCAATGTATTTCCTGAACGTCAGATTTTTAGTCTTAAGCGTTAAAGAAAATTATATTTAGAGTATTCTGTTTTAATAAAGTTTCAATAAATATAGGAATATCAGCGATTTGTGAGAATATCGTTAAAGAGAAGTATCCTTTCGTGAATGAAGGATTATTTTGTTATATTATGTATTATAATGTAAGTAAAGAAAGATTTACGACAATTTTTTTAAAGATATAGCATAAGGAGTTTTAATCATGAGTACTAATTCATTAATAGGTAAAAGTTATATAAATGATATACTAAGTAAACATTCTACATTAGTATATAGACTTGCACTAGTAATAACTAAAAGTAAGGTTAGTGCTAATGAGGTAGTGGAGAATGTTTTTCTTGAATATGTCAAGCATTCTAAAGGCTTTATAAGTGATTATCATTTAGAATTATGGTTTATTGAAACAACAATAGAGTTTTCTAATAAATTCTTTCGTCGAAATCTTATTAAATTTACCAATTTTACAGATAAGATTAGTTTTGAAAATTCAAAGCAAGAAATTCTATATAATAAAGTCTTAAGTATTTCTAAAAAGGATCGTATAGTTTTTCATCTATATTATTGCGAAGATATGTCAATAAAAGAAATAAGCAAATTATTTAATTGTAATAAGTCATATGTAAAACGTCAAATATGTATCAGTAGAAATAGAATTGAGAAAATGTTGGAAAACGAATATGATCATGAAAAGCTAAAAAAAGAGTACAAAAAAGCTAATGCAAGAATTGTTCTTCCGTTAGAATATATTTATAAATTATCTAGAAATATGATGGGGTATAACGAAGAAAGTAAAGGAGAGCAATTTATGAAAAATTATAAAAAGATGGCTATAGTAGCAATATTATTTTTATCAATAGGAATTTTGACTATTTCTACTAATTTTGTTTATGGTGATTATGATAAAGATGCCAATAATGGATTAAAGATTACTGAATATGATAAGTCTATTAATTTATCTAAAGGTGATTTTAATTATAAAAATTTAGCTTATGCAAAAGAGAGTTCCTCTGAAGGTGCTGATGAAGATAATGGGGTAGAGGAGTGGTCAGAAACTAAATATATTGATTATTTAGGGGTAGATCCTAGACCTACATATATACCAGAAAATTTTAAAGAAGTGACATCAAATAATCAGATTGAAGTAATATCAGAAGATCAAACTCTAGAATGTGATAACTTTAATTTTTACTATGTGGGTGAAGAAAATAGTTATATTAGTATAGATGTTTCTAAAGGTCAATTACCTGTATACTCATCATCATATAAAGAAAATTCATCATCAATATCTATTGTAGATGACGAAATATCTTATAGTGAAGATTTAGAAACAAAAGATGAGCACTTTAAAGAATTTATGCATAATGATATAGGATATTCAGTTACAGCAAAGGGGGTGTCAGAAGAAGATTTTATTAAGATGATATCATCAATTATACAAAAATAACCAAATTATTAATTACTCAACTTTTCTAAAAAAAAGATTTGTTAGTACCCAAAGCTAACAAATCTTTTTTTATTTATTATTTAAATTTTCTATTTTAATTAAAAAAATAACCAATAGTTATTCAACTATTCTTGTTGCTATATCTTGGTCATGATAACCTATACATATTTTAAAACCACAATCTTTATATTTTAAAGCTGCTTTAGCAAATAATATATTTGTTTTCGCTATTAGGATAAGCAATATGGCAGTATCGTGATTACCTTCAAAAAAATCCTGATTAGCTTCTTTAAGAAATATATCTGCATAATCAAAAAGAGACACTGTATTAATTGAAGCTACCCATTTAGTGCTCCAATCCTCATTACCATCTTCCACACTATTATAATCACTACATATAAATAAGTAACTATCCCAATCATTATCTATATCATAATCAAAGTAAATGGCTTTTGCATTAAATTCTTTTGCAACCTCTATAGCTTCAGGAATAGCTTCTTCAATACTTTTTTCATAATTACTGAGATTAATATTGTTTATTGTTTTTAATAATCTATCTGATAAACCGAGATCCTTTGAAGTTTTCAAAGCAAAGTCTTCGGCTCCTTTTAAATCACCATCTATAATAAATTTTTCAAAATCTAAGAAATAATTATAATAATCCATAATAATCCTCCTTTTAGTTACTATAATAAATAGTATATCAAAAATCTCATTGAAATCACAATTTATTTATAGATATCTGCTAAAGCAATATAATGATCGGCAACTATTTTAATTGATTTTATTTCTTTATCTGTAAGTTTTCTAACTATTTTAGCAGGGTTTCCTTTACATAACACACCAGATGGAATTTTGTTATCTTTCTCAATGACACTTCCGGCACACACTATAGTATTTTCTCCTATTTCGGCTCCTTGCTTTATTACTGCATTACCCTCAACTAATACGTTATCATTAATTTTACAACTATGTATAGCACAGTTATTACCTATTGTGACGTCATTTCCTACAATAGTAGGTGAACCGAAATCATTATATATAATAGTATCGTTCTGAATGTTACTGTTATATCCAATGATAGTTGTATCGGTATTGCTCATTATTGTAACGCCATCCCATATAGATGTATTATATCCAATATTTATTTCGCCTATTAACTCAACGTTTTTTGCAATAAAACAACTTTTATCAATTTTTTTCATTTTAAATTCACTGCCTTTTATCATATATTGTTAAAATCCCCTTACTATAGAAAATAAAATTTGTGACTCTATCATACTAAGTCATTAAATAATTCCTACTATAATTATGCAATTATTTCATAAAAGTTTCTATAGTTTCTCATATTTGACATATTTCAAAGCCTATTTTAATACAAAAGTAAAAATATATGTTTTATGATAAAATTTAGGTGTTTTACGAAAAAAAGAAAGACCACTACATAATATTTATGCAATAGTCTTATAAATGAAATTACTTCCAAATAGTTTTAAACATACCTGGTCCAGTTGCTGAATTAGGTACTTCTGTAAAGCCGAATTTTTTATAAAAACCTTCTTTGTTTTTTTCAGCAAATAGGGTTATATGAATACATTCTCCAATAGTAATGGAATTAACGAGATAATCTAAAATCTGTTCTATCATAATAGTTCCTATGCCAATATGTTGGTATCTTGGATCTACCATTACATCAAAAATAACTGCCACATAACCTTTATCACCAACAACTCTTGCAGATGCAATTATTTCATCTTTTAGTTTAACAGCAATAATAAATATAGAGTTATCTAAACTTCTTTTTGCTATTTCTTCTGGAATTTCTACCCAACCTATTGATCTACGTAATTTATTATAATTTTCAACAGTAATTGTATTTTCAAATTCAATATTTAAATTATTCATAAATATCTCCTGTGTTCATAAATATATTATTATCTTATGTATAAAAAAATAATAAGTCACTTATAAATCTATAAGTAGGTAGGGGAAATAGTTATAGATAAAAAACTCCAGTTATACCGGAGTTTTTTATCTTATTGAAATTCTATTGTATTATCATAATTTGCTTTAGTTATATCTTTATAAAAACAAGCCATAGATGTTTCTATATATGGTGTAAGCCATAATGTACCTATTCCACAAGTAAGTAAAGCTAACATTGACCATCCTATAAATGAAAAATATAAGCAAAACAGTTTCCATTTATAACCTTTCATTATAGTGTTACTTTCTTTTAAACAATCTATAATAGATTTATCAGGATTTTCAACAAGTACGTAATATGATTGACTTAATGAAAATGATAATATGATTCCTGGTACAATAAGTAGTATTAATCCTACATAAATAATTATAGTTTGTAATATAAAAAGTCCTAAAGCTTTAAAAAATAAATTGAATTGAGAAAAAGCATCTTCCAAGTTTGCTGCATCTTTGTCAGTAGCTAAATTTAAAGAGAATCTACATTTTCCTAAAGTAAATACTGGTGTAAATATAACTGCTATTATATACGCTATCCATCGAACATCACTAAGAATTCCTATAAAGGTACCTAGATATGTTATTCCAACTAAAATTATTTGAATAAGCAAAAAAGTACCTAAAGCGAGACCCCATTTACCTTGGAGCTGCTTTCGAGCCATAGCCCTAATTTCATAATTCTGCATATTAACAAAACCTCCATTGAATATTATTAAAAACACTGTATCAAGATAATTAGCAAAATTTTCTAAAGCATTATTAAAATACTATCATATTAATATAGTAGTGTAAAGTCATTGTTGTAAACAAAACCTTTAATGAAATTATATTCAAGAAATTACATCAATATAACATATTTAATATTTCTATTTGAAAATCATAAATTTAATTAGCATTTACATAAAAGTTAGCTTTAGTCAATTCTATATAAGGTTCAATTAGTAAAAAACCAATTAAAAGAATTATAGTACATATATTTACTTCTAATAATAATGAAGTAAGCACTGCTAATGTGCAACAAAGTAAATACCATCCTATAAATGATAAATGTAGCCATATATATCTAAATTTGTTTCCTTTCATAATGAATCTACTTTCTTGTAAGCATGAAAAAGTTGATTTATTAGGATTATCAGCTAATATAAAAAAGGCTTGCGAATACATTAGTTGTATAACTAGAGACGCAATTATAAAAAGAGCTATTATTCCAATTAGAATTATCATAGTAGTACGAATCTGATTTGTCGCAAAATAATATTCAACATTAAAAATGACTTCAATTGGTTGAGAAATCATGTATACTAATATACAAATCACTGAAATAACTAATATTGGTATATACCACAAAGTTGAAAATACAACAATTAACACTGATAATAAAAAAGCTTTCGGATAAATTTTAAATTGTGAAAATAAATCTATAGATCTAGCACTGTGATAATCTTTAGTCATATTTAATAAAAACTTGCACTTTCCTGTTTTCATTACCCCTGTTAGAAATATTGAAATAACAGTATTAAGTATAAAAATCTGTATCATTAAAATTGAATCAGCATATTTTGTGCTAGATAAAATAGATGATAAAACAGATGTGCTTTGTAAGATAATCAAATATATTAAAAGTGTAAAAAATGATATCAACCATCTACCTTTTAATTGATCTAATGCATTTTCCTTTAGTATTTTAATAGACATCAATTTTCCTCCTTATTTAGACAATAATGTAATTAATATAATTATATTATACATAAAGTTTAATATAATTTACAAATTATATTATTTTTGTCATAAACAATTATTCTCATTTTTCAAAAACAAAAGATTATATAATACTAACTCTCTTTTTGAATATAGATTTAGTAAAATATTTAATTAAGTTAATTATATATATTAATTATGTTAGTATTATAACTATCAATAAGTTATAACTACAAAAGTTAACCTAAGTTAACTAATTAAACATATAGTTAATCAAGGGGTAAACTATGGTAAATTACATAAAGAAATAAGTAAATCTCCCTAATAAGACATAAGAATAATTATGTCTTGTTAGGGAGTAAACCAAAAAGAAGGTAAAATTAAAGTTTTTGATGAGAAATAAAATGATAAAATAGTTAAAACTAAGAATGTATAAAAAATAATTAAAAAAACCAGTAGCTTATTAAAGCAACTGGCTTAAAAATATAATTTTAATTAAATTTTTTATTAATGATAAAAGATAAATACATTCCTATAATAAATACTACAATTACAATATGTTTCATTAATGTTAAAGATAAAAATAAAATAAGAATAACTGATGTTAAGAATCTATTTTTTAAAATATTAAAGCCGATATTTTTATTGTGTTTATAAACCTTATATACTAAAATGTAACCTAAAACAAATGAAATTATTGTAGGAATTGGTAATGTTATAGAAATCATTACATTTCACTCCTGAATAAGACTTTCTTTATATTATATGATTAATTGTTACATTTTAATATTTTGTATCAAGGTGAATTAATAGAAATACTAGCAATTATTATTAAAAATGATCCTAACGTGAAAGTAATATTACTGATTGATAATAGTAATAAAGTTTTTATATTATAATTTGTTAATTCAAAGATATCTCTACTTTGCGTATTGTGACTATTTATATTATTAATAGGATTTTTAATACTACATTTTCCTAGTATAAATAATAGTATCCCTTCTATAAATAAAATTGTTTTAAAATCGTAACTTGTACATTTTGATATATATATCGCCATACATATTGATAAAATAGCCCAAGTACAACTAAATCCAAGATATTTAGGCAAAGTTCTAATTATATTCATAATGTACCTCCGGCATATGCAATTTTGAAATAACTATTGATAATTATATAGTCGTTAAATTACATTATCAATAATAAGTTTATATAATTTTTAGTATCAAAAATATAGGCAACTTTACAATAAAAGAAAAATCAATATTATAACTGAAATTACTTGCGCACAACCTATGAATAAACCATATAATGAAACAGCTTTCCCCTGTTTTATTAAATCTTTAATATTTACTTTTAAACCTATAGCTGCTAAAGCAATTATTTCAAATTTATTGCTTAATTCTTTAAATACATGGGATAAACCATTAGGTATTATATGAAGAGAAAATAAGGCACATGTTATAAAGAAACCTATAACATACCAAGGAATTCTAACTTTACCTTTCTTAACATCATCTATTTCTTCTTCAATAATTTCTTCATTATGTTTATGTTTTAAGTGACCGAATATAAATACGACAACTACTAAGAATATTACTCTAACAATTTTAAAAATTGTAGCTAAATCTTTGACTTCTTCACTAACCATGGCACCACTAGCTACGACTTGCCCAACTGATTGAAGTGTTCCACCTATCATAGCAGATGTATTCATAACTTCATGATTATATAAAAACTTTGATAATAAAGGTAATATAAACATTAGAAAAATACCAGTGACATTTACAATTGTTATTGCTATCCCCTTATCTTTATCATCAGCATCAATGACTGGAGCTGTAGCTGCAATAGCTGAAGAACCACAGACTGCATTTCCACTAGCCATCATAAATCTAAAATTTTGCCCGAAGCCTAACTTTTTACCTATATATAATGCAGCTACTATAGTTATAGCCATTTGAAGAATAATAAATAAGATGCCTCTCCACCCTAATTCCATCAAAGTAGATATACTTAATGTACCACCTAATAAAACGATTGAGTATGATAGTAAATCAGTTTCAGAAAATTTGTATCCTTTATGAAAAACTTTTTGATTTAAAAATAAATTTCCTACTAACATCCCTAAAAAAATCGAAATTGTTGCAGCACCTACTTTAGGTATAAAGTTTGATAGTAAAATACTTGCAAATCCTACTGCTACAGATACTAATAATCCTGGAATAATATCACGAATATTAGCTATAGAAAAACTTCTTTTTTTATCACTCATAGTGTAGCCTCAAATCCTTTCTTATTTCTTTCATAGTAAGTATATATCTGGTATAATCATAAGTAAAATAAATATTAAAAATAATAATCATAAGTTTTGTTAATGATTAAGTTCAATGTTCTATATTATACTGCCCTATTAATAAGGAGGTTATGACTATGATTGAAGAATTGAAAACTTTTATTACAGTAGTAGAGGTAAAAAACTTCACTAAAGCGGCTGATCAACTAAATTTATCTCAGCCTAGTGTTAGTAATCATATAAAAAATCTTGAAAACTATTTTGGGGTTACTTTGATAAACAGATCAGTAAAACAGAAGAGTATATTTATAACTGAAAGAGGATATATCTTGTATAAAAAAGCTAAAGAGATCATAACTCTATTAGAAACTACTTATATGGAGATTCAAAATAAATCTAATTCTATAAAAGGATCTATAAAGGTAGGAGCCAGTTTAACTATTGGAGAATATGTTATTCCAGATTTTTTAGCTTATTTCACTAAAAAATATCCAGATATTGATATTGAAGTTGTCATAGAAAATACAGCTGTAATATGTAATGGATTAAAAGATATGATATTGGATGTTGGTTTAATAGAAGGAACTTCTTCATCATCAAGTTTTGAGCAAGAGTATTTTTCTAGAGATGAAATGGTCTTAGCTCTACCATATTACAATAACATAACCCAAGAAAAATTTTCCTTAAATAAATTACAAAATCAAAGATGGATAGCTCGTGAAGAAGGATCTGGAACAAGAGAATTTTTGAATATGTTTTTAGGTGTAAATGAAATAACTCCCCAAAATATTATGATTTTAGGAAGTAATTATGCTGTAAAAGAAGCTGTAAAAAATAATTTAGGTATAACAATTATATCAAAACTTGTAGCAGCTGAAGCTGTAAAAAATAAAGAAATTTGTACTATTGATTTAGGAGAAAATTATATAAGACATTTTTCCTATATACTTCCCAAACATATAACAAAATCAAAAGCAACGAAAATCTTTCTAGAAGAATTAAAAGAATATTCTAGGATGTAGAAGCTTTATTTATCTCCTTCTCATAAGTTGCCTCATATCTTGTCCAGGGAAAGTTAAAATTGTTTATTATAATAAATCCAATAAGGACTAAACAAAATATTATAACATTTGCAGTAAAATTATTGTGAACTAATAGATTTATGTAATATTGAATATCATCAAAAAAAACAAGAATAATAGAAAAGAAAAATACTGTAGATATTGTATTATACCTATCTGTTAGTAATGTATGTGAAAATTTATTGTTACACTTATCACATTTTAATGCGTATGATCTTGTTACATTGAAGCTTTCTTTACTAAATAATTTTAGCTTATTATTACAATGAGGACAATATTTCATTTTTAACTCCCCCCCTGATAGTAAATCTTAACTTTATTATACACTATAAAATGATACAATAGTATGGTTTTGTAAATCTTTACAAAAATATAACATAAGAGCTATAGATATTGATCTATAGCTCTTATGTTATATTCTAAAATCACGAATACCTTTATCTATCTCTGTTAACCTATCCTCTATCATTTTCTTAACTTCTATATTTTCCAATTTATTTAATTCTTTCAAAATGAACTTGCCACCTTTTCTCTTTGTTTCAGTACTAGCATAATCATTTAAATATTCTTTTAATGTTAAAAGAGCATTTGGTCCACAACAATTTGCTATTTTTCCGGTTTTTATAAGATTCATAAATCTATCTCCAGTACGCCCTTCTCTGTAACATGCAGTGCAAAAACTTGGAATATGTTCTTTATCTATTAGCCAACTAACTATTTCATCTAAAGTTCTAGTATCATTAACTTCGAATTGTGCAGAATTTTCATCTTCTTTTTCTGCATAGCCCCCTACACTAGTACATGAGGCTCCACTAATTTGTGAAATGCCAAGTTCAAGTAATTTTTCTCTTGTTTTTTGAGATTCTCTAGTTGAAATAATAAGTCCTGTATATGGCACTGCTATACGTAATGCTGCAACTATTTTTGAAAAAATCTCATCAGATATTGCGTTTTCAAAATCATTTGGATTTATGTCATCTGCTGGGCGTATTCTTGGTACACTGATAGTATGTGGTCCCACCCCCATGGATGCTTCAAGATGTTCTGCATGCATAAGTAAACCAATAAAATCATATCTATACATATTTAGTCCAAATAATACTCCAAGACCAACATCATCTATCCCGCCCTCCATAGCTCTATCCATAGCTTCTGTATGATATTCATAATTATGTTTTGGTCCTGTTGGATGTAGTATTTCATATTGTTCTTTGTTATATGTTTCTTGAAATAATATATATGTACCTATTCCGACTTCTTTTAGTTTTTTGTAGTTTTCTACACTTGTAGCAGCAATATTAACATTAACTCTACGAATAGCACCATTTTTATGTTTAATGCTATAAATTGTTTTTATACTTTCTAATACATATTCGATAGGTGAATATATTGGATCTTCACCAGTCTCTAATGCTAATCTTTTGTGACCGAGATCTTGTAAAGCTATAACTTCTCTTTTTATATCCTCTTGAGATAATTTTTTTCTAGCGATATGTTTATTACCATGATGGTAAGGACAATAGGTGCATCCGTTAATACAATAATTAGATAAATATAATGGTGCAAACATAACTATCCTATTTCCATAAAATTTTTCTTTAATTTCTTTTGCTAATGCATAAATCTCTTCATTTTTATCTTGTAGAGTACATTCTAATAATACAGCAGCTTCCCTATGTGATATTCCTTTCATTAACCGAGCTTTGCATAAAATCTTATCAATTAAAATTCTATTATTTTTATTATTTTCAGCATATTTAATAGTTTCTAAGATTTCCTCATTATCAATAAAGTCTGTTGCTATTTTTGACCTAACATTATACATTCTTTTCGCTTCCTTCAACATTATGTTCTCTTACCTAAAAGTTAAGTATTTTTCTCCGTATGATATTATATTATAAGTATATTTTAACATAAATTGCATTTTGTATTCTATACTGTATTTATGTTTTATTATAATAAAGGGGTTCGATATATTTCGAACCCCTACTTTATTTCTATTTATACTTCTTAATTATTATTGAACCCAAAGCTATACTTATTAATGATATCATAGATAAAGATACGGTATTAAATGGTGCACCTGTTTGTGGTAACTTTCCATTATTTGATTTAGCATTATTTTTATTGTTGTTAGGTAAGATTGTATCCTCTATTTTCTTTATAATTGTAAAACCTTCATCACCAGATGCTATAATTCTTTCATCATCATATACATAAATTTTTTCCATAAAATCTGCTACTTGGTACTTTGAAACTAAAGCATTATTTTCTAATTTGCATATATATTTTTTTCCATTACTATTTTTTAATACCCATATATTATTATAGTTGTCTTTTGTTATATCAATTATATTCTTATCAAATTCATTTATTAAATTAACTTTATTATTTTCAAGTGAATATTTTTTATATTGCTTATTAGATTTATCATAACCATATAAATAATTATTAGTAATAATAATATCAGATAATGAATCTATTGGATAAATAGAATATCCTTCAGGTGTAATAATACACAAGGCTTGTTTTAATATATTATAAAAAATAACTTTTGAATTTTTACCACTTATAATAATATTAAAATAAGTATTATCGCAGTTAAATTCTAATTTTGTTTCTGGGAGATCTTTTATGCTATTGTCTTTTAGTGAATCACTAAGGTTATTTAAAAAATCTGAATCGTAAATCACATCAGAATTAAATATATCCTCATTTAAATAATCTTCAAGATTTGAATAATTATAATTTCCACTAGAATAATTATAATTAGGTTCATTCTTAGTTAATTCATCAGTATATAATTCTAATTCATCTAAGTTTTCTAAATCCTTCAGTTTTTCAAAAATATCCTTATTATTAATAGCATATTCATGACTTAAAAGTGATTTAATAGTAGTTGTATCAATAGTCCCTTGTACATTTGTTCCATTTTGCGATAAATAAAAAGTAGTATCGACATCTATGTTACTATTACTTAGTTCAATTGTATCTAGTAATGATAAATCTCCGCTAATTACTGATGATAAATTAAGTTTTTCTTTATCTTCGCCTATATAAGATATAATAGTTCCTTCACTAGATTGTATTACTGACTTTAAGTTTCCTTTTTCATACTGCAAACATTGTGGTATAATTTCTTCTTCTGTGGCAACAGCTATTGAGTCATTGATAGGTGCTATAGTAATTAATAATAGATATACTAAAGACACCGATAAAATTTGTTTTAGTTTCTTCATTTTTTCACTCACTTTCTAATTTATTTAAATATTTACTATATATTTTAACAAATTGTGTAAGTAATAACAATATAAACCTAAAAATAACTGTTCTCCATTCATTCTGAAGAACAGTTATTTTTACTTATTTAAGTTTTGGATTTATATAAGAATTATTCATCATTTTTAATTGTGTATATAATCTATATTCTGAGTAATTAATGTTTGTATCATTTATATATATAGAATCTCTCTTCTTAAAAAACTTTTTAATAAATTTATTTATCAATTTCACCATCGCCTATCTATTATATTATTTTCACTAAATCTTCTATTTCCTACCAAATCGAACCTTCTATTCCTTAATTTATTTAACATAATCATTTTAAAATCATCCTTTCATATTTAGGGCCAATTAGGCGCCTTCTTTTATAAAACTATATTGTGCCATGTATAGATTGTAATATATACCTTTATTATCAAGAAGTTCTTCATGAGTGCCCATTTCTACTATTTGTCCACCTTCTATCACCATAATTTTATGACAATCACGTATTGTAGATAATCTATGAGCAATAACGAAAGAAGTCCTTCCTTCTAGCAATTTTTCAATCCCGTATTGAACTAACTTTTCTGTTTCAGTGTCTATATTAGCTGTGGCCTCATCAAGAATTAATATCCTCGGATTAGCTAGTAATGCTCTAGCAAAAGAAATTAATTGTCTTTGACCTAATGAGAGCCTAGAGCCTCTCTCATTGACTTCTGTATTATAGCCTTTTTCTAATTTCATAATAAACTCATGTGCGTTTACACTTTTTGCAGCTTCAATAACTTCATCATCTGTAGCATCTAGTCTACCATACCTTATATTTTCCATTATTGTTGTAGAAAATAAAAATGTGTCTTGTAGCATTACACCCATTTGACTTCTATATGATTCTAACTCTACTTTATTTATATTTTCTCCATCCACTAGAATCTCCCCATTAGAAACATCATAAAATCTACTTAGTAAAGATACAATAGTAGACTTACCAGCACCTGTACTGCCAACTAAAGCAACTTTTTCACCAGGTTTAACTGTAAAGGAGATATCCTTCAAGATTCTAATATTATTCTCATAAGCAAAATTTACATTTTTAAATTCTACTGAACCTTTAATTTTCTTCATTTTCTTTGCATATTTTGTATCTTTTATAGCAGGATCAATATCTAAGATATCAAAGATTCTTTCTGCAGCAGCAAAGTTAGTAATCAAGGTATTATAAAAATTTGATAAATTCATAATAGGTCTCCAGAACATACCAATATACATTGAAAAAGCAATTATTGTACCAACTTCTATTTCACCTTTTGTAAAAAGTCTATATCCTACAGCAAATAGTATAACTGTAGCAATTCCTGAAAAAATTTCTACTAATGGCCAAAAGAAGTCATTTAATTGAACTGCTTTATTAAAAGAATGTTTCAATTCAGAAACTAAATTTTCAAATTTATTATTTGTATAATCTTCTTTTGCAAAGGCTTGCACTATTTTAATTCCTGAAAATTCCTCATGGGTAAAGGCATTTAAATTTGATCTTTTATTTCTATATATTTCCCACCTTTTTCTTGAGTTAATTTCTATATAGAACATAGCTAAAGCTAAAGGAGGTAATAGCAATATACAAATAAGTGCTAGTTTTATATTTAGTGTAAGCATAGCTACTGCTACTAAAATTAAATTTAATAATTCAGGAATTAGACTCTGTATACTTTGATTAAAAAGATTTTTTAAAGCATTAACATCACCTACTACTCTAGCTAAAATCTTACCAACTGGTCTTTTGTCAAAAAAATCAAAAGATAATTCTTGTATATGTGAGTATAATTCATGTCTAATATTAATTAAAATATTATTTGTTATTGAATAAATCATTGTCCATCTAATTCTAGATAATATCCATGCTAAGATGTTTAGAGATAAAAGAGATAATCCAATTAGGATTATGCCATTGATATCATTATTAGGAACCTTTTCGTCTATAGCTACTTTTAAAAGATATGGATTTATTATTCCACATAGCATTACAAAAACCATCAGTAATATTACAATAATAGATCTTCCACTATATGGAGATAGATATTTTAATAATCTTTTTATTATATCTATTCTTTTTCTACTACTTATCTTCTCATCTCTCTCTATAGCATTTGACATTATACCACCTCTATTTCTGTATCTTTAAAATCTTTAAATTGTTCACAATAAACATTATAATAAGCACCTTTTAGATCTAATAATTCTTTATGTGTACCATTTTCTTTTATCTTTCCATCTTCTAAATATAAAATCATATCTGCATCTTTTACTGCAGAAATTCTGTGAGCAATAAGAAAAGTAGTACATGTTCTTTTATTACTTTTTAAATTCTGTAATAACGTGTGCTCAGTTTCCATATCTAAGGCTGAAGTGGCATCATCTAAAATCATTATCGGAGCTTTTCTAACTAAAGCTCTCGCAATA
Source organism: Clostridium bornimense (assembly GCF_000577895.1). NCBI lineage: Bacteria > Bacillati > Bacillota > Clostridia > Eubacteriales > Clostridiaceae > Clostridium > Clostridium bornimense. The sequence goes on from NZ_HG917869.1 coordinate 381,411, forward strand.
GAAATACGTTGTTTTTGTCCTCCTGATAATCCAATACCTCTTTCACCAATTTCTGTATTAAATCCATCAGGTAAATTTTCAATGAAATTAATACAACAAGAAACAGTACATGCATCTTTTACGTCATCAAATGTTGCTATATTGTTGCTAAATGTTATATTGTTAAATATAGTATCAGAAAATAAAAAAGATTCTTGAGGAACAATAGACATATTGCTTCTTAATACTTGTAAATCATAATCTTTGATATTAACTCCATCTATAAATATTTCACCACTATGAACATCATAATATCTACCTATTAAATTTACTAATGTAGATTTTCCTGAACCTGTTGTTCCCATTATAGCTACAGTACTGCCTTTAGCAATTTTTATAGATATATCTTCTAGTACATTTTCGTTATCATACTTAAAGCATACATTTTTAAACTCAATAGTACCATCTACTTTTTCGGGATTATAACAATTTTCATTACTTTTAATTACAGGTAATCTATCTATGATATTAAAGATTTTTTTAGCTGAAGCAATAGTTCGAGATATCATATCTGTAAGTTCACCAAGCATCCTCATAGGCCATATAAGGTTCCATATATAGCCACTGAAAGCAACTAAAACGCCTAGAGTAATTGTTTTTTTCATTACTAAATAACCGCCTAATGTTATCATTATGATTAAAGACATATTAGTTAGAAATTCTATTGGTGGAAAGAATCTTCCTATAGCTTTTCCTTGTTCCATATTCAAATCATAATATTCTCTATTCATTTTAAGTAACTTACTAATTTCATATTTTTCTCTTGCAAAAGCTTTTACAAGTCGTACTCCTGCAATATTTTCTTGAGCTGTTGTATTAATCTCTGCAGTCTTATCACTTATTTTTCCATAACAATTTCCAAATACTTTTTCAAGTTTAACTTCAATAATTCCAATTGGAATCATTACTACTATACAAGCTAATGTTAATTCCCAATTAAGGCTAAATAGTATTATTGTTGAGAAAACAAAATATATTATATTTTCAACAAATAATCTTAATCCATAACCAATAGTCTGCCATATATTTTCAGCATCTTCGCCTATTCGAGACATTAATTCTCCTGTATTCATTCCATCGAAATATTTGAATTCTAATTTCTGAAGGTGATTAAAAAGATCATTTTTAATATCCTCATGAACATCACTACTAATAAGGTCATAATAATATTCTTTACAATAACCAAAAGTTGCTTTGATTAAAGACATTAATAAAATACCTGCAATTGTGTAAATTATAACAGTATGATTTCCTTTAATAATTCCACCATCTAAAAATTCTTTTTGCATATATGGTATGCAAAGATCTGCGGCAATTACTATAAACATCGATATTGTTCCTATTGACAATTTTAATTTATGTTTTAATACATACTTAATTATTCTATTCACAGAATCCCCCCTTTTTTATTTATTGATTTAATACAAAAAAGGCTATGGAACTACTCCATAACCTTTTAGAATAAATAAAAGGTTATGAGCAAAAATGACCATAACCTTAATATACAAAATCTTTAATTTAAAATTAGAAAATTAAAATAAATCAAGCTGACTTTGAGATAGGCTATAATCATATAATATTAAATTTGAATTTGTGGCGATAACCGCTTCTATTAAGTTAAACATAATCCTATCTCCTTTCTCTAATTTTTAAACTACAGTTTATATTCTACACTTCTAAAAATTACCTTGTCAAGTTTTTTTTGTAATTTAAATTTTTATAATAAAAGCGTATCTTAAATAAAGTTTAAGATACGCCCTCTAATGGTTTATACAGCAACAATTTCATAACTATAAAATTTAGTTTAATATTAAATAATAAGGTACATGGGAGATACAATTAAATACTAAGTGTATTTAGAATAACATTAAACTAGTTTTTCTCGTAATTCTTATAAATGGGTTTTAAGAAAGAGTAATTCATTAAATATTCTAAAATAGTTACTTTTAGTGCCATAATAAATCATTCTATTATAATTATATCATAGAAAAAATTGTTTTACAGAAAATAAAGATTTTTTGTATAGTTTTACAATTTTTTCTTTGCCAAATGTGACTATATACAACAATATAATAGTATTTTTTTATATGTATATTGATAAAATAAAGTTTTATTAAAAATTTTTTTGTTTTTAGATTGTATGTATATCAAATTTTGTTTTTTTATAATATTCATAGAAATATATCTGAAATTAAAGTTATTTATTAAACATCGATAATTAGGTTAGGTACATAATTATGGAATACGGGGGAGATATTATGGAAAGTTACAATTTACTAGAAAAGAACAACAGAAAGATAGATGAACAACTTTATAAAGTTTCTATTATTTCATCAATAATGCTATTTATTGATTTTGTTTTTGTTTTGTCAAATAAAGGACTGAAAATAATAAATTATAGAGACATGACTTTTTTTGTGGCAAGTTTAATACTTATATATCCTATACTATATTATAAGCTTTCAAATAATAAAGAAAACTTCAAAAAAGTTGTTATATATACCTTTAATGGAGCTTGTATAATTGGATATTTAACTATGTGGGTGTTAATGCCTTATATACTAATAGGACCTCTTTTAATTGCTGGATTATATTATGATAGCAAGCTTGCTAAAAATATACTTGTGTTTGATATTATATTAATGATCTTATGTAATGCATTGCAACCAGTTTTTTTTGGACAATATTCATTACATAGAACATATATTGAAACAACACATATTTCTGTGTATTTTACTATTCAACTAATTGTTGTAGGTGCTTTAGTAATTTATAATGCTGAAAATTCTAAAGAACTTCTAATAAACAGTCTAGAATCAAATAAAAATCTTGAATCTATGATTAGAAATACAAATGAATTAGTTAATACTCTTAACAACTCTTTATGTTCACTTAGTTCTAGTGTTTCTGATTCTCAATGCTCAATGGAATATATACGTGATACTATACAAGATATATCCTCTAATTCTGGTGATATACTTGATTCGGTTATTTTAACTGATGATTCATTAAACGATATAATATCAGATATTGATACTACCTTAAGTAAAAATGAAGAAATCCATTACTATAATTTTAAGATAACTAATATATCAAATAAGATAAAAGGTAAATTCGATAATATATTACCTTATTTTAATAATATAAAGGTATCAATACAGAATTCAAAAGATAAAGTAGATTCTCTACAAGATAAAGCGGTATTAGCTCTTGAAGCAATAAAATTAGATTCTTTAGAATCTAATAATGCTATAGAATACGGGACAGGATTTATGGAAATAGCAGAAGAGATTAAGGTGACACTTACTAAAATCACCAAAGAATTCTTTGCTGTTATAAATGAAGTAGAAAATTCTACCGCTAGTTTTGATAAAGTTTTTTCCGTGCAATATGAAATTATTAATCATTTATATACTATACATGGAATAATGAATAACTTGCATTCAAAAGGATTTATGATAAAAGATAACATGAATAATTTAAAAGAAATGAATGAAAATATAAATGAAGCATTAATAAAAATTACTAAGAATATAGAATCTTTAAATTCTAATTTTATTGATATATCTAATCAAGTAAACCATATTAATGACAATGCTAGAAAAATAGGTAACTATAAATTTATGAAATTAGTAAACTGAACACGTTTTTTTGATTCATAAACGTGTTCAGTTTATGGATTATATTATATTAAATTTAATAAACGAAGTATATGCACTGCTATGTTTCTTTCTTTTCCCTTATATGGATAGCTATGAATATGAATAGCTGGATTAAAGTTTAATTCTATTATTGAATAATTTGAATTTTCATCATTATAATCCTCTATAATCATGTCAACTCCGCATATCTTCGCATCTACAGCTTTAGCAGCTCTTATTGCAATATCCTTAAATTTTTTATTTATTTTTTCAGTATAATCTATACTATCTCCACCTGTACTTATATTAGAATTCTCTCTAAGATAGACTACTTCTTTATCTCTAGGTATATAATCAAAATTCTTATTTTGTTGAGCTAAAAATAATTTGACATTATCATCTAATACTATTTTTTCTAATGGGGTTCTATATTTAGTTCCTCTAAGAGAATCTTTATTTTTTTCATCGACTAACTCTTTTATAGAATGTTTACCATCACCAGTAACATTAGCTGGAACTCTATGCAATATAGCAACTACTTCATCACCTATTACTAAAAACCTATATTCTTTTCCTTTAATAAATTCTTCTACAAGCACTGTATTATCATAATTAAAAGCAATGTTTAAAGCAATAGCTAAATTTTTACTATCTGTTCCTTCATTAAAAATACTTATTCCAGATCCGAAATTAGTAGATTTTGGCTTTATAACTACTGGTTTATTTTGAAATTTCTTAATAACATCATTTATTTCTGAAGTAGAAAAAATTTCAACGCCGTTAGGTACATTAACATTATTATCATATAGCAACTTTTTTGTTACTACTTTGTTTTCCATCATAAGAATTGTAATATAATTATCTACTGATGTTTTTGTTGCTTGTTTAACATACTGTTTTATTCCCTTATTTTCAAGTAATATAAAATTATCATTACGGTCAATAACTTCTACTATTATTCCTCTTTTAATTGCTTCTTTCATAAGTATTTGTGTTGAAAGTTCTAAATCTTCATATCCACAAAGACTAAACCTATTTTTGTATGCCATATTTTTATATTTTATAGATAAGTCTAAATTAGCATTAACATATCCTTTACTTTGAACTTTTCTTCCCATTTTGTATGCATATGTTAATGTATTATCTTTAATCTTTTCTATTACACCTTCAATAATATTTTCTTTTCCTAAACATAATTCATTATTTATTTTTTTTATTTTATCTAAAATATCTATTGCCCATTGCTCTTTAGATATATCCTTACCATTGTTTTTTAAGACTACATTATTTTGACCTTTTTTAGCAATAATATTTTGATTTTCTAGAGCTTCTTTTTGCCATCCATCCCAATAATTATCATCATATAATAATGCAAATAAATTAAATACTTGTAAAAAATATAAATCATTTAATGATATTCCGCCTTTTTCTAAAGGATTTATATCAATGCTTCTATATTCAATATAATTAATTCCATCATTAATAAGAGATTCAAAGAGATTGGTATTATCCTTTGCTTTTAATCTTACTGGACTATATAACTCTTTATGTGTATCAATTATTTTATCATCTATAAAAGACTTTATACTTCCTATGTAATCGTCAACTGTATCATAACTAGGAAATAAATCTATTTTATTCTTATAACCACATTCACCATTTCTATAAGATAATGCACCATCATTAGAAAAACTATCTTTTGATAACTGTTTTAAATTCTTAAAACAGTCACAAACATAACTTTTATGAACAGCAGCAGTACCTCCTAATATATAAATTAAAAGCCAGTTATATTTAATATAACTTCTTGAAACTTTAAGATAAACACTATTCTTAAATTCTTTATAGCTAATATCAACATTACTAATGTTGTATATTTTACGTAGAAAATCTTCTGTAAATGAAAAATTGAAATGAATTCCTGATATAAGTTGCTTTTTTCCACCATACTTCTCTAAAAGTTTTTCTCTATAGATAGTAGCATCTTTATCTTCAGTTCCAAAGTCTGCAATTGGAATTTTTTTATTTTTAGATATAGCACAAGGCATAGATTGGGGCCATAAATATTCATCACCTATTTCTGTAGCTACAATGTCATAAAGTGCATTTGTAAATTGATATAATTCCTTAACATCTTTAAATGTAGGAGTTATAAGTTCAATTTGACTTTCTGAAAAATCTGTTGTTATATATGGATTTTTATTTTTATCTCCAAAAATCCTCGGATGAGGATTAGAAGATAAATTTCCATCTTTATCTATTCTAAGCATCTCGCGCTCAATGCCATAGTTTCCTGACAACAATTCTTTATTAGTAAATAATACTTTGAATTTTTCTAACATCTACTTTCACCTTTTTCTAATAAATACATTCAAACGAGCATTAATTTTTTATTAAAGTTATTTTATAATTAGTATTTTAAAGGAATAACTTATAAACACATTCCTTAATATAGATACTTATCTATATATTATAAATGAAACGCGGCTGTTACACAATAAATTAAATCAACGTTGTTCACTATCATTTATTAATAATAATTTACTACGTACTATTATGCGTTTTAGTATAAAAAGTAAATTTTTGTATATTATCTATATACTAAAATTATTTTTAAAGTAAAAACTATAGAATAATTGATATCCTATAGCTTTTATTTACATATTATTTATTAGAAAATTATCTACTTCTTGTATAGCTTGTTTAATCATGTCTATACTCATGAAAACATTGGAGCATTCTAAGCTATGATTTCCTCTTTCAATTGTAACTAGCCTTATATTTTTATCTTCCATCATTTTATCAATATAAATCTTATTAATCATTGGATCCTCAGTCCCTGTAATAACTAAAGTTTTATATTTTACTTTATTTATATATGTAGCATCAACAGGAGTTAACAAAATATGTATTTGATCGAATTCATTAAATTTATCACTTATTTTTGTTGCTATTACTGTACCAATACTTTTTCCAATAAAAATAATCTTTTTATATGTTTTCTTTAATACACATTGGATAGACTCTATAGTTTCTTTTAGTAAATAGCTAACTTCATCATTGTTATTAATATTGAGAGATTTATTTACTACTTGGAAACCATATTCAATAAAAAATACGTCATATCCCCTAGTTATACTTAACTTAGATGCAAAGTTTAATAAAGGTTTATCCTTTGTATAGCCCATACCAGGTAATATAATAGTTAAAATATCACTATTTTGACTTATTAATAAATTTTCTAATTCTTCCCCCCAAAAAGAAGATACTTTTATGATTTCTTTATTCATATAAAACAACTCCTTATTTTACAAAGGCTTATTCAGTCAACTGAAATAAGCCTTTTAACCATTATGCCATCAAATTAATTAAAATTAATAAGCGGCTAAAGTATTTTCCTTATATAAAAACCATCATTATAAATATCTTTATCATATTTAATCTCTATATTATCAATTATATCTCGATCTTCTTTACTGAAAACAAAATTTATTTCATTAATCTTTTCCTCATCATCTTTTTTCCCTTTAAAGCTTATAGATATTTGATATGCTGGTTTACCACATCCTCTAAAAGGCTTAATTCTTATATAATCAGCACTTGTATCTTTTAATAATTCCAATAATGCTTTTTTTACTTTCTCATCAAATACTATATTCATTGTTATCCCCCTATAATAATTAAATAGTAAATAAGCTATACTATATATTACATAATAGTATAGCAATTCATAGTATGTTAATTTTCTAATATATTATTTATTATTCTTATCTTTTCTTTCAACTTCTCTTAGGTCTTCTAAAAGTTTACTATCGCCATTATATTTATCAATTGAATATTCATTATATAATTGATCTTCATTTGAAAAATCATCGTTAATTTTAAGATGATTTAAATCTCTAGAGATATTTAATGCTGATGGTTCACTATCTCCCATACGAGATATGTTTCTTTTATGATTTTCAAGAATTTCTAATGTTTTATGTTCTTCTTTCATTTTGTTATCACCTCTTATGAGGTTATTTTATGTAATAGATTTATTTTTATTTATATTTAATATCTATCTTTTTATACTATATCACTTTTAATATTAAATTATTACTACTTAATAAACTTTTAACAAAATTAGTCTATTAATGTGATTAAGTTAATATAATATATATATAGTATATTATAGAGGTGCATTATATTGACTAGCAAAAATAATAAAGGTAATAAACCAAAAAAAGTAACTGTTATAACTTATGAGAAAAGAATTAAACCTAAAAAGGAAAATATACTTTTAGAGATAAAAAAAGATGCTATTATAGAAGGGTTTTATAAAGGCTTTGAAGTCATAAAACCTGTTAAACATTATGGAAAATACTATGTCTTAGTGAAAAATAAATAAAAAAAGAAAATGTAGCATTAACTACATTTTCTTTTCTATGCTACAGAATTTTCTAAGGCTATATTGACTTCCATAAGCATATTTTCTATTCCCATTTTTAACGATAAAACTTTATCAACATTTGTACTTACTGTAACATTTCCATGCATAAGCATTGGAGGTGAAATGTCAATTCCTATTCCGTTATTAGCAAAATTAGTGGCAGCATTAGCTGTTAACATATTAATAAGTTCTGACACTGCACTTTTAGACATTTCATCTAGTACCTCAACTGGCATCCCCATCATCATGATAGAAGCAATATTTTTAGCATCTTCTTCAGATAGTAAGTAAATTATATTTCCTTTTACATCGCCTATTATGCTAATTACTATACCAATACCCTCACTTTTAATTATCTTATCTCTTAAAGATATGCCTTTTTTTTCAATATTATTTAATCCTAATTGCGGCATTACATTAGTAAAAGCATCTAATATTAAATTTATATGATTTGCATCCACCATTAATCCCCCTTATTATATAAAATTATATAATAATATTATCGTATAATTTTAAAATTAACTTAATATTAAATAATATTTACTATTTTTTACTCTGAAAACTATTACACAAAGTTTCGCTATAAATTTCTGCTCTAGATCCACTAACTTCTATTGAATGTAAATTACAAATTTTATTTTCATTATACGCACAGGTATCAACTTTACAAATAAGTGCATCACAAGGTCCACCATCATTTGTGTTATTAGTTAAATCACTATATAAAGCTTTATTTAAAAATGAACCACAGCAAGTTCCATTCTCTGTATCAGCAGCCACTCCTCCTATATCAACTCTATTTGAATAACAAATATACTCTTTATTATGTGAACAATTTAATACGTCGCAATTAATTCTTGTCATAAAACTCTCTCCTTTGTATATAAAATCATTATTTATCAAAATATCTATCTAGTAAACCTTTAAATGCTCTTCCATGTCTAGCTTCATCTTTACACATTTCATGAACAGTATCATGAATTGCATCTAAATTATTTTGCTTAGCTATAGTGGCCAATTTCTTCTTTCCTTCACAAGCACCATATTCTGCTTCTACCCTTGCACTAAGATTTGATTTTGTGCATGGAACAACAACTTCTCCTAATATTTCAGCAAATTTTGCTGCATGTTCTGCTTCTTCCCATGCTATTCTTTTATATGCTTCTGCCACTTCTGGATATCCTTCTCTATCTGCTTGTCGTGACATTGCAAGATACATACCTACTTCTGTACATTCACCAATAAAATTTGCTCTTAATGATTCTAAAATTTCATCATCCAATCCTTCTGAGATTCCTACTCTGTGTTCATCAGCAAAATTTAATTCGTTATTTAATTCTTTAAATTTGCTACTATCAGCTTTGCAAATAGGACATATTTCTGGTGGAGTATCCCCCTCGTGAATATATCCGCATATTGTACAAATAAATTTTTTCATTGTATCTCCTCCATTAATAATAATACTTATATTATTGCTAATTAACTTTATAATTATTATTGAAATATAAGTTTTTTAACAAATAAGGCTGTTGTGCTAATAGTAGCACAACAGCCTATATATTAATTAATATTATTAAAACAATCATTAACATATGTTGAAATACTTAATTTATAAATTTTATTTTAATTATAGAGACGCTATTTCATCCACCTAGTTTCCTTCTCCATCGTTTTTATTCCCATTAAAATATGCATCCATAACAGCATAGTTAATTGATCCATTTTCTTTACCAAAGTGACCATTAAATACAACAGATACTACAACTATTTCAGGATCATCTGCAGGTGCAAAAGTTGCTAACCATCCATATGCTTCTCTATCATAACTTGCTTGATCATTGTCAAAAGTAGCTGTACCTGTTTTACCAGCAACAGTTACTCCTAAGTTACTGAATATTGAATTTAATTCAGCATTTCCACTAATAACCTGTTTAAGTCCTTCATTTATTGTTTTCATAATCGATTTATCAAGATCAACTTCATCCAAAATTTCTGGTTGTTGTTCAAATACCACATTTCCATCAGCATCTGTTATCTTATCAAGTAAATGAACTTTATATCTTGTTCCGCCATTGGCATAAGTAGCATAAGCTGATGCTAATTCCAAAGGTGTTACATTTGTAAGACCTTGTCCAATCGCAGCGTTATATGAGTTAAATTTTGCTGTTATTTGGGTATATCCATTTGAAATAATTTGTCCCTTCATAAAATCCATCAAAGATGTATACTCAGAGTTAGATATAGTTCTTCCTTTATATAGAGGATCATTAGCATTTATCTTTTTAAATAGTTTAATTAAAACATCTTCATCAAAGTTTCCGGTTTTAATTTGTCCAAGTATAACATCCCTAGCCTCTTGTCTTAATTTTTTAACTTCTTCACTTAAATCATCTGATTGAAGCGATAAATTAAAATATGGATATGTATAGCTATATTTTCCTTCAGTATATTTTCCTTCTTTTAGCCTATTTACTATGTTGATATAAATAAGCGGTGCTTGACTTTCTGCAGCAGAATAATGGTTATATACTTGGCCAAAGTTTTCACTTATCTCAATACCAGTTGAAGTAATAGCATTATCATCTTCAGGATCTGCTCCAATTCCAAATCTCCATGCATAAGCAGCGATACCATTTTCGGTATAATTAATCTTAAATTCATCGCTACTTTTAGTTTTTTCTACATCCTTATATTTTGTATAAAGACGTTTTGAAGTTTCCATAAAATAAGCATTAGAAGATTTAGCTAAAGCACTGGTAATATTCATATTCCCTAGATATCCATCTTCAGGGAATGGCCTATTAAATCCATCTCCATCATCATAAAAACCTGCATCTTTTATAGTATTAGTTTCATTAATTACTCCTTCATTCAAACCAGCATAAGCAGTAAAAGTCTTAAAAGTTGACCCAGGAGGTATTAAAGATTGTGTTGCATAATTAACCATTGGTTTTGCAATCATGTCTTTTAAATCTTCTCTTTGTCCATTTTCATTCATAGGAAAAAGTCCATCAAGATATGTCTTACCATTCAAGCTGTTACTAGGGTCACTAGTAACTATAGTTTTTCCTGACCATCCTTTTTCCTTTACAAAATTTTCATAGAATTCATTAGTAAAGCCATAATACTCATTATATTTCTCCGTACTTAATCCATTTACTTCAGCAAAATCATTAGGATCAAAAGTTGGCTGAGATACCATGGCAATAACTTCTCCAGTCTTTGCATTAAGTGCTACTACAGCACCTCTATCCGGTTGAGTACTCTTATGAGTAGTTGTATTGTATCTTGGCTTTTTCATATTCTCTTCTAAAGCCTTTTCAGCTGCTTGTTGAACTTTCCAGTCCACTGTTAAATGAACATTTTGACCTTGATAGGATTCTCTTTTAGCTAACTCCGATATAGGTCTACCAAACCTATTTACTTCTACAATCGTTGCACCTTTAGAACCTCTAAGTCTATCTTCAAAAGCTTCTTCTATACCAGATGAACCTTTTATGTCAGTACTTGCATCATATCCTTTTTCTTCATTTTTTTCGTCATCATTTACTTTTGAAACATAACCAATAAATGCTGCTCCTATTTTATTAAATGGATAACATCTTTGGGGTTTTGTTTCAATATTTATACCAGGCATAGATTCTAATTGCTGTTCAAATACAAATGCAACATCCCTATCTAAACTTGATGCAATTGTAACTGGCTTATATCCTGAATAACTTTGCAACTTTATTGCATACTTTACTACGACCATTCTTCTTTCATCTTCTTTTGAATATACCCCTGTCGGTACATCATACATATCTTTTGACGTTAAAAAATCATATGTATCTTTTGCTGTATATTTTTCAGCTTCTTTTATAATCTTTTTTGTTTCTTTATCATTCAATTTTGAATAATCTTTTTGATACTTTTTTTGTGATAAGGAATCCATCAAACTTATATCAATTTTGAATTGTCTTTCTTGAAGTTTACGTCCTTCTTCATCAACAGCATTAAATTGAAATTCATAATTGTCTCCATTAAGTTTTATAGGAAAATCGTCATCTATGTCTAAATTGTTTTCTTTTAATATCTTTATAACCTTTTCCATAGTCTCATAGAATTTATCTGTACTTTCTTCTGCTTCTGTAAAAGTGAGAGCGAACATTTGCTTGTCATAAGCTAATATTTCACCATCTTTTGAAATAATATTGCCTCTTGGGGCTTGTTCCTCTACTAATCTATGAGAACCACTTTTAGCACTTTCGCTATAATATGTGTGATTTCTAACTTGTAGATTTATAAGTCCAAATCCTATATATCCACATATTATTATTACAGAAATTTTTAATGCTCCATATCGTGTTATAGATTTTCTGAATTTGTGTCCATAATTATCATTTCTTATTCTATAACTATTTTTCACTTTAACTTCTCCTTATAGTAGTTTTTCTTACAACAATATTATTATAACAATAATATGTAATTAATAGAATATAATTCTTTATCATTTTTTGTAAACAAAAAAAGAATGTATAATTATACATTCTTTTTATAATGACAATATTAAAATCCAATGAAATCCAATATATTAGAAAATATTAAAATACCAAACAATATAATTCCAAGATTTCGTTCCCATTTAATATTATGTTTACTACCATCTATAATTAATAATATATCAATAATTAATGTAAATAATGCTAAGAAAATCATCATAAGGATCACCCCTATAAAAATTATATAATCTTATATAAATAATATCATATTTTTCATATATTACATAATCTTCTTTAGAGATTGTATAATATATGAATTATATTTAAAGTTTAAAAAACTTGTTTTAATTTACTATATATATTCATTTAAAATTTAACTTTAGGGAATAATCATTTACTTTATACAGAAGATATAATAAAAGTAACTTTTTAGAGGAGGAATAATAATGAATATTGGTGTTATCGGTGCTGGAAATATAGGAACTTATTTGGCTACATATATATCGCGTAAAGAAAATTGTAAAGTATGGTTACATACTTCAAAAGTTGATGCATTTAAAGAAGAAATTATCTTAATTGAAGAAGAAAAATGTATTGAACATGCTGTTAAAATTCATTGCATTTCAGAAAGTATGAAAGAAGTAGTAGAAGATGCAGATTTAGTTTTAATCACACATCCTTCTTTTATGATGGAAAAGACTTTAAAAGAAGTAAGTAAAAATGTAAAGAAAGGTGCTATAGTTGGATCTATTCCTGGATTTGGCGGGAAAGAGTACTATATTGATGAATTAATAGAAAAAGAATGTACATTCTTTGGATCACAAAGAGTACCTTCAATTACAAGACTAGAAATATACGGAGAAGTTGTTTCCCTAAAACAAAAAAATGAATTTATGAAGATTAGTTCAATACCACACGATAAATGTGACTCTATATGTAACTTACTGACTGGATTAATAGATATACCTTGTATACCTATAGAAAGCTATTTAGCAATAACACTATCTCCTTCAAATCCAACTATGCATCCTTCGAGATTATATGAACTTTTTGAAGATCATAAAGAAGGAAAAATATATGAAAATCACTCTTTGTTTTATGAAGAATGGAATGATTTAGCATCCTCAACTTTGTTACAATTAGATGAAGAACTTAAAGAAATATTTAAATCACTGAATGAATTTAATGATTTTAATGCAAAAGATTTTGAAAGAATAAAATCTAGGTACAACATAGAAACACCTTCAGAATTGACTAATAAAATAAGGACGGCACCTGGATTTCAAGGTATAAGAACTCCAATGGTAGAATCACAAAACGGATTTATACCAGATTTAAATTCTAGATACTTTATAGAAGATATAGAATTTGGATTATGTATAATAAAGGCATTTGCAGAGCTTTGTAGAGTTAAAACACCTACAGTTGATAAGTTGATTTTATGGGCACAAGAACTTCTAGGAAAAGAATATTTATTAGATGGTAAATTAATAGGAAAAGATGCAAAACATTTAATAATACCTCAAAGCAAAGGAATAAATACTAAACAGGATTTAATTAATTACTATAAAACTATATAGAAGAAGATGGTGCTGTGGCATTGAATTATATAAATTTATATTTATATAATTCACAATTCACAAAGCGCAATTCATAATTAATGTTAATTTTCCCCTGTAGGAAAATATTGTAGTCATGTAGACAGCAGAAATAGTTTAAGATAAAAAAATGAAATTTGATATTTTCATATAACAACTATGCGGTGTTATATTAAATATGATAATGAAAGTTTAACTTTCATTATCTCTTGGATATACTATTTAACAAAGCTAATTAATTTTATAAAGATAGTCTTAATAATATACAATATTACTATACTTTAAAATAAATCTCTTACTTTATTAGCAATACGCTCACCAAAAATTTCAAACATTTCTTTACTATCTTCATAATTTTCTTTAGTGGCTACTGGTCCTAAATGCATAAAAGGTTGTCCAAGAGCTGATCCACCAGAATAGACAAGCATTCCTTTCACCATTAAATGATTAATAATTGTTAACATTGCTGTGGCAGCGCCACCTTGAATATAGTCAGCAGTAGCAAAGACTACGCCTATTTTTCCTTCTAAATTATAGTCTCTTGATTCATCAAACCATTTTTTCATTTGCCAACATGTATTAGCATAGTATGTTGGTGTTCCAAAAACTACAGCTTTACTTTCTTTTAGAAAATTATCATCGATATTATTTATATCAAAAACTCCTACCTCTATATCTTTTATTTTTTTCATACCTAATGCTACTATTTCTGCCATCTCTTTAGTTTTTCCATACTTGGTAAAATACAATATAGATATTTTCATATCTTCACCTCCCCAATTTTATTTTTATAGAAATAATTATATCATTGATTAATAATATTTTTTCTTTTATCTTAATATTTTGTAAATATTATATTATAATGGGAAATAGTTATTGTTACTGTAGGAGGATTTTTATGAAAAACAAAAGATTTTATGGAAACTTAATGCTTATTTTAACTGCATTAATATGGGGTAGTTCCTTTGTAGCTCAAAGTGTAGGTATGGATTATATTGGTCCGTTTACCTTCAATGCTATTAGATGCATTATAGGTGGTATTGTGCTTATTCCTATAATTCTCGTTATGGACAAAGTTAAAAAAGAATCTAAAACAAAAAACAACAATAAACAATTAATTCTAGGCGGTATTTTATGTGGTATTGCTTTATTTATAGGTAGCACTTTTCAACAATTTGGTATCTCTTTTACTTCTGTAGGCAAAGCTGGTTTTATTACTGCTCTTTATATAGTGCTAGTTCCGCTTCTTGGAATTCTTTTTAAGAAAAAAGTATCTTTAAAAATTTGGTTAAGTGTATTTATCTCATTGATTGGACTATATCTTTTGTGTATAACAGAAAATTTCTCAATAGGAAAAGGTGATCTTTTAGTACTTTTTTGTGCTTTCTTCTTTGCTATACATATTTTACTTATAGATTATTTTTCACCAAAAGTAAATGGTGTTAAGATGTCTTGTATACAGTTTTTTGTAGCTGGAATTATTTCTGTATTCCCAATGGCTATCTTTGAAAGTCCTACACTAGCTTCAATATTATTAGCATGGGCACCAATTTTATATGCTGGAGTACTTTCCTGTGGTGTAGCCTATACTCTTCAAGTTGTTGCTCAAAAAAATACTGATCCAACTGTAGCCTCTTTATTACTTAGTCTAGAATCAGTTTTTGCCGTAATATCAGGATGGTTTATACTTGGCGAATCTTTATCTTTAAAAGAACTTATAGGATGTATTTTAGTGTTTATTGCTATAATCTTAGCACAACTTCCCAATAAAAATAAAATATTATAAAAAGATATAAATTTTATGTAATGAGTAACTAAAAGCTTTTAGTTACTCATTATCTTATAGCTTTGACATAGTTTTTATGTTTTTACTATTTATTTAGTGTATTATAATAAATATAGTTAATTATCCTTTCTATTTATTACAAACGGCGGTGATTTAATGAATAAAAAAAATAATAATAAAGTCAAAAAATTTAAAAGAGTTTTTAAAAGAGTTTTTCTTTTATTATTGATATTAATTTTAATTGGTTGTATTTGGATTTATATCACATTATCATCTTTAAATAACGGTAACGAAACAACTGCTACAGATAATGTAGCATTAAGAGATCCAGTAAATATTCTACTTTATGGAATGGATAATGTACCAGGTTCTCCTGCTAGTAGAACTGATACAATTATGATAATGCATTATGATCCAGAAACAAAGGATACAACTTTAGTTTCTTTACCAAGAGATACGATGATTAGCCAAGATACTTACGAACCAAAAGTAATTGGAAGAACAGCGAAATTGACAGAAGTACATTATGATTCTCAGCTTGCTTATGATATTGATACTGCTCGTGATAATTTAATTAATGCGGTAAAGAATTTTTTTGGAATTAATAGTATTAATTATTATGTATCCATTGATTACAATGGATTCTCTGAAATAATTGATGCAATAGGTGGAGTAGATATTGTTCCTATTTATAATATGAAGTATCATGACCCTGTGGATAACTTAGAAATAGATTTTGAAAAAGGTAAAGAATATCATTTAAATGGTGAAGATGCATTAAAATTTGTTCGTTGGAGAAAGAATGATGATGGTGTAGAAAGTGAAACTGATGGAAGTGATTTGGGACGTATCGAAAATCAACGTTATTTTATTAGTGCTCTTATAAATGAATTATCATCTCCATTAGGGATAATTAAAACACCGTCACTTATTAGTAAGGGATGCCGTTATATAAAAACTGATCTACCTGCTAATAAAATTCTTGCTTATACTCTATCTATATTAAAATCAGGTAATGATAATTTGACTTCGGAAACATTAAAGGGATCAACAAAAAATGTTAATGGAACTGATTATTTTGTATATAATGCCAGTGAAAATAGAGATATTATTAATATGCTAAATAGTGGAAATAACGAAGATATAGAAGATAGAAGTGATCTATATGTAACAATTAGAAATTCAAGTGGTAAAGATGGATTAGCAGGTAAATTAAGAGAAAAACTAGTAAATCAATATGGATATACTTATGATAATATCACTACAGAAACAGGAGCATCATTAGTTAATAAAAGTTCTATTATTGTAAGTAGCAATAGTTCAATATCTAATCTAGATTCCCTATGTGATGAAATTGATATAGATAATATATATACAGAGGACAATTACAATAACGATATTACTATAATTATTGGTAGAGATTTCAGTGATTAATAGAGGTATAAACATTTATACCTCTATTAAATAACCTCTATCTTCTTTTAAAGCTGATAAAATAAATAAGGAATATGGAACTTCTTCTCCATCTATATTTTTTCTTCCATTGTAAAATGTACGTGATTTAACACTTTTAAAACCTACTTCTTCAACAACTTCTTTAAGCCATTGCTGATTAAATCCATTATGACCATTAAAATCTTCTTCATTTTTATGAAATCTTCCATTTTCTTCATTTAAATCTACAATACAAAGTACTCCATCACTATTTAAAGAATAATATAGCTTATTTAATACTTTTTTAACATTAACTATATGATGTAACGACATTGAACTATAAATAACATCATATGTATCATTGATTTTCATATCAGTGATATTATCACATATTGATTTTATATTTTGAAAATCACATTCACTAATTTTCTTATTAACTATTTGAATCATTTCTTCTGAATTATCTATAAGTGTGATATTTTTAAACTTATTTACTAAATTTAATGATATAAGTCCTGTTCCGCATCCAAACTCCATTGCAGATTTTATTTCAATATTGTCTATACTTCGTGATATCTCTTTTGAAATTATCTTTGCTCTCTCAATTCTTCTAGGGGTGTCCCATTCCTTTGCAACATAATCAAAATACATTACTTTACCTCCCTCTCAATAGCTT
The DNA here is from genome assembly GCF_000577895.1 of Clostridium bornimense. Lineage (NCBI taxonomy): Bacteria > Bacillati > Bacillota > Clostridia > Eubacteriales > Clostridiaceae > Clostridium > Clostridium bornimense. The sequence continues at coordinate 399,498 of NZ_HG917869.1, forward strand.
TCTTTACTCTTTTAATAATTTTTTCTTTAATATTAGTTGGTTCTAATACTGTAATATAAGATCCTAAACTTAGTATTTTCCGTATAATTTCTTCTTCTTGAAATGTATAGTAATATAACGTAATTTCATATACATTATCTTTGATTATCTTGCTAGTTCTTTCAAAGGATGAAAACGTCATAAAACATCTCTCCATTGCTTGTCTCTTATCTTTAACTTGAAAAACAATTGGTTCTTTGCAACGTTTATTTTCTCTTAATTGTTTGTATATTTCATCTTTTTCTAATTTGCATTTTTTATCATTTGTTACTTTAATATTAGACATTGAAGAAAGATTAACAAGAACTAATCTTTCTTCGTCAATATAATACATTGACGTTCTTAACACATCACTTCTTATATCATATTCTATTTTAAGAGGCACAGCCCTTTCATTTTTATAGTCTTTATTATCATATATTATTTCTTTGTCGTCTCTTATAGCTTCTAGTAATATATTAAAATTCTCAATAGGAAATTTGCTTTCATATTTATCTTCTAAGTTAGTTCTTTCAATAATAGACGAGATATCAATTTCTTCATTGATGTTCAACTCTTTGTCTAGTTTTATTGCTAACTCTTCTCCTAACAATTCTCTACAATTACTATCCTTTAACATCTCTCTTATCCATATTTTTTCAACTTTTGTAAACCGTATCGGAACTTTTCCTCCTACTGAATAATATTTATCTTCTTTCTTTTCTAATAAATTAAAATTATCAGTATTATCATATTGATTCAGTATTAATCCTTCGAATGACTGTTGATTTTTACCTATAACCTTCTCTTCATATTCCCCATCATTAATAATCTGAATTATTTTATTTTCTTCTAATCCTGAGACTGATAAATTTAATATTTCAGTTATTAAGGAAAAATATCTATTTTTACTTTCTTCAAATAACTCCATAATTTTTTAATACCTCTACCCAATCGAATTCAATCTTTTTTTTAAGCCACTTAGGTTCTAATATAGTAATATATCCACAATATTCTCGAAACCAAGGTATCATCTCCCATGAATCATTAACTTCTAAATTAAAATAATACTTTCCTTCAATAACTTCCATTTTATAATTTTTAAGTTCACTTTTTATCTTTCTTAATATATATTTTTCTTCATTTTCTACGTTTACCACAAATCGTAGTTTTTCATAATATCCATCTCTATTATTTGGAACTGCAGACCAACTTTTATCCATAGTTTTTTTGTATAACTCTTCCTTATTAATTATATTATATTCTCCTTTAACTACCTTTAGGTCCTTTATTCTATCCATTCTAGTATTTATACATCTTTTTTTACTATTAAAAGATATTACATACAAGCGTCCTTGTTTTGTATCATATCGTATTTTATAGGGGTACAATATTTCTTCCTTATCAGTATTTCTTCTTCTTATTGTAGACTTGTACTTTATTCCGAAACCTTCATTTATAGCTTTAATGATAATCCATAATATTTCTTCTTCTATGATAGGATGAAAATGAAGGTTTTTATATTGAAACACTTCTTTAAAATCCAAATCAAGTTTTCTTTCCTGAACTATATATCTTTTTAAGGTGTCCTCTACGTAATATCCAGCTACAATAGGCATTTTTACATTTTTATATAAACTTATAGTATAATACAATTTTTCTAACTCATCATTCGAAAAATCTTTTAATATATCATCTTTAATGGAATAAAAATATGTTCTTCCTACCTTTTCCATCTTGATAATATCCAATTCATTTGACATCTCTTTTAATTTTCTTTCTATAGTTTTACTTGAGATATCATCAATACTCCAATATGAACTTAGGTTATTTTCTATATCATTTAAGGATTTTTTATTTTCATCAACAACTAATAATATGTAAAAATATAGTAGCAGAGATGTTTTAGTAAAGCTTTTATTATAATATGTACTTACCAAAAAATTTTTATTATTAGTTATAGGATCATAGCTCAAATTTAAAAGCTTATTTCTTCCATCCATATCTGTTTTTATAAAATCTTTTTCTATATATTGTCTTATTCTTCTTAATTCATAACTTATCTTCCTAGTGCTTAAAGTCGTCTTTTCTTCAAGTCTCTCTAAAGAAAAGCATCCATATAAAAAAATACTTCTAAGAATAACTCTTATATTATCATAATGTTTTATAAAATCGCTAAACATATAATTCTCCTCTTTTTCTTCTATGAAATACATATTAACCCATTAGAATAATTATACAATAATTGCGATATTTTATAGAATTTCTTGTTAAACAACACATATAAACTATTTACTTGCTTTAAAATTATAAACAGGCTTTATTATTTCAATTTCTTTAACGGTTTCTTCAAGATATTTCAAAATTTCTTTTATAGACTTATAAGCCATAGGTGCTTCATCAAGAGTATATTCGCTTATAGATGTAGTATATATACCTTCCATTGACTTTTTAAACTCTTCTAGTGATAATACTTCTTTAGCCTTTTTCCTACTAAAGACCCTTCCAGCTCCATGAGGTGCAGAATAATTCCACTGTTCATTTCCTTTTCCTTTGCAAAGTATACTTCCATCACGCATATTAATTGGAATTAATAACTTCTCATTATCATATGCTGATATACTGCCTTTTCTTATAATATTATCTTTAAAATTAATATAGTTATGAACTGTATGAAAGAACTCAAAATCATTTAATTTCATATTAAAAAGTTTATCTAAGATTATATTCGCCATTGTCTCTCTGTTTAGCGTTGCATATTCTTGACAAATTTCCATGTCGTGAAGATAATCTTCGCGATATTTTCCTGTTAAAAAACATAAATCTTTTGGATATTTAGGAATCAACTCTTCATATTCTTTTTGTAGTTCTTTTAGTGCTTCTTGTATTTCATTTCTTCTTCCTTCTGCTTTATAGTTTAATATTAACTGATCTCTTTCTTTAAAATATTTTTCTTTACCACTGCATAAATCTATAGCTAATGATTGATAATACTCTGCCACTTGCTTACCAAGATTTCTACTTCCAGAATGTATTACTAAGAAATAGTCTCCTTTATCATTTTTATTTACTTCTATAAAATGGTTCCCTCCGCCTAAAGAACCTATAGCTCTTTCAATACGACGAGTTTTATTAATTTCTCTAATACATTTAAGCGATAGTAGTTTAGGAAATTTAGCGATTTTCCCTTGATGTACTTCAATACCGCATGGAATATATTTTCTTATTATTTTATCTAATTGTTGAAAATTAATATTAACTTTACCTAATTCAACAGTTAACATACCACAACCAATATCCACACCAACTATATTCGGAATAACTTTATCTCCTAAGTTCGCAGTAAAACCAATGACACATCCTGCGCCAGCATGAGTATCTGGCATTATTCTTATTTTACTTCCATAAGCAAAACTTTGATCACATAATGTTTTTATTTGATTTTTTGCTTCTTCTTCTATAACATCTGTAAAAACTAATGCATTACTATAGTGTCCTTTTATCTCTAACATTTTTTATTCTCCTTTATAAAATAGTATTGATTTCAGTTATATTGTATTAGAACCAGTATAAATTTTACAGACAAAAACTTTGCAATATCTAAAAATTAGTTTTATTAGCTATATAACAAATTAGAACATTCGTTTGCTTTATAGTCAAATTAATGGTAGAATTTGTATATGACTAATAATATTATTAATAGAAGAAAGGGAATTTCTATGATTATTAAAATGTTAAAAGAAGAAGCACTAAAACATAACGACAAAATTGAAATTGTATCAATAGAAAGATTAAAAGATCTTAAAACGGAAATAGAAGAATTTAAATCTCACAATGAATTAAATGGATTTCAAAACTGGATAGTAAATGATCTTTACGATTTTGATTTACCATCATTAGATTTTATAGCAAAATCTATAATAATTGTTGCACTACATCATCCTTTTTATGCTGATGTAAAACTAAATTATCAGAATAAAGTATATAATACAAAATGCTTAGTTCGTTCCGATTTTCATGGCTCAAAAAGATATATAAAAGACTTTGTTAATTTACAGGGATATAATCTAAAAGAAACTAAATCTATTCCATTAAAAAGACTCGCTGTGCAAAGTGGACTTGCGGTCTATGGCAAAAATAATATTACATATATTGATGGTATGGGAAGTAATCTGTCATATATAGCCTTCTACACAGATATCCCTTGCTTCGAAGATCACTGGAGACCTGTTTGTCATTTCGAATTTTGTGATAAGTGTGGAAACTGTGTTAAACACTGTCCAACGGGAGCAATCAAAAAAGATTCTTTCTTGATTGATAATGAAAAGTGTCTTTCTTGTATTAATGAAAGTGCTGGTGATTTTCCTCATTGGATTCCTAAAAATATTCATCACACTTTATATGATTGCCTTAGATGTCAAGAACATTGCCCTATGAATAAATCTATTATAAATGATAAAATTGGTCCTATAACTTTTACCGAAGAAGAAACTTCCATGCTTCTTGACGGTAAAGGCCCAGATGATTTTCCAGAAGAGTTTCTAGCTAAAATAAGTAACTTAGGTCTTTTTGACTGGCGTGATGCCTTACCTAGAAATATTAATGCCATTATTCAAGCTAATAGTAATTAGTAAAAGAATTTATAGAAGAAGCATAAAAGGTGAATTTATATAATTCACCTTTTATAACATATCTATATTTCAGTATTTTTTGAAGGATTAGAAAGATAAATAGTTTGACTTGGAAAGGCTATTTCTACCCCTTCTTTTTCCAATATTCTCATGATAGCAATATTTATCTTTTCTTTCTCAGCTAAATACTCAACCCACTCACTTTTATTTATATAAAAATTTAAAAATATATTTAAACTACTATCTCCAAAACTATCAAAGTGGCATATTATAGTATCATCATCAACCTCTTGATTTTCATATAACATATCTCTTATTTTATCAACTACAACCTTAATCTTATCAATTTTAGTTTCATAAGATATTCCGACAGTAAATGAGGCTCTTCTTGAATCACGTCTTGAATAATTAGTAATAGAATTACTAGATAGCTTTGAATTTGGTACTGTAATTATAGCTTTATCAAAGCTTCGTATCTTCGTAGTTCTAAAAGATATATCTTCCACAATGCCAACACCAAATTCTGTTTCTACATAATCTCCAATGGAAAAAGGCCTATCAGTTATCATAATCAATCCGCTAAATACATTAGTAAGGTAATCTTTTGCAGCTAATGCTATTACTGCTGAAAAAACACCAAAACTTGCTACTACTACACTTATATCATAATTCCAAGTTTGTAGTATTAAAGTAGCTCCAATTATCACAACTATAAGTTTCAGTAGTCTAGACATTAAGACACTAACACCTTTATCTAGATTGAAATTAAATATTCCTTCTGCCTTCTCTAAAATGATGGAATTAATATCACAAAGATTATAAGATGCCCATATTACTAAACATATATTTATAGTAATGTATATTTTATTAAATATACCTTGCTTTATGTAGTTAAATGTATAAGGAAAAATATATAAAGCAATAAAAACACCAAGAACTAAAACGAAAAATATTGCCGGCTTTTCTATTGATGCTACTATCTTTGTCTTTATTCCTGACCTAGATCTCCTTGGAAATTTTAATATTATTTTCAAAACTAATTTCACTAAAAACCTACTTAATACTAAAGACATTATTAATACTACAAGAGAAATTGCAATATTTATATTTGTCTTGGATATTAAAAAATCAATAATATCTTTCATAAAAATTTTTATCCTCCTTAGAAATCTTAATGATTTCACAATTCAACTTTTCTTAAGTATTTATTTTGAACTATTCACCAATAAATTAGCGGGATTTCTTGTCTGTAACCAAATATCTCCAGGCCCTTGAAACTTACATACCAATCCTTCACCACCAACTATTGACCCAAAGAAACCTGAAGCTAGTTCAGTAGTATATCTTAAGTTACTATCCCATAACACTAAATGATTTGAATCTACGATATATGATTCACCAGCACAAAGGGATTTTTTATGTATAGCTCCATAAGCACTAATAAATAATGTTCCTGTCCCCATAACTTCCATTTGGATTAATCCTTCACCAGATAACATTCCATTAAGTCCCCCAGACTTTGTTTTTACATCTATTCCTGATGTTGAAGCAAGAAAGCTAGATTTACCTAATCTATAATTTTTACTTCCATCCATTTCAATAATTTCAATATCGCCAAGAAATTGAGGTGCTAATAATAGTTCTCCATCTTCCCTAGCAGTAAAATGCTGTATAAACATTGATTTACCTGAAAACATTCTACCTAGAGTTTTACCTAATCCGCCTGTCTTAGCTTTAATTTCAAATACATCGCTCATAGACACCATAGCTCCAGCTTCTACTGTATACTTATCACCCATTTTTGCATTAATCTTTAATACTTTATTTGTATTTCCATACATCAATTGAAATCTTTCTTCCATAATACCGCCCCCCTTTTTGCAATATTATACCATATAAATTATTTTCTTAAAAAGCTAATTATAAAAGTAGTACCTTTTCCTTCTTCACTATCTACTTTAATTTCTCCTCCTAATCCTTCTATAATAGTTTTAGATAATGATAATCCTATACCAATGCTCTTAGGATCCTTACTGTTTTCCCCTTTATAAAACCTCTTAAAAATATTCTTTTGCATCTCCTTTGGTATACCTTTTCCGTTATCTTTAATATAAACTTTAGTTATTAATGGACCGTTAACAACTTCAATTTTTATTTCTCCACCTTCTTTTGTATGTTCAACACTATTTTTAATTATATTTGTGAAAGCCTCTGCAAGCCACTCTTTATCATGAAGTAATTCTGAATCTAAATCTCCAGTAATAACAAGATTCTGACTTTTACTTTTTATAGTTTCTTTTAAAGAGGAGATAGCAATATTTATTGTTTCATTAAGCGGCTCTAATTCTTTTTGAAAAACAACTGCCCCAGCTTCCAATCTTCCTACTTTTAGTAAATTCATAATTAGCCATTCCATTCTACTAAGTTGCTCATCACACTTGTTTAAAAATTTTATTCTATCAGTATAAGGCATATCTTCATTTTCTTTTAACAAATCATTTAACATTATTAATGATGACAGCGGTGTTTTTAATTGGTGAGAAATATCTGAAAGATAATCCTTTAAATTTTCTTTTTCTTTTGTTAATAAATTAATAGAATTATTCACTCTCTCGCCCATATAATTCAATGAAGAAATTAATATTGCCATATCTCCTTCATTAAAATCACCCTCAATACTTTTATACTCTCCGTATGACATTGATGAAACTTTATTTACGATATCATCTATATTAATATATATTCTTTTTAGTTCTCTAATATAAAAGAAATATAAAATACTAAATATGATAATAAAAAATATAGAAAATGTTATAAATATTTCTTTGTAAAAATATACGATTAGCTCATTAGAATCTTTTGACATTTCATCATCATAACCATAACTTTTCATTACCTCTTTAGCTTTTGAAAAATCTTCTTTATTATGTACTTTAGGTAAATCACTTATAATATCTCCTATGTCCATTTTTTCAGTAAATTTTGAAATAATAATTGTATTATTCTCAATAATTTTTTTATTTATATTTCTAGTTATAAAAAAAGCTATAGCACTAATAGTTATAATAGCAGCTATTAGTAGAAGAAGGTATTTTATTGTAATTTTTTTGACCTCTGGATTTCGATATAATTTTCTAATATTCATTAATTATCATCCCCGATCCATCTATAGCCAATGCCTCTAACAGTTTCTATATATGCTATTGAATCATCTTCACCTAACTTCTCTCTTAATCTTTTTATATATACATTTAGGGTTTTTTCTTCTACAAAATTTCCTTCAACATCCCAAAGCTTTTCTAAAAGCTGTTTTCTTGTTAATACATTTCCTTTATTTTCTATCATCATTAACATAAGCTTATATTCTACAGAAGTTAATTGTACCTTATTTCTATCCTTATATACTTCATACTTTAAGGGCAATATCGTTAAGTCTTTATAAATTATTTTATCGGAAATGTCTCTCTTAACATTCTTTCTTCTAAATACTGCATTAATTCTAGCAATAAGTTCTCTTACTCTTATTGGTTTAGTTAAATAATCATCTGCTCCGAGATCTAGTCCTAAAACTATATTTACTTCTTCATCACATGCTGTTAGAAAAATAATAGGTATATCACTGTTATTTCGTATTTCTCTACAAAAATCATATCCATTTCCATCTGGTAACGTTACATCTAGTAGAATAAGGTCAAAAATTTCATTACTTGTAGCCTTTCTTCCTTCCTCTATATTATTAGCAATAGAAACTTCATAACCTTCATTCTTTAACGAATACTCTATTCCCATTGACAATGTTTCATCATCTTCAATTAATAAAATTCTCATCTTCCCACCCCATATAAATTTTACTATAAACATTATATCTAATTTTATTTAATAATAAAAATGCTGCAATTCCTTGCAGCATTTCTTATAAATTATTCGTCATCACTAATTCCTTCTACTATGGTTAACTTTTTCAATCTTCTAAGTGGCACTAATGTTGATATATAAGTTACCAATATAGCTACTAATATAGAAAGTGTGAATACTATATATGGGAATTGATATTTTGTATCTGCAATAGCACTACCTGAATTAATCATCATTTGACTTAGTATTGCTGATAATATACCACCGACTATTGATGCTATTATTCCATATAAGGTACCTTCAAGCATTACTGTTTTCTTTAATTGTCTTTCTGTCATTCCCATAGCTTTCATTGTTGCAAATTCTTTTTTTCTTAGTAATAAGTTTGTAGATATAGTATTAAATATATTTACTACTGATATTATTGTTATTATTATAATAAAGCAATATACAAAGAACTCAATTTGTCCATATATTCTATTAATTTCTTCTACTTGAGAACCTAAATCAACATATTGATAATCACTATTATTATTCATATCAAAATACTTTATAGCATCTTCTCTATTTTTATCATTATCAAATTTAAATATTAATGAATTGATATCAGCATCTTTTAATGAAAAAATTTGTATTCCGTAACCAGGATATGTTCCTGTAAAAGGATTTTGATTTAAAATAGCTACTATAGTATATTCAATAGAATTTTCTTTTACTGATTTTTCAACAGATTCTTTTGTAAAATTTTCTTCTGGTAACTTACTTAGCTTTATTTTGTCACCAACTTTATAATTGGTTTTTCTTAATATCTTTTTATCTCCATTTTCATCTCTTGTAGACATACCATCAACTAATACTATTCCATTATCTTTCAATTTATCATAATCAATTTTCCCCTCAATGACATACTTTTTAGCTAAATCAAATTCATTCTCATCATGGCATGTATAAGTTTCAATATTAATTTGGCTATATCCATATTGACTAAAAACATCACCTGAATTTTTTTTATCTTCTATAATATTATCTTTAGGTGCCAATAAGCTTTCTACTTGATAATAAACTTCATATATCTTAGAATACTTAATATTATTTTCTATACTTTTTATTTCTTCATCATTAAAGTCTCTATCTCCGCTTTTACTAAGTACAGAATCATAAGCTACATTCATAAATTCACCTTTTATAGCTTGTCTTGCAAAATCCATAAAGCTATAGAAAACGTTAAATAAAACTATAGATATAGTAAGCGCTATCAAAGTTACAACAAATCTCATCGGTGTTCTTCTTATATTTTTATATGCCATACTTCCTTCTATACCAAATACTTTACCAATAATCCTTGTTTTTCTTCTCTTTATCTTCCCTAATTTAATCTCACTTTTGTTTTTCATTGCATCTACAGCACTTATCTTCTTAACTTTTCTTACTGGTACTAATAATGATAATAAAATTGTTATTGCAACTAATATGGCTGTAAAGATTATTATTATTGGATAGAATTTTATACTAAGTTTAGTTAACATTAGTTCATCACCTAAAAATATTTTTACACCAAACTTAAGTGAAAAAAAGCCTATTATTGATCCTATTGGTAATGCTATTAGACCCATTAAAAATCCTTCTCTATAAACGATTCTTTTAATTTGCTTATTTGTAGCACCAATAGCTTTTAAAATACCAAAATACCTTATTCTCTCTATAATTGACATATTAAAAGAATTATATATTACAGTAATAGTACATAATATTACTATAGATATTATAAAAATTGCAACATTTTTTATTCCTCTGTCTATAGCTTCACTACCACCATTACCAGTTAAATATAATAATTTACTATTATCATTTTTTGTTTCATCTTTTAATGTTATATTGGCATCTTTGATTACTTTAGAAATTATATCTTGTTTTTTACTAGCACTATTTAAATTAACATAAACATTATAATTTTTACTTTTATCTATTTTATTTAAATAGCCATCAAAATCTAATTCATTACCATTGTTATATCCATTTATTTTCTTAATTCCAACAACTGTCCTTGTAATATCAATATTATTTTCATCTTTTAATGTTATCTTATCACCTAGTTTTATATTCAACTTTTCTTTTGCCATAGTATTTATAACTATCTCGTCAGTATTACTAGGCAATTCACCTTCTACTAAAGTCTCTTTATAAATTCTTTTATAAAAGCCACCATTACCATAATCTATCAATATATCGAAATCTTTGCCTTCAATTTTATATATCATTGAATCACTTTTAGTTATACTACTATTTTTTACTTCCACATTATTAATTACCTTATCTGCTTCCTCTCCAGTTATGTCTTTTAACATAAATTCAAAGTCACCTGACGCTCTTTCACTTGCTATCATAGAATCTCTTAAACTTAATAGAAATGTACCAATAGCAAAAATCAAAATAGTCGCTAATGCAATACCAATTATAGTTAAGGTTGTTCGTTTTTTATTTTCTTTCATATACCTTATAGATATATCACTATAACTTTTCATCGCTTTATCTCCTATTCTACTACTTTTCCATCATTTATTTTTATTATTCTATCAGCATTTTCCGCAATGCTTAAATCATGAGTTATTACAATTGCTGTTTGATTATATTTTCTAATAGAAAACTTCAACATCTCCATTATTTCCTTTGATGTTTCGCTATCAAGATTACCAGTTGGCTCATCAGCAAGAACTATAGAAGGTTTGTTAATAAGTGCTCTAGCTATAGCAACCCTTTGTTGTTGTCCTCCTGATAATTCTGATGGCAAATGTATTTCCCTACCTTCAAGTCCTAAAGTTTTTATTAAGTCTTTATAGTATTCATCATCAATAGCCCTATGATCTAATAATGCTGGCATCTTAATATTCTCTTCTACAGTAAGTACTGGTATTAGATTGAAAGATTGAAATACAAATCCAATTTTTCTTCTTCTAAAAATAGCTAGCTCAGTCTTATTGAAATTATATATATCTTTATCTTCAATCAATACTTTTCCTTCACTTGGTCTGTCTACTCCCCCTAATTGATGTAGTAGAGTACTTTTCCCTGAACCACTTGCACCGATAATTGCTACAAATTCACCCTTTTCAATTTCTATGTTCACATTATCTAAAGCTTTAACCTTGTTTTCTTTTTTCCCATATACTTTTCCTAAGTTAATTGTTTCTATTATTTTCATCATGATTTCCCCTCTCATCTATCTTATGTAATTATAATACACCAACTTTATTACTGTAAGATTAAAGGGATTATTACAATTTTGTAATAATCCCTTTTACTAATTTAATAACTCTTAAACTTAATATAAAAAATCAATATATGAATAACTATGAATGTTCCCCTCAATAATTTTTCTGTTTAAGTTAATCCAACTTCTACATTTATCAAGAATAATAGCATCAGAGGTAATAACATTTTCTAATTTTTCTAATACTCCATCAACATTATTTATATTATGTACTTCTACTTCAAAATTGTAGCTACTTAAAGTATTCAGTATAACTTTTTTCAAATTACCAGAGTTTGATACCGGTGCATCTAAATAAAATATGGCTTTTCTTATTTTTTCTTTTTCATATATATCTCCTATTAAATTTAAGGCTTTTTCCGTCTTATCTATAATTCGATATGTACCTCTAAGTCCTGCTAAATCTCTTATAGTCCCATCCATACATTTTAACAATGTAGAATTTGATAGTGCCACTTCTAAAGTAATTATAGTATTAAACCCATCAATATTAACAGTTAGTCCTTCTAAACTAGTTCTTATTTCTTTACTCTTCCTCCTATTTATATTATCTTGTGATGATACAACCCTAGCTAAAGCTAATCGTTGTCTTTCTGATAATAAGTAATGATTACCGACAAAAGTAGATGCACTTTTTACATTGTAACCTTCATTTAAAAGATAATATAAATTTTTAGCAGATTTATTTAACTTTTCTATGGATTTTATACCAAATTCATTTTTATCACTAGGATAATATCCCCTTCTAACTTCTCTACTCATAACATACCATCCAATTTTTAATATATTCCGTAACTTATATTATTATATCTTTTTTTACTTCATATAAACTCCATATTAATAACACAGTAACTTCTTAAGCATAAGAAATGCGAAACCGATATTTTAAATATAAAATAAAAATTATTAATTGTTTACCAAAGGGGGTATTATAATGCAAATTGGAAATATTAATAGTACTTATAGCTATAGTACTAAATCCACTAATTCTGAATCTAGTATTAAGTCATTGGAAACTAAAATTTCAACTATTCAACAAGAGATAATGTCATTATCTAATGATGAAAGTTTATCTGATGAAGAAAAAAATAAAAAAATTCAGGAATTACAATCAAAGTTGCAACAATTACAAAGTCAATTGACTAAGAAAAAATCTGAATCAGAAAAAGCTTCAAATTCTAAATCAAATAATACTCAAAGTATAAAAAAAGATTCAGAAAAGAAAACAAATTGCTCACTAGATACTTATTGCTAAAATATTAATTCAAAAATTCAGGTTACTAAGATTTTTAGTTCAGTACTAGACACCGCTTTTTCTCCTATTCTTCATCTTTTCTCAGCCATCCTACTGGCTTATGTTTGTCACCAACAAAATATTTATTATCTTTTTCTACTAGTTTATATTTTTCTCTTGATTTTCCCCAGACATTTTGCTGAATCACTTCTATATATTGATTTGTAACCTTCGTTACAATAGCAACATGTCCATATTTTGTATCATTAAAAACAATAAGATCATCTTCTTCTGGCTTCATGTTACCCCCATTTCTATATTGAATTAAATTTCTTCTTTCATTCAACTCTCCTTCAGCAACATTTTCATCAAAAAAATCTTTAGCATTGCCATATCCATCTGGCATACTATGATTTTTTGCATCATAATAGAAACGTTTTACATATTCTACGCACTGCCACTTGAAACCGTAGTAATATCCATCAGTACTATAATTTTCACCATAAGATTTAGCATACACTATGCCATTATAATATACTGGAACGTTCTTATACTGATCTATTTTTTTCCCTATTTTGCTACTGTCATATAAAAAATATGTTATTCCTAAAAATATAATCACTATTAATAATCCTATATGTTTTCTTCTCATACTCAAAAACCCCCAAACTATAATTTTATCGCCATAATATTGTCACAATAAGATTATATACTAACAGTGTAATTAAAAGTTGATATACCTTTTAAATTTTTTCATTCTTCCGTTTTTCATATTTTAAGGAGTGGCTTATTTATACTTAGCCACTCCTTATATAATATAAAAAGAATGGCTCCTCTTCTGAAAAAAGCCATTCTTTTAACCTACACCTTGATCATTTCAATGTTTTCTAATACAGATAGTATATATCTATGAAGTCCTTGTCCTTCTAAACTATTAAACATAAAACCTACTCTTTTTATTTCCATTGAATTTTTGAAATTATAATTTATATATATATATCTTTCACACTGATAAAGCCATTCTCTATATTCTTCCTTAGAGAATTCTTCTTCCCTTTTATCAAAACTTCTACCTATTAACGTTAATTCTTTTAATTTATCTCTACTATTTTTATTCATAAATTTCAACCTTCTTTTAATTCCTTTATTAATATCTATTTTAGAAGATTGAAAATGATTACAAAAATTCAGAATTATTATATAACCACATTATCTATTTTTTATTTTTCCAATAGGTTGTTGCCTCCTCTTCAAGTTTTGATAACCTAGTGTAATAATCGGGAAATTCTAATAAATGAGCTAATGCAATTTTTCCAGTTAATATTGGATTATCCCCTGTTATATTTGCCCTGGGATATCTAGTTCCATGTTCTAATTCCACATTTAATCCTTTTGCAAATTCCCGTAAGTTAAATAATTCTTTAGTAAAATCAATTTTTAGAGATTCCGCTACTTGTTTTGCTTCTTCTATAGTAAAAGATTTTTTAATTTTACTTTCACCTCTAGATTTTCTTTTAATCCAATTCAATATCATCCTTATACCTTACTTTAATATTATTTACATGGTCATTATATGCTTATATATTACTTTATTACTCTTGTCCATAATTGTAATTATTATTTTTTTCTTCAATTACTTCATTTACCAAAGGTTTTTCTTCCTCCACATAATTATATTTATCATCAAACTGAGTTTTATTTTCTTCCGTTATAACAGTGCAACGACTAATAATTGTGTCTTTATCTGCAAAATAAAATATATTTCCATTTTCATATTTATCTTCCTTTGCATTAATAATTACAACATAATCTCCTTCATCAAAATCTAGCTTTTCATTACTATAAGACAGCGAATTATCTAAAAAATTTATAATTATTGTATTAAAATCCCATGTTTGAACTTCCATGTAGTTCTGAACAAAATTTATATAGTTAACATGAGCTCTGTAAAAATCAATATTTGTTTCTATGATATTATTATCATATGTCCTCTTATTCTTATCCTCAAGACAACCAGTAAAAAATAATACTATAATCATTAAAATACATATAAGTTTTTTCATTATCTACACCCCTCAATATAGAATATTTATTATCTATATAAGGGATTTATTTTACTTTTTTTAATTTATGCTATGTTAACGAACAGCGTTGATAATGTAGAATATAATAATGAAATTTCTTTTCAAGAGTTCCATTATTTCACCATTTAAGGAACTTGTACATTAATCAAATTAACTCAGTATATTTATAATTCTAGTAAATATTCTATACCGTTGCTTCATTTGTAACTTCTGTAGCAATTAACCCTAATACAACAACTTCTTCGAGATATTTCTAAATTACTTCCTGTCATGATTTTCCTAAAGCCTGAATATCTCTTTTTACTGGCTTACAGCATCCTTTTCTACTAAATCAAGCTATTGCTATAATAATTGGCAAAGTAACTATCATTAAAACCATTGATTGCACTACAGTTCTTGTTGCATATTTAGGATTACAATTATATTGTTCAGCTAAAATAGCATTTAATGATCCCGCTGGCAATGCTGTTTAAATAGTGATAGTTAATTTTTCATGTTTGTGTGTAAATAGGTATTAGTTTACAATACCATAATAATGATTATGTAAACTAAGATTTATATAAAATCTTATCATAAAACTACTGACACCACACTTACAATTAAACAAATTCCCAACAGAAAGTTCCACTACAATTGCAAATTTAAAAAAGGCTCTCGCCTACAAATTTTCATTTGTTAATGCGACAACCCTTTTCTATTACTAATTTTTATGAAAGCTCAAAAGCTCCTGTATACAATTGATAATATTTACCTTTTTGTTTTATCAAGTCATCATGACTTCCTCTTTCAATGATTCTACCTTGCTCTAAAACCATTATTACATCAGAATTCTTAATAGTAGATAACCTATGCGCAATAACAAAAACTGTTCTACCTTCCATAAGTTTATCCATACCTTCTTGAACAATCCTTTCTGTCCTAGTATCTATACTTGATGTTGCTTCATCAAGTATTAAAACTGGAGGATTTGCTATAGCTGCTCTAGCAATTGCCAATAACTGTCTTTGTCCTTGAGATAAACTAGCACCGTCACCAGTGATTACTGTGTCATAACCCTTTGGTAAGTGATGAATAAATTGATCTGCATTTGCAAGCTTTGCTGCAGCAATTACTTCTTCATCAGTAGCATCTAGTTTACCATATCTAATATTATCTGCTATAGTTCCAGTAAACAAGTGAGTATCTTGAAGTACTATCCCCAACGATCTTCTTAAATCATCTTTTTTGATTTTATTTATATTAATACCGTCGTATCTTATTTTACCATTTTGAATATCATAGAAACGATTTATCAAATTAGTTATAGTTGTTTTCCCTGCACCTGTTGCTCCAACAAATGCTATCTTTTCACCTGGTTTAGCAAACATATTTATATCATGTAATACAATTTTATCTTCTTTGTAACCAAAATCAACATCTTCAAAAACAACATCTCCAAGCATTCTAGAATAAGTAACTGTACCGTCATTATGTGGATGCTTCCAAGCCCATACCCCAGTACGTTTATCAACTTCTTCTATATTACCACCATCGGTTATTTTTGCATTTACTAATCTAACATAACCATCATCTTCTTCTGGCTTTTCATCAAGAATTTTAAATATACGTTCAGCACCTGCTAAAGCCATTATAATAGCATTAAATTGTTGAGCCACTTGTGTTATCGGCATATTAAAACTTCTTGTAAGTTGTAAGAATGATGCAAGACCTCCTAGTGTAAGTCCTCCGACACCACCTATTGCTAAAAATCCTCCAACAATTGATGTAGCAACATAATTTAAATGGCCTAAATTACCCATAATTGGCATAAGAATATTTGCTAAAGTATTAGCATTATTCGCACTCTCAAAAAGCTTATCGTTTAAAGCATCAAAATCTTTTTTAGCCTCTTCTTCATGACAAAAGACCTTAACTACTTTTTGACCTTCCATAAGTTCTTCAATATATCCATTAAGAACCCCAAGATCTTGTTGTTGTTTAACGAAGTGTTTACCACTTTTTCCTCCAAGAGTTTTTGTAATATACATCATAATAATAACCATTACAACAACAATTCCTGTAAGCGGGATACTTAAAACAAGCATTGATATAAAAACGCTAATAATTGTTATTACAGAAGATAATAATTGTGGTAATCCTTGACTTATCATTTGTCTTAAAGTATCTGTGTCATTTGTATATAGACTCATTATATCCCCATGAGCGTGACTATCAAAGAAACCTATTGATAACTTTTCCATATGTTCAAATAAATCATCCCTAATAGATTTTAATGTACCTTGAGAAATATTTATCATAAGTCTATTATATAAATAAGTTGCAAAAACACCAATATAATATATTACACCCATAACTATCAATGCCTTCAAAAGAGGTGCAAAATCAACATTAGTTGTTTCTTTTAAAAACGGTGTTATATAGTTATCAATTAACTTTTTTAAGAATAATGTACCAATAACACTAACAATGGAACTTACAAATATTGATAACAATACAACTACTACTTGTAACTTATATCCTCTAAATAAATATCCAAGTAATCTTTTAATAGTTTTCATTGGATTCGTAGTCCCTTTTTCAGGATGATTTCCTTGTCTATTTTTCATCACTATCATCCCCCTTTACTTGTGATTTATATACTTCTTTATAAATTTCATTATTTTCTAGTAACTCTTCATGTGTACCAAATCCATTTATTTTACCATCATCTAGTACAATTATCTTATCTGATTCCTGTACTGATGATATACGTTGAGCAATAATTATTTTCGTTGTATCTGGAATAGTTTCTCTAAATGCTTGCCTAATAAGTGCATCAGTTTTAGTATCAACAGCACTTGTTGAGTCGTCTAAGATTAATATCTTAGGTTTTTTAAGTAATGCCCTTGCAATACAAAGTCTTTGTTTTTGACCTCCTGATACATTACTTCCACCTTGCTCGATAAATGTATCATACTTATCTGGGAATTTTTCTATAAACTCTTCCGCAGATGCTTGCCTACATGCTTTAATTATTTCTTCATCTGAAGCGTCTTTATTCCCCCATCTCAAATTTTCTTTTATTGTACCAGAAAATAATACATTCTTTTGAAGAACCATAGAAACTGCTTCTCTAAGTGTTTCTATATCATATTCTCTAACATCAACACCACCAACTTTAACAGAACCTTTTGTAACATCATAAAGTCTTGGTATCAGCTGAACTAATGTAGATTTAGAACTTCCAGTTCCCCCGATAATCCCTATTGTTTCTCCAGAATTAATAGTTATATTTATGTTTTCTAAAGCTTCACTGTCCTTATCGCTTCCATAACTAAAACTTACATCAGAAAATTCTATAGTTCCATCTTTTACTTCATAAATAGGATTTTCTGGATTAGTTAAATTACTTTTTTCATCTATAACTTCAACTATTCTCTCTGCTGAAGATTTTGCCATTGTAACCATAACAAAAACCATAGAAATCATCATTAAACTCATCAGAATATTGGTAGCATAAGTAAATAAACTCATAAGCTCTCCAGTTGTCATAGTACTAGATACTATCATCTTTGCACCAAGCCAAGACATAAGTAAAATACAAGTATACATTGTAAATTGCATAATTGGTGAATTTAGAACTATTAATTTTTCTGCACTTATGAAAAGATCTCGAAGAATACTTGACTCCTTATGAAATTTTCCAATTTCATGTTCTTCTCTAACATAAGCTTTAACTACTCTAATCGCTGATAGATTTTCTTGAACACTTGCATTTAAATCATCATACTTTCTAAAAACTCTCTTAAAAAGTGGATGAGCTTTTGTCATAATAAAATATAATGATACTCCAAGAACTATTATTGCACCAACAAATATTAAAGATAATTTTGCATTAATCCAAAATGACATAACCATTGCAGAAATAAGGGTAAATGGTGCTCTAACAAACATTCTTATTATCATTTGAAATGCATTTTGAACATTAGTAACATCTGTTGTAAGTCTTGTTACTAACCCTGCTGTAGAATATCTATCTATATTAGAAAAAGAAAAGTTTTGTATATTATAATACATTTCTTTTCTTAAATTTCTTGCAAACCCTGTAGATGCATTAGCTCCATATTTTCCCCCAAGAACTCCAAAAGTAAGAGAACAAAATGCTGTAACTATCATAACTGCTCCTACAATAGTTACATATTTCATATCCCCATTTCCTACACCATTATCAATAATTTTTGCCATTAGAAGTGGAATTATCATTTCCATTACTACTTCCAAAATCATAAAAATCGGTGTTAAGATAGTTGCTTTCTTAAACTCCCCGATATAACTAGCTAACTTTTTTATCATATATTCTCCTCCTTTTGATAGATTTATAGCTATATCTATAAAAGAATTGTTATTACTCTTCAATTCTTTTATTTACCCTATTAAGTATATCAATGAATAAATTCATTTCATCTTCTGTTAATTCATCTTTTACATAGTTTTCAAAATCATCAATATCATTATGCACCTTGCTATGTAATTCTAAACCTTTCTCTGTTAATACCAATTTTTTTAATCTAGCATCTTTTAAAACAGATACTCTTCTTACATAACCTTTTTTCTCTAATAAAGTGATAACACTGGTTACTGATGAACGTCTAATATCAAACTCTTCCTCTATATCCTTTTGAAACACATCACGTTTTACTGATTCAAATTTTATAAATCCAATAATCTTTCCTTGTATTCCCGTTACACCATACTTAGAAATTTTATGATTTATTACTCTTTTAAACTTGTTTGATAAAATATCTATCTCTTTTCCTATATGAAAATCTCTATTCATAAATATACCTCTAAATATTTGTTAGATTCCTAACTAATTTTACTTCTATATAATAACTTTGTCAATGTATATAGCTACATAATTATTACAATAAAAAAGCTGTGCACTAATTATTAATGCAACAGCTCTAAATTAAAGTCTCTATGTTAATCTAGATATATAAATTAAAAAGAACGAATATCAACAATTATATAATTCAAATTTGTTAATAAATATAGTTATGATATAATGTATGTACACAATGACATATGTTGTAAAGCAGTTGTAAAATACACAATGATTATTCTAAAAGGAGAAAGGCAAGAATGAGTATTTATATCGAAACTGAAAGACTTCTATTAAGAGAATTTACTCTACATGATGTGGAAGAATTACACTATATTTGTAGTCAACCACATATATTAAAATGGATGCCTGATTGGAAAAGAACAGTTGCAGAACGAAAGGAATGGATAAGTTGGGTTCAAAATAATTATTTAAAAGCGACAAAAAATGTTGCAAGAATAATGCTTGCAGTTACTCTTAAATCTAATAAGCAACTTATAGGCATGGTGGGAATTGGTAACAAAGAAGAAGTAAATAATGAGATAGAAATAGCATACTTTATTTCCCAAGAATTTAGCAATAAGGGATATATAAGTGAGGCTTCAAAAGCAATGATAGAATGGGCATTTACTAATTTAAGACTTAATTATCTAATTGCTATTGTTGAACATGATAATATACCATCCCAAAGGGTAGTTGAAAAATGTGGATTTACTAAACTAAATACCAAAATGATTTTAAATAGTGGTGACACCAAAGAAAAGCCATTTTATTATTATCGGCTGTATAATAAAATGCATTGATATTAGCAATAATACACAACCATTAATAGGTAGCCTAAATTTGAGTTGAAATTGGACTACCTATTTTAGAGTGTATATCTCAATAATTATGAATTTCTATTAACTTATTTTAATTTTTTTATATATTCAATTTCATCTTCATTTCTTGAAACCTCTACATAACCAAATTTTTTATATAGATGTTGATTACCTACACTAAATATAGGTGTTGAAAGTTGCCATTCATTAATATCTGGATATGCTTTTTCAATCAATTCCATTACTCTATAGCCATAACCTTTTCCTTGAAATGATGGTTCTATTACAAAATCCTCAAATCTCATCTTATTATCTCCCAAAGGGATAAGAAACAATCCTCCTATAATTTCATTATCTAATTCAATTTTATAAGCAATAAAGTTTTTGATAATACTAATTTGAGATTCAACCTCATTATATCCTGGAGGCCCACCATTCCTTCCCAAATAAGTATTAATTTCTTTATTGTAGGCTTTTATTTTTATGTCAGTAATTAACTTAGCATCCTTAATATTTGCTTTATTTATTTCTAACACTCACCCTTCTCCTTCCATATAACATAACCACATTTTCAATATATTTCTTTTATATCAGTATTATTAATAGAATTCTCTTTCATCTTTTATGATTTGCAAATTCCCATTATTCACTTGTCGCACATTACTATTACCTAATCCTTGTACCTATAATCCCGTAGAATCTCTACCTATATATGAACCAATGCCGAATATTCATAATAATATAAAGTATACCATTAAGTATTAAGAGGAGTATTTCAAATGGAAAATTCATTTATAATATATATTAATCAAAGAAGTAAATCATTTTGCTTTGTCCAATCTTCAGAATATATGATCAAAATACCTAAGTATAAATCAGTTTCATTAAATATTAATGTTCCAAAAATCTATATTGATACATTAAAAAAGAATAATTACATTGAAGTAAGCTATAACGAATTTAAAAAGTATCTTTATTAAATTCATCTATAATCTGTTCTGAATATCAATTAACTTATTTCTAATTTCAGTATCAGGCCAATACCCCCAAGATTCTGTTATCTTCCCATTGCTAATGTGAAAAATCTCAATAGCTTCCCATTGAATTTGTTTATTAGTAGCTTTAATGCCCATATATTCTTTACTATGAGTTGCACTAAACTTAAACCGACCTACTACCTTATTCTTTTCTTCTATTAAATCAAGGACTTCTACTTTCATATCAGGGAAACTATTCTCCACAATTTTTAATATGCCAATTGCCTCTTCATCACTTCTTGCTGAAGCAGGACTATGGTCATAATAATCCTTTGATAATAATTTAATGACTTCATCATAATCATTATCATTATATCCTTTTACAATAAATTTAGTAACTATTTCTTTATTATTCATTCCCTTCACCCCTTATATCATAATTTTAATACTAACTTAACCTTATGTAAATGTTTTCCTTGTGATTATTAAAGTTGACTTTAACGTAATGTAAAAGCTTATAATTAAATCAAGCTGGCTAATAAATACATTTAGGAGGTTAAAAAATGCTTACAATAGGAGAATTCTCTAAAATCTGTAAAGTAAGTACAAGAACATTAAGACATTACGATAGTATAGATTTAATTAAACCAAAGAAGATAAATGAAGAAAATGGATATAGATATTATGAAATAGATCAAGTAAAAGAAATGATAATGATTGAAAGACTAAAAAAATACCAATTCTCTTTAGATGAAATCAATGAGATCTTACATTCAAATACTAACATTCTTCTGGATAAAATCATTGTTCAAGAAAAGAAAATTAAAAATATTATTTCTCAATATAGAGAAATTGAAAAACAAATGAAAGACGATATTTTAAGATTAAAGAAAGGTTTTGATATAATGACATTTGTTGAAGATATAAATATTAAATTAATTGATACTGAGGATATTAATATTTTAAGTAGTAGACAATTAATGAGTACTGATGAATATGGTAAATATATTGGAAAGCTATTTGAAATAATAAGCAAAAACAACTTAACGGTAATTGGTCCTCCTATGTCTATATACTATGGATCAGAATTTAATGAAGATGAAAATGATACAGAAATTGCTGTCCCAATAAAAGAAAATTTTAAGGGAACAAAATTGTTACCTGGTGGTTTATATGCTACAGCAACAATAAAAGGTGCTTATAGTAATCTTTCATTTGGATATGGTAAATTGATTGAATGGATAAATAAAAATAATTATAAGATAACTGGTGAATATTATGAAAAATATTTAAAAGGGCCTATGGATGGAGGTGAAATCATCACTGAAATATATATTCCACTGATTAAATAATCTTATAGAAATTAAAATTAATATATAATTACAAATTCCCTTCACTAAAATGTATAAATTATCATTAATTATGTTTACACTTTGCATATTATACACAATATGATATTATAAGTGAAATATTAGAAATTCATAGTTTTAGGGCAATTTTGTCTAAGATAGCTCTAAAACTATAAATTTTTGTTTTTATGCAAAAGGGGAATAAACTATGAATTCATTAATAAATATTTTAGGAACAAAGGAAGAAAAAATTACTACAAAAAACTTAGAAACAGAAGCTTAAAAAGAACTGTAACTTTAGCATATAAAAAATGCTGTAAATCCATACTTTACAGCATTTTTTCTTTTATCTACTAATTATCAATTTAATTTTTTTATTATGTAAGCTATTTTTATGAAACATAATCTCTTCTTTAATTATCTAATAAATAAAATTAATTTTTTTGAGGAGGATTTTCCCATTGAAAAAAACTATTTTATTTTTCTTAATTATATTTTTAGTATCGATACCACTTTATATTATTATGCTTCCTATTAGCCCTTCACGTATTTCAAAAAATACCACTAAAGATTATTTAGATCAGAAAACATTGGTTAATTCTCATAAAATCAAAAACGTTCCTATATTGAATCAACTTCCTGAAATGCCTACTGGCTGCGAGTTAACTTCTGCTGCTATGTTACTAAATTGGTATGGTGTAGATGTTGATAAAAACGATTTAGGTTATGAGATTGAAAAAGCTCCTATCCCATCTTATGTTAATGGTACTTTACAAGGTATGAATCCAAATGAATATTTTATTGGTGACCCATTTTCTGATTCTGGATTCGGTGTATATCATAAACCTATAAAAGATTTAATCGATACATATACATCTGGAAAAGGTAAAGACATTACTGATTGTTCTTTCGAAACACTTATTGAAATTGTATCAAAAGGAACCCCTATTATTACATGGGTTACAATCGACATGAAAGAAGCCACTCTAAATTCATCTTGGTATAGTAAAAATGGCATTATCGAATGGATAGTACCTGAACATGCAGTAGTACTAATTGGTTTTAATGAAAATGAAGTTATTATAAATGATCCATATACGGGCACAGAATACAATATTAATAAATCAACATTTATTGATAGATGGAATAGCTTAGGTAACCAAGCTGTTACCATAGATTTAAATAGCTAAATTATAAAAATAAGCTAGTATAATACTAGCCTATTTCATTTTATAATAAAAACCCTATACAACTATTCTTCCAATACTTTTACTATATTCTTTATAACTTTACTACATTCTTTTTCAATTTCTTCTATAGAATTATGTATATATATACCATTTCCAATGGCATATATCCCCTCTTTTGATGTTTCAAAGTTATCATTCACTTCTGCTCCTGTTGTCTTAGGATTTAACCTTATTCCACTTCTCATTGCCACTAAACCATCACTTAACATTGGCATTGAAAAAATTACAGTGTCACATAATACTGTTTTAATATCATTATCTTTAATAAGTTTTACTGAAGATACTCTTCCTTCCCCTTCTATTGATGCTATATTATAGTCTTTATATATATTATTAGATAAATCATAAGTTTCATTACTATTGTCTTTTATTACTATTCCTGCTATATTAAGCCCCTTTTCTTTCAGCTTGTCTTTTATCATATAAAGTGTTGAGTTTCCATATATTAATATATTTTTTCCTGGCAATCTATCTAATGCAAAAATCTTTTTAGCCATAGATAATGTATAAATACCAGAGCATCTATCTCCCACCATGTCTACAGCTTTCCTTCCGCCTTCTTTGCCTCCATTTGCTATTATTATTGATTTACCTCTTATCTTTTCTATACCATTGATTTCACTAGTACAAAGAACATCTTTTTCTTCTATTTTCAAAACCAGAGTATTCAATTTTACTTCAATATCAAGTTTATTAAATTTATCTAATAAAGCAACTTTATATTCTTTTCCAGTTACAGTCCTATCTTTATTAATTGGATAATCTGCTGAATTTAGATTTCCTCCTAAGATAGGATCTTTTTCTATAACTAATATCTCATTAATACCTTTTTTCTTTCCTTCAATAGCAGCTAACATTCCTGCAGCTCCACCACCAATAATAATTAATTCATATTCTCTCATAATCTAGTCCTCCTTAAATGCAATAACTGAAGAACTTTTAGAGTTTTTCTTCACTTCGCTAATATCTATGCCTAATTCTTTACTTAATTTTATTGCTATAGGTAACATACAACCTATACCTTGACATCCACCCATCATAGCACGAGTTCTTCTTTTAATTCCATCTAAAGATCTTGCCCCTAATGATCTAGTAATGGCATCTATAATTTCACCTTCTGTAACAAGCTCACATTTACATACTATTTTCCCATATGATGGTTTTTCTTTAATAAGTTTATTCTTTTCTTCTAATGATAATTCAGACATCCTAATAAGCTTTTTTCTTTCTTTTATGAAGCTCTTCTTTTCTTCTAAATTAATCTTACTAGATACAATATCTACAACATATTTAGCAATAGCTGGTGCCGCCGTTAATCCCGGTGAATCAATTCCAATAACATTTATAAAACCTTCATGATCTTTACACTCTTCAATAATAAAATCATCACCTTTTACCTTTGGTCTTACTCCACTAAAAGTATTTAAAACCCTTGCAAATGGTAAAGTCTCAATGGTCTTTTTACCTTTTTCTATTATCTCATCAATACCTTCTCTAGATGTTCTATCACCATCTTCCTCAGTAGCATTTGGTCCTAATAAAAGATTACCATCAACAGTTGGTGTCACTAGAACTCCTTTTCCTAGCTTTCCTGGCACTTGAAATAATGTTCTTTCACAACTATTTCCTGCCACTTTATCAAATAAGCAATACTGACCTTTTACTTTATTAATATCATATTTAACCTCAGAAATAAGGTTATTAATAAAGGCTCCACCTAAACCAGCTGCATTTATTATAATCTTTGATTCTTGTATTTTTCCGTCTTTTAAGAAAATCTTATATAGTCCATTTTCTTCTCTTATATCTACAACTTCTTTACCTAATTGGAAATCAACACCATTATTAAAGGCATTTTCTCCAAGCGCTAAAGTCATTTCATAAGGACTGACAATTCCTGAATTTTTAATACTTAATGCTGCAACTACCTTTTCACTTATATTTCTTTCTAGTTCAAAAACCTTTTCTCTTGAAATTATCTCTAAACCGTCAATTCCAAGATCTTCTCCATTTTTCTTTAATTCCTTTAAAATCTTAACCTCATCTTCATTAAAAGCTAACACTAAAGCTTCATTTCTCTTAAATGGAAATTGTAACTCTTTAGATAAATCCTCAATTAAATTATTTCCTTCTATATTTAATTTTGCTTTTAGAGTACCTTTTCTTTCATTATAACCGCTATGGATAATACCACTATTACCCTTTGATACGCCTTCTGCTACATCATCATTTTTATCAATCACTAATACATCTAAATTATACCTAGATAGTTCTCTAGCTATAGAGCATCCTACTATACCTGCTCCAATTATTGTGATATCCTTCATTTCTGTCGCTCCTGTTCTATGTTTAAGTATTATACATTTATTAAATATTATTATAGTAATAGTATATCCCTATTCTTTCAATAAATATAATTTATAATTAGAATGATAATTATTACTTTTTCTTATGATTATATAAAAAAAGATACTCACCTATGGTGACCATCTCTTTTAAATATTAATTATTCTTAATTATGTTGTTTATATACAGTGAAGATTCCAATACAAACTAAGATTAGTGATAACAACAAATTAACATCAAAAATATTTTCCCCTAAAAATATTGCACTTAATATGGCTCCAAAAACAGGAACTAAAAAATTAAACATAGATATAAATGCTACTTTATTATACTTCAGTAAGATAGTCCATATAGAAAATGCTACAGAAGATAATAATGCCATATATATTAAAAGCAATGTTGATTTAATATTGAAACCTACTAGTTTTCCTCCTAATCCATAGCCTAAAATAATTAATGCAAGTCCACCTATTGATAATTGATATCCTGTTACTATAAATGCATCTAATTTTTGAGTAATCTTTTTACCATAAATCGAAAATATTGATAATGATAATGCTGCAAGCATTATTAATCCCTCTCCTTTAAAAGAAAACGAACTTTTAAGAAGTGATCCATTATTAAGATTAGCAAGAACAACCCCAGCAAATCCTACAATGCAACCTACTACTTTATTCCTATTAATCTTGTCATTTTTATAAATAAAATGTGCTAATATAATACTAAAGAAAGTACCAGAACCTGTTATTATTGATCCTGTTATTCCTGTAGTAAAAGTCATCCCTACATAAAAAAATATGTATTGAAGAGATGTTTGTCCTAAACCTAAAAAAGTAATCTCCAACATTTCTTTTTTATTAAAGGAAAATATATTCTTCTTTAATACTAATGATATAGCAAGAACTATTAATCCAGCTAAGAAAAATCTAACTCCTGCAAAAACAAACTTTGATGTTATATCATCTGTAGGTATATTAAAAAGCTTGTAACCTATCTTTATACATGGATATGCACTGCCCCATAAAAAGCAACATAAAGTAGCTAATAGAACAATATTTTTTCTATTAGTATAAATTGATTTTGTGTCCATTCTCTTCACTCCAAAATATATTAATCTCTACTTATTGTAACATAGAAATAATAGCTATGAACCCATTAGATTCATAGCTTCATTCTAAAATTATTTTTTTAACACTTATATTATCCTTATCTCCCTTTACTATTACCATAGTAAGTGGCAATGAAAATCTTCTTCTACCACAGGAACCTGGGTTAATAAAAGTTATACCTTTATGACTTTCCTCATTATATTTATGAGAATGTCCATATACAACTATATCTACATCATCTAATCTATCATATTCAATGTCTTTTTTATCATGGACGACATATACTACAAAATCATCTAAATTTACTTTCTTAGATTTCGGTAAAGTACATCCCCACCATGAATAATATAATCACACCCCTTAAGGTTTTCTATTACTTCATCTCTTAAAATACCATGAGTGTCTGATATTATTCCTAATTTCACTGTGACCTCTCCTTATGTAAAATTTAATTTCATCAATATAAAATTATTTTATAGATATTCCAATCATAACAGTTTCCTCATCTTGATTGTTCCAAACAGAATGTGGAATCTTACCCTCAACTAAAAAAGCTTCATCTTTTCTAATAATAACTTCTTTATCAGCTAATAATACTTTTGCTTCACCTTTTGTTACAATAAATAAATGGTTATGTTCATGGGTATGTAATTCTGTTGGTCCTCCTCCATTCAAATCAATATATGCAATTGCACCATCTATAATTTTCCCCATTTCTCCAAATAATTTTTTAGCTTTAAAATTAATATGATTTGGCGGCACCATAAATTTACTCACAAAAATCCCCTCCCTTAAATGTATTCCTTCATTATACACCAATAAACTCCATATTCAAGTTATTTACATAATAAAAGCTATGAACTCACTAGATTCATAGCATCATTTAAATATAATAAAGTTCTTTAAATACTGATTTTATCTTATATTAATACTGTATATTCTACTGTAAAATATGATATAATATTAGTAAGGAGCAAGGTCAAGTGTTATAGTTGACCTATGGCTTAAATTAGTAATTTAAAGATCGAAGTAGCTAACTTTGCGAGGGTGAGCTACTTTTTTCTTTTAATATCATTATCTTCATTAACTGATATTTCAGCCTGAAGTGAATCATCTTTTTTATCTATTCTAGTTGAAAATTTCTTTCCATGTACTATAGAAACTAAGGCTATTATCGTAAATGATAATATTAAAAGCGCCTGGATGAACTCTGTCATGATATCACCTTCTTCCTGTCCTTAATTGCTATAGGCAATTCATAACACCTGACCTTGGAAGAAGGATAACTCATCATAAGTTTCCTTACATGATTATTATATCTAAAAACAGCCTTTATGTAAAATATGGATATTCTGTTGTAACATTAGGAAAAGCATGATTCGATAAAGAAATTGATAGTATTTGCGAAACTATAAAAAACATTAGAAAAGAAACTAATATATAAGTATGCGTTTCTCTTGGTCTATTAAATGAATCTTAATTTTTAAGACTACGGTCTGCCGGCGTTACTCGTATTCAATAACCTCGAAACATCTAAAAATAATTTTCCAAACATTTCTCATACTTATATGTTTTAAAACTCTTTCTTACTATATATCATCTTAGATACTTGTATAGAACAAATAATGATTACTAATACCACTAATGGTAAAAAATAGATGAATTGCATTATTACTTCTTCACTTGGCATAGCAATTTTAAACTCTGAAGCAAAAGTTAAAAATAATGTAGGAACTACAAATAAAATAACCATAATTATCCTACCTTTATCTACCCCATACTTAAATATAAACGGAAAAGCAAATGAAATAACTAAAAGACCTAGTGATATTACTGACATATTAATTAAAAGTACTTCTTTAATATTTGTTGAAATTATAAGTCCTGCTATTGTTGAAAGAATTCCACCAATAACAGAAACACAAATAGTAAGTACATACCTAGATATTACTATAGTACCTTTTGATATCGGCATTGTTAAAGCATATCTTTCCCATTTTGCTTTTTCATCATAAGAAATTACAGTTATAGGTATTAGTAGTGTCAACATTGCAATTATCCCTGATAAATAATATATATCTTTATTTTTAATTCCTATAAAAAACCATAGTGCTATTAAAAAAATAAACATTAATCCTTGTTTCTTAAAATTAAGTATATCTTTTAAAAGCAATCCCTTCATTATTCTTCCCCCTTCACAAAATATAACATTATATCTTCAATGTTTACTTTATCGGTTATTGTGCCACTTGATATTTTTTCTTTCAATGCTAAGGCTTCAATACCAAATCTACTTTTCCTTCTTCCGATGATTGCAGATTTATCTATAGTTGAATATTCAGCCTCTGTGCATTTAATAATTGTATATTTATCTAATAGATCATCTTTAACATCACTTAATATGATTTTCCCATTATGAATAAAGGTAATATAGTCACAAATTTTTTCAAGGTCACTTATGATGTGAGATGATATAAAAATGCTGTGGCTTTCATCTTGAATAAAATCTAAAAAGACATCAAGAATTTCATCACGGACAATAGGATCAAGACCGCTAGTGGCTTCATCTAATATCAACAATTTGCTATCATGAGAAAGCGCAACAGCGATAGATAATTTCATTTTCATTCCTCGTGAATATTCTTTAACTGGCTTTTTTAATGATAATGCAAACTTATCTAAATACCCCATATACTTTGTTCTGTTCCAAGTTTTATAACAATTTTTCATTACTTTATCTATTTCTTTAGCATTTAAATTTTCTGGGAAACTACACTCATCTATTACCACACCTATATGCTCTTTTAATCTTTGATTTTTAGATAAATTAGTTTCACCAAGTATTGTTATTTCTCCACTATCCTTCTCTATTAAATCTAGAATTGCTTTAATTGTTGTGCTTTTCCCTGCACCATTCTCACCAATAAACCCCATAATACATCCTGCTGGAAGTGTAATATTAATATTATCTAAAGTAAACTCAGGATACTTCTTTGATAAATTTTTTATTTCTAATGCATTTTCCATCCTAATCCTCCTCATAAATGATTGAAATCATTTCTATTAAATCCTGCAATGATAAATTGCACCCCTTGGAAAGCTCAATAATACTTTGCATATGTTCTTCAATTTTTCTTAAATTCTCTTCTCTAATAAATTCTGTATTTTTCCCCGATACAAAACTTCCTTTTCCTGTAATAGAAGTTATA
The DNA here is from genome assembly GCF_000577895.1 of Clostridium bornimense. Classification (NCBI taxonomy): domain Bacteria; kingdom Bacillati; phylum Bacillota; class Clostridia; order Eubacteriales; family Clostridiaceae; genus Clostridium; species Clostridium bornimense. The sequence goes on from NZ_HG917869.1 coordinate 430,510, forward strand.
AATCCATCTCTTTCTAGTTCTTCATAAGCACGCTTTGTCGTTATTACACTAATTCGTAATTCTTTTGCCAGTAATCTCATTGACGGCAATGCATCCCCTTCTTTCAATTCTCCAGATATAATTTTTGATTTTATTTCAGTATATATTTGGTCATATATTGGTTTACCACTAGAATTGCTAATTATAATATCCATAAATATTCTCCTTTATGTATATTGTATATATCCAATATATACAATATTAACTTTCTTGTCAAGAATGTTTATATAAAAAAATCTCTATAAGACTTATTGCCTTATAGAGATTTTGCTCTTATGCATAAATGACTAACTATTCTTTTTTACTACAGGAATCCAAACCTCGCATTTTGCATTAACTGGATCTGCATTAAAATAAACTTCAATATCTGGTGCATTACCATATTCATACCCTGATGTAGGAATCCATTCTGTTATAATCCTTTTTTCTAACTCTTGAATAGATGTATTTGTCCCTTGTCCAGAAAATATTTCCCAAGTTGATGATGATATTATTAATTCATCCATTCCATCCAATCATCTCCTAACAATAAAATACTGTTTATGCAATAATTTATCCTCTCTTTTTTTGCTCAATAAAAGAGAGCTTGAATATATTTGTAATTACTCTAAGTTAATTTTCTCAATAAACTCATTGCTTTTCACTGTAACTTGTACCCAAGATGGATTAAACCCACTTTAAATTGCATTTTTTGCTGACTTAATATTTGACCATGCACAACAATAAAAAGGAACTATATCTCTTTTTAAAATTTCTATTGCAAGTTTACTAGTTAAACTTGCAGCTATTCCTTGTTTTCGATATTGTGCTAAAACATCAATACCAATTTGCCACATTGTATCACAATCAGCAGAGGCTCCTGCAAGCCCGATTAATTCTCCATTATTAAAGGCACCAATATCTAGCTTGTCTAAATATTTTCTTTTTTCACATAAAGCATTACTCCATTGTGGCAAATAGTAATTTTCCAATTCCTCTTTTCCTAAAAGCCTAGTTTCATATCCACTTTCTAATGGCTTTATTCTATTTATATCTGGTAAAAAATACTCTGCCATAAAACAAACATTAAGATTAAAAGGCTTTAACTTTTCAATAAGAACATGAATGTTTGGAGTTTCGAAACAATACTCCACAGGGTACTTATTTATATATTCCTCTATAATTTCATATAATTCTTCTGAAACAGAGGCCACTATATTACTTCCGTAAGAAGTTAAATCACAAGAAAAAGGTAACTGCAAATACTAATTTCTCCTTATTAGTATATCCTATGAAAAATTTTATTTAAAAAAAGATAGTATTAATACTATCTTTTGTCTATCTATTTCTTTCGATTTTGAACCCCTGTAAAAATCAAGAAAAATCCTGCAAATACTAATATGAAGTTAATAAACTTTATACCTACTAATAATCCTATTGCTAAAAGAACTACTCCTATTAATATCAGTACCTTCCATGGAATTGCATCTATTTTTTCAAACATAACAAATCCCCCCATATATATTCTGTATTTCTATTATATATTATTACGTAATCCTTTTCTACTAAAACTTATTATTAATAAGTGAAACATTCTCTATACTTATAGTTTTATTAATAAAATTATAATTTTCGCAATTTGTATAAATATGAACATTATATTTATCACTTTTCTTGAATTCTATATTCTGCTCAGAGTTTAACTTAATAGTTAATAGATTTTTATCTGTAATATACTCTTCAAAAACATCTTCAATCAGTTTAAAATCTTCATCAACAAAATCTCCTTCTATAACAACTTTTCTTATCCCACTTATTCCATTTTCTCTACTATTCGGCACCATATATTGATTCATAAAGTCACGAGCCTTTTCATCCTTCATTTGTTGAAATCCAATTTGTAATGGAATTTTCTTAAAAAAAGGAATATAACTATTTTTCCACGGCATTGTCCTTGTTAACAAATTAAAACACCATTTAAATTTTAAGTCTTCAGGCTTTGTAATATTAATATTCTTCTTTCTTAACTTTTCATAAACCTGCTCAATATCCTCTACATCTAGCATAAGACAAATAAGCCCTCTATGTCCTTCATTGTATAAATCCACCCATGGCTTTAACCATCCTCCACCATTACTTTTTAGAATATTAACCATTTCAAAGTATTCATTACCAATCCAAATATTTGATACTTTAAATCCTTTTGTACCTTTTCCCCAACTTGGTTCATATTTAAAGCCTGAATTAATTATTTTATCAATAATATCCTTATCTTTTTGGTACTTTTTATCAATATTAATAACTAAATGATCTAACCTAAACATTACCCTACCCCTTTAATAATTATTTAAGGCTATTATAACATTTAAGTTATATGGCATAAACCATATTTTACCTCAAAACATATTCTAGCTGACAATCACAAGGCTCGTCTTCTACTAACTTTTTATTATATTCAATAGCTTCAACACAGCCAACAGCTTTGTAAAAATTTTGTGACTCCTCAGATGAATGAGAAGAAATATATAATTTCTTAGCGCCTAAATCTTTAGCCTCATCACAAGCTATAGAAAATAACTGCTTTCCTATACCATTGCCTCTGTATTCATATGATGTATGTAAGCTTGATAATTGTAAATACTGATTTTCACTTCCGAAAAAGCTATTTTCAACAGATGCAAACCCCACTAAAGAGCAATTACAAAATGCTCCTAATACTACTCCACCAGTTTCAATTGTATTAATTAGACACTTTACTAAGAAATTGTACTCATTTTCTCCCCATTGCTCTATAAATGAAATATCCTTTAAAATCCACTTATTATTTTCTTTTCTCCAACATTTTTTAACTTCTTGATATCTATTAAAATCGTTAAATAATGATAATTTAATATCTTCTTTATTAAGTTTTTTATACACTACTTTTTCCAAAATTCATACCACCTATTAATATTATTCATAATTATACTAGTTTATAAAGCACCTCATTTATCTATTGGAAAACCAACTCCAAAAGCTGTTCCCAATGATATACAAACAGATTTTGGATATTCCGAAAATGCAGCTGCCATTGCTGTTCCATCATGAACCATAGTTATTTTATATTCTATTCCTAATTTCTTATATAAAACTTCTTTCAAATGCTCCTCATAATTATCAGCAATTAGTCTTAACTTACCATAGCCACCTCTATTTTTAAGCTTTCCATTTTCGATATAATTAGCTACACTTATTACTATTTCCCTACCTAATTCATAATTACTTTCTTTACAAAGATTAATTGTCTTTATAATACAATCTATTATATACTGATCTTCTTGTGTTGCTTCATCTTTTTCCTCTAATTCAGTATTAAATTCCCATGTAACATATTTAGCCTTAATTTTTTCTAAGGTATGCACCTCATTAATTCCACTTTTACCAATACTTATAATACTCCTTTTTATAAAACTTTGTCCAAAATCTAAAGCTAAAATGTATTTATTCTCTTCTATTTCAGTAATATATTTTGACAAACCTCTAATTGCCGCTTCCGAAGGATTTTTTACTAGAATAATATTATATCCTTCTTTTTCTAACTTAAAAACTTCATCTATAGATTCTTTTATTATCTTCCCAAATTTTTCATTGGCAAGGCCTCCCACTAAAATAACATTTTCTATTTTAGTCCAATATTCCCAATGTTCATCTTGCCAATCTAATCTCTTTAGCCTATTTTCCTTTTCACCTTTCTTTAGTGTTAATAAAATTATTCCTAGTCTTCTCCCAAATAATTTGACAATATTTATAGCTAAATTCCTAATTGATTCATCCTTACCTTCTAAACATTTTGCAAAATATTGTGGTAATTTAACTTCTTCTATACTTTGTAAATCTAATCCTAAATCTTTACTACTCTTCTTAATTTCCTCAATAAATAATTTTGTTGAGAATAATTCTAAAGCAGATTTTCCTTTGATATCTTCATCTATTATATTCTGTGGTACTTTTTCTATTATGAGCTTATTTATTGATACCTTTGAAGATAAAAAATTATCTTTTATAAAAGGATTCCTCATATTATCTCCCCCTTAAAGTAATATATTATTATTTTGTTATTACCTCATCATTTACTTTATCTTCTGTATCAACACCAATAAAAAGATCAAAAGAGCCTTATGGCTCTATCATTAGTTTATTTTTTTCTTACAGGAAATTGTATTTCTGTAAGCCATTCTTCCTCTGAATCCTTATTCCATACTCCATCTATATATGATTCTCTTGGATAATCAATCATTTCATAATCATTTTCTTCTATCCACTTAATTAATGCACTATATGCTTTAGGAAAATCACTATAGCTTCCCTTATGAAGAGTACAAGCCGCTAACTCTACTTTATCAATTTTCTTAAACTTAATAAGCTTTGAATCTTCTTTCATCTCTACTACTGCTTCACACACTTCAACATCAATATCTCTTTCTCTATATTCACCATCATGATATATATTAAAACAATATTCTGGAACAGCACAAATGCAACCAACTCTTTCCATCTCTGCTCCCATAGGAGGAATAATCTTGAATAAATCCTCATAACTTGATATCGTAGTCCTCATTGAAGCAACTATTACTTCTGGCAAATCTTTTAATACTATATCATATTTGCAATCTTCATCTCTATTTTCAAGATAATACTCGACTTGTGATAATTTCATTGTTTCTTCTGAAATTTTTTTTAATATCTCTGATTTCTTCTTAACTAACAATTCCTTTACTGATTTTCCAGCTTGCACATCTCTTATTTCTTCCAGAGAAAACCCTATTTGCCTTAATGCAATAATTTCATGTAATATTGGTAATTGTGCTGAACTATAATATCTATAACCTGTAAATTCATCTATATGTTCAGGTTTAAGCAATCCAATTTCATCGTAATGTCGTAATGCTTTAATAGTAATCTTATTCATCTGAGAAAATAACCCTATCTTATATAAAGTGACATCTTCCTTCTTTTCGCATACATACTCCTCGTTCAACCCCTGTTTTCCCTCCTATTCCCATTTAAATAGCTTCATAGATAATGCTACTGTTATTATTGTTGATATTATCATTACTAATAACGGAATTGTTAATGATGTATCTAATCCAAGTGCACATCCTTTTAGTAACTTAATTCCTTGAATTAATGGTAAAAAGTTTGCAAAGCTCTGAATGCTCTTTGGAAACATAGAAAATGGAATTGTTGCCCCTGATAAAAATAACATAGGAAAATATACTAGTGTACATACTAAATTAGTTCTTTTAACGCTTTTACAAACACTTGCAATTAACATTCCAAATCCATACATTGAAATCAAAACTAAAAAATATGATAAAATAAACTTTCCAATAGATACTATCATTGAATAATTAAAAATTAATTTCATAGCTATAATTATTATTACTGATGAAGATACAGCTAAAATCATCTGAATTATTCCATGTACTGCTAATATTGTCAATGGACTTACTGGTGTAACAAAATAGTGTTTTAATATCTTTTTATCTCTATAATCTGCAATTGTAAGTGGTATGCCCATAAATGCTGTAGCACATATCCCAACAGTAATTATTGTTGGTATATTAGCATCTAAAAAACTATAGGACGCTCCATCAAAGGCTGGTTTATCTCCAGAAATCATACCAATTAGTAACGCTATACCAAGAGGCATTATTACTCCAAAAAACACTCCATCAATACCTCTAAATCCTAACTTTCCCTCAATTTTTAATAATGTAAAAAAACCTCTCATCACTATTGCACCTCCTTGTCCATGTACCATAAATAAGCATCTTCAAGGTTATCATATGGTGAAGAGGTAATAATTTCTTCAACTGTTCCCAAGGCTAATAGTTTTCCATTTTTAATTATTACTATTTTATCACATAACGCTTCAACTTCATCCATATAATGTGATGTTAATAGCATTGTAACCTTTTCTTTCTTTAAACTTTTAAGTAGCTTCCATACATCCCTTCTTGCCTCTACATCTAATCCTGTAGTTAATTCATCTAAAAATACTACTTCTGGATTTGGAATTAATGCTAAAATTACCGCTAATTTTTGTTTTTCTCCACCTGATAATGTTGATACATAATTTTTCTTAACTTTATCTAAAGAGAATTTTTTAAGCAACTGATTATAATCACAACTTTCACTATATAATGCAGCAGTTTCTTCACATATTTCATAAACCTTAATTTTATCTGGATAAGAAGACAACTGTAATTGAACTCCTATCTTTTCAAAGATCTCCTTTCTTGACTTTCTAGGATCCTTATTCAATATTTTCACTACTCCACTATCGAAAGCTTTAAGGCCTAAAATACAATCAATAGTTGTAGATTTACCAGCTCCATTGTGTCCTAGTAATCCAAAAAATTCTCCCTTTTTTACAGAAAAAGATATATCATTTACTGCAACTATGTTATTATAGGTCTTTTTAAGATTCTTAACAGATATTATATCCTCCATTATATTTCCCTCCCTATTTAAATAAAAGCTATCTATAATATGAGGATATATTCTCCCCTAACAGGAGAGTCAAGGTTTTATTTCATTATAATTACTTCAAAAATTATATACATCATTCCAGTATTCTTCTGTTAGCGGAACTATAATTAACTTATTTCCATCCATTATATACTCCTTGATTTCATTCAATATATAGCTCTTACTTCTCCTCCTTATAAGCATATCTAAAATTAATAGGTGGTGTTGTTACTGATATGTATACAAACTCTTCATCTGAATCATTTAGTAGTCCATGAACTTCTCCACTTGAAAACCTTACCACATCACCTGCACTGAACTTTTTTTCATTATTATCAGCAAGTAATAATAATCCTGTTCCCTTTAATGCATACCAAATTTGTTCAGATGTATCATGTATATGTCTTGGTTGTGAATATCCTGGTTTTAAATGTACCTCTGTTATCGTTACTCTTCTACTTTCAGAATTTTCATCATTTAATAATTGCCTTGATTCGCAGCCCTCATTTAATAATGACCTTATATCCTCTTTGTTAATATAATCCATCTATATTACCTCCTATACTTTTCTCCTTATTTCCACAACATTGATTGACAAAATATATTTGAAATAAAAATACATATACATACAATCCTTTACCATATCATAATGCAAAAATCTCAGACCTACTGTCTTATTTATGAACGCTTTCATCTATAAAATCCACTGCTTCATTAAATGTCTCTACTTTCTTTACTTTAAAATATTTTATAAATTCTTTAGTCCACATATCCATTTCTTCTTCTATTTCATTTACTTCATTTAAAATAAATACAATTATTTTACAATCCGTATTCGACATTGCCGGTAATAATACCTTAAATCCCCATTCTACATCCTCTTCTTCATCTTCAAAACCATTTCTTGCATCCACAACAAAATTACTATTAGAATATTTCTTTAATAATTCTAGTGCAAACATTGTTGGCTTTCTATACTCCTCATAAGAACAAAACTTTTTCCATGTAAGTAATACAACATTATCTCCTCTTAAATATCTAACATTGCAAAATTCTGAATCAAATTCATTACTTTCTATGCTCATACTTATTCTCCTCTCATTTATATAATAAATAAAGACTAGCTTCCTTTATATCCACTAGTCCGTTTTAATCTATTTTTGTCATATTAATATATGTTAGCTTTCTTTAATATATAAATAGTTAGTATACCATTCTCTCCCAGAGTTCCATTGCTTATTAGTAATATCTTCTCCTAAAATATCACAACAAGCTAGTGCCATAATATATTCTTTTAGACCATCTTCGTTACTTTTAGCAAATTCATTAATCATATATTCCAACGATCCCTCCATCGAAATAATATCAGCATATTCTTCCTTACTATTTGTTATGTAATCATATGGATTTGATGATATTGATATATTAACGTTTTTTGTATCTACAATCTTACTTAGTTTTTCCTCTATAAGTTTATCTTCTGACTTTATGATATTATTCTCTCTACAGCTTACTAAAGCAAATAACAAAATTAAAATAAAAAAGCAACTACTTATTTTATAAAATATCTTTTTAATCCTTAATCACTCCAAACATTTTCATTTTTAATATAAAGCGATATATCTTTTATAAATTTTACCATTTATGGTTATAACTATTATAACACTTCCTATAATAAATTTTAACTATATTTATAATTCCTTTTATTATGGTACATGTTAGAAAGCACACCTAACTCTATACTCCAAACTTAAACACTTACACTCCAAGAAATTACGCAGGAATTTCCATCATCACTGTGCCCTGTGTCATCATACTTGTGACCTAACCATACATATTTATGCCATGCTTTTTGCTCTATCAATCTTACTTAAAAAAAGCTGCCACACTCTCGTGCAACAGCTCCTGTAGATTTTAAAGTTTATTCCTAGCTATAGAATTTAATAAAAGCGGTATTAATACACAATTAGAAAAAATATATGGCATTGCATATCTAAAATAGGTGTTGGCTGGTGAAGCTATACAAATCAAAACTGATGCATACAATGGCATTAGAACTATTATATATTCCTTCTTTTTAAATGTAAAAAGGTATACTCCCATTATTAATAAAATCCAGGTATTAAATCCAATATTTGAAATTAGACCTATAAAAGGTACATATGGAAATATTCCTTGATATGCTACTAATTTATCTCTTAATCCTTGTAAGTTATTATAACTATAATCAACTAAATTATCTTTTGTTATCCTACAGTCAAATTTGTGATAGGTATACCACTTAATAGCATTAGGGTAAAAATATCCATAAACATTGTTTATTGTAGCCTCAATATAAATCCCAGGATGTTTTCTTAATCCTCTAAACCATGCCTTGAAGTATTCCTTTAAATCATCACTAGTAGCATATTTGTTATACTTATTTTTAACTGGATCAGCAAGCTCTGGTTGGTATCTTTCAGCTATAGTATCATATATCAAAATTTTATCTATAGCTCTTTTATCTTCTTCTGATACTTCATCACCATAATACTTTACATATCTAGCTGTTTGCTGAAACGGTATTGATAACATTTCTCTAATACTTCCATTAGCTATCTTAAAATAAGGCAGTATCACTTTTGAATAACAAGTTGTCAATGATATAAAAATAGCAAATACAGCTAATGTCTTGATTCTATTTTTCTTACTGAAACCAATAATAAATGGGAATGATAACATAACAACATATATACCATTATTCCTGAATAATGATATTAAAAATAGCAACAATATAATATAAATTACTTTTATATTTGTAATCTTCTTTTCTTTATTAAAAGTAATAAAATCATAAAGAAATATTACATATAAAATCATAAACGATGTATATATTGTATCTTTAACTGCTGACATCGCATAAAAGGGAAACATCGGTACTATAGAATATATCATCAAAAGAATTAATCGAACCTTAAGAGATATATTTACCTTTTTCAAATATTTTATAGTATAAGATAGAGTTGATGCTAGTATTCCAATTTGAATCATTGAATATATAAATAAACCAAAATTATCACTACCGATAAATCTACCTAAGCTTATGCATCCACCTAATAGTAATGTATGCACTACAGGATGATGATTTGTAATATTAACATTTTCATCTAATTTTATTACACCTTCTGCATATTTTGTATCAACATTAAAAAATTGTTTTATCTGAAAACTAGGATCTGGTGATAAAATTACTGGATAAAAAGCAATTATATAAATAAGCCAAAATGTAATTATAATAAGAAGACTTGAAAGAAATGGTCTTTCATCAATAAACTTCATAACACATCTCAATTTACCCATCTTTTCTAATTTATAATCTTCTACTTTTATATGTTGTATTTTAATATTTATTAAATCGAAAATTCTTTTAAAAAGTACATAATATCCAATACATATAATTATTGAAATAAAAAACATTCTAAAACTTCCAAATACTAATTGCCAAGAGTTCATCCTAGCATAACTAAATCCTAATGTCATGAATATAGCAAAAGCCATCGATACTATTTTTTCTAAAGCATTAACACTATATCCTCTTACTGCTTTGTAAAATAATATCAAACCACCACTTATAATACAAACAGTCATTAATCCTACTTTAAAAGGATTTTGGATCTTCGTTAAATTCCCATAAAATTTTTCTGGATCCAAACAAATCGCTAGTGTAGTAAATAATGCTAATAAATACATTTTTATTTTATCTTTTAAATTCATAGTATAGTTCTCCATAAAATTCCATATAAAATCTACATTCTCTATTGTAACAAATTATTGTTAATTTTTTCATTAACATTTCTTAATATTTTATGAAGATATTACTATACTCCTGAGCAAATAGCATAAACATCTTTTCTAAAAAGTGAACATCTATTGCAAAATCCCCATTGCAATACCTTTGCTGTTAAAAACTTATTACTCTTAATTTAACACTACACAAATTTCTGAACCTTATATTTTTTATTAATCTTTTCTACTAATGATTTATAATTTTTCATTTGTTCTTTCTTTTTTAGCTCATTAACTAAATCTTTTTTCACATCATCAAATTCCTGTTTATATCCTTCCTTATAATCCTCAGTTACTACAAGATGAAAACCATATTCTGTTTCTATAGGTCCTAATATTTCTCCTAATTTGCAATTAAACGCTTTTTCTTCAATAGATTTAATTAGTTGTCCTCTTTTAAAAGTTCCAAGAGAACCTCCATTTATACTTGATGGGCACATAGAATATTTAAGAGCTGCATCTGAAAAATTAATAACTTCTTCCATTAATTCTCCTCTTATTTTTAATGCTTCTTCCAATGTATCAACTAATATTTGCTTTATACTTACTGTATCACTGACATAAAACTTTTCTATATTATTATTATAGTAATTTAATGCATCTTCTTCTGTAATATCTACCTTACCCATTGACTTGTTTATTGCCATTTCTGTTAAAATACCTTTTTCAGCTTCTTCTAGTTGCTTTTTATACTCAATTGTTTCCTGCAAATTCTCATCTATAGCATAATCATACATAACTTCACAACTAATTAACTTATCTAGCAATTTCCTTCTACCTTCTTCTGTAGATAGTTTTTTTCTTTCACCTTCAGGATATTTACTAATCAATTCTTCAATATCTGTTTCTCTTATTTCCTTATTCTTTACAATTGCTAAAACCTTATTATCCATACTATCACCTACTATCTACTTTATTGCATATTCTCTTTCACTTTTATTTATAATTTCTTTTGCAAAAATTGCAACGGCATCCTCAATTCTTTCACAACTTGTAAAAATTCTAATATTATTTTCTTTAAGTTTTTTCTTAGGCTCTTCCCCTATCCTAAGTGAAATTACTCCATTACAATCGTCTATTGTTTTTATTAACTTCTCTATTTTACTATCACTTTTGCAATTCGCTTCTCCATTACAATATCTATCAACATTCCTCTTTTCTAAAAACATAACAGTATCATTTCTATATTCATATATATAAAACTCCTCAGCTTGTCCAAAATGCATATCTATTGTCATTCCACTTCTTGTTGCCACAGCAAACTTCAAGTGTCTACCAGACACCTTTTTATCTTTTAATTCCATAGATAATTTTAATCCCTGATCATTATTTAATGTTCCTATAGCATCTGCCCTACATTGCTTACAATGAAACATTTGTTTTATATTTTCTCCACATTTTTTTCTCATTTCATTAATTTCTATATTACTTACTAAAGGCATATTTTCAAATACACTACCCTTAACAGGAATCATTTGCATTATATTTGTAATCTCTACTCCTAATTCTTTTGCCTTTTTAGTTACATCATATATATGTTTATCATTTATTCCTTTCAACATAACTATGTTTACCTTAACAACTATACCTCTCTCTGTAAGATACTTTATACCTGATAGCTGATTAGTAAGAAGAATCTCTGCACCTTCCATTCCTGTATATGTTACACCTAAATAATTTACATATTTATATATCTTTGATATTATATGAGGATTAATTCCATTCATAGTTACTGTTACATGTGACACCCCTAAATTTATCAATTCCTCTGCATAAAATGGTAACATAAGACCATTAGTGGAAATACAAAATGTCATTTCTGGATTATCTGCTCGTATTAGTTTTAACGTTTCTCTAACATTATCAAAATTGGCTAAAGCATCTCCTGGCCCTGCAATCCCTATTACTTTTAAATTTGGCATTTTACTTTTAACGAACTTATATTTTTCAAATGCCTTAACTGGACTTAACACTTCTGTTGTTACACCAGGACGGCTTTCATTAACACAATCATACTTTCTATAACAATAATTACAACTTATATTACATTTAGGAGCAATTGGAAGATGCATTCTAGCATATTTATGTGCTGATTCACAACTAAAACATGGATGTGTCTTAGTTTTATCCTTAATAGTTACTACTTTTTTTTCTTCTAAAGATTTCATCTTCTTTTCCCCCTTATAATACTTATTAAATGTTGTTTCTCTAAAAACACTATGTTTTCTATCTAAAATCATATTAGTAATACTATCACTAATTGATAATGATCCTTCATATCCAATGGACAAAATTCTTTGTCCACCTACTCTATCGTGAATTGGGAACCCTCCTCTTATAAGTGGTATATTATATTTTTCTTCAATTCTTCTTCCATCAGAATTTCCAATAAGAATATTAGCACCTAACTTTATGGAGTATTTTTCTATATCTACAAAATCAGCATCATCAATAATCTTAAAATCTTCTATAAATAATGCATCTGCCAATTCCTTTACTTCCTCATATAAAGCTTTTTCTAATGAGGGGCAAACATCACCTGTAGCTATCAAAACTGGGAAAACGCCGATTTCTAATACCATTCTAACAGTAGAATAAACATAATCTGGTTCTCCAAATATTGCTATCCTTCCCTCTGCATTATATTTGTGAGAATCTATCATAGCATCTAGATATCTACCTCTCTCCTTAACATACTTTTCTGGTATCTTTTCCCCTGATATATTACTTAAAACATTTAAGAAATTATCAGTATCTCTAATCCCCCTAGGAAGATTAAGTCTTATATTTTTTACTCCATAATTTTCTTCTAGATACTTTCCTACTGAACTATTATCATCTACAAAAGTTGTTAACTCTATTGTCATCCTAGCTCCAGCCATAAAAGATATATCTTCAATAGATGTGCCATTTTCCGGTAATCTTTCATATACTTTTTTATGAATCCCATCTAAATTTTCAGAAATATCTGGCAATAGTATATAGTCTAAATTAAAATCTCCTAAAATATCTTTTATTTTTCTAGTGTCAGCAGGACTTATTGGTCCAGTAACTATATTTACTTTATTATTTTTTTCTTCTTTCATTTCTACATTTTCAACAATTCCTCTTAAAGCACTAAAATATCCTCCAAATTGTGTTCCTCCATATCCTGGAGATGATATTGGTATTAATTTTACCTTTTCATTTGGATTTTTTTCTTCAAAAATCTTAGATATTCTTACTATATCTTCACCGATAGTTTCTGCTAAACAAGTAGTAGCTATTGCTATTACTTCTGGATTATATAATTTAATTAAATTTTTTAAACCTTTTAAAAGATTTTTTTCTCCACCATAGACAGTACCTTGTTCTGTTAGTGAAGATGAAGCTATATCAATAGGTTCATTAAAATGTGTTGCCATATGTCTTCTTATATATGTACTACAACCTTGTGAACCATGTAAGATTGTCATACATCCTTTTATGCCATATGTTGCATTAACAACCCCCATTGGCATACACATCTTACAAGGGTTAACTGTAAGACTTACATAATCTTCTTTACTCATACCTCTCTCCCCCACTTTCTCAAACATACTTCCAAACTGGACTATTTATTGATAAATTCACTTCCTCTGCAAAATTTACTGCTCCTTCAAATCCTCCTAAAGCATGTTTCCTTTCATGATTATGATCACAAAATGCTACACCAAGCTTATAAGCTAAAGGTCTTTCTTTTACACCACCAACTAAAATATCCGCTCCTTTTTCAATCATAAACTTCTCAAGTTCATACGGATTTGCATCATCTAATATCACTGTTCCTTCATTTACTAGACTATTTATTACTTCATAGTCTTCAACTTTACCTGTTTGGGTACCAACCATTACTGTTTCCATCCCTAGCTCTTTAAATTGTCTTATTAGTGATATTGCCTTAAAACCGCCACCAACATAAATTGCTGCTTTTTTTCCTTCTAGATTTTTTTTATATCTCTCTATAATAGGTAATACTTTTTCCTCTTCCTTCGTAATGAAAGTTTTAGTTTTTTCTATAATTTTTTCATCACAAAAAAGTCCTGCTATTCTAAGTAAAGAATTTTTTGTATCTTCTAATCCTACAAAACTAATTTTCATATATGGTATGTTAAAATCCTCTTCCATCATTTTTGCTAAATATACCATTGATCCTGCACATTGAACAATATTAAATCGTGCACTACTGGCTTTCTTTAAAGATTCTATATCTGCATCACCAGTTATTTTTGAAATAACTTCCACACCTATCTCCTTAAGATAATTCTCAATAATCCACATTTCACCAGACAAATTGAAATCCCCTAAAATATTAATTCCATTACACTTTGAATATTGTTCTCTATTAAATAAATTCATCAATGCGTTACATGCTAATTTATATCCTTTTGATTTATTTCCAGAAAATCCCGGTGCCATAACTGGAATTATTGGAATATTATATTTTTCTTCATAGGCCTTACAAATAGCTTGTACCTCATCTCCTATTACTCCAACAATACATGTTCCATAAACGAAAATTCCTTTAGGATTATGATTTTTTATTACTCCTTCAATAGCTCTACCTAACTTTTTTTCTCCTCCAAAAATTACATCTTCTTCCCTTAAATCAGTTGAAAAACTATTTCTATATATCTCCTCTCCACTTGATAAACTTCCTCTTATATCCCATGTATAACTAGCACATCCTATTGGCCCATGCACAATGTGATATGCGTCTGTTATTGGATTAAGTACAACCCTTGCTCCACAGTATACACAAGCTCTTTGGCTCACTGCTCCTGATACACTTTCGCTATCACATTTTAATTTTCCACTACCTTTACTTTTTTTACATATAAATTTAGTTCTTTCCTCAAGTAAATCAACAGAAACTCTCTCCTCCATATTTACACCTCCTAAATTAGAAACTAGAATCTAAAATGAAGAATTCATTTTACATTTTAGGTTCTAATATTTAAAATTGAGTAGAATGTTCCAACTTTGAAACAAAACTACTCAATGCTTTAAATACTAGTAAATTACTATAAAACTAGTTCAAAATCCTCATCACTTGAGTCTCTATCAACTCTATCCATTAATGCTGTAAGTATAAGTTCAAGAACTCTCATTGCACCTTTATATCCTACCAATGGCATATATGAATGAACATATCTATCTATTATTGGAAAACCAGCTCTTACAAATGGTATATCTTCTGCTCTTGCAATATACTTTGAATGAGTTCCTCCTATTATTAAATCAACTTTCTCATTCTTTATTAATTGATGTAAATAGTATAGATCACTTTCTGCCTTGCATATGCAATTCGCAACACCAAATTCTTCAAATAAACTATTAACAGTCTTTTCAAAAGCCTTTCCTGGTGTTCCTGTTATTACATACTTAGGAATCATTCCAAGTTCTAAAATAAATTTAGTCATGGCAATTACAAAATCAGGATCACCATTTATAGCTACTGTCTTTCCAGAATAATATGGGTGAGCATCTATCATAATATCAAGAACTTGACCTCTTTCTTCTTCTATTTCGTAAGGGACTTCGCCTTTTGTAAATTTAGCAAGTTCCATTATAAAATCATCTGTAGAACAAACCCCAATTGGCATCTTTAATATTATATTTGGCACCTTATGGATGCTTTCTAATACACTCAATGGTTCACTTGTAGCAAAACTTCCCATTCCTATTGCAAATTCTGCATCTCCTAATTCAATAATATCTTTAACTAATGTACCACCTTTGGGAAATAATTCATACTTCCCTGTCATTGGGGCATCAAGTACACCACTTGTATCAGGGAGCATAGTAAATGGAACTTTCATTATATTCATTATCCTTTTCATTTCTCTCATATCACCAGGATTTACAAAGCCAGGTATTACACATAGTTTTCCTGTTGAAGTAGCTGTCTTTTCTGATAGATCTCTTATAAAACCAGCTACCATGTTTGCAAAACCGTTGATATGTGAACCAACATAACTAGGTGTATTTGCATGAACAATATATTTACCTTCTGGAATATCAATAGATTCTATTATTGAACCTAAATCATCTCCTATTGTTTCAGATAAACAAGTAGTATGAACTGCCATAATATCTGGGTTATATATATCAAATACATTTTTTGCAGCTGTTCTTAAGTTTGATGCACCACCAAATACACAAGCTCCTTCACTAAATGCCGAAGTTGATGCCATTGCTGGATCTTTAAAATGTCTAGTTAAAAATGTTCTATGATATGAACAGCATCCTTGTGAACCATGACTATGTGGCATACAATTATGAACTCCAAGCGCTGCATACATTGCACCAACAGGTTGACAAGTTTTATTTGGATTAATTTTTAAATGTGTTCTTTCTGTAATTTCTTTTGGTGTTAAATCTAACATTAGTCTTCACCTCCTAGTTTTCCCTCTAAAACAGATTCTTTTTTCCAAGGAGCTACTGTATAGTTCCAAACTGGTGTATACATACCCATTGTTACATCTCTACCAAAGTTTACAGCTCCTTTAAATCCAGCATATGGCCCAGAGTAATCGTATGAGTGTAATTGTCTTGAAAGAATTCCGCCCTTTTGAATTACAAACTTATCCTTTATTCCTGAGAAAAACATGTCTGGTTTCAACTTCTTAATAAACTCTTCAGTTTCATAATGATTCAGATCATCTACTACTATTGATCCCTTATCCATGTCTCTTTCCATACCTTTATAGTCTTCTAATTCACTTATTTCTTTCTTTAACTCTTCAAGTTCCTCTTCTGTCTTATACACTTTATATTTATCTTCTATTTTCTCAACATTTAAAACTTCAATATTTTTTAAATCAGCATCTTCTACTATATTAGGTATTACTTCTCTACCTTCATAATCATCTCTATGTGCAAATTCATATCCTGCAAGGAGAGTCTTTACGCCAAAGTCTTTAAGCAGTAATTGATAATGATGTGATCTTGATCCACCAACAAACAATGCTGCAGTTTTTCCTCTAAGCTTTGTTCTGTATAGAGACATATCATCACTGATATTTGCAAGTTCATCAGCTATTACTTTCTCAGTTTGCTGTATTAATACAGGATCATCGAAAAATTTAGCCATTTCTCTAAGCGTCTCTATAGTATTATCTAATCCTATAAAGTCCCCTTTCATCCAAGCTGTGCCATATTGAATTTTCATCATTTCCGCGATATAATTAATTGAACGGTGACATTGAATTACATTGAGATCAGCGGTATGAGCTTTTCTATAATTGTCAACACTTCCGTCACCTGTAAATGTTGCAATTACCTCATATCCACATAACGTTAATATTCTTTTGATTTCCCAAGCATCTCCACCAATATTATACTCGCCAAGTATATTTACGGAATGCTTAGTTGGCTTATAATCAACTGTACCAATTAGGTCTCTAATTATTATGTTATTTGCTATGTGGTGTCCTGCTGATTGAGATACACCTTTATATCCTTCACATGGAAAAGATATTACATCAATTCCGTACTTTTCTGAATTTCTCTTTGCTACCGCTGGCAAATCATCACCTATTAAACCAACTGGACAAGTAGCACATATAAATATAGTTTTAGGATGAAAAATATTTACAGCTTCTTCTATAGCTGCATCTAATTTTTTTTCTCCGCCAAATACAATATCACTTTCTTGTAAATCTGTTGAAAAACAATATGGAACATAATTTTGTCCACCATCTTCAGCTTTTGCCTTGTTTCTCCTTGTTCCCCATGAATAGAAACCACATCCTATAGGCCCATGCGTTATAATCAATGCATCTTTTGTTGGTCCAAGTACAACTCCTTTACATCCAGCATAGCAACATCCTCTATGATTTATAAGACCGGGCATTGTTCTACTATTTGCAGCAATCTCTTGAGTCTCTTCCTCCAACTCTAACATATGGCCTTTTCTGTTTTTATATACTTTTGCACTATATTTGTCTAATACACTATCTACTTTACTCATTTACCTCACCTCCCAAATACTAAAGTATCTCTTCTCCAGACTTACCATCTCTGACTCTATATGCCTCTTCAATTGGTAATACAAAAATCTTACCATCTCCTGGTGTATCAGTTTTATTTACATTAATTATTGTTTCCACTGCCTTTTCAACTTCTCCATCATTAACAATAATTGTGAAAGACCTTTTAGCAATTAGTCTCCTTCCTTCTGTAAATGCTTCTGAAAAACCTGAATACACTTCATTATGAGCATCTGCAAATTCTTTACTTATTTTATCTAAAGATTTCTTACCTCTTCCCAAAACTTTTCTACAAGTAATAGATGGAAACCCAGCTTCAGCTAGGGCATTTTTGGTTTGATTCACTTTATTTAACCGTATTATACACATTATCTCCTTCATACAAATTCCTCCTAAAGCCTTAATTAGAGTTCCTCTTTACCTAAACTAATTGTATATGCAGTTTCAACTGGAGTTATGAAAATCTTACCGTCCCCATAAGTTCCTTTTTCCCCAGTTCTCGCATTCTTCATTATAACCCTTACCACATCATCTTTATCCTCATCTTTCACTACTATTAAAAGCATCTCTTTAGGCAATTCATCATAATGGATTTCCCCAACTTGAATTCCTTTTTGTTTTCCCCTTCCAAAAACGCCCATTTTAGTTACTTGAGGAAATCCAGCATCAAATAATTCCGATAACACTGTATCTACTTTTTCACTTCTTATTATTGATCTTACTAAATACATTCCCTTCACCCACCTTTATTAAATATCCATCAATCCATATTCCATAAGAATTTCTTCTAGTCTCTCTTGTTTCATTGGAGTTGGAATTACTAGCATTTTATTTTCATCTATATTTTTTGCTAGTTGTCTATATTCATTAGCTTGACCTGCTGATGGATCAAATTCAATAACTGTTTGCTTATGAATTTCAGCTCTTTGAACCATGTTATCTCTAGGTACAAAGTGAATAAGTTGACTTCCAAGCTCTTTTGCAAATGCTGTTAAAAGATCTAATTCTCTATCAACCTTTCTTGAGTTACATATGATACCACCAAGTCTAACGCCTCCAGTCTTAGCATATTTTTGAATACCTTTTGAAATATTATTTGCTGCATATAATGCCATCATTTCCCCTGAAGCAACAATATAAATCTCTTGTGCTTTCCCTTCTCTTATTGGCATCGCAAAACCACCACAAACAACGTCTCCTAAAACATCATAAAACACATAATCTAGATCATCTGTATATGCTCCAAGTCTTTCGAGCATTCCAATAGAAGTAATAATTCCTCTACCAGCACATCCTACCCCTGGTTCTGGTCCACCAGATTCAACACATCTTATTCCACCAAATCCTTCTTTCATTATTAAATCTAAGTCTATATCTTCTCCCTCTTCTCTTAAAGTATCTAAAACTGTTTTTTGTGCTAAGCCACCAAGTACTAATCTAGTTGAATCTGCTTTAGGATCACAACCAACTATCATAATCTTCTTTCCCATTTCAGCTAATGCTGAAGTTAAATTTTGTGTTGTTGTTGATTTACCAATTCCACCTTTTCCATAAATAGCAACTTGTCTCATCATATAATCCTCCTTCACATTAATAAAATATATATAATTCTCATTGATATGAGTAATTAACAAAAATAGGGTCATTCATTCAACATCGAATAATTGACCCCTTTGTCACAGCTATTAAAAAAAGTCTAAATATACATAATAATCATTATATATATTTAGACTTCATTGCCTTTATATTAATTTAGAAGTTCCGTTTTGTTCTGTTTTGTTCCTTTTCATACACTTATACTACCATATAAAAATATCAATGTAAAGTAGTTTATTACATTTTTTATATAATTGCTATTATCTTACCCATATCTGTATAATCATAATTGTCATTTTCTTCACAATCACTCTTAAACTCTTCTAATTTTAAAATATCTATTATGGCTTTACATGGATATGTATGTAAATCTTCTGTCTTAATAACTAAATCATAACTTTCTTTATGAATAGGTATAAACTCAAGGTTCTCATTATCTCTAATGTGTTTTTTTACTCCAACTCCAACATCAGCCTTTCCATTCCTGATAAAGTTTACAACCTCTCTATTATTAGTAACGTTGTTTCCATAACCTTGCACGTCTTTTTTTTCTATACCAAATTTTTTTAAGCTTTCATCAATTAAAATTCTAGTACCACTTCCTAATTCTCTATTAACTAATATTACATCTTTTCTACTTAAGTCTTTCCAGCTTTTTATATTTTTCGGATTTCCCTTTTGCACATAAAACCCTTGAGTTCTATAACACAAGTTAATAATTGTAGTTGATATTCCTGGCAACATACTTCTTACATAATCTACATTACACCTATCAGTATCAGCATTCCAAATATGACTTGCTGTAACTTTAACATCACCATTATACAAAGCACATAAACCATTAAAACTATTATCATACAATCTCAAAATCTTTATTCCTTTGTAGCACTGACTCAAGTATGAAACTAATATATCTATTATAGAATCTTTTCCACAAATAACTAATTTGTCTTCTATGTGATTTTTATATAATTCACTAAAAGAATACATACCATAATCTACTTTAATCTCTTCTCTTAAATCAGCAAACTCTTCTTTATCTTCTCCAATGTATCTTTTTACTTCATCTGGACTTATCCTTAGTTTATTTCCCACTTTATATGCTTTAAGTTCATTTCTTTTTATAATTTCATAAACAGTCTTCTTAGATATTGATAATATCTCAGCAACCTCTAAGGGACTTAGAAATTTTTTGTTTTTATCCATATGATTTCTCCTTAATAACAAAATAATATTCCTTACGATTATATATATAATCTTTGTTAATAATTACGTTGTCATTATCAAACTCCACATCTACTGTCGTTAACTCTTTTAAATCACTGTTAGCATATAATGAAACACTCCTCGGTTGATGTACTTTTAAACGGCCATCATTATTATTTATAACTACTATTGTATTTGTTGATGTTTTTAAAGCTCTTATTGTTCCATCTTCATTAAATTTTAGAGAATTATCTTCTCCATGAATACCGATACTATTTATATCATATGCTTTTATTTTTCCTATAGGTGTATTAATATAAACGGGCTTTGATGGTTCACAAGTCATTATTTTCCCACTTTTATAAAGGGAAAATCCTATCCTATTTTCTATTATTAAATTATTATGGTGTATTATAATTTTTTCTCTAGGCCATAATGTTATAGATTTAATTTTCTCATCATCATAGAACTTGATTGATATCAACTTTGCAGAAAACTCTGTAAAATCAAATTTAAATTTATATGATTCTGCTAAGTTATACTCATCATCTTGTGTCCAATATCCTGAGACTTTCCCATTTAGGGGAAATATTTTTTTTACAGCACCACTTTTATAAAAAACTATTTTTTCAACATTAAAAGTATAATCTTTTATACTAATTGTAGTACTCTTCTCCAAATCAATACTTTTTATTTCTCCAGTTTTGTATAATCTTATTGCTGGTGACTCCCTAGTTCTTGTTTCTTCAATTGTATATCTAGGAATCAGTGTATGTCCATTTATATGAATTGTATTTTCTTCTTCAACTTTAAAAGATTCAACTTCACCATTACTATATCTTTCTGTAATCACAGCATTATTTAACGTACCATATTTCCCCAAGCTATAATTCATTTTTCAACCCCCTATATCAACTTTTTTATAAGAACCTTATATTCATTTCTCTTTATTTTAGATGCAGATATTGATATCTCTTTATTATATTCTTTTTTTTCAAGCCATGGTGGTATATGACAACATCTTACTTCTAGTATATCAAATTTTTCATGTTCCAAAAAAGGCATAATAGCCTTTTTAGACGATAATTCTGGTCTTGTAAACTGTAATTCATTCAAATCTATAAGATAATATCCATCTTTAATTTTTTTTGCTACAAACTGTTTTTCTAGTTCTTTAACTTTCCTAACATGTTCCTCTTCTTTTTCTAATATTGTATCTAAATAATCCTCTGGATTTCCTGAGAGTTCCCATATGCTAAAATCAGCTTCATAGAAGACTCCATATGGTATTCCTTGTGCTTTCTCAACCACTATAACTTTACAATCATCTAACTCCTCAACTACAGCTCTATAATATTCTCGTATTGTGTCTACCCTACTTGTTGCAGATATATTTATAGGAATACTTTTAAAAACTCCCCAATGTCTTTCTTTCCCATATACTATTAACTCCTTACAATTTTGAAATGATCCAATTTCATTAAAATCTCTTAGCAAAAATGCTATCTTCTCCATATTACCCCTCCTATATATAATATTTCATAATACTTTTAAATCTATCTAAATCAGTATTTCCAGTTCTCTCTCCTATTCCTTCTATAGTACAATCTATATACTTTGCCCCTGATCTATAGGCCACTAATGATAAAGGAATTGCCATACCAAAATCATTATGGCCATGAAACTCTATATCAATATCACACTCTTTTATAATTTCTTCTACATTTTCTTTTACAGATGATATATCTAATATTCCTAATGTATCAGAATACCTAACTCTATTCACTTGTAAACTCTTCACTATCTTACATACCTCAACCAAAAATTTCTTCTCTGCTCTCGATGCATCTTCTAACCCTACTACAACCTCATAATCTTTCTCCTTTGCAATATATATACATCTTTTTATGCTATCAATTACCCATTTTCTATCTCTTCTTAAGTTTTTATATATATGCATGTCTGAAATTGGAGCACTTATATGAATAATATCCGGCTTACAATCAAAGGAATGATATATATCACTTTCTTTTATCCTATTCCATGTTGAAATTTTGCAACCACCTTTTATCTCCATCATTGATAGTATTACTTCCTTTTCTTCCTTACACATTGCTGGTATACCTGCTTCTATCTGATATACCCCCATACTATCTAATCTTTTAACTATATCTATCTTATCTTTCTTTGAAAAAACTTTCCCCGCCTGCTGCTCACCATCTCTTAATGTAGTATCAACAATATAAAATTTATTTTCCATTATCACTCACCTTCTCTTTCACTATTTCTTTAAACTCATCATCACTTAATCCTCTTTTCAAATCTATACTTTTTTTCTTAACAATATCTAATAACTTTATAACTGTTTTATCATCATATACAACATTCATTTCTTTTAGCTTAATTTCAATTGCCTTTCTTCCAGATGATTTACCTAAAACTATTTTTCTTACTGCACCTATATCTTCAGGTAAAAAAGGCTCATAATTGCTTGGATCTTTATATATTCCATCAACATGAATTCCAGATTCTACATAGAAAATCTCTTCTCCAATAATAGGTTTATTTCTAGGCATTTTCATCTCGGTAATATCTTCAACAATTTCTCTTAAATTTTTAAATGCTTTGAAATCACCTGATTTTCTTAAATTATATAAATATCTCTGCGATGCTAATATTTCTTCTGTCGGTGCAAAGCCTCCAATTCCTGAAAAACTAGTAACCACTTTCTTGCCTTTAAATCTACTTACCCAATAATTTAATATAGATGTTGCCATATGAAAGTCATTTTTTATGGAAAGTTCAACATTAGCCCCAAACTCTGTAAATATTTGATTCAATATATTCTCATAATCGTAAAATAACATATCTCCTAATCCAATAATTCTATTAACCTCTTTATTGAAAATAGAATGACATTCAATATCTTTGCAACTATCTATTAGAACCTCCTCTTCTTCTTTTCTATAAATAAATTTATTACCATAAACTACGTTTTCTGCAATTTCTTTTGGTACTTCAACAATATCTACTCCCGATTCTATTAATAATGCTACTATTTCATCAATATTTTGTAGTAATTTCCCTTTATTTTTATAATATAACTCCACAATTGTTCTATCAATTATCTTTACATCATTCATAATTAATCTCCTATAAAACAAAAGAGGACAACCTATAAAAGTTATCCTCTTCGATAATTTGATAAATATAATATTATTATAATAATACACTTATCTCATCTATTATGCAATTTCATTTTCTTAATTTTAGTAATTTTTTATTATTAATTTATCAATAAACCACCTAATAAATTTATTTTTTTATAATATTTTTTTCTTTTTTCATTGTATCGAAGATATAAATGTGGTAATATTTATCTCAATATTTGTTGCAACAATATGTAAATTTAAAATAACGTGAAAGAGGTGATTTTCATGAAAAAGAATTTATCATTTTTTCTATCGACCTTTTTAATTGCTACTATATCTTTTACAATGTTAGGATGTAATAATAACACGCCTAAAGAAAAAAACACTACTGAGAAAAGTAACGAAATAAAAGCTGACTTAACTATTTCTGCTGCTGCAAGTTTAAAAGAGGCAATGGAAGATATAAAAAAAGAATTCAAAAAAGAATATCCAAATATTACTCTTACCTTCAATTATGGCTCATCTGGATCATTACAACAACAAATCGAACAAGGAGCACCATCTGACGTATTTATCTCTGCTGGAAAATCACAAATGACCGCACTAAATGATAAAAATTTAATTTTATCAGATAGTTGCAAAGATTTAGTTACAAATAAACTTGTTTTAGTAGGTTCAAAAGACTCTTCCATTACTTCAATTAATGACTTAACCTCTGATTCTGTAAATAAAATAGCTGTAGGTGAACCTTCAAGCGTTCCAGCTGGTAAATATGCAGATGAAACTTTAAAAAATCTTGGTATCTATGATAGTATCTCATCAAAATTAGTATTTGCTAAAGACGTAAAAGAAGTATTAACTTGGTCAACTACAGGTAATGCTGACGTAGGTTTTGTTTATCTAAGTGACGCTATTTCTAGTGACTCTGCAAAAATAATTGAGAATATATCAGAAGATTTACATTCATCTATTACATACCCGGTTGGTATAGTAAAAGCAACAAAAAATGAAGAAGCTTCTAAAGATTTTGTTAACTTCTTATTCAGTGATTCTAGTAATACAATATTTGAAAAATACGGATATACCCCTTGTAAGTAATTGTTTCGTCATTAATTATAAAAGGAGGCCTTAATTATGATAACTGATTTTTCTCCTTTTTGGATTTCTCTAAAAACCTCTATATTAAGCACTATCATTACCTTTATTATAGGAATTCCAATTGCCTATCTTATTGCTAAAAGTAATAGTAAATTAAAAGGGTTTATTGATGCAATAGTTACACTTCCTTTAATTTTACCACCTACAGTAGTTGGTTTTTTCTTACTTTTGATTTGCGGCAAAAATGGTCCAATAGGAATTTTACTAAGTAAATTTGATATAACTCTAATCTTTTCTTGGACAGCTACTGTTATAACCGCCGTAATAATTTCTTTTCCTATGATGTATAGGTCAAGTAGATCTTCCTTTGAACAAATTGACAAAAATATAATATCTGCTGCACGTACACTAGGACTTAGTGAATTTAAAATATTCTACAAAGTTGCAATACCACTAGCTTATCCTGGAATTATTGGTGGTCTAGTGCTTTCCTTTGCAAGATCTATGGGTGAATTTGGTGCTACCCTTATGTTAGCAGGTAATATTCCTGGAAAAACTCAAACAATGCCTTTAGCAATTTTTTTCGCAGCTGAAGGTGGAAACTATAAAGAAGCAATAGCCTGGGTTTTAATTATTGTTTTCTTTTCACTTATAATGATACTATTATTAAATTATTGGTGTTCAATACAAGATAAAGTTTTAGGTAAAAGGAGGTAGTAATATGCTAGAAATGAATATAAAAAAAAGCCTATCTTCCTTTAATCTTACCGTTAATTTCGCCACTGATAAAAAAATCCTTGGATTCTTAGGTGCTTCAGGGTCTGGTAAGAGTATGTCTCTACGTTGCATTGCTGGTTTAGAAACACCATCATCTGGAGAAATAATATTAAATAATAGAATTTTATATAATTCTACAAATAATATAAATCTAAAATGCCAAAAAAGAAATATAGGATTTCTTTTTCAAAATTACGCTCTTATGCCTAATATGAATGTATTAGAAAATATAAAACTTGGAGTAATTAGAAAAAAAGATAAAGAACAAATTAATACCTTAACTGCAGAATATATAAAACGCTTTAATCTTGAAGGCCTTGAAAAAAAATATCCTTGGCAACTATCTGGAGGACAACAACAAAGAGTTGCTTTAGCGAGAGCCTTAATTATAAATCCTGATATATTATTACTTGATGAACCTTTTTCAGCATTAGATCATCATCTTAAATTAACTATGGAAAAAGAACTTACTACACTATTAAAATATTATACTGGATATGTTGTTTTTGTAACACATGATATTGCTGAAGCTTATAGAATTTGCGATGAAATTATTGTTTTTGATAATGGAACCGCCTTATGTAATAAAGATAAAAAGTTACTATTTTCAAATCCTTCTACACTAACAGAAGCAAAAATCACAGGTTGCAAAAATATTTCTAGTATAAAGATTCTTGATACAAATACAATTTATGCTGAAGATTGGGGGCTAAAACTAAAAATTAATAGTTTAAAAACAGAAAATCTACCTTCCTATGTAGGCATAAGAGCTCATTTTATCGATGTTCTTAAAAACACTAATAAAAACTTAACTAATATAAATTCATTTACTGTAGAAAACATAATGGAGAATCCATTTGACCTAACCATATATGTTAAAGCAAATAATGAAACAAAAGGTTTAATTACTTTCTTTCTTGAAAAAGAAGATTTATTTTTTAACATTGGTGATATTATTAATCTCCATTTTTCTGAGAATAATTTATTCGTTTTTTAATAATCTTAAAGAGTTGTCGCATTGACGAATGAAAATTCGTGAGCGATAGCTACTTTTATCATACATAGGTTAGACGGCCCTTCACTCTTACTTCTTCACTGAAAAAAGAGATTGAAGCACTAAGTGCAACAATCTCTTTTTCAATTATCTATTTTTAAAGAACTTAACTATCTCATACCACATAATTGAAGATACTGATATTAACAGCACTAATATCATATTTCCTATTGTTAATGGTGCTAATTTTAATAGAGATGATATAGGAGTATACAAAATTACTACAATTGCTACCATTGTTGCAATTATAACACTCCACATCACTTTATCTTTTCTAAGCTTAATAAATGACTTATATGCATACTCCTTATTTGAATTATTTACTTGTACTAAAAGTAAGTTTGAAATCATTATTATAGATATCGCCATGGATCTTGCTACTTCTACTGAACTTTGATTTCTTATTAAATAAATATAATATATACCAAAAGCAGCTATAAAAAGAACAAATCCTTGTATAACACTTTTAATTAATAAATTTGAAGTTAAAATTTTTTCATTAGGATTTCTTGGTTTTTTCTCCATTATAGAATCTTCTGCTGGTTGCCTTTCTAGAACAATAGAACAGGTTGGATCTATTATTAACTCTAATAATACAACATGAATAGGCAATAGCAACAATTCTTTAGATCCAATTCCTAAAAGAGGAGCTAAAAGCGATGAAAATGCTATTGGAATATGAATAGCAAATACATAACCTATGGCTTTCTTAATATTATCATAAATTCTTCTACCATCTTTTACTGTATAAACTATAGTTGAAAAATTATCATCTAGCAATATTAGGTCTGCAGCTTCTCTAGCTACTTCAGATCCTCTCTTTCCCATCGCTATACCGATATCAGCTTTTTTCAAAGCTGGTGCATCATTAACACCATCACCAGTCATCGCAACAATTTCACCATTTTCTTTAAAAGCCTTAACAATTCTCATTTTATGCTCAGGAACTACTCTTGAAAATATATTTGTATTTTTCACTTTTTCTCTAAGTTCTTCATCACTCAATGTATCAATGATGTCTCCTGTGATTATATTATCATTACCTATGATACCTACATCTTTTGCAATAGCACTAGCCGTTATTCCATTATCACCAGTAATCATAACAACTCTTATTCCGGCTCTTGAACAATTAGCAATGTCCTCTTTTACCGTTTCTCTTGGTGGATCTTGTAATGCTACAAGGCCTAAAAATTCTAATTTACATTGCTCTAAATTACGTGGTATCTCCTCTTCTTTCTCTATTACCATTTTTCCCACAGCTATTACTCTTAGTCCCCTCAAAGACATTTCTTTCATTTTACTGCTAATATCTTTCTTTAATTCTTTATCTAAATCACATAATGCCATTATCTTTTCTGGTGACCCTTTAGTGGCTACAATTATACCTCCATCCTTTTTCCATACATGTCCCATCATTTTTCTTTTATTAGTAAAAGAATATTCTTTTATAAGAGTACCACTAAAAAGTATGTCTTTTGTAATATCATTTTTTTCACAATACTCTATTATGGCTTGCTCCATTGGATCATAAGCTTCAACTTCACATGCCATTCCCATAATTGTACTAAAATCTTTTATATCATTTTTAATAGTCCATATATCTTTTACAGTCATCTTATTCATTGTTATAGTTCCAGTTTTATCCACACAAAGCACAGATACAGCACCTAATGTCTCAACTGATGGAAGCTTTCTAACTAAAGAATTTTTCTTTGCTAATCTCCATGCTCCCATTGATAAAACTACTGTTAATATCACAGGAAATTCCTCTGGTATCATTGCCATTGCTAAAGTAATAGCTGATAATATACTTTCAATTATTCTATCTTTGAAACTATAGTCCATTAAGTTCACATAAGTAATCATTACTACTAGCAAAAATAGAATTGCAGCTATATATGCACATATCTTTACTAATGTCGATGTTTGTTTTTGAAGTGGCGTTGCCTCCTCTTTAGCGTCATATACATTCTTACCTATCTTTCCATATTCTGTTTCAACCCCAATCTTCTCTACCTTAATAATACCTCTTCCTTGAATAACCAATGTTCCAGCATAACAATAATTATTCTTCCAATAATTATTGTTATTTGCAATTACTGATTTCCATATACATATCGATTCTCCTGTTAAGGAAGATTCATCTATACAAAGATCATTCGCCTTAATAATAAAACCATCAGCAGGTACCTTTACCCCTTCAGAAATAATCATTAAATCACCTGGTACCAAATCCTCACTATTAATAGTACTCTCTATTCCATCTCTAATAACAGTAATATGAGGAGCCGACAAATTTCTAAGGGCTTTTAGTGTCTTATCTGTTTTCCATTCTTGAACTACATCGATGCCAATGACAGCTACAACAAATATTAACATTATAATCCCGTCTCTTGGTTCTCCAAGGATAAAATAAATTGTTGCTGCTACTAATAATAGTAAAAACATAGGTTCCTTTAATACTTCTAAAACTTTTCTGATAAAACTCTCTTTCTTTTCAGGAACAATATTATTCTTACCATACCGCTCTTGTAATAATTTCGCTTCACTGTTGGTTAAACCAACTATTTCTGCTGAATTATTTAGATTTGTCATAAAAGTTACCTCCATTTTTATTCCTAGTCTTATATCTAGAAATTTTTGTTTGATAGCTCTATGGCAATGCATAAATAGAGTTCTTTCAGTTATTGTTCCGTAAGCAAAAAATGCCCGTGGAACAATATACTGTCCCACAGGCATATGTTAACCTGTTGCCAAATATGGCCCGGCTCCATGAATAAAATTTTTATTCATCGGCTTGATCAGTTTGTACTGTAGATTTATATGCAGTGCAAAGAGATTATACATTATACTATGCCGATGATTACTAAATGTATACTATTTTTGATAATAATATAAAATTTCATATAATAACTATATTTAATCCCAAACTCTTTTTACTCTAAATACCTCTTGTAAATATCCCATTAGCGATATTGGTGACATAATAATTTGATAAAATAGAATAAAAAGAATAAATCCTATTTTGTTTTTCCTTACCTTTAGATCTAATTGATTAAAAAAATATTTTTGTTTATGAAATAATATAAAAAATGAGAATAATGTAAAAGGTAAAACCAGTAACATAAAAGGTCCCACTATATAAAAATGACCAAATAACGCCAAAATACATCCTGGTATGAAGAAAAATGTATAACTAAAATCCATAAATACTATTAATATATCTATAAATGTTAATGTTTTATAATAAATATTAGGTTGATTCCATGGTTTAACTATTCTTAATCCTTCAATCATTCCTCTAGCCCACCTTGAACGTTGCTTTATAAAATGATTAAATTTAGTTGGCACATCTGTAAATGCAACAGCTAATGGCTCATAATATACTTTTCTGTCTTTAACTAACATTTGCCATGTTAAAACTATATCTTCACCTATAGAATCTGACCATCCACCTAACTCTTTTACTAACTCTGTTTCATAAATACTAAAGGCACCTTGTGCCACAAGAGTACCTTGATACAAGCCTTGCATCCTCTTTATAGACATTATACTTAAGAAATAGTCCCACTCTTGTATTCTACTCAACAGATTATCTCTACTATTTCTAACTAAAACACTACCAGCTACAGCCGCAATCTCCTCTGGAGCACTTTTAATTCTAGCAACTATTTTTCTTATTGCCTTTGGATGCAGTAATGTATCTGCATCTAACGTAATTACATACCTTGTCTTTACTTTTTTCAACCCAGTATTTAATGCTTTGAATTTTCCTGGGCTTTTTTCATCAATACATATCGCATCCTGCAATTGTAGCCTTTAATTACTTTCTTAACCTGTAATACAGTATTATCACTTGAATTATTATTTATTACAATGGTATTAATCTTACCCTTATAATCTTGTTTTTTTATCTTTTCCAAAGTTTCATATATTCTCTCTTCTTCATTATATGCAGCGATTAAAAGTGTAACTTCGTCTGTTGGACTATTATTCTTAAATACTGGTTGCTTATCAAATAATATACTAATAACTAAAAACATATTAACAAAACCTGGTATATATGCAATACCTGATATAATTATTAAAGCAAAAAATATATTTGATACAATAGATAAATCATTTATCCAGTTTATTGACAAATATATAGATACTATTAACCACATAGTTGCAAAAACAATAGATAAATAAAACTTAGTTTTCACACTTACATAAATCTCTTTTTGTTTTTTCATTTGTTTTAACCTCTTGAAATTTATTTATTAAATAAAATTGAAATTCTTATATTCCATTTTTAGATTTTATACTAGATTTATAATATTAACAACTATATTCTACTGGGAATAGTTATGTTGGTATAATATACTTAGCTACCTCACTATCTTATAATAAAGACATATATTTTCAACTATCAATACTAATCAGTGCAATGTCATGCACAAAAAAAGAGGCTCTCGCTATAACAAATAAAAATTTGTAAGCGTGACCTCTTTTTTAATTCACAATTCTCAATTAATATAGATTAATTTTACATAAGAGGAGCAAACAATTTTAATACATGCCCTTCTACTCTATGGAATAATGAGAATTTCTTATAGTCCTCTAATGTCATCTCTTTACATTTAGCTAATGTGCTTTGAAAATCTTCCTCTATATCTTTGATTACAGGACACTTAAACATATAAGCTGCACATTCAAAATGAAGATATAAACTTCTGTAATCTAAATTTATTGTACCAACTACTGCTTTTTCATTATCTGAAGTGAAAACTTTCGCATGAATAAACCCTGGAATATATTCGTATATTTTTACTCCACTTGCTAGAAGCTGAGGATAATGATTATGCGCCAATGCAAAAGCCATAGGCTTGTCCGGTATATGCGGTAAAATTATTTTTACATCTATACCTCTTTTTACTGCATAAATAAGTGTTGTTATCATCTCATTATCTAAAATTAAATATGGTGTCATAATATGAACATACTCCTTAGCAGTATTCACTATATCCATATATACATCTTTTCCAACATTATCATCATCAAAAGGACTATCTCCATATGGAGTAATAAATCCACCATTGTGCTCTTCTGATTTATTGCTACTTTCATTTAGATACTTATCATAATTTTCTGGCGTCTTTTCGGTGATATTCCACATTTGTAGAAACATCATAGTAAATCCTCTCA
This sequence comes from Clostridium bornimense, assembly GCF_000577895.1. NCBI lineage: Bacteria > Bacillati > Bacillota > Clostridia > Eubacteriales > Clostridiaceae > Clostridium > Clostridium bornimense. The sequence goes on from NZ_HG917869.1 coordinate 462,951, forward strand.
CCGCTTCACCTTTTACCATGATTGCAGTATCTTTCCAGTGCCCAAATCTTTCAATACGATTTATATATTCGTCACCTAGATTTATTCCACCAGTAAAAGCCACCTTTCCATCAATAACAAGAATTTTTCTATGGTCTCTATTATTTTGATATGTGGACAATACAGGCATTATTGGTGAAAACATTTTTGCTTTTATGCCAAAAGATTCTAATTCTTTAGGATATGAATATGGTAATAATAGAAGACAACACATACCATCATACATTACCCTAACTTCTACTCCTTCTTTTACTTTTCTTTTTAAAATCTCTAAGATAGTATCCCACATATAACTTTCTTCTATTATAAAGTATTCTAAAAAAATAAATTTTTCTGCTTTTTCTAATTGAAAAAGTAACTCTTTAAACTTATCTTCTCCTAATGGAAAATAAGTGATATCTTCACTTCTATAAGTTGGATATCCAGCAATATTGGAAATATAATTACATAAATTCGCATTTTGAACAGAGATATTTCTTATTTCATTTATTATTTCTGCATCTTGTTTCAAATAAACTGCTGTCTCCTTTAAAATACTCTGATGCCTATTGTTAAGACGTCTTGCAGTTGACTGTATATGAACAAAAAGATAAAATAACCCTCCAAACACCGGTATTAACAATACTGGAATTACCCATGCTAGCTTATAGGCAGGATTACTTTTTCCATTAATGATAACTAAAACTAAAATTGCTGATATTACAGTGAATCCACCATAAACATATATTTGATATTTACTTAACCACTTAAAAGTAAATAATAATACACCTAATTGAATAAGAATCAATGAAACTACTATGATTGTTCTTCCATATATTAATCGCAACGTATTTTCCTTTTTTATATCCATTGATTATTATTACTCCTTTCCTTAAATATCTGGTCTTTTCTCAAGATCTTTTACTTCTTTCATAGCTTCCTCATACTTTTTAGCCTTTGCTCCTGGATTTCTACGTAATATATTTATCGAATGAATATAAGCTTTACTTTCCATTTTACTAACATGTTTCTCTTGTTTTTTTATTTTTGCTAAACAGTCTAATAATTCTGCTTTAAACTTTTCATATTGTTGTGTAGGTTTATCTGCAACATTTTCTAACTTACCCATATATTTATTTATATTTTCAGACATAAATTCTAAAATCTCTGTTTTTCTTTTGTTACTTCTTTCAAGATTCCTTTCAAAAATCTGTTTCCTACTTAATTTTCTAATTTCATTCTTCCCTTGATTTACAGATATCTTATCCATAAACTTCTCTTCTATCTCTTTTACATCTTCATTAATAAAAGCAGCCATCACTTCAAGTCTCTTTTTAATGTGTTTAACTGTCTCATTTCCTTCCGTTAATCTTGCTAATGTATCTTTTAAATCCATAGCATCATTAACAGATTGTACTGTATCTATTGTAAATAATACAAGAATAAATAAAGCCATTATTTCAATAATTATATCAGGTACCATAAAAACAATATATTCTATTGGTGGATGAATTACCTTTATCATTAATATTGAAAATGCACCCCAAGCAAGAGAACATAAAAGACATATATGCCCTTGAAAATTAAAAGCTTCATCACTATAATCCCAATACCTAACATGAAAAATCTTCTCCATTATGACTCCAGTAAAATACTCCAAAATAGTAGCTGCTATCATTCCAAATATAAATACTAAAATAAGATTTTCTTTTACAGGTATTGTAGCTACTAATATTATAATTGCGCCGAATCCATAAATAGGCAACATAGGTCCTCTCAAAAATCCTCTATTAACCCATTTTTTATTTTCAACCGAAACATAACATGACTCCCAAATCCAACCTATGAAACAATAGATGAAAAAAAATAATAACCACTGGTTTAGTGAATATCCTTCCATGTAACTATACCCCCTGATGTTTTTGAAATAATAAATTTAATTTTATAATTACATCTGATAATATATCTATATCATCATTAGAATATTTAGATATCTCACAATCCAACTTTTCTGCAAAAGCTTCTTTTAAATTAAACAAATACTTCATTCCATACTCTGTTAACTTTACATAAACATTTCTTCTATCTGTTTTATATCTAATACGCTCAATATATCCATTATCTTCTAGATCATTAAGTAATTTCGATAACTGCTGTTTCGTAGTTTGTAGATAATTAGATATTTTACTCATTGATAACATTTTATCTTTCTGTCTATTTAAACTTAGCAAAATATTAAAAGAATGTGAATTAACTTTTACTTTTCCTACTTCATGTGATGACTCCTGTAATTCACCATAAAATCTAAAAACAAACTCTGCCAATCCTTCAGATAATTTAAATACCTTATCTTTATCGTCCTTCATCTATTCCACCCCCTATTTATATTTAATACTATCACTATTATATTAAAAGTCAATTAAATACAAATAGTTAATAAATTGTTTATAATCATGTTATTGTTAATAATACTTATGAACTCAATCTATTGATTATAGAAAAATATCATTCCATATATCCATCAGAAACATTATAATTTACTAATGATCTCTCTTTTCCTTGTATTACCATAACTATTAAATCACTATCAGAATTGTTTCTCCATCTCCTTTTAGCTTTGGTACCAATTCTAATAACAGAACCTTCTTTAACTGGTATTCTCTCATCATCTACTATAAATTCACCATTTCCTTTTATAACAACGTATATTTCTTCATTAGTTTTATGCTTATGATCAAAAGGTATTTCACCGCCAGCTTTTAATAACTGAACTGACATTTCAATTGAAGTCATATCTAATGATTCCCCCACAAAAACTTTTCCTGGTATATTAAACTTGGTAAGTGGATGATAATATTCATATTGCCCTAATTCACCAAATTTTCCTATATTGCCAACTGAATAATTTTCAGCACTTTTTAATACTTCAACCTCTTTCATAATAACCTCCTAATATATATTTTTTAATTGCTCTCTTAATGTTTCTAATATTTCGATATCCTTAGTAACCCTATAATACATTACATAACCCTCAAATAATGCAAATGCTTTTTTTGCATCACTTTCTACTTGTTCTTTTGATATACCTGAGAACTCTAATACCATTGAAAAAACTGATATTAGATTCATCATCGGCATAGAATATGATTGTACCATCTCTGGATCAAGAAAAGCCATTTCTGATGCTATTGTTGCAAATGGACAACCATAATAATTTCCCTCTTTAGCATCACTTATAATATCTTCTATTAGGTTATCTATAAAATCGTTCCATGTTTTATCTTCTGAAATTCTCAAAATCCAGCTACCTATTTTACTTTTATAGTAATCTGCTACTTCAATAGCCAAATCCTTTTTACTTTTAAAGTGATAGTAGAATGAACCTTTTGGTAATTGTGTTTCTTGTAAAATCTCTTTTATACCTGTATTGTTATATCCATTTTTTAAAAATAATTCTGCGGCACATTCAATAATTCTCCCTTTACTTTTCTCTCCCTTTGTAATATCTACCATAAAATACCTCCTGATATAATAATAGACCATTCGGTCTATTATTGCAATATTTTTGTAAAAAAATTAAGATAGAACAAATGTCTATCTTAAAATATTTCTAATCCATTGATAACAACTTTCTAATTCTTCATCGTTAACCTTTTCTGATCTATGTTCAAAAAGTACTATAATATCACGGTTTTCTTCTTTTATGATATTTAGATACTTTTCAATAGGTGCCCATCCATCTTCTTCTCTTAATGTTGGTAATGCAGGATAATGACTACTATCAGAATCTCCTTCGACTTGTACATTCCATAAATGAATCACTTTTGTGTATTTTGAGAATCTTTTAATTATATCTATCTCATTAAAATCTTTATCATTTATATGCTGTGCATGTAGCCTTCCTGTATCTAAGCACAATTTTATTTCGTTATACTTTTCTAATAATTCCTCTAAGAATTTACTATCAGTAATATATTTATTTAATGCATCAAGCTCTAATACTGGAGTAAAGTTATATTCTCTACTTTTAATTAATAACCACTTAAAAAGTTTTTCTATATTATTCTTAAAATTATCAAAAGAATATTCATCTTCATAGCAATATTCACTTCTGTCATAAAATCTCCAATTTTCTAAGTTAAAACTTTCTTTTAAAATAGCTGGCTTTGGAAAATGAAATAAAATATATTCTGGCTTTAAATCCTTTTTATGAATATAATTAAGTTCATCTTCTATAATCTTATAGACCTCATTTTTTGTCTCCTCATTTAGAGTTAAAAATTGCGGATCTCTTAGAGGGTATATTCCAGCTCTTAAGGGAAAATGAATTCCATACTTTATATTTTTACTCTCTGATAATTCTTTTATTTTATCTATATCTTCCTCGTTTTCGAATAAACATATTTCTAATCCAAAGAAATCATCTCTAAAATCCCTTTTAAATTTCTTCTCATTATATGCCGCAAACATTCCAATACTAAATTTACTCATAATTACTCCCTCTCCTTTGATAACATTGGTAAATATACAGTGATTCTAGTTCCAATATCTTTTCTACTAAGTACAGAAAAATATCCATTATGATTATCTATAATCCACTTAGCGATAGATAATCCAAGACCAGTACCTCCCTCTTTTCTATCTCTCACAGTATCCGCTCTATAAAATCGTTCAAATATGTGTGTTACCTCTTCTTCTTCCATACCTATACCATTGTCCTGTACTGCAAAATAAGGTTCTCCTTTTTCATTAATACCTGTCTTTAATTTTATTACTTCCCCTTTTCCTGTATACTTCATAGCATTCTCTATTAATATACGAATTGTCTGCTTAAGAAAAGCTTCATCACCATAAACTTCAATGTTTTCTGAATTTTCATAAGTATAAATATGATTTTTATCAATCATTTTAGATTCTTCTACTACTTCCTGTATCATATTATTTAATATGAACTTTTTATAGCTAAGCTTAGTTTTTCCATTAGCTCCCCTAGCTAAAAACAATAATTGTTCCACCAAGTTTTTCATATTTTCCGCTTCACTTTTTATTGCATTAATAGATTCATCGAGGACCTTTTCATCTTCTTTTCCCCATCGGTCTAGCATATTTGCATATCCCTGTATTACAGATATTGGAGTTCTCAATTCATGAGAAGCATCCGAAACGAATCTTGCTTGTTGTCTATAAGATTCTCTCATTCTATCAAGTAAATTGTTTATAGCAACTTCCAATCCGTGTAATTCGCTATCTCCAGTGCTTATTTTCTCATTTGATACTACAGGACTTATTTTAGAAATAGCTTCTTCTAAACTTTGTACCTTTTCTTCATTAAAAGCCAACTCACTAAGCCTACTTGCTGTTTCCGCAATATCATCAAGAGGCTTAAGCTTTTTTCTTATTTTGCTTGTACCAAAAATAATTTCATAAATTATTAATATTCCTTGAAAACCTATAATCTTAATAAATATTTGTTTTAATATTAATAAAAAACTACTAATATCCTTTACCATAGTTTTTCCATCATCCCAAGTAACAGTATATGTAGCTGTCTCTATAGGAAAAAAATCAGTCACTCTTTCTGCATTCGATATAAATTCACCATAATAGTTCACTTCTTGTATTTTTAAATAATAGCCTACTATAACAATTAGTATAAATATATCTATTATAAGAAATTTTGCAAATAGCTTTCTTACAAAACTAGAATTTAGTTTTATAGCAATAGATGTTACTTTCTTTTTAGGGTTTTCTTTATTCATCCTTTATTACATACCCCACACCACGCACTGTATGTATCATTTTTTTATTAAATACATCATCTATTTTTGCTCTTAGATACCTTATATAAACATCTATTACATTTGTCTCACCAAAATAATCATATCCACAAACTTTTTCCATCAACACATCTCTCGTCAAAACTATATTCTTATTTTCTATTAATGTTTGCAATAAATCAAACTCTCTTTTTGTTAATTCTATCTCATTATCTCTAAAGGTTACCTTATGTCTACTTTTATCTAATAATAAATCCCCACAAGCGATTACATCCTTCTTCTCTTCCTTAACTACAACTTTTCTCTTAAGTGCTGTTCTTATCCTCGCTAATAATTCCTCTATAGCAAAAGGTTTCGTTATATAATCATCAGCACCAGCGTCTAGACCTGAAACTTTATCCATTACAGCATCTCTCGCAGTCAACATTATAACTGGCAACTCTGAAAACTTCCTTATTCTACGCAAAACCTCTAGTCCATTAATTTCTGGTATCATTATATCAAGAAGCACTAAATCAATATTGTCATTTTCCACTATTTCTAGCCCATCTCGTCCATTATTTGATTTTACTACTTCATACCCTTCATGAACCAATTCTAACTCAGTAAATCTTGCAATCTTCTCCTCATCTTCAATTATTAAAATTTTAGTCATTTTTCTTTCCTTTCTTTAATAAATTCTTTATTTCCTTTGCATACTTTGATATCTCATTAAAAACATTATTAACTTTATCTGTTTTAACATCTTTACTTGCTATTGAAAAATCTATTTCAAAAAAAAGTGCCACTATATATAAAATTACAAGTGTTCCAAAACTGAATAACATAAGTAATATGATTGCTGTCATAGGAAGTTTAAGTATTAACTTTTCTCTTTTCTTTATTACAAGAAAAGTGTTGTTACATTTATCTATAACATCACATATAAATTCAAATATTCCATTAGACCTTCTTTTAATATTACTTTCTTCTATTTTTTCATCATCATGATTCTTTTCTTCACTTATATTACTGTTGTTTGTAAAATATACGCTTACAGAAGGTGCTTCTATTTTCTTTTTTTCTTCTAAAAACACCATTGCATCAAGAATATCCCAATTGGACTTCTCTAATGCTTCCTTTGCTTCCTCATAGCTAATATTAGTTTTATCTTTAAGCTTCTCTACAATCGAAAAATCATCCATTTTCGCTCCTCCGAGACATTTTTTAATATTTACTATCACTTCAATTATATTATATCCATTAAGTAGAAAAAAGGCTATTATCATGCTAATAGCCTTTCATTAGTTAAAATTATCAATTTTTATATCCTTCATTAAAATTATTTTTAATGCTATCAGCAGCTTCTGATGCTTTATTAAAGACATTATTTACTTCATTGCATTTAATATCTTTTCCTTTAATTGAGTACTTATATCCTGAGAATAATCCAATTATAAGAAGTATCATCACAGGCCAAAATGCAAGTATCAGTAATACTGTAGATATTGTAATAGATATCTTTATAGGTTCCTTACCTTCTTTATTTATATGGAAGTAATTTACATTACCTTTTCTAATTATCTTACCTATAAATTTAAATATTCTTCCTAGAAGTCTCCCTAACCCATCATGTCCTTCATTTTCCTTGTGTACCTCTGGCACACATACTACAGCTTTACTTTCCTCTTTTTCTATTTTCTCTCTTTCTAAATAAATTATCGCATCTAGCATATCCCAATTACATTTTTCTAATGCTTCCTCTGCTTTTTCATAAGACACATTAGCCTTATTCATTAACTTTTCAATCATTTCTTTTCTTTCCATTTAAATCATCTCCATTTATTTACTATAGTTCTATAATAGTCTGATAAAATTAATAGAAATTATAAGAAAGATTAAAATTAGATTAATTTTAAATATTAATATAGATGCATCAACTTATTATTTTTTACTAAACTAATTATATTAAATGTCTCATAAAGTTATGTTATAATTACTTTATTATAAATTATTAAGATCAATTATATTTAAAGGAGAAAATATGATTCCATTTATTGAGGAAATAGAAGATATTAAAAATCAATTAATTAAACTCTATAATCCAAGTAAAATAATACTTTTCGGATCATGTGCTAAAGGAATTGCAAAAAAAGATAGCGATATTGATTTATGTGTAATAGGCGACTATGATAATAAAAAAAATAGACTAATGGATATGCTTATAAATATAGAATCTTATAGAGATATTGATTTTATATTATATAGAGAAACTGAATGGATTAAATATATTCAAGATACAGCAACTTTTGCATCATTAATAAATAGAGAAGGAGTAGTACTATATGGTTGATACACTAAAACATAAAGAGTGGTTTGAAATTGGCAATAAAGATCTACAAGGAGCTAAAATTTTATTTGAGCATGGTGCAGATTTTGGACTCGTGCTATTCCACCTACAACAATGTGTAGAAAATATTTAAAAGGATTTTTAATATATAAGACAGGTGTGCTACAAGGTGGCAATAGCTTAATAAAATTATGTAAAAAAGCTAATGAGTATCATAAAGAGTTTCGAAAATATATCAAGGATTGTGCATTTCTGAATGAGTACTATATTGAAACAAGATATCCTGCTAAAGATCCTTTAATTGCAACAAAAGAAGATGTTGAAGATGGGTTGAATTTTACTATTGAAATTGTAAGATTTATTGATAAAATCACCAATTAATAGAATATACCTTTTTAAGGTGTATTTTTCATGTATTTTACTATTCATTAGTTATCATCAAAGGGCTGTCGCATTAACAAATAAAAACTTGCTGCGAAGCCCATTCTTTTAATTCTCAATCACTATTAATTTCCCCGGATAATGAATTTATATAATTCATTATGCAACATCCCTATTTACACTTTATCTACATTAATATCACCTTTTATTTACATTGAAAGAAAATACTTGCCAAAGTAGCATTAACAAAATCATTGGTCACGTAGGAGTTATCTCCAAATAGTAATCCATAGTCACCATAAAATCTGTTAAGCATCAAGATAATATAGTAATTTATTGGGCTAATTTCTATATATGCACTAAATAAAGGAAGAATAGCATTGGAATTAGATATAACATAAGATAATGTTGGAACTACTGCGTTATTTACGTTATTTATCTCATAAGTATTTGATAAAACACTTTTAATAAATTCATCTGCATTATTATCATCATGTATTTTTATCTCACTAAAATTTGTTATGTTTCCTTTTTGAAATTCATTTATATATGCCCCTATAAAAAAAAGATAAGGCTCTATTTGTAGACATCCACCATGTATATTATTAAAAGTAAGTGGTTCTGCGGGATTATAAGTCTTCCCAATATCTCCATTGTCATTAAAGCAAAGGAAAAAATAAAGTCTATTAGTATTTCTATATATAACATGTCCATCACTTACTAAAGGATTAACATTTCCTAAAAACTCTGCACAAGGAGGTAACTTGAAATCCTGAAACTTACATGAACAATGCTTCTTTTTCTTCTTTTTCAATATTACCTCCTTATATTAAATATATAATTTCTCATCAATATAATAATATTCATAAAATGGATATCTTAACTCAGTATTTATTATTTTATTGATCTAACATAATTATTTTTTCTGCAATTTCATTTCCCATGGGTCACACTTATTAGACATCCTAAAAATTAATAAAGTTGCATACTAATTAAAAAAATACGTGACGTAAATATTGATTTATAAATTTCAATATTACGTCACGTACAACTATTATTTCTTAAAAGTTGTTCTTTTAAATAAATTCCCTTTCAATTTGTTTATAGGATTTATTTTCAAATGTTTAAAAGTATACCAACCAATAATCCAATCTTTCTTCTCATTAAATTCCCATTCCCTTAAATACACATTTTTATCTATATAATTTACCATATAACTAACTTTATTTTCTTACTATATAATCTATGGCTCCTTGTCTTATCATTTCACCATTATATATTCTCTCATATATCCTATTTTCTTTATATATAATAGTCATATCATTAAAATATTCTTTTACTTCATCATCGTCAAAATATGAATGTATTACTTTATTACCTCCTTCTTCTTGTATGTATTCTCCATCACCAATTTTTTTGCCTTCACCGTATCTGAAATCTTCTTTTGATAAAAAATTTATATAACATAACCCATCATCTATCATTACTCTTTTAATCTCATTAATAGCAATTTTTATATCCTTCTTCGTCATATGAAATATAGAACCAAAGGAATATATATATGGAATCTCACAATCATTAAATGGAAGTTTTCGCATATCACCTTTAATTATATTTAAATTCATATTATTTTCCTTTTCAAAAGCTTTAGAAAGAGCGATTTGGTTATCATCCATTTCAATACCTATTGTTTTATATCCTTCAGTATAAAAAATACCAAGTGGAGGCATACTTCCCCCCGCTCCACAATCTACTACTATTTTTTCTAAATTACGTTCATTACAATAATAAAGAAATTTATATATTGCTGTTTGCCTATATACCATGTTCATTCCTCCTTTATTAAAATTCTAACATTTTTTAGAAATTAAAAATAGGTTGAGCATATTTTGATGATATGCTCAACCTATTTTCTCTTAATATTTTGTTTTCATCCAATTTTCATTACTTAAATTTAATTGTCCTGCACCTGCTCCATTTTCTCCAGTTAACTTTTCTTTTAATGTAGATGGATCATCCATTTTGTATTCATAAGGTAAAGAGGACATATTATTCCATGAAAACTCTTTTACTTCTGCTGGTTCTGGTGATAATGGACTATCTTTTTCTGTACTATCACCTCTAAAGGAAATATCTCCATATTCATATATAGTATCAATAGCCTCTATTTTTCCTGTGTAGTCTGAATCAGATGCATCTTTTTGATTATTTCTTATTGGAGATGCTACTCCTAATATAGCACTCTTTTCTAATAATACTGCACCATTTTCTGTTGAAATTGCACCATTACTAGTTATACCGAACTTATACCCTTTAGACTTAAGTGCTGATGAAATTTTTGATGGTATTAATTTTTTAAGATTATTTGCATTTTCTGAGTCCATAACTATATTATATACATGAGCGTTACCACCTCTAAGTCTTGGCATACGATCTTGAGAATCTTTATAATAATTATGATGTAATGTTAATTCTAAATCCTCATTATCTTCTGCCATTTCAGTAGCTCCAATTAAATGAGTTTTCTTTTGTGGAGATGCTACTTTCATTATTTCATCTTTAGTTAATCCTTGCTCTCTTATAGCAGCATACATAGGATACTCTGATTTATTAGCTTCTAATTCATCAAACATAGCTTCCATAAATTCTGGATTTGAATCACCAGACAAGAATTTAGACCATGAAATTGTTACTCCCGTAGTCCCTTTCTTAGAATCTACTACACCGTCATAAGCCTTACCAAAAGTACAATGATCTATCCAAACATTAGTACATTGCTCTAGTGTTAAGTAATCCCAATCATTCTCATCGTAATTACCTTTAGTAGCTTCATCCCACTCCCAAAGCTCATCGAATTCTATATTTCTTATTACTACATTCTTTGATCTTTTTATAGTAATTCCACCATGAGTTAACTTTGCTCCATTTTTAGAATATATAGTAAGTCCATCAAATCCGTCTACTACGATTTCACTTACTCCAGTCTCCTTTAATATTGGATGAGTTAATGCCTCTGCATTTTCTTTAAAAGGTGCTACCTTAGCTTCATCCGGTATCACATTCCATCCTAAATCTATATCATTAGCAATCTCAATTACTTTTACAGTGGACTTTTTCTTTAATGCTTGTCCAAGTTCAGTTGCATTAGTGACTTTTTTATAATAAGGGCTACTTTCATCTATAACTCCGCCCCCCTCATTTTCTCCACCAAAGCCTGTTAATGAATAGCTACTTAATTCTGTCACTGATGTACTTGGTGTATCTATTGATTCATTATTATCAGTAGTTGGTTCATCTGTTGTTGATCCATTTTCAGAATCGACGTTATTAGAATAACTACTACCAGTAACAACGACATTATCATAACTTACATTTACTTTACTAGAAAGCAATGCTACGGCACCTTTTGTTAATGAAGTATCTTCACTTTCTATTATGATTTCATCATCTATATATACTTTAATAGTACTTCCTTTAAGTTTTAATTTAACATTATATAATTTATCAGCTTTTATTGAAGTAGAAATTTTTTCTATAGTAGTTGATTTACCATTTACTTTTTTTTCTAAGTTCAACAATTCCACCATTTTTGCTACTTAAACTTACTGCATAATAATTGTTTTGATCAGTATAACGACCACATAACATAGCTCTATTTGACCCATTAAAATCTTCAACTTTAATATCTGCTTCTACAGTATAATCAGTCCAGTTTTCATCTCCCCTTGTTGCTATTGCTTCCTTCTTAAGATCTGATTGATTATATACTTTACTGTCATCAGTTTTTATTGACCAATTTCCATTTCTAGTTGTCCAATTTGAACTACCATTCTCAAAATTTTCACTAAAATAATTTTCTGCTGCTTTAGTTACTGAAGGTACTCCTCCTTGAAATAACATTGACGTAGCCACAATACAGCTAACTAAAATTTTTACTCTTTTCATAGATTTTTCTTCCCCTTATCTTTATGATAAAATTTCTAGTAATGATAACAAGTTATAAATCTACTTGTCATATGTTAAATACTAGTACAAGTTAACTATTTTTTGTTTAATTGTCAATATATACGTCGTAAAAAGTACTATTTTTGTCGTAAATGATACTTGATGTTTAATTAATTTCTTATCTTAATATAGGATTATTTACTTCACTCTTGTTTTGCCACCTAAGATAGAAAAAACATATTACTATAGAAACAAGTGTAGAAATCGGTGCTGCAAATCCTAATTCATAAAGAGTTACACCAGATATTTTACTTATTAATAAAGTCAGAGGAATTCTAAAACCAAAAGTAGCTATTAAGCTGTGTATAAGTGAAATTGTAGATTTACCCATACCACTTAAATATCCATTTATACAAAATACAAAACTTACCATAATGCAATCAATTGAAAAAGACATTAAATACTGACTAGATGCTTTAATTACCTCGGGATCATTTGTAAACATAGCTGTTAATGTTTCTGGATAAATTTGCGAATATACTGTTGCTATAATCCCAAAAATCAATGAATATATTATTCCATAACGAAGAACCTTTGCAGTTCTATTCCTTTCTCCAGCCCCTATATTTTGAACTGTCATTGCTGATACTGCAGAGCCAAAAGATGTAGGTGGTAGCATAGCAAAAACAATAATTTTTTCAACAACTCCAACGGCAGCTGAAGCTACCAATCCCATAGTATTTATTACAGCAGTAATAATTAAAAATGATACATTAATCAGAGCATCTTGCAGTGCTAAAGGAAACCCTACCTTTAATATACATTTAGCAGACTCCTTATCTAATCTAAAATCTTTTCTTGTAATTTTAAAGCTAAAACCTCTTTTAATAATATAAAATAAAGCAATTATGAAACTTATTCCTTGCGATGAAGCTGTAGCTATTGCTGCTCCAATAGCATGAAATTTGAATATACCAACTAAAACAACATCAACAATTATATTAATTACGCAAGCTATTAATACGAAATATACTGGTGTCTTAGAATCTCCTAAACCTCTAAATATGGCACTGACTGCATTATAGCCAATTATAAAAGGAATACCTAATGTACAAATAATAATATATTCCTTTGTGTACTTAACTGCTTCCATAGGTGTATGCATTAACGTAATAGCTCCATCAGTTGCTAAAAGCATTAACGGTGTTAGAATTACTGCGATTATTATAAATAAAACAGTTAAAGAACCAATAGCCTTAGCTGCTTCTCCATGTTTTTTTTCTCCTATACGTCTTCCAATCAGTACTGTACCACCCATAGAAATACCTAATATTATACCTGTTATTGTTTGCATTACCTGACTTCCAATAGCCACAGCAGAAACTGATGCAGAATCTGCAAATTGACCTACTACAAATAGATCTGCTGCTCCATACAGAGCTTGCAATAAGCTGGCAAATAAAAATGGTATTGCAAATTTTAATAAAGTTGTACTTATTTTACCTTTTGTTAGATTACTCAAATTTAATCTCCTCCTATAATTGTTTATTGATAAAAATTCCCCAAAGCAAAAAAGCTGGATAAGTTAGTAAGCTTTCACTTACCATCTTATCCAGCGCATAATCGTAAATAATTATAACACCCTCCGATGAACAATAACATTGTACAAGTATCCTTATATTATGTCAATATTTTATAATAAAAATTTAATACACGTCACGTAGATTTTAAAACTTCCACTATCTCCTTTAAATTCTTTAGATAAATTCCTTATAGTTATCATCTTTTCACATCCAATTCTCTTTTAATAACTACAATTTTATCTAAGGATTCTTTAGAATTGCTGATATAAAAATAAAGAAAATATAAAGTTTCCCTTGTACATATTTTGAATACAATATATTAAAGGAAAAGGTGAAGAAAATGAAAAATATTCGAAAACTTATTATATTTTTAATAGGAATCTTTATTATATTTTTGCTTGCAATAAATGCTTATGCAATCTTTACTCATAATTCATTATCTTCTAAAGTTGAAAGCTTATCAGAAACTAAAACAAAAATTTCATCATTAGATTCATTTAAAACAATAATTGTAAATTTAGGAAATAGTCAAAAGTTTTATCTTCTTACTAATGAAGATATCTATAAAGTTAAATATAATGAGTATCTAACATCAGCTTATGACAATTTAGACGACTTAGTAAAATCTAATACTATATCAGAAAATGATAAAACCAATATTATGTCAATGCTAAAAGAATACGATAATATCAATACTTCATTATCTAAATGCCCAATTACCTACCCTTTAACTGATGATATACAAATAAATGTTACAAAATCTAATGAGCTAGAAATAAATATTCTCCATAGCATATCTTCAGCCATTGCTTCGAATACTGATTCCACTGCTAAAAATCATGCTTCTCTTTCAGCTTCTATTAATAGCGAAAAGAGTGTTATTCAGCTATTGACTAGCGTATTTACTGTAAGTATCGGTGGACCTCTCTGTTATGTTTTTAAGAAGTATAAAAATGGTGAACTCAAGCTTAGTGATATTTTAGATGTGCTAAATACAGAAGAAGAAAAGGTTGTTAACTATTCTAATATACTAACTTTTGCCTCAATATTAAATAATCATAATAAAGAAATGAAAAAACAATGGCTTGATGTTCAAAACCTTGTTGAAACATTACAAAACTCAATAGTACAGTTGAAAAATAAGGTCAATGAAGCAAAAATTCCTCTATTTTCAGATACTAATTCAGAAATTATGGATATTGAAATGCAACTTCTTGAAATTAAATTATTAGTAAAATAGCTTCCTGAATATCATGAATTTATAGTAACTCTAACAGATTCACTGATTTCTAATAAAAAGACACAATAAAAAGTCAGCGAAGTGCTGACTTTTTATTGTGTTTATTGAGCAATAGATTCTACTTCACTTATTATATCTCCATGATATAATATTAAATCATTATCACTAAGATTACTTTTTTCCAGTAATGCATCCATAAGATCAGCCAATTTCATAGAGATTAATTTACCTATAGAAATATCTCCATATACCTTAGAATCTAAAAAGCTTCTAATATATTCTTTTTTCATTGCCATTCCAACAATACCGAGTTTTTTCTTATGGTTATTTATTATTTCTAATATTGCGTTAGGTATTACTACCCCTTCTGCAATTATACTTCTTACTAATTTCATTTCATCGGAATATATTTCATCACCATTATAGACTTCCATTAAGCAATATTGTATAACATCCATTAACTTTATATTTTCTGTTACATAAATATTTCTAATCTCTTCTGTTACTGCTATCACGAAATCTTTTATGGCATAGCTTGCAATATATGTGGAATATTCATCAATATTGTACTGTTTTAAATTAGCTTTAATACACTCTACTATCATAGGATTCATACAACCTATTTCAATTAATATATCATTTAAAGCAATTTTTTCTTTTTTAATATTATCTAATAAAATACTTTGAAATAGTGATACTGCCATATCAGGAATTCCATCTTTTAAAAACTTAGTAGCATACTCTCTAAAGTTATCATTTCCTTCGATTTTATCAATAAAATGACTATTTACTTCAATACTATCAACGTCCTTATTTAAAGTTACTATTCTTATTGGAGATGGTGCTGTTGCTAGAGATCCTGTCATTATATCATAAAGAGTATTTCCATGTTCTGTTGTGATAGATGCTATATCTTGTCCATGAAAATGTCCCGTAAACATATATCTCATTCCAGCATCAGCAAATATTTTTGAAACTTCTTCCCACCCCTTAACTAAATATGAAGGGAAAACATCTCCTTGCCCTCTAAAATGTTCTATTATCCCATGATGCATCATTCCAATAACTTCATCACCAGCATCTCTTCCTATTTTTATTTGTTCTACGACCCACTGAACTAAGCCATCTCTAAAATATCCTTCCGTAGCTTGCTCACTTGAATCATCACCATAAGTTCCACTATCAATAGCAATTACTCTATATCCATCATTAAGCTGCGCTACATAAGATAGCGATCCTTCATGAATCGCTATTGCATTGCTATAACCATAATCACTATATATCCTTTTAAAATCTTCAGATAATATAGTATCTACAGTAACTTTTTTATCTTTATTTATATTCTTAGGATCTTCTATAAACATACAAGCTTCTGGATTATTAATATCATGATTTCCATTGATAACAAAAACCTTAATACCTTTTTTCAATAGAATATTAAGTCTCTTCGCTAGCATATTATGAGCTTCCTTCTCAGAATCTTTTGTTAAATCGCCAGTTATTAATACTACCTCTGGCTCTTCTTCAATTATCTTCAACATTGCAGCATCAAGGATCTTTTCACTATCCAATAGCATTTTTCTATCATTACATAAATATTTTCTAAAATTTTCTCCTTGTTTCTTTAATAAAGACTTAGGAAATAAATGTATATCACTAATTATGGCTAACCTTAAACTTTGATTAGTATTTTTCCTATTATAAAAATTCATTGATGGAGTAGTTGTAATTACAGGAGTTTCTGATAATAAATCTGATTGAAATCTCTTTACCATTTGTTCCATAAGCATCTCCTTTAATAATTTACTATTTTCTATAACTCCATAATAAATGATTTTTGTTTCCTTTATGTTTAGTGTCTGTTAAATTTTCATTAAACTCTTCCACATTTTGAATACTTTAATATAACGATGCCATTATCTAAAATATATTGATCTAGATGTAGATTTATTTTTGGGTTATCTTCTAAAAATAAAGGTCTACCTTTACCTAATATAGTAGGAATTATTCCGATAATGTACTGATCAATAACATTCTTCTTTATAAAATTATCAACTAGTACTCCTCCTCCAAAAAGAAAAATATCTTTACCTTCTTTCTTACTCTCTTCTAATATAACATCGCAAATATTATTATTTATAAAATGAATGTTATCATAATCATCAATAGCTTCAGATGTAGCTACATAAATAGTTTTATCTTTGAAATCATCTAAAAATCCTTGGTCATAACACTTTTTGCCCATCACTACTATATCAATTGACTCTAAAAATTCATTATAATCCCACTTATTTTCAGTATCTAAAGATCTATCACCATCTCCTACAATCCAATCAAAGGCACCATCTTCATCTGCTATATATCCATCTATGCTCATAGCTAAATTTAATATTATCTTTCTTGTCATATTTTTGTCCTCTTTCCATTTATTTTTTAGTACTAAAAATATAAATGAAAGATTCTATAGTGTACAGGATAAAATTGTATAATAATATTTCCTTTGCTTATGATGGTATGATTTTTGAAGTGTAAGAGTATTTAAAGAAAAAATGTGTCCCCAGAGGACACATTTTTTATCAATACTATTTCTATTCGCTGTACATGGATAATGCTCTTTCTAAAATAAACGCTATTATCACAACAAAAATTGCAAATATTAGAGAAACATTCACTATAGTGTAATCTAAATAATATGAGCTAATAAAAAAAGCACCTAAAACTATGGCACATATAATCCATGTTTTTATAAACGAAACCTTTTTACTATCATTATTAAAAGCAGTTTTACAAATGTATTTAACAATTAAATTCGCAGAAAGAATTATTATTATCATATTAATAATGTATCCTAAAGTTAGATTTACTTCCCAGTTTCCTTTACCCACTATAAAGTTGCTTATAACTGTTTGAGCTATAGCAATTATCCCCAAAATCCAAATAATCATAAGCGACGTCTCTATAAAATCACCTATTTTTTGTAACTTTGTTTTCTTTGGCATACTTTCTATAATCTCATCACATATTTCTTTATAATTATCACCTATAACTTTTTGTATATCATCTCCACGATTTTGTCCATCAAGAATCATTTCAATTAAATCTTCCCTTACTAATTCTTGATTATATTCTGTCATATCTGAACCTCTGAGATAAACTATCATATTAGTATAAATTTCATCATTGTCTTCATGAATCGCTTCTTCTCTTTTATTATTTTTTTTCATCAATTCCCTACATCGCTTTTTCATTGTTATTATCCCCTTTCAATAATTGATTTACTGCATTATTTAATTCTCTCCAATTACTTTTAAATTGTATTAATGCCTCTATACCATTTGAAGTCAGATTATAATATTTTCTTTTAGGTCCACTATTAGAATCTCTTAAAGTAGAACTGATCATTTCATTTTTCTGTAATCTTAATATTATAGGATATATTGTACCCTCCGATATTTCGCCAAATCCATATTTACTAAGCTTCTCAGATATCTCATATGCATATGTCTCTTGTTTATTAATAATCTCTAGAATACATCCCTCTAACATACCTTTAAGCATTTGTGATGGTATCATTTTATCACCTCCAGCCAAGTATCTTGTATTGCAATATAGATTATATTGTAATGCAAGATACTATATTTGTCAATATTATGTAAAAAAATTAGAGCAGTCAAATGTCTGCTCTAACCATGTATATTTATTTAATAATTACCCAGTTTTATTTTCCCATCAACAATATCTCCACTATTATATTCATACTTTCCAGTATACTATGTATAGTGAGTATTACTTAACTGTCTTTATTCTTTTCCCACCGAAGGCATGTATTGTTCTAGTTCCTGCTTTAACTCTTCCATGATGAGGTGTTCCCTTTGGTACAAAAACTTCATCTCCAGGATTTAAAACATGTTCTTCACCATTGAAAATTTCAATATATTGGCCTGCTACACAAACAGTATACTCATCAAATTCATGTATCTGTTCTTTTGATTCTCTATCAGAATAGCATGTCCAAATAGCCATTTGACTACCATCTTTTCCTTCAAAATAATATCCATCTATATCTTTTGTATTCTGTTGACTACTATCAATATGATTCATTTTACTTTTCATAAAATCAGGAAAATCCTTCATAATATAACCGCCTTAAATCTCTATAACTTTCTATAAATTTCATCTACTACCTTATAATCTATCTTATATCTCTCAGCCATTTCAATTAATGACTTACCGAATATATCTCTTTCATCCTTTCCTTTTTTAGATTCATAATCTCTTTGAAAAGAGGTTCTTGTATCATACGGAAAATTTTTAGCTTTATTATATGATATACTAACTATGTCCTCTGATAATCCAATATTCTTTTTTAATGATACCTTTTTTATAACTTTCATGATACTTAAAACTTTATTACTTAGTTCCTTATCTTCATAAAAAGCTTTGCTATTTGCCACCAAAATAACCACCAACTCCACCTAGACCTATAATAACAATATTCATATAATTCTCCTTTTTACTTTAAAATCATTATATATATTATTGTCTGCTATATAAAATATATCTTACGAAATAGGTGTACCCCTAGTAACACACCTCACTTACCAATGCCTCTCCTATCATATTTAACAACACCCCTATGCTATTTTTTATATGTATAAAACTATCATGTATCTAACTATTAGTTTTATTAATTAATAGCTTTTAATCTTTTTTGTAAATCCACTATAACTACAGCTTTTTCATTATCAGGAGAACTACCACCAAGTTTAGAAAGTAATGCAACTGTAATAAAACTATCTAACAAATTTAAATTTTCTTCACCTATGCCATACTCCTTGATAATAACATCTGTCATTAATTTACTAGAGTCCTTAATTGACTTAGATATATTTTCTGGAATACCTGGTGTCATATGTGCATACTCCATCATTACAATGAAATCCGCAATATCATAATAAGGATGACCATTAAAGCTACTCATCCAATCTATTAATCTAGCTCCATCAGGTGTTTCTATTATATTTCCTGGATTTGGGTCGCCATGACATACACATATTGGTTGAGGTAACGAATTAATTAATCTAATAAGTTTAAAGCGTTCTTCCTGTGTCAAGCCAGATACTCTTTCCAATGAGCGTTTTAATGAATCAACCATAGTATCATCAATACTTCCCTTATAGGAATGTAAAGTTTTTAAAATTGTTGCAGTGCGCTTAACATACTCTATCGCCTCTTCCGTGTCTCCAGAAACAGTACATTCTATCATTCGTTGAAGATAACTTTTACCATTAATTCTCTCCATAATGATTCCTAGTCTTCCATCTTCTTCTATCAACTCATATACTTTAGGAACCGGAAGTCCCGCTGAAAATAAAGTCTTACTTTTGTTATATTCCCAGTTAACAACATCACTATTTACATTATTATAGTAAAGTTTCAATATTTTATCCTTACTAACTTCAAATACCTCACCAGTCCCACCAACTCCCAATAATTTCCCTTTCATTATCCTACCCCTCCATATATCTCTTTCATACCAAATACTAGTATCATAGAATTCCACCTTTTATATAACTTATTAACTTATTTTTTAACTTTCTTATCTCACCATTACTTAACGCAATTTGAGAAAGATAGTCTTCTATTGTGTTATATCTGCTATGAAACATATCTAAAAATTTCTCTATATGCTCTGCTTTAGGTGTAACAATATTAGTTCATCACTACGTAAAAATATATTATTCTTAGCTACAATTCCGCCTAAATACCGTGTATTAAAAGTATTGCTTAATAAAGACTTGTGCATATAGCATACCTATCCTTTAAGACCATTTGCTTGTCTTTCCATATTTTCTATAACAATATCATAAATCTCACCTAATGATGCGCAATATTCAACTACTTTCCAAGGAGTATTTGTGTGGAAATGTATTTTTATTAACTCCTCATCGCCAACTGCAAGTAAGCAATCTCCTTCTATATTTTTTGTTATGTATTCGTTAATATCATCTTCTGAAAGATTTTTACCTTCTATTAATAATTGAGTATCAAATTTGTATTCTATCATTATTATCCTCCTATTTATTACTATTTTTAATTTAATATTACAGCTATTATAACATATTTACTAGATTTTATTCTTTCTATATATCTAATATTATTCATATTAGATTAAATATGGTAAAATGTTTAATACTACTATGTTAATTACAGATGTACATAAGGAGGCTCAGTATAATGGAATTTAAGGCTAAAAAAATCATATTAAAAGATGGTACTGAATGTGTTTTAAGAAGTCCAAATAGAAACGATGCAGCAAAAATGATTGAATATCTTAAAATGACCTCAGGAGAAACACATTTTATGACAAGATACCCCGAAGAGATTACTCTTACTGTTGATCAAGAAGTAAAAATACTTGGAGATCATTTGAATAGCGATACCGATCTCATGATTGCGGCTTTTATTAATGATGACCTTGCTGGTAATGCAGCTATATCTTGTTCTAATAATCTTATAAAACTTAAACATAGAGCAAGTTTTGGTATCTCCATCAAAGAAAAATATTGGAATCTTGGCATTGGTAATATTCTTATAAATGAGATTCTCAACCAAAGTAAATTAATGGGCTATGAACAGGTGGAACTTGGTGTTTTTTCTGACAATTATAAAGCTCAAGCTATATATAAAAAACATGGATTTGAAGAATGGGGCACTATTAAAAATTCATTCAAACTTAAAGATGGAACATATGTCGATGAAATTCTAATGGGTAAAATACTCTAGTTCCTTAATCACTATGTCTTTTGCTGATTTATTTTTAATTGTAGATTAAAACGAAGTGCATAAATAACTTATACACTTCGTTTATTTACATTTATTTGCTATAATTAATCAACCCATTTACCTTATGTTTTAATGCAATAAATTCTTCTGTATCTTTCAATGCTAATGTCCTTTTATAGGTAAGTAGTATCGGTATCTCTTCCTTAATCTTACCTGGTCTTTCTGTTAGTACACAAATTTTGCTTCCTAAAAAAACAGCTTCATCTATATCATGAGTAACAAATACTATAGTAGGCTTTTCTACTTGCCATATTTCTCTCATCAAAAGTTGCATATCTGCTTTTGTCTGTGGATCAAGGGCTCCAAATGGTTCATCCATCAATAGCACTTCTGGACTATTGGCTAATGCTCTTGCAATTGCTACTCTTTGTTTCATTCCACCTGATAACTCTTTTGGGTAGCTTTTTCGGAACTTTTCTAGTTTTATTACAGAAAGGTATTTATCTACTATTTTATCTTGTTCATCTTTTGGCATTTTCTTTAGCTTCAATCCAAATCTTATATTATCCTCAACAGTCATCCAAGGGAATAATGTATAGGATTGAAATACCATACCACGATCTACCCCTGGTCCAATAATATCTTTATCATGTATTACTATATTTCCACTACTTACTTCATCTAAACCACCAATCATTCTTAAAAGAGTAGATTTACCGCAACCTGATGGACCAACGATACATACAAATTCATTACTTAAAATATTCATTGTAACCTTATCCATCGCCAAAGTATCCCCCTTAGCAGAATGATATACCTTCGATACTTCTTTTACGTATATTTTGCTATCGGCAAAGTTCGCTTCAATATGTGAATCTAAAGACGGTAGTAGTGATTTTTTCTTTTTTAATCCGAACATATTATTTTCCTCCCTCTACCCAATAGAATAACTTCTTATTTGCTATTGCAAAAATTCTATCTGTTATAAGTCCTAGTAGACCTATAATTATAATTCCGCTAAATATTGCATCTGTCTTAACAAATCTTTGGGCTTTTAAAATGCTATAACCTAAACTGCTACTAGCCGCTACTAACTCTGCACTTACAAGGTATGTCCACGCCCATCCTATCATCATTCTTAATGTTTCCATTAATCTTGGCATCATTGCAGGAATTAATACCTTGGTTATTGCTGTTTTTGTATCTGTTCCTAAGGTATAGCTAGCATTAATTAGATCATCTGGTACTGACCTTGCATCATCTGCCACCATCAATACGAGCTGAAAAAATGTTCCAATAAAAATTACTGTAATTTTTGCACTTTCACCTATTCCCACCCAAACCATAATAAGTGGTACAAATGCTGGAACTGGCATATATCTTATAAATTCAGATAACGGTCTTACTACAGCCTCTATAGGTTTAAATGTACCTGCTAATATTCCTATAGGTACACCTAAAACAACAGCAATAAAGAATCCAATCATTATTCTATATATACTTATCCCCATATTAGGAAGCAATACTCCGTCTTTTATTGAACTAATAGCATATTTAACTACACTTAATGGTGTTGGTAAAAAAATAGTATCTATAAGTTCTAAACCACTAACTAAAGACCAAATACCTATGATTATTATAAAAGTTAAAATTGAAAAAGTTATATATTTTTTCTTTTCAATTTTACGCCTTATCTTTATACGTATCATTGTTCTTTGCCTCCTTTTATATATTTGTTATTTAAAAGATTTTCTAAATCTTTAGGCTTCCTATCAATCATTCCAACGTCAAGTAAAAACTCTGATGTATCTTCCAACGTATAAATTAGATGATTATAGTCTTTACCATCGGTAAATATTTCTTCATTCATCTCTTTATCATAAATAGTAACACCATCTAACATACTAAGATATTCTTCTTTGCTTATTTCTGCCTTCTCTGCTATTGATTCAATAAATATATCATCTCTACTATTTAATAGTTTTGTACCATCAAACCATGAATCTATAACTCTTTGTACATATTTATTACTACTATTCATAACTCTCTCTGACACTGCTAAGGTATCTGGAATTAAACCAGGAGTTTCCTTCGAACTATAAATTAAATTTCCTCCTGCTGCTGTAGCCATTGAAAGTGTTGGTTCCCATAATACCGCTGCATCAACACCACCAGCAATGAATGCTGGACCTGCATCATTTATTGTCATATTAACAAAGTTAATATCTTTATCAGACATATCAAACTTTTCTAAAGTTTTTAACAAAAACATATGCTCTAAGGTTCCAACTTCTGTAGCAACCGTTTTTCCTTTTAAATCTTTTACGCTTTCTATTCCATCTTTCACCACTAATCCATCTGCTCCATAAGATGTATCTGTAACAAGAACTATATCAAAATTTACTCCTTCATTATATGGTGCTATTGCATCAGAACCAGCAATACATACTGCATCAACTCTTCCAGAATAAAAAGCTGTTAGAGAATCGCTATATACAGGAAAATATTCAATTTTAACACATACACCATTCTCTTCAAAGATTCCAAATTGGTCTATACCATACCAAGCATACCATCCCGCCATAGGGCTTATCCCTAAAACAAAAGGATTCTCCTTTGTTCCCTTTACTATTTTACTCTTACCTCCACATCCTATTAATGTAGGTATCAACGTTATCATTATTAAAATCAGTGACAATACTAATGTAAATCTTTTCTTCATATTTTCACCTCTTATTTCTATAAATTAAACTAATGCCTCTTCTCCCTTTTGTTCAGTTCTTATTCTTATTGCTTCTCTTACTGGTAGTATGAACATTTTTCCATCACCAGCATGATTTGTTTTGTTAGCTTCTATAACTATATCAATAACTTTTTCTACATCTTCATCTCTTATATACATATCCACCATTTTTTTAGCAACTAGCCTATTTCTAGTAATGCCTTCTCCATCTAAATCATAATGAATCGGTGTTCTGCCTCTTCCAACAACATCTTTCACCGTCATAGAGTGAAATCCTCCATCATTTAATGCCTTTTTTGTTTCAAAATACATTTTGGGTCTTATAAACATTATGACTTCCTTCATAATACAACCTCCTTATCTACTATAACTCCCTAACTCCAGTGCTTATTGTAATAGCATCCTCAACATCACTAATAAATACTTTTCCATCTCCATAATTACCTTTTTTATCAATCTTTGCGTTATCTATTATTATCCTTGTTACAACATCTTGATCTTTGTCATCAACTACAATCATGATAAGTTCCTTTGGAAGCTCATCATAATAAACTTCTCCGATTTTTAATCCTTTTTGCTTACCTTTCCCAAGTACCGCCATTCTAGTAGCCGCATTAAACCCTTTTTCTATCAATGCTGACATTATGTCATCTACTTTCTCTGGTCTTACAATCGCTTTTATCATTTTCATAATTCTAACCTCACTTTATCTATTCTTATATTTTTTAAAACTTTCATAGTCTGAAATATCTTCAGATTCTTTTTCTACATACCCTTCACAAATAAATCCCTTCACTATTTCACCACTTTCCAGCTCAATATCTCCTATTCCAAGTGGTGCTGTTATATTAGTTAAGAATTTTCCTAACTTTGATTTTGAAATTCTATATACCTGAACCTCAATAGCCTTTCCATTGTTCTTTACACGAATTAATCCTGGTTTTTCTGGTGCAGTATTCAACTTTATTAGTTTGTAATCTTTACTAGTTTTTGTAGTACCTATAAGCTCTGCATCTAGCTCTATTAATTGACTCTCTAACTCCATATCTTCCATATGAAGGCCACAAACTGCTAACTTCACACTCTCCTTTTCTAAAAATTCCTCCGCTGTTTTAAGAATTAGTCCTTCATCTTTGGCCAATCCAAAAATAGTAATTCCAAAAGGTAATACAGTATCATCTGTATTTTCTGGCACTGCAACAGCACACATGTTCAATAAATTACAATGATTTGTATATTTACCCATAAGCGAATTAGTTTCTATAGGATTTTCTCTTACTTCATCTCTAGTAAATGTACCTCCTACAGTAGGCATTATAATTACAGAATCTTTTAATAAATCTTTTACTATCATCTTATATTGTTGCAATTTATGCATTGCTTCAAATACCTTTACTGCAGTATTTTCGGCCTTACCACCAGATTGGAGTACTTCTTTTGTTACAGGAAACACAGCTCCACTATTACTCTTAACAAAATCGCCAAGATCCTTCCATCTCTCTGCTACCCATGGACCATCATATAAGATTGAAGCTGCTTCTTGAAAGATACTATAATCTATATAATTAATCTCAATCCCTAAAGATACTATTCTTTCTAACGCTTCATACCACTTTACCTTATATATCTCCTTATATTGGCCAAAGAACTCTAAATCTTCTTTTGGTAAGCAGATCTTCTTAGGCATTTTCTTAACTATGTCATCGTATTCTTTTGACCAACAACATTTATTATCAAAACCTCTTGCCACAGAATTTACCACTTCAACTTCTTCTAAATTATTAGCAAATACTGTAACACAATCTAAACTTGCACAAGCAGGTACTACTCCATTAGTAGACCAAGCTCCTAATGATGGCTTATACCCTACTAAAGCATTTAAAGCTGCTGGCACTCTTCCTGATCCGGCAGTATCTGTACCAAGAGCAAAAGCTACTTCCCCTAAAGCCACTGATACTGCTGATCCAGAACTTGAACCGCCGCTAATTAATTCTTCATTTAGAGCATTATGAACTTCACCATAAGGACTTCTTGTCCCAACAAGACCTGTTGCAAACTGATCTAAATTAGTTTTTCCTAAAGGTATAGCTCCAGCATCTATAAGCTTTTTTACTACAAAAGCACTTTCTTTTGCTAAATAACCATACTCTTCACAACCAGCAGTTGTAATTAAACCTTTAACATCAATATTATCTTTTATGGCAAAGGGTATACCCCATAAAGGACATTTTTCTATATCCTTTATGGCAAGATTGTCAATATAAGGCTTTATAAACTCCATTGATGGTTTTGCAATCCATATATTTCTATAATCATTACTTTCTACTCTTCTCATTATTTCCTTTATTAGCTCCATTGGTGTCAGCTTACCTGACTTATAACTATTTCTTATCCATGTTATCGTTAACTTCTTCGGAAAATATTTCATACCTTTACTCCTTTACTCTTATAGATGCTACTAAATGTCCTGCATTAAGCTGATCTCCTACTGTAATATATATTTTTTCAATAGTTCCACTGTATTCAGCTGTAATAGGAAACTCCATCTTCATACTTTCTAAAATAATAATCTCTTCTCCAGCCTTAACTTCGTCGCCTTCTTTTACAAGAATTTTCCATACTCCTCCTGGAATATTTGTTAATACAGCCTCACAACCTTCTGCTATCTCTTCATCACAAATAGTAACTGGTTCATTCAACTCTGATATAAATTCATCTAGACCTTCATCTTTCCATCTCTGTCTTTCCGCTTCAAAAGCCGCCTCCTGTTTATCCTTAAAAGTTTTTATACTTTCTTTATTTTCTTCTAAGAACTTTTCATATTCTCCTAAATTGAAAGTTGTTTCTTCAATTTCTACTTCAAATTTTCCTCTTAAAAAATCTTCTCTTAGTTTTAGTATTTCTTCTGCTGTAACAGGATAGAATTTTAGTCTATCAAAGAAGTTAAGAAGCCAAGGCTTACCCTTTTTAAAGCTCTTTGTCACTTTCAACTGATTCCACATTTGAACTGTTCTTCCTACAAATTGATATCCACCAGGGCCCTCCATTCCATAGACACAAAGGTATGCCCCTCCTATACCTACTGCATTTTCTGGCGTCCATGGTCTTGCTGGATTATATTTTGTAGTTACCATTCTATGTCTAGGATCTATCGGTGTAGCAACTGGAGCACCAAGATATACATCACCAAGACCTAAAACAAGATACTCTGCATCAAAAACAATATCTTTCACTTCTTCTATACTGTCTAAGCCATTTATTCTTCTTATAAACTCAGGATTGCTTGGACACCACGGTGCGTTTTCTCTAACTGTTTCTTGATATCTTTTTGCTGCTAACTGTGTTTGTGGATCATCCCAAGATAATGGTAATTTTATTATTCTTGACGGTACTGTTATATCCTTTAATTCTGATAACTTCCTATTTATATCTATAACTATCTTTGCAATTTCTATAGCATTTATCTTACTTACATCAAAATGTATTTGTAATGATCTAATCCCTGGTGTTAAATCAATAATAGGTAATGATGTTTTTTCTAACTGTTGCATCAATATATGCACGCGGAATCTACTCTCTATATTTAATTCCATTTCTCCATATTCTACTAATATATTTTCCTCTCCAGCTAGTCTTATCTGTATTTCAGTACCCTGTATTTCTTCTTTAGCTAAAACTGCATAATTTGCTGAAATATTTGATACGTCTTTAGGTAGCTTTATTACTGAATATTGATTTTTTAAATTTTCTTCTTGAAGTTTTCTTATAACTTCAGCCTCTTCTAATGTTAATAATTTAAAACTAACTTTATCTCCTGAATGAAGTTGTCCTAACTTCCAAAGTTCACCTTTAGCAGTAGTAACCGGGCATACAAATCCTCCAAGGCTTGGTCCATCTGGCCCTAATAAAACTGCTTGATCTCCCGTTAAATCTAAAGTTCCTATTGCATAAGCATTATCATGAATATTAGATGGATGTAACCCTGCTTCTCCTCCATCTTCCCTTACCCACTGAGGTATAGGCCCGTTTAATCGAATTCCTGTTCTAGCACTATTAAAATTAACTTCATATTCTGTATTAGTTAACGTATGAAGATATTCTTCTTTTAAATATTCGCTAGTAGGTTGAGGACCTGGTATAACTCCTATAGTCCAACTATTACTGATTTCTGGCCAATACTTATTAGGAATTGATGCTATAGAATCTACTAAACAATTTTCTGTCACCATGAGTACATCTCCACCTCTAAGAGTCCTACCACCATGACCTCCAAACTTACCATCGATAAAGGTAGAACTACTGCCCATTATCTTTGGAATATCAAATCCCCCAGCTACAAGTAAATATGCTCTCATACCAACTTTACAATCTTTAAATTTCAATACTTGATTCGCCATAGCACAATTAACCCTATACCTTGGTACTGGCTCACCATCTAAAGTAGCATTCATATCAGCACCAGTTATACAAAAACTCACAGCTGTTCTAAACTTATATGTGCCCCCTCTTAAGGTAAGCTCTAATCCTGGTGCATCTTCCCTATTACCTAGCAAACTATTTCCTAATCTAAAATTATAATTATCCATTGGGCCACATGGTGGAACCCCTACAGACCAATAACCTATCATTCCTGGATAATCTTGAACAGTAGTTTGAACACCTCCATCAAGAACTTCAATAGCATACTCTTCTGGATGGAAATCCCTTAACATAGCAGTAAACAAATTTCCTTCTTTATAACTTTTGGAATCAAATAGAGCTTTTAAATATTCCATATTGGTAGTAATGCCATATACCCTTGATTTAGAAAGAACTTCTCTCATTTTTTCTACAGCATCTTTTCTATCTTGACCATGAACAATAATTTTCGCAATCATAGGATCATATAATGATGATACCTCTACTCCTTTTTGTATCCATGTTTCTACTCTTGCCTTATTACTAAAAATAACATCATCAATTTTACCGGTACTTGGTCTAAATCCATTTAAACAATCTTCCGCATATACCCTTACTTCAATAGCATGTCCTTCTGGCTTTTTCACTAACTCCTTTAATCCCTCAAGATCATCAGCTGCTTCATTCACCATCCACGAAACAAGATCAACACCAAAAACTTCTTCTGTTATTCCATGTTCCACCTGAAGTCTAGTATTTACTTCTAAGAAGAAAAATTCTTCCGTATTTTCGTCATATAAGAACTCTACAGTTCCCGCACTTCTATAAGATGCTACTTTTGCTAACCTTTCAGCAGCTTCATACATTTCTTTTCTTACTTTATCTGTTAAATTAGGAGCTGGACTTTCTTCAACTACCTTTTGATTTCTTCTTTGAACAGAACAATCTCTTTCTCCTAAAGTAACTACTTCCCCAAAAGAATTTCCAAATATTTGTACTTCAATGTGTCTAGATTTAACAATATATTTTTCAAGAAAAACCCCTGAATTATTGAAATTTGCTTCTGCAAGATGACATACAGCTTCATAAGCATTAATAAGTTCTTCCTCTGAATTACATATTCTCATTCCTATTCCACCGCCACCAGCTGTACTCTTCAGTATTACAGGATAACCTATCTTCTTTCCTTCTTTTACAGCTTCATCTAAGCCTGTTAATAAACCTGTTCCTGGTAGTAATGGAACTTTTGCTTTAATAGCTAGTTCCCTTGCTGAATGTTTTAATCCAAATAATTCAATTTGCTCCGCTGTTGGACCAATAAATTTAATACCATGGTTTTCACACTCTCTTGAGAACTCTGTATTTTCACTTAAAAATCCATATCCGGGATGAATTGCTTCTGCCTTTGTTTTAATTGCTGCATCTAATATTTTTTTAGCATCTAAATATGTTTCATTAGCACTTCCTTCTCCTAAAAAAACAGCTTCATCGGCATTTTCTACATGCAAACTATCTTGATCTGCCTTTGAGTAAACAGCAACACTTTTTATCCCCATAGCTTTTAATGTTCTCTCTATCCTTACCGCTATTGCCCCACGATTTGCAATTAGTACTTTCTTAAACATACTTACTCCTTTCTATTTATCTCTACAAATTGATAAATCCCTTTATTTTTTGTCCCATATAATTAAACGTACGGGAGTTGGATTATAGGCATTACATGGATTATTTAATTGTGGGCAGTTACTAATGAGAACCATGGTATCCTCTAACGCTTTCATTTCTACATATTTTCCTGGCGCAGAAACACCATCATCAAATTTTAACCCCCCCTCTTTTGTAACTGGAACATTCATAAAAAAGTTTATATTTGGTGCTAAGTCTCTTTTACCTATACTAGAATTACTTTTAGCTAATTGAAGCATAAAACTATCTCGACAATTGTGCATATCTATTTTTTCTCTACTATAACGCACAGTATTGCTTTGTGAAGAGCAAGCTCCACCTATAGTATCATGACGTCCTGTCAAATCTGCTGTAATCTCAAGAAGCGGCTTTCCTGATTCAGTTCTTAAAATACTTCCTGTTGTAAGGTAAATATTTTTTTGCATTACTATCGTAGTTATCGCCCCATAATGGTCTTCAGGATTTGCTAAATCATAAAAAGTAGTATCTACCGCCTGATTTCCTTCTAAATCTAAAATTCTTAGAGTCTGACCAGAAAATAATTTATGCATCCATCCATCACCAGCAAGAACAACCTCATCATATATTGCATCTTCAATCTTTAATTCACTCTCTTTTTTTATAAATCCATACATTTTAACTCCCCCATTCATAAAAACTTTATATTCCAAGCAAATTGTTATAATCCCAAGTATTTTCAAAAGCTCTATAATTCTCAGGTCTATGATTTACACAGTGATCCATTAAGTCCACCGGTGGTGCATCGTATACTTCTATTGACACTGGTACTGCTGGATACTCGTTAGATTCGTCTAAAGAATTCGGTGTATTTGAAAAAATTACAATTACATCCATCTCTGTTCTAAGGGTTACTGTTGAACCTTCTTTGCAGTGATCTTTGGCATAATGCATGCTACCATCTTCCTCAACATAAACCTTTGAAAATAAATTTACACAAGGAACTAAATCTCTTAATGACATATTATTTCTAACTAACTCCACTAAAAAATTTTCTTCACCACTTCTTAACCATTGATTTTTACTATCTCCATATGTGGTTTTACCATACTTGTCATCTATCATCTTTCTAGTAGAATAACCTGAGATTGTATCATGCCATCCAAGGCTATCTTCTACAATGCTAGCTAAAACTCGTCCATTATCACTCATTAATACATTACCTTTCGTAAGATAAGCAGTGTATTGTGACTTTAATGTATCTGGCATATTATATCTTTCTGAAATATCTCTCATGTTATATAAAAGCATTGATACATTTGCATTTTCTCCTAATGCCTTAAAGTGTATATACTTTCCTTTTCCTATATTGCCGGACCATTTCTCTCCTGGTATTAATGTTTTACTCCAAATTTTTTTCATTGTGCTTCCACCTTTCTATAAACATTAATCACTGTTACATAAAATTAATTATTGTAATAAAAAAAACGGCACAAACTTTTTAGTCTGCACCGTTGCATTTCCTTTTAACAATTTAAATTTTAACATTATGCTATTTTTCAAACAATTGACCAAAATACTTATTTTTTTATAAAAAAATAGAACTATAGTTGTCATAGTACTACTAAAGTTCTATTTATGATGCTAAGTTTCGTTCAGCAATGCAATTAGCTGAGTCCTACTCTTTACTCCTGTTTTCATATAAATATTGTATATATGCTTTTTAACTGTAGATATGCTTATTATAAGCTTTTCTCCTATTTCTGCATTTGAATAGCCTATCTTCAATAACTCTGTAATCTCCCCTTCTCTTTCAGATAGCTCATATCGAGATACAAAATCTTCTGAATTTCCTCTAGACATAAAGTTATCATTATCCCTATTAGTTAATCTACATATTATATTTGTTAGATGTTGTTTTAATATATCTAAAATATACATATCCTTATTAGTAAAGTCCCCAAAATCTTCACTTCTAAATAAATTAATTATACCTACGGTCTCTCTATCCTTTACACATAGTATCCCACAACCATAAGGAATATCTTCTTGGTGTAGAAAATTTTTATAAAACTCCGTCTTCTTTCTGATATCATTTTCTAAAATATCTGTATCTCTATAAATTTTAGTACTCTTGGCAAAATCTAAAACATATTTTAAATAATCTATTTCATAAAAATCACTAATATACTTCTTTTTACTTTCCTCACTCATATTAATAAAATAAGATTTTTTATTTTCTATATTACCTTCCTCATCAAAAACAATAAAATATCCCTTTGTATACGGAATTATCATCCTAAACATCTTAAGTAATGTAACAGTGAACTCTTGCAGAGTTCTTATTGTGTATATCTCTAGCAACATGTCATTTATAGTGTTCCATTCATTCTCTTTAAGTTTTTCCATATATAAAGCCCCCCTTAAATAAAAAAAAAGACGTAACAAGGCAATATAAATTGCCTCATTACAATCTTTAATTATATGTTACTATCTTTTCCCATATGTTTCAATATCTTTAAGCCTTAATAATAATGCTAATATTTCTACAAATTTTATAACTTATATTAGTAATAATTTAAATACTAATGGATATTCTAATATTGTAATATTTTTTATTACTTAATTTTCAACAAAGGAGCATTATTATGTCAATAACTGGTATAGTTAAATGGTACAACAAAGATAAGGGATATGGTTTCATTTCTTGTAATGAAGGAAATGATG
Source organism: Clostridium bornimense (assembly GCF_000577895.1). Taxonomy (NCBI): domain Bacteria; kingdom Bacillati; phylum Bacillota; class Clostridia; order Eubacteriales; family Clostridiaceae; genus Clostridium; species Clostridium bornimense. Next base: position 496,522 of record NZ_HG917869.1, read on the forward strand.
TTTTTGCACATCATTCTCAAATTAAAGAACATGGATCTGAAAAAGATTTACACGAGGGCGAAAGTGTAACTTTTGATATTAAAGAAGTTGAAAAAGGACCTATGGCAGTAAATATTCAAAAGCTATAGAACTCTTATAATATACTTCCATATATAAAAAAGCTGTAGTAAATTTAGAAAACTATTTACTACAGCTTTTCTCTATACTTATTAGTAAAAAAATTATATAATACTTATTAATATAAAATAAAGGAGGTATATAATATGAGAGAAATGAGACGTAAAGATAGAGAATTACCTATAGATTCTACGAAAGAAATACTGCAAACCACTGAGTATGGTGTTCTTTCTACAGTAGATGAATATAACACCCCTTATGGTGTTCCTATGAGCTTTTCCTATGATGGCAAATCAATATATCTACATTGCGCTCTTGAAGGCCATAAGATAGACAACCTATTAAATAATTCCAATGTATGCTTTACTGTAGTTGGTCCTACTGAAGTTATCCCAGATAAATTTACTACTAAATATTCATCAGTTATTGTATTTGGTAAAATATCTATCGTTACTGATACAGAAAACAAAATGTACGGAGCTATGAAGCTAATAAAAAAATATAGTCCTGATTTCATATCTGAAGGTTCCGCTTATATTAATACAGCTTTTAATAAAGTTAATATACTTAAAATTGATATTATGAAAATCACCGGTAAGGGCAGATCTTAATATGTGCTTTTATCTCTTTATATATTATTTACCTTCTAAGATATTCAGTGGGGATTTGACAACAAATAGAAAATGGATTGAAAAAGAATTAGAAACTGTTACTGAAAAATATCCAATTGTATTTATGGCAAATGGTACAGGGGTTCCATATATAAAATATGAAGCAAGCTGTACGCAATTGCCATTAGCATAAGCTTTGAAATGGACTTATGATGTAAGCAAAGTAAGCATTCTTTAAGCAGCCTCCTATGATAATTTTATTTTATCTTAGGAGGCTACTATATTTTTTATTTTAAAGGCTTTATTTCACAGTCTCACTTTTAAAAATCTCGTCATATTTAACAAATCTACTATTTCTTCTAATTTTTACTTTTAAATCACAAATTTTAATTACATAGCAGTCTAATTTTCCATTGGGCTTCGATAATATGTACATTATATAATATTCTAATAATTAACGTTAAATGCCATCAATAAAATTATACCCGCCGATAAAAGTTGAACTATTTTATAATACTGTGGTATCTCTTCTTTTATCTTTATTACTATTTGTCCAATAAGTGGTGCATAAATAATTACCGAGAAAATTGAATTAGCCACTCCAAAACATAACATTAATGCCATTGCTAAAAATATATCTAAAGTTGCTGCATAAGTTAATGAAATTATCAATGGGCTACAAGGAATTAATCCATAAATTAAGCCAATTATAAAATATGACATTTTATTAAGCCTTTCGAATTTTGAGCTGTTAGCCTTACAAGATTTACAGCAGCTACACTGCTTATGCTTTACTATATTAAGTATAATAATAAAGGCAAAAATTATACTTATTACACGAAAAACATTTGAAATTATACTTGGAAACTTCTGGCCAAAGTATTCAATGATAAACCCACCAAAAACCGATACTAATAATCCCAAAATAATATAAATGCTTATTTTACCTAATGTAAATATACTAACAGCTTTTATACACTCTCTTTTATTTCTACCCTCTCCAATCATTTTTCCAATTAATAGCGGAGTTGAAATTGAACCACATCCAATACCACATCCGAAACCTGTCATTATTACTGTAGAAAATATCATTATATTTGTCATAGCGTATCCTCACGTTCCTTTGCTATTAATGCTGCACCTATGGCACCATTGAATTGTGCGTAGTTAGCTTCATGAACATCACATAATAATTCATCTTCTATTGCCATTCTCAATCCACCATTCTTTGCACCGCCACCAGTCATTAGAATATCACCATTACTTTTATACTTTTTTGCTAACCTTGCTATTCTTTTTGCCATTGATATATGAATTCCTGCTAGAATATCATTTCGATCTTTTTTCTGTGCTATTAAAGAAATTACTTCCGTTTGGGCAAATACAACACAAGTACTATTTATGTTGCAAGGTGCTTTACTTTTCATTGATAATTCTGTAACTTTATCAATAGTTGTCTCCAACAATCCACAAATAACCTCAATGAACTTTCCTGTACCTGCAGCACATTTATCATTCATTGTAAAATTCCTAACACCAAAATTGTCATCTAAACTTATTATTTTACTATCTTGACCTCCTATATCTATAATTAAAGAAGTCTTTATACCCTCTGGAGATGTAAGCTTTGTACCATATGCATGAGCTGTTATTTCTGAAATAGTGTCATCTGCAATAGCTATATTTCTCCTACTATATCCAGTAGCAGTAATATGAGCGATCTGACTACTAGATATATTGGCTCTTTCAAGTAATATATCTCTTAAATTCTTAGCTGTCTTATCATTATCAATTCCTGTAGGCGAAACTTCAGTACAAACTACTTTATCTCCTTTTATTAAAGCACTCTTTACATAAGTAGAACCAGCATCAAACCCTAGATAATATTTTTCCATTTTTCTCACGTCTCCTTTGCTCTATCATTTCTACAAAACCCTCAAATCTGATTTTTAATTGTTCAATATCCTCTTCAGAAAAATCGGTTTCAATGCGTAAAATTGGTATATCTAGCTCTTTCGCTTCCTTTTCTATCATTGATAACTCAAAATCATATGGAATACATCCTCTTAAAACATGATATATAATTCCTTCTGCTTCAGTCTTTTTAACCTTTTCAAATAGAGTTCTCTTTCTATCTTCAACATCATCAAAAACAGGACATGTACATGCAGATATATATCTTGCCACTAATGCTCTTATCATACTATCTTCACTTTCATCCTTTGGTATTACAGGATCATATAACATTCTTCCTGATAAGCATGATTCATCTCCAACTATTTGACCTCCTAACTGTTCTAATAATAATAGAACTTTATAATTAGGGAAACTTATCGGTGAACCAGCTAAGTATATCCTAGGCTTCTTATTTTTTCTCTTTTCTCTATTTATTAATTTTTCTTCAATAGACTTATTTAATTTTTCAACATTTCTTCCCCATAATAATGGATTACTATAACAAAAACTATTTAAAACTAACATTACTGTAGACCCATCAACAGGAGGGTCTTCCATTTGTAAATAGCTAGATAATATATAAGCCTGCTCTTGAGCATAATTTATCTCTTTATATGCTTGCAACATTTTTCCTGCTTTAAATTTTCTTCCAGATAAATTTTCTAATGTGACAATAAGACCTTTAATATCATAAACATTCTTCTCAAAATTTGAAGCATTTTTAGAAACATAAAAAGGCATTGGAATTACAGGTAAATACTCTGCCATCAATTCTGCACTTTTTCGTTTTCCTTCACAAGTCATAGGTATAATTGCACATTTACATTGCTTGTATATAGGTAAAATATCCATATATTGAAAAGCTAAAGATGCTTTTATAACAGGGCATGCATCTCTTGGAACAATCTCATCACCTACTAAAGCTGCTGTACTATGACTAGCACAAAGTCGTAAAGGCCTATATCCAAAGCCATAAATAATTTCGTCAGGTATCATAATACAATAGGTTCCAATATATTCTTCATCACTTTCCTTCATTTCTACAAAAGAATCATAAAGTATATTAATAAAATAATTAATTGTTGGAATCTCTTCAGCTTTACACTTAAAGTTTGCTAAAGTAGAGCTAGCAATTCGCTTTATATTCCTCTCATATCGCTCTTTTATTCTTTCTTTCATTCCCTTTATCTCTCCTTTTAGAAACTAAAATTTTCTTTCTTAAAAAAGTTAATGATAAAACCTTATCTTCCGGGCATGCTTCTATACATTTCATGCACATTATACAATCTGAATGAGTTACATCTGGATTATTTTTTATTTGATATATAGATTCAATTCCCATTGGACAAACTTCAACACATGCTCTACAGCGAGTACATCCTGCACAACTTTTCTTTATCCTTACAGCAGAAACTTTATTAAATAGCCCCATTAAAGTACCTAATGGGCAAACTTCACAAAATGCACTTTCCTTCATAAAACACAATCCTGATACAACTCCGGCAATTATAATACCTGCTATATTAAACCCTGGAAAAGATCCAGCAAGTGGCATCATTATATACTTGACTGGGCATAATCTACAAAAGCCTATCCCAAAAATTAAGCATATTAATACTAACCATTTACAGAGCTTAACTATAGGTCTCATCTTAGTAGAAATAGTAATAGGTGATATTTTTAATTTTCTACGAATTATAGTGAGAATATCTTGAAAAAATCCGAATGGACATATAAATCCACACCAAATTTTCCCTAATAATAAAATGCTTCCTATCATTAATAATAAATAAAATAACGTAGTCCCATTAATCTTCTCAATAAATCCATTTATATTTGTTAATGATTTGCATATTCCATTTGCTGTTTTCCCATTTACATAAACACATTGAAAAACAGGCACATAAAAACCTCTATTCTCTCCTAAGATATATGCTCCATAAGATAATATAAACGTTGATATTCCTTGAATAACAGTTCTAAATAATTGTATTTTTTTTATCTTCTTACGAGGTACTAAGTTACTCTTTTTATCCATTCATATTTTCCTCATTTCTCCCATAATATAAAACCGGAAGAGCCGTAACTTTTCTTCCTATTAACCATTTATTTATTGTATATAAGATAACTGCAGAAAAACTACCAACACCAAAAATAGCTGCCAATACCAAGTACACCTGCTTCGAATCCGTAGTTTGTTCTTTTCCTCTAGAATTATGCTGTGAATCTGATTCCTTTTTCTTACTTGTCTCATCCTCTTTATTTGTTATTCCACTCTCCACAATTACATTTGTGTTATCATTATTTGCACTAGAATTTCTATTTTTTTCACCATAAGCAAAGGTATTAATATTTAAGAATATGCAAATTAGTAAAACTACACTAGTAACTATCCATTTATGCCATTTTTGATTCATCTCTCTCCCTCCTTTTATCATAAAAAGAATTTATACCCAATAATTCTGAAAAGGCTTCAATCCTTATAGCAATTTGTTCTTTATCAGCCTTCGTGCTATCCGTCTCAATACATAAAAATGATATATTCTTTTTCATGCAGTTTTTTTCTAATTTCCCTGCATAATATGCTGATAATAATTGTCCCTTTAATAAATGGAAAATTACTGCATCTATTTCTTCGTTAATTTCAATGTTAGGTCTGCTTATCATATTATTTGAATATTGATTTTTATAATGAATCTCATATATTTGATCTAATAAAAGTGGCAATGGTAACTTTTTATTTAATCCACTATAATCATAAGGATACGGAACGTAGCAATTGCTTTTATATCTATATATACCATTTTCATCTAATAAAGAAGTGATTTTATAGTTAGGAAATTGTATATCACTACCAGTTAAAAATATCTTTTCATTTAGTTTAGTATTTTTGGGCAACTTATTTATTAGTTTTTCAACTTCATTTTGCCATTCTTCAATATCATCAGTTAGATAATATGTCTCTTTAATAAATATTTTTAATTTTGTTTCTAAGATTGAATTATCAATATCTTTAAATAATTTATGTGATTTAGTAATAGTTTCTGCGCTCTTTAGCAGTTTCTCTTTAGTAATTACAGTTTTTAAAATTGACATTAATTTTCTTATAATATCTCTTTGATCTTGCTTGAACCTTTTTGGTACTTTTTCTAATAAAAATGGTTCCTCAGATACAAATAATACTCTATAACCTTCTTGCTCTAAGTAATATTTTACCTTCCTATTAGAATCATTGTTATTATATACTAATACTGCTCTTAATTTATCTTTTAACTGCAGCTCTTTGTTTAATAACAAATTTGTAATAGTTTTAGTAGTAGTGTCTGATATTTGTGGAAATATCTCTTCAGTTTCATCAGGAATTTTTTCAAAGCCCCCTGTTAAATATATAGGTGCCCCACCACAACTACGGATAAAAATTTCTGGATAATGAACTGATGTTATGCCTATAGAATTTTGATTATTGATATTTTTTAAATAATTAGATGCTATACCTTTAAAATAATTGCAATACTCTGAAAATTCCGCCTCTGAGATAAATTCTATATATTCATTAATTTCTTCTCTTATTGTATCTGGCATCTCCTTCCTCTCCTTTCTTATTGAAAATGATTTTCATTTTTATGGTATTACTTTTATTTTCCATTGTCAATTATTGTTAAATATTTTTATAAAAATATAATAAAATATCTAAATATTTTTGAAATCGAAAAAGAACTGTTATTTAATAGTTATTTTCCATTAAATAGAAGATGTTTCGTAATTTTTCAATAAAAAAAGGTCCGTACAACGAACCTCTTTTCTCATTTTTATAAAACATATTTTAATATTTACACCTACTTCTAATACAGCCATTATAGAAATTTTAATCAACTTCTACAAATATCCACTGTTGATTATATCCACTATTATCAGTCCATTGAACTACTGATGCACCATTAGCTGTTGATGATTCACTAACATCTAGAATTTTAACGTATCTTTAACATCACCAGTATAAGTTTCTTCATTTTCTCCGCTACTTATCTTTTAGATACTTTATTTTCTACATTATACTGTTCAATTTTTCAAATGTACGTGACGTACATTGTATTTTTATGATTCAAAATATATACAATTCTAAAATAAATATAACAAATCATTTTACTTTTTATCTATTACATATTAATTTTTTGCTTCCAAATTTCTAGCAAAATTAATACCGCTAGAATTTCCTTCGCTTTCAGTTTTCTTTAGTTTTTATTTCACTATTTTGTAAATATTCCAATATAAGAAAAAGATTAATGCTCCAATTTCTGAAACATTTATCCTTTTAACTTCTTTCACTGCATTATTAGATTTATGTAATGAATATTATTAATACTTTTATTTAGCTTACATCATATAACTATTCTCTATTTTACTAGCTTTTTAAGTATTATATTTTAAACAGTCAGCTATATGCTAAAAATATATTGAGTTATATTTCCATATTTAATTCTCACAATAACTTTTTCTCTACATTCTTCTCAAGTACCAAAAATATCTATACAATTATTAGATATCTTTTAATTATTACCATTTAATAATTCTGCATAAACAGTTAAATACTTTTTTTTATAATAACATTCACATACTTCAGCTGGATAAAAACATTTACTCTCTTTACTTTCTATAAATCTTTCAATTGCATACTCAATTTCGTCTTTATCTATCTTAATTACTATTTTATTGTTACCAAATATTATTTCATTCATATCATTATCTTGAATAAACTCTAATCCGATAGTATCTTGATTTACTTTATTATTAACTTCTATTATCCCATTTTTCATATGAATTGTATCTTCTAATACTTTTATTAATCCCTTAGAACCCTCTTCATCAAATTCTATCTTTAATGACAATTCACTCTCTTTATTAATATTTATCAATTTTATCCCCCTTACTGCTATTTTAATAGAATATGTATATTTTTAACAACCTCAAATTTATTACCCTTAGAGATGTTTGTGAATTACCTATTATTTTTCCTATGTTTCCGCTTGGATTGTTTTGAAATTTCGGAACTTCTGAATCATATATTACTGGTAACTTATTTTCATATTTTACAGGTAAATTATTTAAGTTGTCTACATTCTTCAAATTTTTACTTATATCTTTTACATTATCTATTTTGTTTGTTATTTCACTTTTGTTACCTATATTCTTTATATTATCTAACTTCGATAAGTCTTCTAACTTATTAACAGTTTTTACTGCATCTATTGCCTTACTTCCTTTAGTTGCTAAATCTTTTACTGTACTTACTTATTTTACTCCATTCTTTAATGTCTTATAAGTATCTTTTGCTTTCTTTGCTGCACTATATGTTTTTTCTGCCTACTTTTCAGCTTTATATGATTTTTTTACCTTTGATGCTTTACTCGCTGTCTTTGCTACTTTTGAACCTGCTCTTACTGCTGCTCCTCCGCCTGTTGCAACTGGTAATAAAGCACATCCTATATCTTCCCCCAGTGATACCCAATTTGATATACTTTTCGGATTCTTGCATAATTCTACTATATCATATCCTATTCATACCATATCTAATATTGTATCAATAATATGTCCTGTAGGATCATCATATATCAATGGATTGTTATGGCAATAAGTATATAAGTTCAAGCTTAACGGATCTTTAACATCACCAGTATAAGTATCTTCTTGTAAAAATCTTACCACTGTAGGATCATACATTCTTGCATTTAGATAATATAATCCTGTAGCTTCGTCATATTGATATCCTGCGTATCTTATTGGATTATCTGCTTCTCCACTACTTTCTACTATTTCTCCAAAGGCGTCATAGTAGTATGATGCTACTTCTTTTCCTTCACCATTTACAAGCTTATTTACATCACCCTGTCCATTGTATAGGTAGTATAAGTTTTCTCCATTTATTGTTCTTGAGATTAACTTACTTCCATATACACTTCTAGCTTTTTCGCTATTTTCTCCATCTACTTCTAAGATTACTTTGTCACCTTCGTAAAGGTATCTTATTACTTTATCGTTAGATGTTTTTGAATCTCTATATCCTTCACTGTTGTAGCTATATGTTTCATGAACTCCACTAGCTGTATTTATTTCTATTAGTTGATTATATACGTCGTAGCTATAAGTTGTTATTCCTTCGTAAGTTGTAGTTCCATCTACATAAGTAGTTTCTACTTTTGATAATTGGTTTCCATTACTATCATAAATATATTTTACTACAGAATCTCCTACTTTTTCTTCTATCTTTCTTCCAAAGATGTTATAGATATATTTTGCTATAATACCACTTATATCTACTTATCTTCTTGGATACTTTACTTCCCACATTCTTCTGCTCATTATTTCAAATGTACGTAACGTAAATTACATTCTTAAAATTAAAAGCATATACAGCAATGAAATAAATATAACAAATCATTTTATTTTTTATCTAACTATCTATATTTTAATAAAGAAAAAAGATTAATGCCTCAATTACTGAAACATTAACCTTTTTAACTTCTTTCACTGCACTATTAGAATGACGCGACAAAATTTATTACCATTTCTTACTTTATTAACAATTTGTTGCATTGACTTTTTAAAGTTATAAAGCTCATTTTTTATCCACATCAATTCTAAATGTACTGTTCCTTTTCCAAAAACTCTAATAAATCTTTTTGAAATCTATCATAATCCAATTTCCCTTTACGACTAATAGCTTTTACGGATTCTAAAATGTTTTTAATAATTAACCTACATTTATTATCAATATCTGATTTAACATACTCATCAAAATCTATACTTTTCCTAATGTCAATTACTCTATATTTTATTCGATAATTAATACTATTTCTCCATTTAGAATCCACATCCAAATCTTCTGGTGCAATTACTGGGGTTATTGCTACAATATCAATAATATCGCTATATTTCTTATCTTTCATAAAGTTTCTTATTTCTCTACACATTCTATAAACCTCATCATCAATACCATAAATATCCTTATAATATGATGGTGAATTAATATTTAAATCCATATTACCATTCCTCCGTTTACCATCTACTTTTATTTAATGGTGGCAGCATTTTATATTTATTATAATAATACACAATCATATCATGTTGCCAATTATGTATATCTGCTTTACTACCACTTTCCAAAATTTTCATTGTAGCATTATTATTATCTAAAAACTCTTGTGTATATCTAGTGTTCGGATGTATCGTCTCTCCAAATTTTAATATTTCTCCAGTATCTTTGTCAACTAAAGCATATCCATAATTAGTATTTAGATTTGATAATGAATTACCATGAGAACCTATAGTTGTAGTTTTCCCTCCAATTCCATTAGCATCTTTATATTGTTTCCATGCATCACTCATTCCAGCATTATCATATTTACCTGCATTTGCTGATTGGAATTCATTCCAACTCATTGTTTTAGGGTTACTTCCCCCCTTAGTACCACCAATACCATTAGACTTCATATATCCCAAAGGATCATTTTGAAACTTAGCAAAATCTTCATTATATTCTACTGGTAATCTATTTTCATATTTTACAGGTAAATTATTTAAGTTGTCTACATTCTTTAAATTGTTACTTATATCTTTTACATTATCTATTTTGTTTGTTATTTCACTTATCTTATCTATATTCTTTATATTATCTAACTTCGATAAGTCTTCTAACTTATTAACAGTTTTTACTGCATCTATTGCCTTACTTCCCTTAGTTGCTAAATCTTTTACTGTACTTACTGATTTTACGCCATTCTTTACTGCCTTATAAGTATCTTTTGCTTTCTTTGCTGCACTATATGTTTTTTTTACCTTTGATGCTTTACTCACCGTCTTCGCTGCTTTTGATGCTTTCTTTCCTTTACTCGCTGCTTTTGCTGCTTTTGATGCTTTCTTTCCTTTACTCGCTGTCTTTGCTGCTTTTGAACCTGCTCTTACTGCCGCTCCTCCACCTGTTGCAACTGGTAATAAAGCACATCCTATATCTGCCCCCAGTGATACCCAATTTGATATACTTTTCGGATTCTTGCATAATTCTACTATATCATATCCTATTGATACCACATCTAATATTGTATCAAGAATATGTCCTGTAGGATCATCATATATCAATGGATTGTTATGGCAATATGTATACAAATTCAAGCTTAACGGATCTTTAACATCACCAGTATAAGTATCTTCTTGTAAGAATCTCGCTACTGTTGGATCATACATTCTTGCATTTAGATAATATAGTCCTGTAGCTTCGTCATATTGATATCCTGCGTATCTTATTGGATTATCTGCTTCTCCACTACTTTCTACTATTTCTCCAAAAGCGTCATAGTAGTATGATGCTACTTCTTTTCCTTTGCTATTTACAAGCTTAGTTACATCACCATGTCCATTGTATAAGTAGTATAAGTTTTCTCCATTTATTGTTCTTGAGATTAACTTACTTCCATAAACACTTCTGGCTTTTTCATTGTTGTCTCCATCTACTTCTAAAATAACCTTATCACCTTCATAAAGGTATCTTATTACTTTACCGTTAGATGTTTTTGAATCTCTATAGCCTTCGCTATTATAAGTATATGTTTCATGGACTCCGCTGGCTGTATTTATTTCTATTAGTTGATTATATACATCATAGCTGTAAGTTGTTATTCCTTCGTAAGTTATAGTGCCATCTACATAAGTAGTTTCCACTTTTGATAATTGGTTTCCATTATTATCATAAGTATATTCTACCATTTCAGAAATAATATTATTTATTGACGTTCTAATAGAAACTAGTCTATTTCTACCATCATAACTATATGTATTTAATGTTGTTTTACTACTTTCTGTTACTGTTTCACTTGCTCTATTTCCTGCTTCGTCATAAGTGTAGCTAGTTACTTTTCCTGTTGGTTCAGTTACTTTCCATAGTCTGTTTAAGCTATCATAAGCATAAGTTGTAATTCCCTTACAATCTACCTTTGTTAAGATATTTTTAGCTCCATCATAAGTGTAGCTAAAGCTTTCTATTACTGTTCCTTCTGCATTTTTATTTTCTAATAGCTTTAATGTATTATCTTCATTATAAGTGTACTCTTCAGAATATCCATTTGAAAGTGTTACTTTTTGAAGACTTCCATTATCATAGTAGCTATATTTTGTAATATCTTCTCCAGCTCTTACTTCTACTAGTCTTCCTACTTTGTCATAGATTTTAATAACTTTATTTCCTTTTGGATCTATTGTTATTTCACCATAGTATCCATCTTGTAAGTTTTCTATTCCTTCTGTTACATCATAATCATAAGTAGTTTTTCCTATATAAGGTACTGTTTTTGAAGTTACGCTATTTAACTCATCATAGGTTCTAGTTGTAGTTCCTTCACTGTTAGTGATAGTTAATATATTGTTGTTATTATCATAAGTATATTTTACTACAGAATCTCCTACTTTTTCTTCTATCTTTCTTCCAAGGATATCATAGATATATTCTGCTACAACACTGTTTCTATCTACCTTAGTTTTTAATGAACCATCACCATAATAAGTATAAGTTTCTTCATTTTCTCCGCTACTTATCTTTTTAGATACTTTATTTCCTACATTATATTGATAAGTTGTAACATTACCTTTACCATCAGTTTGAGTTAACATGTTTCCATTACCATCGTATGTATAACATGTATTTTCATCGATGCCGTTATTGCTTACTGTTACTTTTATAAGTCTGTTTAAATAGTCATATTAATATTTTGTAATATTTCCATTACCATCAGTTTTACTTGCTGTATTTCCTACTTCATCATAACTTTCATATGTTGCTACACCTATTGCATCTATTGTTTTTATTACTCTCTTGTTTTTATCATAGAAATATTGTTTTACATTACCTAATGCATCTATTGATTTACTTTGAGTGTCATTAATATTGTACTCTAGTTTTTCAATAGTCTTGCCATTTGCATCAATCTTTTCTATAACCCTGTTTAATGGATCTTAAACATAAGTTGTTGTATTACCTAACCAGTTAGTTTCAGTTAATTTATTACCATTTTTATCATAGGTGTAAGATGTTTTTTGTGTAACACCATTACCATCACTTTCTGATAATGCTTCACCTACTAGATTGTATGTTGATGTTGTCACTGTTTTTTCTTCATAAAATCTACTTATTATTTAATTAAAATATCATATATAATAACTTGTTTTCATATTTTTCCTTTTGACGAAAAAAGGCAGCTTTTGTAGCCGCCTTTTTTTATTTTCTCCTTTATAATTGGGTGTTTATTTAGGATACTTTTAGTTTAAAAAAGAAACGATTAAAACTAAAAATTTAATAGTACATAGTACTATATACAACATAACTATACTATGATGAAGGAATTTAAAAATAGAATGCCAATATTTATGTAATATTTTTATTTTTATGGGATAACAACCCATAATTAATGTATAATAAAAATATCAAACTTAAATATAAGGAGAGAATAAAGGATGGGATTCAATGTAATTGATTTGAATACTTGGGATAGGAAAGAACGTTTTAATCATTTCTTTAATAATGCAAAATGTACATACAGTATAACTGTTAATATTGATATTACAAATCTTTATAATTACACAAAAACTAATAAGTTGAGATTTTATCCAACCTTTACATGGATTGTTTCAAAAGTTATAAATAATTATAAAGAGTTTAAAATGGCATTTGATGAGAAAGGTAGATTAGGATTTTTTGATGAGATTGGTCCAAGTTATTCTGTATTAAATAATAAAACTAAGGTAATGAGCGATTTATATACATCATTTAATAATGTATTTGCAAATTTCTACATGGACATGGAGAATAGTTTAAACAAATATAAAGAAAATGCTAATTTTACTACAAAGTTTCAAAATAACTTTTTCATTGTTTCGTGTTTACCTTGGTTTACCTATACATCTTTTAATGTAAATAATGAAGGAAGTACTCCTTTTTTATTTCCTATGGTAACATGGGGAAAGTATTTTAAAGAAGATAATAAGATCATTATGCCATTAACTATTCAAGTTCATCATGCAGTTGCTGATGGATACCACTGTTCATTATTCTTTTCTGATGTAAAAGAAATATCACTAAATCCAGAGAAGTATTTAAAATAACCTAAATTTAATATATTGAACTAAACCAGAGCCTTATTATTAAATCTTATATATCATGTAGAAATGTATCCTTTTATATGCTCCTCTTTCTGGAATAAAGAACTCATATATCTAAGTAGCTTTATATTTAATTACAAATACTTTGCTACTTGATAATAATGAGAAGATTTCTTAAATCCAATTGTATAATAAAAATCCATATCAGATATTACAATTGCTCTTTTAGCGCCCAAATCTGCACATCGATTCACTGCTTCGTAGATTGCAGCTTTTGCCAGGCCTTTTTTTCTGTATTTAGGTATTGTTGCGACAGGCTCAATATAAGCTGTTTCATCACCAGGTGTATACCAAATACCACAATGTGAAGCCCATTCTCCATTGGAAGACTTAATAAGTATTTTTAGTGAGTCATTCCAATGTGGTTCTCTAAATGCTACTGAATCATATGTGACATCAGGTTCTTCTTCTCCTTCATGATCAAATCCTTTATACAACAATTCAGCATATTTTTCATAATTCTTTTCAGTATCGAATGTTGCCACTGAAAAACCTTCTGGAAGTGAATAATTGTATTTATCATTTGCATTACATTTTAACTCCAAGATATCCTCTGGATAACCATCCATAACAAATCCCTTATCTTTTAAAAATTGTACTTTTACAGTATCTTCATCTTTAATTACTGTTTTTACCCAGTATCCATTTTCACACCACTTATCGGTTTTGAATGTCTTTTCAGCATACTCATACATGTCATTATAAAGATGTTCATATCCTGGTTCGCATAGAAAATAGACAGGTGGATGATCAATGTCAAAAATAACTACTCCTACTACTTCGTCCTCTTCTACCCACATTCCTATTAATGGTAATAATTCTGGATTGGTATAATCATGGTTGAGCATCCAATCAAGTCTGCCAATATGCCAATTTTCTTGCAATCCATTTCCAGTGTACTTTTCAAAAAAATGAGAAAGCATCTGATAATTTTCGCTAAATCGTTCTCCATTCGAATAATTTAAAAACTTAATTTTCCCCATAATTTTTCTCCTTTACGTTTATTTTTATTATCAAATGATTATTTCTAGTCAAAAATAATATCTAAATCTTTTTCTGACAAATCTATTAAATCATCAGCTTAATTATCCTCAATTATACTGTTACTCTTTCCTTCCTCAGTCATTGGAAAGAACACAGAAAAGCATCCGATAGTATTTTTATCATAAATATCTATTGAGTAAGATAACACTAGTCCATCACAAGAAATCACTGATACTACAATTTGATGACTATATACATTTTTACCTTTTAAATGTGAATTGTGAAATCCACATTTCTCAATTGGATTTATATCTTTTTACGAGGAATTAGTTTTTTCTGAAACATTTATGTATAGTTCCTTGTTGTGTTGAAGCTCAATTATAACAAGTATTTATCATAAATGTTTTTTTATTTTATTCATTTGTAAAATTATTTAAGTATTCTTGTACTATTTTATACTCTTCTTATTAATTGGCATAAATCAGTATAATGATCTATCTCCTTATTATTTTTTACTATAAAGGTAATAATTTTTCTTAAATCCTCTTCCAAAAACCATATCCTAGGAAGAAAAACCACATTTTTTCTCTTCCTATCCTTTTTATCCTTTAAGACAATTTGAATATAAGTAAAAGGATTTTTGTACATTGATTTATCTTTAATTTCTTTGATGTCAGAAATTTTTATTATCTTTCTTCTAAAAACTTTACTTATCTTAACTTCTTCACTATTATATTCTATAAAAATATTGTTTGAGAATATCATATAAATTGCTCTGATACAATATACAAAGGCCAGTAATGTCAATGTAATAAGTATAACTAATATAAAGCACTCTTCAAAATCATAGTTTTTTTCCCTTAAAGTAATTACAAAAGATATTGTAGCCATACTCCAAAAAATACTACCTATAATCATCATTATTGTATATGAATTTATTTTTCTTGGGTAAATTATCTTATTGTTACTCATTAACTCATCACATCTCTTCTTCATAACTAAATCTCTCCTAATACAAACCCATTTGTTATCTTATTACAAAAGATACACTATAAGTTATTTTAACTCACAGTGTATCTTTTTACTACTTCTTATAAATTATCTTCCTAATAGTTTCCACAGATAAATTGAACTCTTCTGCTAACTCCTCTATAGATATACCTACCTTGAACTTTTCACATATTTTCTCATTTCTTTCTTCATAATATCGTCTAGCGCCAGAACCTTCGCCCCATTTTTGTCTTTCCTTCACTTGTGGAATATAAATTGCTTCCCCTGATGTATATTTTTGTATTTCTCGCAATAGCTTGTCCGGCAATATCTCTGAAGCATTTCTATATTTCATAAATATCCCATCCTATATAAAAAAAGTTTTATTGTTGTTCTCTTAAAAATTCATCAAAGGTACTATATTTTCTTAATTGAACATTATGATTCTTTATCTCAGAGACAATATATTCTTCTATCTCTTTACTACATTTAGCAAAATTACTTAAATCATTATCATCAAAAGCTCCTAATAGATTCATTGGTTTAAGTCCTGCTTCTTCAGACAAAATATCAAACTCTATTTGTAAATAGCATCCCCATGAAAAAGCCTGCTCAATATTATTATTTTCACAAGCATATTCAATACGTCTAAAAGTATATCTACTTTCTTCATACCACCCTGCAAGTTCATCAAAGTTATAACTTTTTAATACTCTTTCTACCTTAAATTCATCAAAGAAATCCCTTGTTTCTTCTAGTATGTCGTGAGTTATTTGTAATATCTTTTCAATTTCTTTAGTCTCCATTATCTTTTCATAGTTTTCTATAAAATTTCTTGGCACCTTTTTTAGTTCTTTGATTTGACTAAGTCTTTCTCCATAACCATAGTCATTTTTCATATAAGTTCCATTAATTATTACTATAGCCTCACATAAATACTCAATAATTCCTCCTGCTGCTTTTCTTACACTACAAAGTGATTTTTCAAACATCATAGTCTTATAAATATCCATTGCAAAATTTATTTTTTCTAATGACTTTTTATAAGCATATTCTTTGTTTTTTAGATTATTGTATAAAGTCTTTCTTAGTATTTCAAAACGTTCTCTATCTGCCTCATTTCTAGCATATAAAATTTCGCTATCTGCTAAACAGAAAATTATTCCTTCATTTAATGCTGCTAATCCTTCTACCCTCTCCCAAGACATAGGAAATAAGTCATAGCCCATATCATCAATTATAAATGTTCTTGCAAGACCATAACCTCTATCTGTTGCTGGAATAAAAAAGTCAAAAGCCATTTCTTCCCCGTCACTTGGTATCTTACATGCACCTTTTCTTCCTAATAATAAACTAACATCATTTTTATATTCATTTTCTATTTTCTTAATAGCCCAGTTAATTAAATCTTTATCTATATTTTTCATAAATTCTACCTCACCTATTTATTTCTAGAATAACAGCTGCTTTCTATATCTTAATTTTATAGAAAAAAAAGACAGCTCACAATGCCGTCTTTTTTTCTAATATATTTTATACCTTTTTAATAATCTATATAGTTATTAAGTAACTCAGTAAATTCTACTGATCCTTTATAGTTTAAGTGCCCAGAATCATAATAATAATCTCTATTAGCATAAAGTTCCTTATAATCTTTAAAATCTAACACAGTAAACTTAAAATTTTCTCTGAAAATCTCTAAAGTTCTATAAAAACTTTCCTTCCAAAATTTCTCTTGCTTTTGCAAGTATAATTCCCTTTCATTATATTCTGGTATTAGCACAAGATATATTTTTATATTCTCATTAATTTCATTTAATAATTTAAGTATCTCTCTAAATACTGTTCTATTTTCAGCTAACGTTTTACTAAATTGAAATGTTTGTAAACTACTTGGAGTTTCAGTTCTTTTTAATTCTTCTATTTCTTCATCACTGATTATCTTTTCTCTATCTTTTCTTAACGGAAAGTCAACACAATAATCTTTATATATGTTTATATCTTTATAATCAAAAGTAACATCCATTGTATTTCTATCGAATAATTTATTAAAAATCTCTAATTGATACATCTTATCTTTATCCTGCAAAGATATCTTTTGGTTTTTTTCATACATTTCTTGTCTCTTATCTAACTCTTCCTGAATTGTTCCTGTAAAGTTCTTATTATTATCAAAATTATGCTTTTCATCTTCTCTATAACCACTGTTCTCATAGTACAATACTGCATTATTAGTCATCGAAATATCATAATTAAAATAAGTATATGTATACATATCAATAATAGCATATTTAATATTTTTAGCTTTTTCAGGATATTCATAAACTAGAGTTTTTAATTGTTTCAAATTATAGTATAAATCTTGCATTGGCATTGCTAAATTACAAAACTTCTTATCTAGATATTTGGGATTAATATCAATAGCACCATGACTTATTCCTAAAATTATACCTTCAATATCATTTCCCATATTCGATAATATTCTATGACTTCTCTTTAATGGTAAATCTAATAAAAATGTACATTGCTCCTTATAAACTGAAAAGAACTTCAATATTTTATTCTTTTCTATTCCAGCTTTTATTAATTTATTATTTATTTCTTCTACTCTATTCTCGCTCAATGATGAAATAATAATATAATCAAAATCAGTATCTTTAATTTCATCTAATTTAATTAAGTTTTTATCACTATAAACACCTAATCTATAAAAATCATCACAATATCCTACTATCTCACAATTACCTCTTAAATTTCTTTCAATAACTTTTCTACTACGATCCAAACCATATATTATAACTTTCATATTTTTTCCCCTTTATTCACCTTATCATATGCCTTCATATAAATGTTCTCACTTGTAGTAACTATACCTTTCATAGTTTCATAAGATGTAGTTTCTATCTCGCCTTTTAATACTCTAACAAAATTAATTAATTGATTTTCATAAAAATTCTCTGGTGGAAGTTCAATTTTCTCTTCTCCATCCTTTGAAAAAATTTCTATGCTAAATTTTCTTTTTCCAACGTTACAAGCAAAAAAGTTTGGAACTATTATTTTTCCATTTTCAAAAATTAATATATGATTAGCTTGATATTCTTTTTCAAAAGAAGCTAAAAGTTTTGACTTAGTACCGTTTTGAAATTTTACATTTGCTATAAATGTAGAATCTATTCCATTTGGTCCATTAAACTCTGATTCACCATCATAAGAAACAATTTTTTCTATACCCAATATCTCATCCAAAAATTGTAACCAATATATTGAAACATCAAAAAAACATCCACCACCGTACTCTAAGTGAGCTCTATAATTTTTATTTAAATCATAACTAGGTATAAATGTTATATTAGTTTCAATCTCTAAAATCTTTCCTAATTTTTCTTCTCTTATAAAATCACTAATATATTTTTCCCAAGGATGATTACGTATCATCACCGCTTCCATAAGTTTAACATTATTATTTTTACAAACCTCTATAATTTCATTAATTTCCGATGTTTTTGTACAAACTGGTTTCTCTACTATTATATCTTTTTTATGCTCTGCTGCCTTTATAATAAATTCTCTGTGCAAATGATTAGGCAAACATATATAAACAGCATCAATATTTTCATCTAAAAACATGTCATCATAATTTTCATAAACATTTGGTATTTTAAACTTTTTTCCATATTCTTTTGCTTTCTCATATTTTCTAGAGGCTATTCCATAAATACATAAATCACTAATTTTTCTTGATGGCCAAATCATTGAAAGATATACTAGGTTAGAACATCCAACTATTCCTAAATTAATCATCCTTAAATCCCCTACTTTACTTACCATGTAGATATAATAATATGCATTTTGAACATATAGGCATAAGTCCACAGCCTATTTTTTCTCTACATTTTGTTATCGTATCATTATGCCATATTTCTTTTACTGTACCTTCATTTATGTTACCAACCTTAAATTCTGGAAACATCTTGCACATTACTACATTTCCGTTAGCTTCTATATTCATTCTATTAGACATAGCAAGACATGTTGTCCTATTTTGAGCCGGAAGTTCTTCTCCCATTGCAAATGGTCTTATCTCATCGGGCTCAACTGCCGGTTGTATCCTTATTCTTATTTTCCAAACCCTATTATTAATTTTCTCTAACTCTTTCTCCAAAGTATCTATAAGATCACTATTTAAACTATATGTATAGGAATGCCAACTAGCCGTACCTTTCTCATCTAATGTATTGAGCCAAGCAAAGTTCTCTTTAAAATATATATCCATTTTATCTGCTGTTTCCTCTGGTATATACCATGGAAAACAGAAATAAACTGTGTTTACACCAATTTCTTCGAAATACTCCATAAAGTCATATAGTTTATCTACCATTTCATCAGTAATAACACAATTTACAGATATTTCTCCTTTATATATCCCTTTCTTCTTAAGATCCACTAACATCTTTATGTTTTCTATAACCTTATTAAATGTACCTTTTCCTCTCACATTATCATTTTCCACTTGGAAACCATCAAGGCTTATTAATAAAGCTAAAGTATCAGAAATCTTTAATATAGAATCTAACTTTTTATCAATCATTGTCCCATTAGTACATAATACTGTCCATCTTTTATCTTTTGATAAAATATCTACGAACTTGTCCCAATTACTATAGCAAAAAGGCTCTCCACCCCAGATATACATGTTTGATTTTCTTTCTTTTGTTTCATCGAAAATTCTTTGTAATACATCTATATCTATTTCACTTAACTGCTCTTCTTTATCTAGTTTTGTACAGAATCCATCTTCACTCCACTCAAAACAATGTTTACATCTTAAATTACACTTATATGTTAATTGTATTCCAACTTCATCTGGCACTTCTGTAGCATACTTAGTATTCATATGTCTTTCTTTATCTGTAACAGACATATTTCTTATAGTTCTTTTTAACCTATTAAAACTCTCTTCATCAAACTTAATTTTAGTTTTTGGTTGCATAAGTATCCCACCCTTTTACTTTAAATTTTTATATAATTCATCAGAATACCGATTTCTTTTTCCTCTTGCCTTACGCAAGTTATTATATAGTTCTTCCAGTATTTCCATCTTATAATTTATCTTTTTAAATTCTTCATAACTTATTCCAAAACCAAGTTCACTCCATAAATCTGCATTTTTTTGTTCATGTTCTCCAAATGGTTCTAATGTAATTATTGGAGTTGCAGCAGAAAGTGAATCAACTAAAGTAGAACCACCGGGCTTACTTATTACAGCTTTCACGTTTCTAGTAATATCATAAAGTCCTGGATATTCTTCTTTAAATTTAAACTTCGGTTTTTCATTGTATTTTACTTCAGCAAATGGTGGAAATTGATATAAGCCATTAGAACTCTTCATCCAAGGAGACCATCTTTCATCAAGAGCGTAGTATTTGTTATTACTATCTTCCTGTATTTCAGCTACACTATAAGCTACAATACCTAAAGGTATTCCATGTTCTATAAGCTCAGGTATTTTACTTTGATATGTACCCATTCCCCATCCACCACCATGGATCAAAAGTCTATTCTCTCTTTCTGAAAAAGGAATAGGATCATCTTCACTGACAACTATATCTTGAATAAGCCTCTTTTCATCATAACTAAAAAGATATTCACTTGTACAATACTCTGGATTTATATTCACCTTTTTCCATGATGGAGACATATTACTGTCTATATGAAGACAATGACACTTTACCTTTATATCAGGAAACTTTTCTATATATTTCTCAATAACTGAAAGCCAAAAACCTGACACTACAACAAATTCTTTTATGTTATTTTTTCTCCAATAATTAAGTAGTTGATTTAACTCTTCTTCTCCTACTGAATCCATTATATCTCCTGCTATTTTTTGCCCCATCTTTGCTACTTTAAAGCTCTTATGAAATGCTTCTTTATTCTTATTAATTTTATTCTTCTTATTTTCTACTATAAGATTTTCAATAACAAAGACTTCAGAAGATACTCCTTTTTTATTAAGATCTCTATTAACCAATAAACCTGGTATGTAAACCCCTAAGGCTACTCCGGAACACAATATACCAACCTTCATAAATGCAGATCCTTTCTATTAATATTTTTACTAATTATACACATTTATTGATAGTCTTCTAAAAATACTTCTAAGTTCATTTTCAATATTGGCTACTTCGCTAATACTTTTAGTGGCTATTGATAAATAAAAACGACCTTTATATAACTTTTCATCATTATACTCTTTATCAATATCTCTATTTATAAACATAGTATTAGCTGACATTGGAATAATTCCTGATTCTCTATATGGATAAAAAATTAATCCTTCTTCATCTAAATATTTAAAAATTTCACTAAAATTTATTTTCCCCTTATATCCAATTTTAAAGAAACATAAATGACTCTTTAAACCAAATTGTTCTAGATATTCATCCATAGCATTATTTATAAATCCCATAGATTTTCTTCCGTTAATCTCGATAATAGGAACTATGTCTCCATTCTTAAGAATCATAGAATCTACACAAACATCTCCAAAATATCCATCATTATACAATGCTTTGCCTACATCTTTCATCATATCGATGTAACCTTGATCTTTAAGCCAATTAATAAATTTTTCATCAGCTCTATAAGAACCACCATAATTAAATTTGAAGTTTAACATTTTCTGAACACTTACTAATGAAAAGTTACCATTTTCATCTATAGTAAATTGACAAGAAAAATCTTCTTCCTTCTCTAAAAAAGGTTCCATTATTAAACTTGTTTTTAGTCCTTTTTTCTCCTGAACTTCAATAAACTTTATAACCCTATTTAATATAACTTCAGAATTTACAAATAAATTTCCTTTTCCAGATACACCATAAGGCTCTTTTATAACTACACCATTACCTTTGTTAATAATTTTGAACTGCTCTAATATTTCATTAGAATTGGTTATAATAACACCTTCATAATTTGCCTTTAACTTTTTGTTTAGTTCGTATGAATACACTTTAGAATTAATTTTTTTTATAATATCACAATTAATATCTTTACACTTTATATTTAATAACTCCGCTGCTTTATCATAACTAGGTATAATAGAATAACTAGATAAAACTGTATCTTTATCTATATACTCACTTATTTCATTCAAGGCTTCTTTATTTGTGCATATTTCTTGGAAAATATTCTTGTCACCTTCAATATGTATATTATCACTACAACTAAATTGAAATCCTATACTATTTAAGTAATCTTTTAGATGATTATTAAACTTAAATCTAGTTATTAATAAATCACCATTATCTAAAAATGGAAACATAAGCTCGTCCATACATAGAATAATGTTATTAGAGGTGCTATCATTTATTGATGGAAGCTTAGTATAACCTTCTATCTCCCAATATTTCTCTGAATTAAATTCAGCTGCTACAACATGATTCATATCTTATAATACCCTTCAATTAAGATTTTATAATGCTTCTAAGAATGTAACGAATGTATTTATACTTGAAAGATTTGAATATTCCAATCTTTCAAAATTAATTTCTTTTTTAAATTCTTCTTCAATCATTAAAAGAAAATTTATCATTTCTAATGAATCTAATCCAACATCATCAATAATGCTTGATTCCCCTGTTAATGTATCTTTTAATTTTTCATCTTCCTTAATATCTGCTAATATTTCAATTATCTTTTTATCCATTTTAAACAACTCCTTAATATTCTAATTATTTTCAAACAAAACAGCTACATATGTTAAATTTGAACCTATAGCCCCTGATGTGATAAGTAAATACTTTTCTCCCAGCCCTATCAATTTAGCATCATAAAAATCTTTTAGATTTATAATAGTATCTACATCTCCTATATGACCACATCTTGAAATATTTCTAACAAAGAAATTTTCATAATTAATTCCTAAATTTTTTGCATCTAATTTTGACAACATCTTATTTAGATTTTGAGGAATTATATATTTTATCTCCTCTAACTTCACGTTATTTTTTCTAAGTAGTTCTTCTATCGTTGTTTTCATATAAAAAGACGCATTTGTTTTTTGTAGCTCTGTAAGCTTTGACATATCTAATATATTTGTCGTCCTTTTAAAACTTCTAGAACAAACATCAATAACTTTAACATCACCTTTTTTTTCCAAAACCATTATTGCTGCTCCATCACCTAATAATGTTACATTTTCAACTCTTTTTTTAACATCATAAGCTCTACTAAAAGTTAACATCAGTATTTTCTTACCCCTGTTACTACATATAAGGGCATCAGCTAGCTCCATAGATGATGAAACAGTAGAACACTGCTGATTTACCGGAATAATTGCTGCTTTATTGATATTATATTTACTTGCTATTTCATGAGGTATAGATTCTGCTTCCCAGAAAACTCTATCAGCTCCATTACAAATAATATAATCAATATCTGCTACCTCATTACCACTATCTATATATCTTTTCATTAATAAATCTAGCATCTCAAAATTTGATAACTGATACTCTACAGCAACATTTTCTAATCCTCCAAAATCTAAAAGAGACTTACTATTTATTTCTTCATTATTAATTTCCGATAATAAATTCTTTGCCTTTTCATAAGATTCTGGTAAATAGTAATCTAAATAACTAATATTTATCATACTAATTCCTCCATAAGTCTTTTATCATATTCACGTTCTCTTGCTTTCTCTTCTTCTAAAAATATTTCCATATCTTTTTTATTCAATCTTCTAGACATTGGGTAATATAAAATTGTTCCATCAGTATAACCTAAAAGTTGAATCCATATATCTAAATTAGTTTCTTCTACATAATCATGTACAATAACTTTTGCCATTGGCATATTTGATAAAATAAGAATAGCATCTTTCACCAGTTGAAGATCTTTTTTATCTCTAAATTCTACGACATTATTAGAAACTTCAAGCTTTTCTAATAGCTTATAAGCTTTACTGTCACCTTCTAAAAATCTATAAGCACTTTTCTTATTCATATTTAAAGCCTTAGGATGTTTACTTATAAAATAATCTATATTTTTCTCATAACCTGGTATCTTTGCTGCTGAAATTATAAGATCATTTCTCATTCCATGATATTGATGATATACTTCTAATTTATTGTTGATTACTATTTGAATTTTTTTCTTGTATGCAGAATATCCAAATTCAATATCTTCTATGCCCCACTCTTTAAAATTTTCATCAAATCCTCCAATTTCCTCTAATGTTTCTTTTGTAACTGCAAGATTGCAAGAATAGCAAAGTAACCAAGGACATAATGACGCATTTGCATTATAAGAAGATGACTCATACATAAAATATCTGCTTTCAAGCATTGGAAAATTTTCTTTTTCAAATTTATATTTTTCATAAATTTTTCCTGTAGCAATATCATCAAATTCAATACTTTCATTAAGCATAAATCTATTTCCTAGTACTAATATATCCGATGCTACACTGAAACACCTATCCAACTCTTTTAAATAATTTCTTCCAACAATTATGTCAGAATCTATATAGGCAATTATATCGCCATCAGCATTTTTCCATCCATGATTTCTAGTTCTTGCTCTACAAGAGTCCTGATTTCTCTCAAGATAATAATACTTTAACTTATAGTTTTTATTTATTCCTTTTATATAACTATATGTATCTACACTAGACCCATCATCTACTACAACAACCTCATAATCATTCTCATCATAACCTTCTTGATAATTTAATGCTTCTAAGGTATTTCTTAACAATTCTCTGTTGTTATAGGTTGGCATCACTACTGTAAATTTCATAGAAATCCCTCCTCTTTCGATTAATTGTAAATTCTATCGTAACAAGTATTAAGACATCCTTCGCATTTTTTATCTAAAGCATCTTGACAAAATTCTAAATAATGTTTATTAGACACTATTTTTTTAAGAGAGGTTTCTCTTATATTTCCTGATAATTCTTTATCCCCCCAACAAGCATGTACTCCACCTGTTATATCTATAGCACAACTCTTTAGTGGTGCATCACACCCATATAACGGTAATAATTTTTCTCCTTTAAAGAAATCTATAAATTTACGTAGGTAATTTTCATGACTAAAATCTATATCTTTACTCTTTACATAGGTAATGATTTTTTCTAATGCTTCTTGTACTTTACCCATATCTTCATCTGTTATCTTAAGACTTTCTACATACTTATTTTCTGGTCCAAACATAAAAGCATTGTATGGATTAATAGATATAGATTTTATATTAAGATCTTCTACTAAATACTTTATAAAATCTAATGTACTGCTATAATTTAGCTTATTTAATGTTATATTAACTTTTATACAGTTAATAGAATCATAGTTTTGAAGAATCTTTATTGCATTTACTGTTTTCTCAAAACTTCCTTTTCCTCTAATTTCATCATTCAACTCTTTATTACCTTCTAATGAAAATACGACATCATCAAGACCAGCTTCTACTAATTTTTTAGCTTCATCTTCGCCTATTAGTACTCCGTTTGTCATCATTACAATCTGTTTTACACCAATAGACTTCGAATATTTAATTATGTCATAAATATCTTTTTTAACCATCGGTTCCCCGCCAGATAACTCTAGCCTTTCTAATCCAAGTTCTCTCGCTTGGAAAATGAGATCCTTTATTTCTTCTGTAGTGATAGCATCTGCATTTTGAGTTCCCGTAGTATATTCGCACATTTTACACTTAAGATTGCAGAATGGTGTAACTAATAAGTTAATAGATTTTAAATCTACTTTAGGTTTTTTCTTAAATATCATTGGTTTCCCTCCTTTTTACAATACATATAATACCACTTATTGCATATCATTTCTATATTTTTATGTATTTTTTTATATATATTATATTTATTTTGTCACTTTTTTAGTATATTATATAAATATATATAATTTTTAGGAGAACTGTTTATGAAAAATTCAAAGTTTATATTAAATTATTTAAAACCTTTTAAAAAAAAATATATTTTTCTTTTATTTGTAGTAATTATAACTTCCTTGACTAATATGATTAATCCATTTCTATCTGGAAGATTTGTAGATGAACTAGCAGGCAATAAAAATTTATCTCTATTACTTACATTACCGGTTATTATGTTTTTAGTAGTTATAATAAAAGGTGCTTTAAACTACTTTTATCAAATGCAATTTGAAAAGATTTCTCAGAAAGTTTCATTAAATTTAAAATCAGATTTATATAAAAAACTTCTGGACCTAGATTTTTACTATTACAATACCACTAATACTGGTGAGACTATGACCTTAATGACTAATGACGTAGGTACAATAAAAGAATGTATCTCCTCAATGATTTATACAATATTATCAAATTTATCATTATTTGCTTTTGCTATAATTTCAATGGGGATAGTAAATTTACCATTAACACTGTTAATGTTTATGATTTGTCCATTTATACTATTTTTAACCTTCAAAATGAATACAAAACTTGCTAAACCGTTTTTTGAAATACGTGATTGTTATGCAAAACTAAATTCCGTTATTGAAGAAAATCTTAGTGGAAATAAAACTGTTCGTGCATTTCATCGTGGAGATTATGAAATAAAGAAATTTGATGTTGAAAATAAAAACTATAAAAATAAAAACTTAAAAATAGCATTTATAATAGCAAAATATATTTCCCTTATAGAAATGTTTTCTAATTTTCTTAGTTTAATATTACTTCTTTTCGGTGGAATATTTGTAATTAAAGGTCATATGACAATAGGAGATCTCACAATTTTTAGTAGCTTGATATGGGCCCTTAATACTCCTATAAATGTTATTCCTTCATCATTAAACAACATTCAAAGATTTATAACATCATACTCAAAGATAAGTGAAATTCTTAATTATAAATGTAAAATTAACAATATTGAAAATCCAATACCATTTTCCGGTATGCATGAATCTATAGTTTTTGATAATGTTTCTTTTAAATTTGGTGATACATATTTACTTAAAAACATATCTTTTAAAGCAAAAGCAGGAGAACAAATAGGGATAATAGGATCTACAGGATGTGGTAAAACTACATTAGCTAATTTGATATGCAGATTTTATGATCCTTCAGAAGGAAATATTTTTATAGATGGTAAAAATATAAAAGATTTTGATTTAAAATTGTTTCATAAATCCATAGGAATTTCAATGCAAAACCCTTTCCTATTCTCAGAAACAATAAAAACTAATATATGTTATGGGAATCCATCAGCTTCTGATAATGAAATTGAATCAGTAGCTAAAATAGCTCAAATTCATGATTTTATTGATAGCTTACCAGATAAATATGAAACAATAATAGGAGAAAAAGGGGTAGGTCTTTCTGGAGGTCAAAAACAACGTATTTCCTTAGCTAGAACTCTTTTGACCAAGCCTTCTGTTCTAATATTAGATGATACTACTTCCGCAATAGATGTTATGACAGAAAGTAAAATACAGAATGCTCTTAAGAAGAATGAGAATAGAACAACCTTTGTAATTTCTAATAGAATTTCTTCTGTACAAAACTCTGACATTATTTTAGTTTTATCACAAGGAAAAATAATCGAACAAGGTACCCATGATGAGCTAATAAATAATGGTGGATATTATTATGATACTTATGAACAACAAATGAATAATATTTTAGAAAAGGTGGGTGTGTAATGGCTAAAAATAAATACGATGTCGATGAAGTACTAACAAAAGAATTTCATAAAGGCCATCTAAAGCAATTATTAAAATATATACTTCCTTATAAAAAATCTCTTTTTATATCACTTTTTCTTATGCTACTTTGTAGCTTTATGGGACTAATTTGTCCTTATCTATCTAAGTTAGCAATAGATACAGCTATTCCAAATAAGGACATAAAATTCTTATTTATATTATCTGCAATTTTCTTATTTGCAATGATTATATTACGTTTTTGCATAAAGCATAGAGTGTTGTATATGGAGAATTTTGGACAAACTATATTAACTGATTTAAGGAAAGACTTATTTACTCATTTACAATCACTATCTCCAAATTACTATGATTCAAGACCTGATGGTAAAATTCTTATAAGAGTCGTTAACTATATAAACTCTTTAAGTAACCTACTAACTAATGGCTTAATAGATTTAATATGTGATATCGTTACTCTATTAATCTCTGTTGGATTTATGTTCTATCTAGATATAAGGTTAACAATTATAGCATTAATTAGTGTTCCACTTGTAATTACAATACTAACAATTATTAAAAAGTTTCAAAGACCTCTTACACAAACCCTTAATATTAAAGACTCTAATTTCGTTGCATTTATAACAGAACAAATAAATGGTTTGAAGGTAATAAAAGCTTTTGTCACTCAAAATAGAAATATAAATATCTTTAATAAATTATCTACTGACGTTGTTGATATATCATTAAAATCATCTAAATTAAACTTCTTAGTATGGCCATCAGTAGAAAATATTTCTGTATTTGTGGTATCTCTTATATATATTATTGATGTTATATATTTCGATTGCTCTATAAAACTTGGAGTTCTCTCCGCTTTTATAACTTATTTTTGGTGCTTTTGGTCACCAATTATGAATATAGGAAACTTCTATAACTCTTTAGTAATCGCTATGTCACAAATAGAAAGAATTTTTGAAGTTTTTGATGAAAAGCCATTAATATATGATACAGATGACTCTAAAGATATTGATATTAATGAAGGTAGTGTGGAATTCAGAAATGTTAATTTTTCTTACGATGAAGACACTTCTCTCATTAAAGATATGAACTTTTTCGTCAATCCTAATGAAACTATAGCTCTTGTAGGACCTACTGGTGCTGGAAAAACAACAATTGCAAACTTAATAAGTAGATTTTATGATGTACACTTAGGTGAAGTTTTACTTGATGGTGTTAATATTAAAGAATTTAAAATAGAATCGTTAAGAAAACAACTTGGTGTTATGCTTCAAGATACTACTATCTTTTCTGGTACCGTAATGGACAATATAAGATACGGAAAACTAGAAGCTAGCGATGAAGATATAATAAAAATCTGTAAACTTATGAATATTCATGATTTTATTCTAAGCCTTAAAGATGGATATAATACTGTAATCAATGAAGGAGCATCCGAACTTTCTCTAGGTCAAAAACAATTAATTTCTCTAGCGAGAACACTAATTGCAGATCCTAAAATACTAATATTAGATGAAGCAACTTCAAATATAGATACTAAAACTGAAACTCTACTTCAAAAAGGACTACAACCACTTTTAAAAAATCGTACAACTTTCATAATTGCTCACAGATTATCAACTATAAAAGAAGCATCTAAAATAATGTACATATCAAATGGTAGTATTTTAGAATTTGGTACTCATGAAGAGTTAATGAATAAACATGGTGCATATTATAATCTATATACTTCACAAAATATGAATTTACAGTATTCATAATTTACTAACTAAAAATGACACTGGAATATCTAAAAACGAGATAACTATGAAAAGCCTGTTGCAGAAACATAAACTTAAAAGTTTGTTTCGCTACAGGCTTTTATTAATCATTTATATTAACTTTTTAAAGCAAATTAAGAATTGTTTGCATATTACACAAAAACTTATCTCAATTAATATAATGTATTATTACCTTTTATAATCATAAGAAAAATATATAAGGAGCAAATACACTATGTCAAAAATTAAATCTTCAAAAGAAATAGTTGATAATATGGGTATAGGTTGGAATTTAGGAAATTCTTTAGACTCCTATAGTCCATGGATAACAAGTAATAATCCTCTTGATTATGAAGTATCTTGGGGTAATCCTGTAACTACTAAAGCTATGATAGACAAAGTCATAGAAGGTGGTTTTAAAACCATTCGAATTCCTGTAACTTGGGATACTCATATAGGCGAATCACCAGATTATAAAATCAATGATACTTGGATGAAGAGAGTTAAAGAAGTTATAAATTATGCTATATCAAATAATGTTTATGTTATATTAAATTTGCACCATGAAGATAATTGGCTAATTCCTTCTTTGGAAAAGGAAGCTGAAGTTACCGTTAAACTTAAGAAAATATGGATTCAAATTGCAAATGAATTTATAGATTATGATGATCATTTACTTTTCGAATCTTTCAATGAAGTAAGAGAAAAAGGATCACCTTTTGAATGGACAGGCGGTACTAAAGAAGGACGTGCTATCGCAAATAGATATAATGCTGCTGTTGTAAAAACAATTAGATCTACTGGTGGAAATAACAGTGAACGATCTATATTAATACCAACCTATGCTGCTTCTGGAGCATATGAGGCTATAAATGATCTTATTATACCAAACTCTAAAAATATTATCGTATCAATTCATGACTATTTCCCTTACAATTTTGCTATGAATTGCTCTGATGAATATGCAACAGATAAATGGGGATCAGATAATGATAAAAAGGAATTGATAGAAAGACTTAACTTATTCTATTATACTTTTGTTTTAAAAGGTATTCCTGTAATAATAGGTGAGTTTGGCTCTACTAATAAAAATAATCTATCTTATAGAGTAGAACATTCAAAATGCTTTGTCTCATATACAAAGAAAAGGCATATTGGTTGTATATGGTGGGATAATAATGCAAATTCTATTGGTGCTGAAAATTTTGGACTATTTGATAGGAGTAATCTTAATTGGTATCATCCTGAAATTCATAATGCACTAATCAATTCATACAACAACACTGATTTTTAATAAAAAAGTTTCTAAAAAAGCTGTTGAAATCCTAACTAAAAAAGCTAGCTTTTCAACAGCACTTACCTTCATATTAAACTTTTTTTAATATGCTTTCTAACTCATTATTTAAAACTGAATTTATCGCCTTTGCTACCCCTAAATTGTAGTTGGCATCTGTAATATATTTAGCAATTGCTTTTACTTCTGGTATAGCATTTTCCATTGCTACACTTTCTTTAAACATCTCAAACATAGAGTAATCATTAAAGCTATCACCTAAAACCATTACGTTATCATTTTCAAGACCCATTTCTTTTGTTACTTTCTCTAAAATACTACCTTTTGTAGCTTTTATATCAGTAACCTCAATATTATCATTGAAAGATGATGATATTTCTAATTCTCCTAGTTTGCCGATGTCATTCTTAACCTTTTTTATTAAATCTATATCACTATGGAAAGCAACAAATTTTCTAATCTCTATTTCTGAATTTAAAAAGCTTTCAACATCATCTACATATTTTAGTGTTGTAAAAAATCTTTCCTGTTTTGCCTTCTCTCTTGCTTCTTCCTCCGTAAGATCACTATTAAATGTCATCGTTCTATAAGTAACCTCTTGTAATGCCTCTTCCCTAGTAGATGTGGTAAAAACTCCTTCACTAGTGAAAATCCTTGCTGATATAGAGTTTTCTTTAAAAATATCAAGAATTTTCTTAGCTTTATCTTTTTCTATATTAATAACCTCTAGAATATTACCATCTTCATCTCTATATTCTGCACCATTAGAAAGAATACATTGACACTTTATATTATTTTCTTCTAATAAACATTTCACATTTTCATATTCTCTACCAGTAGATATAGCAAATATAATTCCAGCTTCTTCAGCTCTCTTAATAGCTTCGACGGTTTCCTTATCAATTTCATGATTATCATTTAGTAATGTTCCATCCATATCTGATGCTATAAGTCTTATCATTTGAATCACACTCCATTATCTATTACTTCCTTTAATTATAATCTATACAGTGTAATTACTAAATACTTTTTAGTATATATCATAAAATATTATACAGTTACTCTTATCTTTCTTCTCTTAGCATATATTGAACAAATATTTTATGACAAAATGACATTATCATAGAACGAAGTATTTCACTTTCATTACTTTTTACTTTAGCTGAACTAGCCGCTGAAAAATCCCTTGTAGTAAAAATTGATTTTAAACTCTCTTCTAATTCTGTACAAAAATAATCATAGCTAATTTCCAACCCATAACTATCTTTTTGCATTTCAAAAAGCCTACAAATTTCTTCTAAAGTAAATATTTGCTTCATTGTGCAAATTACTATTAAATATGCAACATGTTCTCTATCATATTTTTTATCAGTTGGTGGCAATATAATCTTTTTCTTAACATAACTATTTATCATCGTTGCCGTTAAAATCTTTTCTTCTGGATATTCAAATATAGTATCAAAAACATTCTCTATAAACTTAATTACCTGATCCCTATATAAAGGTATATTAGGTAATTCATTGTATCTTGGACAATGAAATTCTAAAATTTTTTTTACACTATCATCATAGTCAGCAATCATTCAATTCACCTACTATACTTTTTAAATATTAACCCTTTTTATAACTTGTATTGAAACAGCTCTTGGCCCGCCTTGTGCTACAAACACTGGCCCTAATATATTAACTTCTATATCTGCCTCTGGAATCCTTTTATCTATCAGATTTTTAGCATCTATGGCAAGGTCTTCTGCACAACCATGTGAAATATATATCTTATAACTACTATCTATACCTTCTTCTATTAATGCTGCACATATCTTATCTATAGCTTTTTTAAAAGTTCTCTGTGTTGAGAATTTTACTAATTTCTTAGAATCTTCAGCTAAAGTCATCACAGGCACTAACTTAAGTTTTTCTCCTATATTACCCACTAAAGAAGATACTCGTCCACCTCTTATTAAGTATTGAAAATCATTTGGTATAAGAAATGACTTTGTTTGTTTCATCATTAAGTTTATTGTACTTACTATCTCATCTTTACTCTTACCATCATTAGCTAATTTAATAGCTGTATCTACTAAATATCTTTCAGGGCCACAAAGGGTTTTTGAGTTAATAACTTCTATCCTTTCTGGATTTTCTACAATAGCTTTAGCAGAACAAGCTGTACTATAAGTACCAGATAATCCATCTGCCATTGTTATATTAATGATTTCATCATTAGGATATTTTTCATATATACTTACTACATCCCCTATTGCTGGTTGTGATGTTATTGGCAAGTGTCCTTTATTTATAATATTTATAAACTCTTCTGTTGTAATTTCTTCATTTTCTTTATATGTGGCATTATCTATAGTAACAGAAAGCGGTAAAATATCTACGCCTCTTTCTTTACCCTCTTCTATTGAATAAAGTGTCGATGAATCTGAAACTATTCTAATCATAATATATCCTCCAATATAAATTACTATTCTAATTAATCTATTTTTTCATTCCAATATACATAGTTATCAAAACTACATGTATTAGAATATCACTCTAAAATGCTTTTGTCAATAAAAATAGGACTATCGCCTACAAATTTTCATTTGTTATTGCGACAGCCCTATGCAACATTATTCAATATAATTCTTTTTCGTTAAAATATCTCCACTTTCCAATTTCTAAATCATTAAGATATAGATTTAATATCCTTATTCTTTTAAGAATAACTACTTTATATCCTAAAGTCTTGCACATCCTTCTGATCTGCCTATTTAACCCTTGAGTCAAAGTAATTTTAAATGTATCATCACTTACTCTTTCCATTTTACATGGCCTAGTTTTTACTCCTAAAATTTCTACCCCTGTTGCCATATTATTCAAGAATTCTTCATCATAACTTTTATCAACTGTAACTACATATTCCTTCTCATGCATATTTTCCGATTCTAATATTTTATTTGCCATTTCTCCATCATTGGTCAATATTATAAGTCCTTCAGATTCTTTGTCTAATCTTCCAACAGGAAATATATACTCTGGATAATTAATATAGTCTATTATATTATTTTCTACATGAGAAGCAGCAGTACATACTACTCCTACTGGCTTATTAAAAGCTATATAGACTTTCTTTTTCGGCAATAGTTTTTCATTATCAAGAAGAATATCATCACTTTCCTCTACCCATTGCCCCTGTATGCACTTACTACCATTTACTATTATTCTTCCTTCTTCGATTAATTTTCTAGCTTCTTTCCTAGAACATATACCATAATTACTTAATAATTTATTTATCCTCATCTTTTGTCCTTTTACAACTATTATTTATTTTTCCTAAAAGACTAAGCAATTGCTCTCTTTCTTCATTAGTATCTAATGATATTAAAATTTTTTTTAAACACTGATTTTCAAATTCTTCATGTTCTTTCTGAACTTTTACTCCTTCTTTAGTCAACTTAAGTTTATATGATCTTCTATCTCTAACACTTATATCTCTTACTATTATATTTTTTCTTTCCAATCTATCTATTATGCTTGTTAGTGTACTTTTAGGAACTTTTAGAGCATCGATAATATCCTTTATTATTACATCATCATTCTCACTTACTATTCTTATTATTGATATCTCACTAGTACTAAATTGTTTAAGTAATGAATATCTTTCTTCAATTTCGCTAAATTTAGCATTACTCATTATACTATGCCAAAGCTTATTTAATTCTTTCATTTGTCAATATCTCTTATTGCATTACCAAGAGCTTGGCTTCTTAATTCCTTTGGGTAATCTTGTCTTTGTATCTCCTTTTGCACTATTCACTTGTCCTTGCGTAAGATATATTGTTTTCTCTAAATTTGCTCCATTTAAATCTGCATCTCTAAAATCTGCTCCTAAAACATCTACATATGATAAATCACTTTCTCTAAGATCTGCTGCAATAAGTAAGGCTCCACTTAAATCTTCACCTACTAAATTTTTATTTCTAAGATTAACTCCCATTAAGTCCAACCTTCCTGCTATCATTTTACTTCTTTTCACTTTACTATTGCTACCTCTATAATTCCTTTTTCTTAACCCTTCACTAGTAATATGTAAAAGCGGATTTACCTTTTTTCTATATTCATTTATATCTATATTTAGAAGTGATGTGCCATCCATATTAGTACGTAATATTATTTCCAATATTTCAGTTTCGATGTTATTTCTCATAGTTTCATCTTTATTTATCCTATACGCTTCTTTTAAGTACCATAACATCTCATATAATTGCCTCATTACAACAAAAACATCAAAAATCTCTTTTCTCTTATTAGGATTATTCCTCCAATTTTCTCTCTTATATGTACTTTCAGCTACCTTTTGCCCTGCACCAAAACAATCATAAGCGATACATCCCTTAAGGCCTTTCTTCTTAAGATCTTTATGAACTTTACATCTAAAATCATTATTTAGATTCACACATGGCTTACCAACCTCTTTATCTGTTGGAAATCCTTCTGATTTTGAAAAATAGAGAGCAACACAACAAAGTCCAAAGCATTTATCACAGTCTATTGATAAGATTTTATCTAAATCAAACTTTTTAATCATATTATTTATCCCCTATTATTTCATACTTTTAGTATAGTCTCTTTTTCATAATAGTAACTAAAAGAGCAGCCTCAAAAACAGTGTAAACTGCCATTGTTATTATAGGCACTAACAATCTTATTAATGAAAAATGATGTAAGTGAAGAAATATTTCAGTAAACATATTTATAGGTGGCAAAATCCATATAATAAACTTCGATAATACTACTTCTTTTACTATTTGTTCTTTAAAAATAGATACAATAATTAGTAAAAAAATCAATAATCGTGATGTTTTTGTATTACTAATTATTCTTGGTTGAAAAAACATACCAAAAACAACACCAATATTTGAAAATACTATATGAATTATTAATATTGAAACTATATCAACTATTGTTAGGGGATATAAGAAACCACCACAAGTTATCCCGATAATGGTAGAAAATAAAGATAATAATACACCAAAAAACTGTAACATCAATATCTTTGATAATAAATACTGAGTATAATTTTTTGACTTAAGAATCAATATCTCTTCAGATGTATTTTGCTCGGCATCAAAATATGTATATCCCATCCACGCCATTACAAAAAATAGTAAACATGCTGAGAATATAAAGGTTCCTGTAATAT
Source organism: Clostridium bornimense (assembly GCF_000577895.1). Classification (NCBI taxonomy): domain Bacteria; kingdom Bacillati; phylum Bacillota; class Clostridia; order Eubacteriales; family Clostridiaceae; genus Clostridium; species Clostridium bornimense. The sequence continues at coordinate 533,322 of NZ_HG917869.1, forward strand.
CAATAGGTCTTAATGTATACGTAACAACCATATTTATAATTAAAATGAAAATAGGAAGTATGTATTTATGTGATTTTAAATATATTCTCCAATTATATTTAATTAAAGCTACCATATCCAACCTCCTATTCTTCATAATATTTTAATACATATCCATGATTTATTATTTCTTTTAAAAATTCATTGCTAATATCAGACCTTACTCTTATTGTCATTTTTCCTTCTTCTTCATTAAAACTAATTACTTTTTCACTATTCTCATCTAAAAAGCTCTTTAGTCCAATATCATTAACAAATACCATAGTAGAAACATTTATATCTTCAAGATCATCTTTTGATACTTCATTAATAGATTTATTATCTATTTCTAATATACGATTCGATAATTCTTTAATTAACAAAATTTCATGACAAGCCATTAAAACTGTGACACCATTTCTTATTAATAACTTTACCATTTTAATAAAATTTCTTTGTGATGCAATATCTTGACCTGAAAGTGGCTCGTCCAAAAGCAGTACATCAGGCTTTGTCAGTAATGCTTGAAGTGCAGAAACTTTTTGTATTGTCCCTTTTGATAAAAATTTAATAGGTGTATCCATAATATCCTCTAAAAAAAATTCTTCTATTAAATATCCAAGTTTCTCTTTTAAATCTTTTTTATTAATTCCTTCTATATCAGCTATTAAACTTATATATTCCCTTGCTGTAATATTAAGCTTTGTAAAATTTTCTGGTACAAAATTAAATTTCAATTTTCTGCTATAGGTTATATTTCCTTCTTCTATTTTTGTTAACCCTGAAATTACTCGTAAAAAAGTACTCTTCCCTTTACCATTTTTACCAACTATAGCTATACTCTCACCTTTGTTAATATTTAAGTTAACCTTAGAAAATATTATATCTTTATCATACTTTTTAGTGACGTTTTCTAATACAATTATTGTTTCTTTCATTTCATCACCTTTTTTATTAATTCATTTTTAAAATTTTCACAATCAATAATTTTAATTTCCTCCTTTATAATTTATTTCATAACAACAGCTATTTTATTTTTATCCTATTACCACTAACTACTATCCTATCAAAACTATTTAAAAACTTTGAAAATTGATTATATCCTTGTTCTTTAAAACTAAAGTTTGGATATTTTTTCTTTATTTCTTCATGAATAATACTCATGTTTTTAATTTCTTTATTATTTTTCTGAACAACCTCTATTATAAATTTCTCCATATCCTTTCTATTGATTTTCTTTTCTTTTTCAGATACATAAAATCTCTTAGTATCCTTTTGCAAAATTAGTCCATCAATATTCTCAATGAAAGTTGATAATTTATTATATCCATAATATCTAACATCAAATTCTGAGAACTTCTCATTAAGTTTTCTCCCTAATGTCCCTAAATCAGTCTTCCCACCGGTCTCACTATTACTATGTATTACCTTTACTATAAAGCTCTTTATAACAGAAATATCTGTTACCTCTTCTTTTGATACTTTATCATTATTACTATTTTCTTCATCAACATTAGTTATAGCACTTTCTACTTCTTTTTCGTCATCAGCTTGTAATAAATCTAGGTACTTAAACTGATTACATGATCTAACAAAAGGCTTAGGAGTTTTACTTTCTCCCATTCCAATAACAAACTTTCCCTCTTCTCTTAATCTCATAGACAATCTTGTAAAATCACTATCACTAGTAACTAAACAAAATATATCAATGTCTTTTGTATACAAAATATCCATAGCATCAATAATCATACTTGAATCTGTAGCATTTTTTCCTGTTGTATAACTATATTGTTGTATTGGATTTAAAGAATACTGTAGTATACTTTCTTTCCACCCATTATTCCTTGACCAATCCCCATATATTCTTTTGTAATTAGCTACACCATACTCTTCCAAATCATCAAATATGGTTTTAACATAATTGTACGATATATTATCCGAGTCAATTAATACCGCTATCTTTCTTTTATCATCCATAATAATCCCTCACCATTTTTCGCAAAATTTTATCTATTAATATAACCTCATATTTATAATAACGCATTATAATTCAAATTCTTTATGGTATTTATTTAAAATTAATCTATCTCTTAAATACTCCCTAATATATTACCCATATATTCTAGTCTTATTATTAAGTATATAATAAAAGTGTTAAAAAAATTGGAGAAAAATATCATAATTAATTACTTAACTATAGAAATATCTTTACTATAGGAATTTTGCATATTGAAGTAAAATATCGCTAATACTAGAAAAGATATTTTGAAAGGACGTGATTAAATGACTATGAATCCATTTTTAGAAAATGCTACTTCTGTAGATTCTCACTTTAAGGATTGGAAAAATATCTATGCAAAGGCATACAATAAAAATGATGTAGATCCATATACAAAAACAAGGATAATTCTTGTTAATGGAGCAGAGTTTGAATCTAATTGGTTTTCTCACCAATTTTCAAGGCACTGCACTAACAATGAATTAAGAAGAGAACTATCTCTTTCTAGAAGATTAGATAAACAACAACAAATGCTAATAGGATCTCTTCGTCCTAAAGATGAAACCATCTTAGAAACCACTATAAGCTACGAACAATTAGCAGTAGATTTAACAGCTAGACTAGCAAAACGTGAACCGAACAAAGCTGTTAAAGATGCTCTTGATTTTGCCTTATTAGAAGATTTTGATCATCTATATAGATATTCTGATTTGCTTTATATGGAATCTGGAGTAAAAGCAGAAAACTTAGTTGGTCATTATACTGAAATAATGCCTGGTAGACCAACTATTTCAGAGCATAGATGTCCAAAAGATAATATTAGAAATTTTGTTGATTTTAAAACTGCCGATCTAATTACTAAATTAGATATATCAATAATAACTGCTGCAGAACAGCAAACTATGAATTATTATATGAATATAGCGGGATTTTACTCAAGTGATATAGGAAGAAGCCTCTATGAAGAAATAGGTTTAGTAGAAGAAGAACATGTATCTCATTATGGAAGTCTTTTAGATCCTAATTGTACATGGCTTGAAAGCTTGTTAATGCATAAGTATACAGAAGCATATCTATATTATTCTTGCTATAATGATGAAGTTGATCCTTATATAAAAGAAATATGGGAGCAATTATTTACCGAGGAAGTATCAATGCTTCATCATGCTGCTGACCTTTTAAAGAAATATGAAAATAAAGAATGGCAACAAGTTATTCCAGATGGAACTTTCCCTGAATTATTAACTTTAGGAGAAAATATTGCATATGTACGAGATATATTAAAAAATACAGTAGATAATACAACGATAAAAGATGATTATGTCAATGTAAAAACATTAGATATCGACTCCTCATTCTACAAATTCCAAAGCAAGGTTAATAGTAATATTGAAAATGTACCAAGTCATAAAGTTATTGAGGATTATATTGCAAAATACAATGAAGATTATAGATTCGAAACTGCTGAAAATCCTATTGAAGAGCTTAGAAATAGGAAATCAGACAATACTACTGTAGGCAGAGTCACAAAATAACTTTTCTACATATTTATCTTATTAAATAAATAAAAAAAGAATGACCTTCTCAAAGTCATTCTTTTATCTTAAATTAATGCTAACTGTTTGCCAAGATTTCTGCATTCTTCTAAAACACTTTCATCTGGCATCTCTTGACATATCAAACCTTCTCCATCTAATACTTTCGCCCCTGCTGCAGTCATTCTATCTTCCCAGTCACGCATCCATTGTCCTTCTCCCCATCCGTAAGATCCAAATAAGGCTATTGTCTTTCCACTTGAAATTTTTTCTACTTTTTCAACAAATGGTTCCATTTCACACTCTTCTAATTCATCTACTCCCATTGCAGGACATCCAAGTGCAAAAGCTTGTACATCATTTAAATCTTCTGGTGATATCTCCGAAATGTTTAAAACTTCAACTTTTTTTCCCTCTGAAACAACACCTTCACCAATAGCATTTGCCATACTTTCTGTATTACCTGTTTGTGACCAAAACGCTATAACTATTTTACTCATAATTTTTCCCTCCTAGGATTTTACTTATTAACTTTTATCTATTAAAATACCCTCATATAGTTTTCATTGGTTAGTTATATCTAACTTAAGTATATTATAACTAACTTTCTTTTCTAAATCAACATCCTTTATAACATTTCTGTATAAACACATCATTTGATGTTATTTTTAAGATATGATATACTTACTGAAGTTTAAATCAACTAACTTTTAACTATATTGAAACTGAGGTGATATATCCATGAAATTGAATGAATCTGCTGAAAACTATTTAGAAACTATATTAATACTAAGCAAATCTCTTCCCGTTGTTAGATCTATTGATATTTCTGAAAAACTTGGTTATAAAAAATCTAGTGTCAGTGTAGCTATGAAAAATTTACGCCACAAAAATTATATTACCGTTACTAAAGAAGGCTATATCTATCTTACAGAATCAGGTATAGAAATAGCAGAAATGATTTATGAAAGACATGAACTTATTTCTTCTTGGCTAGAAAAGCTTGGTGTCGATAAAAAAATTGCATCAAAAGATGCTTGTAGAATTGAACATGTTATAAGCAAAGAAAGTTTTGAAGCAATAAAAAAGTACTTAAAAGAACGATAAATAAAAATACCATCAATATTGATGGTATTTTTATTTAATTATATGCTAAATTTTATACACGCTTATTAAAAATATATTCTAATTTAATTATTATATATTCTATCAACCAAGAGCTACATCCAATACCATCATTATTGCAAATCCAATTGCAAATCCAATAGTACATATATCAGTCTTGTTATCCTTTGAAGCTTCTGGAAGCAATTCTTCTACCACTACATAAATCATAGCCCCTGCTGCAAATGATAAAAAATAAGGTAACGCTATAGACATAACTCCTATTAATGCTAATGTAATTCCAGCTGCTATTGGTTCTACAATACCAGACATCATTCCATATAAAAAGGACTTTTTCTTACTATTTCCTTCACTTCTAAATGGTAATGATATTATCGCCCCTTCAGGGAAATTCTGAATTGCTATACCAATGGCCAATGCATATGCTGTCATTATATTGATATCTCCAGTTTGTGATAATAATCCTGCAAACACAACTCCAATAGCCATTCCTTCTGGTATATTATGAAGAGTAACTGCTAACATAAGCATCGCTGTATTACTAAGCTTAGTTTTAGGTCCCTCTAGAGATTTTCTATCTAAGTGAAGATGTGGAATTATTTTATCAAGAAGAAATAGAAATGCTATTCCTAAAAGGAATCCAACTACAGCCGGCATAAAAGCAAGTTTTCCCATGTCTTCTGACATTTCAATAGATGGTATTAACAAAGACCATACTGATGCTGCCACCATAACTCCTGATGCAAAACCTAATAATGCCCTTTGTAACCACTCCTTCATTTCATTTTTTATTAAAAATACACAAGCTGCTCCTAAAGTAGTTCCTAAGAATGGAATCAGTAATCCTATTATTACTTTCATGATCTCAACCTCCTATCATCCATTGTTTATCATGAGTTAGCATTAGCTAACTACATTATATACCAAATAGCACCACTTTTCCAACAAGAATATGAAAAATCCCTGAACTAAAATAATTCAAGGATTTTTCATTAAATATAGTTAATAATAGATATTTATATTTTTTTCTTGTACTAACTCTTTTTAATTATAGTTACTTATTTCTATTATAGTCTCCGTAAATAAACATATCACATTCTTCATTTCGTCTATTTAATAACCCTTGAAGTTCTTTTCCACCAGCATAACGCCATTTTTGAAATTCTGATCTTAATGTTTCCCCTCTAACGCCATTACAGACTTTTTTATATAAATTCGAAGTATCTAAAAGAGCTGATAACCCTAAATTGTATGCAAAACTACATAATGAATCAAATTCTTTTTGAGCTAATGAAACATTTTTTGATTTCAAATCCTTATTAATAGTTTTAGCTCTAACATTTATATCTTCCATAAGGGCTTGAGTAGCTTCTGCTTTTGTAACAGATGACTTATTTATTATCCATCCACTAGTACTTCCGTATCCTATAGTTTTAACTCCAGCACTATCATAATAAGGTGTAGAACTAAACCCTTCATAAGCCTTAACAAACTCTACAAGAGCGTTAGATACATATCCATTACTAGCTACTTGACTACTTGCATTTGAATTAGAATTAGATTTTCCTAAAGCATTCCATGTTGCATCCCCCACCATTCCATCTGCTGTGAGACCGTTCATTGATTGAAAATTAATTACAGCATTATAAGTTAATTCACCAGCTATCCCATCAACAGTTAAATCATAATCCCTACTATTTAATGCTTGTTGAACTTTCTTTATATCAGTTTTTAATGCAGACCATGTTCCATCTCCTACAATGCCATCATCTTCTAATCCTTTCATTGTTTGATATTTCCTTACTGCTTTCTCAGTATCATCACCAAAATTTCCATCAATAGCTCCTGGATTACAACACATTATCTTTAAACCATATTGTAGGTATTTAACATAAGTACCACTTGATCCAACCTTTAACACTGAAGTCCCTTCACTTCTTGTTGTAGTTTTATTTAGTGCTGCCCACGTAGCACTTCCAGCCATTCCATCAGCTGTAAGACCATTATTAGATTGAAATGATAAAACTGTATTATATGTTTCTGAACCTGCAATACCATCAACAGTTATAGTATATCCTTTATCCTTTAATGCTTGCTGTATTTTTTCAATATCAGATTTTAAAGCCTTCCATGTCCCATCTCCTACTTTGCCATCACTATCTAACCCTTTCATTGTTTGATATTTCCTTACTGCTTTCTCAGTATCATCACCAAAATTTCCATCAATAGTTCCCGGATTACAACACATAATTTTTATTCCATATTGTAGATAAGTAACATTCTTACCACTTGATCCATTCTTTAATAACATAAAAACCTCTCCCTTTTTAAATATCTTTTGATTAGCTAATCATTAAATAAAAAAGGAAAAAATACTTTCTTTGTAAACTATATCTTAAAAAATTATTTTTTACTATTTTGTCATTTGTAACTTACTTTATATACTTTTAAGAAGGTGTTAACCATAAATAATATAAAAAATTATATTACTGAAGGGTTAGAATTATTAGAAATTTGTGCGACATTAGGATTGCCTTTACCTAAAAAATTGCTAGAATCATTAAAGGAATTCCAAGAAAAAGAGTGATTTTTATATCACCCTATAATCAACTTTTAACATTTTATGAACTTTTAATTGAAATTTAATTCTTTATACCATATAATTTCAATATAAATTAAAAGACATTAAATTAAATATGAGGTGTTAATATGGAAGGGACCTATGTGATTTTTACTGATGTTTCATCAGATATTGAAGCAACATTTGTAAAAGAAAATGATGTTCATTTTATCCCAATGAAATATATGATAGATTCTGAAGACAAGTTATATACAGGAATGTACGATGAAAACGTTCTTAAAGATTTTTATTCAGCTCAAAAAAATGGTGCTGTGACAAAGACAACTCAAATCGCACCCCAGATATATAGTGATATTTGGGAACCAATAGTTAAAGAGGGTAACTCTATAATTTACATTTCTTTATCTAGTGGACTATCAAGTACTTATCAGTCCTCTGTACTTGCTGCTAATGAATTAATGGAAAAATATCCTGACATAAAAATAATTCCTATAGATTCATTAGCTGGAACAGGTGGAATGAGCCTTTTAGTTGAACTAGCTATAGAAAATAAAAAGAATGGAATGACCATCGAAGATAATGCAGCATATCTAAATAATCGTAAACATCATATATGCCATTGGTTTATGGTAGAAGATTTAATGTACTTAAAGCGTGGTGGTCGCGTATCAACAACAACTGCTCTAATTGGTACAACCCTTAATATCAAACCAATATTAAAGATAAATGACGAAGGTAAATTAGTTCCTATTGCTAAAAAAAGAGGAATAAAAGCAGCATTAAAAGAACTTCTTAACTTATATGAAATAGCTAGTGAAGGTGGAGAGGAAAGAATTTATATAACTCACGCCGATTGTATTGATAATGCAAAGAAGCTTGAAAAAGCAATTCTAGAAAAAAATCCTAAATGTAAAATAACTATACTTATGCTAAATCCTGTTATCGGATCCCATACAGGTCCAGGTATGATAGCAATTCTTCATTTTGGAAAGAAAATATAATCTTCTATTGTAAAACTTATTTCTTATGCTAAAAGCAAATAGTGATATACAAATGGACTAGCTATTACAAATTTGCTATCACAGATATATATAAATTAAGGGTTAAAACATAATATCTATTTAAAGTATTATGTTTTAACCCTATTTTAGGTTTATAGATTTTATCCCATAATATATAATTAACTTTGTCTATAAACTAACATCAATACTACATTTTTCTACTATACTACAAATAGCATTATTTCTTGCATCATCAAATCTTCTAAACATCTTTTTAGCCTCTTCTTTGTTGCTATAAACCTTCCAATATCCACATAATAAACATTTCTTCTTTGGATTATCTATAAAACTTTTCACATCATTAATAGGATATCCTAAAAATATACCTAGTTCATGGGGGCAATTACATTCAGCATATCTTTCTTGTAATTCTGCCAAAACATCTTCGATATTATTTGTATTATGATAACCTATCATTTTTAAAAATCTGTTGTTTTCGGGGTTAACTAAACATTTCTTCAATTGATAATAATCATAAATCAATAATATGAAGTTTTCTTTATCCTCTTTTAATACAATGTGACATAAGTTCATTTTATCAATACATTGTTTTCCATGGGTATTCCATAAATAAAATGTCCCTTTTGCATCCTTCTTCTTTACCGTTAACGTTATAGATGGCTTTAATTTTGCATTTATCAATGATACATTATAACTTATAAAAGTTTCAATATATTGTCGCCCTTCCAATCTTCCTAATAAATTATAAAAATCACATAAATTATTTACCATCGCTCTACTTCCCTATTTTATAATATCTGCTATTTTTCTTCCGTATTCAATACATTGACTTGCATTTTCACCTTCTGGCTCATAATTAACTATTAATGGATCCAAAATTATATTATTTCCTTCTGATCTCATTTCTTCTTCCCAATTTCTCATCCATTCTCCATCGCCCCATCCATAAGATCCAAATAGCGCTATTTTCTTACCTTTTAATTCTTCTCTTATTGAATCTAACATAGGTAAAAATTCACCAATTTCTAGTTCTTCATCACCCATTGACGGGCATCCTAATACAATGCAACTATCATCCTTAATAGTATCACTATTGATAGTATCCATAGATACATTAAGAATTTCTATCTCTATTCCTTTTTCCTTAACTCCTTCCCCTATTAATTTAGCCATTCTTTCTGTATTACCTGTTCCAGTCCAATATATTATTTTCATATACTACCTCCTCGCTTTAATTGAGAATAATTATCATTTATTATTTATATATTACTTCTATTTTATTCCATTGTCAATACTAATTGAAAATAATTTTCAATTAGTATATTATTTTGGGGATTTTCCCCGTTTAAAAAATCGTAAATCTAATTTCCTATTGTAATGCTAAAAGCCTTATCAAGTATATTTATCACTTAATAAGGCTTTTTAACAACATTTTAAAGTAAAAATGAAAACTATGTAACGTATTATATTTTAATCCACCACTTACTATCACTTAAGAAAAAATTGATAAAGGTTGTACGCCTCTGCCTAAAATTTATTTATAAAATTCTTCAGTGGCATATATTTTTGCTTCATTTTTATATATACCAACACCGGTGCTAGTATACTTAGTAGACAATATGTTTTCTTTATGACCTGCTGAATTCATCCAACTTTTCACAAATTCTTCAGCAACTACTTCAGGATTTTCTTCAGCAGTTATCCATGCAATATTTTCTGCCCATGCTGTATATGTTACTCCTTCTTCTTTCATCTTAACTGTAATCAAATTTCCTGACAAATCTTTATGATCAAAATATCCGTTATTCCCCATATCTTTGGACTTTTCCTTTGCATACTTTGCCATAGTTGAATTATTACTATACTCCTGGATTCCTATTTTTCTTCGTTCCGCATTAATCTTCTCAAATATTAATCTTTCTACCTTTGTCTCAAAATCTTCTTCTATAACTTCAGTTTCTACAATATCACTTATTCCTTTCGTCTCTTCTTCAACAACTACTTCTTCGGTTTCTTTTATCACTTCTTCAACAATTTCCGCATCTATAATTTCTGGTTTTTTAACTACTGAATCCTTATTATCATCTTGTGGCATATGCAAATATAATGAATGAGTAACAAGAGATATTGATACTACTATAGCAATTACTTTTAGGATATTTATCATAATCTTAGTCATTTTTTCCCTCCTAACCCACACCATATGTCATCTTATGTAAAATTATAAGGTATTTTGTAATCTTTTTCAATATATCCTTAATCTAGAAGCTGATTTTAATACTTCAACAACTTCTAAGGTCTTCTACTTTTAAATTATATTTTAGAAACATCTTATAAAAACAGTAACCATTTACAATTCATAAGATCATATTTTAAATTATAGTTACTTTCTATCCCATCAATGATACTACTACAGGTAAATTTCCACATTGGATTTCCTGCAATTCTCTCATATTCCCTATTCAAAACTCTATTTATCTTTATAACTTTTGTATCTTCATCTTCTTCAACTCTAAATTTTACAGGATTAATTTTGCCCTTATCATCAAACCAAGCTACCATTTCCACTGTTTTAGCAATTCTATTCATTTATTGTCACTCCTTATAGTATGCTTCCCATCATCGGATAATCTGTTTCTCCCACTCCACCATTTAAAGGTTTTACATCTGAATTTATAAATGTTGAACGTATTATTGATGTATTACCATATTTATTCCGTATATCATCAACTACTTTGTCTATAGCTCTTAATTTATCTACCTTCTTATCATCAAAAAATGTCCTTTGATAAAATTCATTATCACAAAGGTTAGTTAATCTAATGCCAATCTGACGAATACTTTCTCCTCTCCAAGTGTCATCAAAAACTTTCGTTGCTTCTCTAAAAATAATTTCCGTTGAATCAGTTATAATTTCCAATGTTTTCTGATGTGAATACCTATAAAAATCACTATTTTTTATTGATACTACTATGACATTACACATTGAAGCATTATTTCTGAGTCGCATTGCCGCTGTTTCAATAAGAGATAATAATATTTTTAGCGCTTCTTCTCTATCATTTACATCATGAGACATTGTAATGGAATTTCCTATTCCTTTAACTTCTATGTAATTTTTATCCCTAACTTCTGAATTATCTATGCCATTAGCATAATTATGTATTAATATTCCATGACTTTTGAGCTTATTTTTTAAGATATTAACATCAAACTTTGCTAATTCCCCTATAGTATTAATATTAAGCTGTGATAATTTCTTCTCTGTAGCTCTTCCCACCATAAAAAGATCCCCTACTGATAACGGCCATAATTTTTGTTGTATTTCTTCTTTAAATAATGTATATATTGAATTCTTATTTTTAAAATCACTAGCCATTTTTGCTAATAATTTATTTGTACTTATTCCTATGTTTACTGTAAATCCTAATTCTTTTTCAATTCTATCCTTTATTTCAATAGCCTTTTCCATATAGTTATAGTTAAAATGACTCATATCCATAAAGACTTCATCAACAGAATATCGCTGTATTAAGGGTGAATACTGGCATAGTAATTGATACATAGCATCACTACATTTCATAAATAAATCATAATTAGGAGGAAATATCTTAATCTCTGGACATTTTGTAAGAGCTGACAAAATAGTCTCTCCTGTTTGTATATTGTACTCTTTAGCAGGAATAGACTTAGCCAGTACAATGCCATGACGGTCCTCAGAGTTTCCCCCAATTATCGATGGTATCATTCTTATATCAATATTATTTTCTCCATATTGTCTTTGATAAGCTGCTGTCCATGACAAATATGCTGAATTAACATCTATGTGAAATATAATTTTTTCCATATTGATCATCCTCTAGAAATATATTTATACATATATATTACAAGAACATTTGTTCGTATGTAAAGGGGTAATTTTTTATAAATCTTTTATCATCCTCTTTAAAGTAAAAAACTACTACATCTCCTTTATAATTTTTAGATAGTTTTTATCAACATCAACACAAAAGTTCCTTTTATGGTATAATTTACTACAAACTACTGAAAATCTTTATAACATTACTAGTAAATCTATGAAAGGAGATGATCTATTGGCTTTTTTACTAAAAAATGTAGTACCATGGGGCCGCACATTAGATGAATATAAAACTATGTTTCAGCTAAATTATGAGGACTTAATTTCTAAAAAATTTATAGGCTTTGGAGATGGTCCTGCTAGCTTTAATACTGAAGTTACTAAATTAGGTGGTCGTGTTCTATCTCTAGATCCAATTTATAAATATAGCAAGAAAGACATATATGAAAGAATTTTAGAAACAAAATCTATCATAATAAGAGAGATGAATAATAATTTATATAATTATAATTAGGATAAAATTAAAAATCTTGATGAATTATTAGAAGTTAGGATATCCGCTATGAATAGATTTTTAGATGATTATGAAAAAGGATTGTCTGAAAATAGATATATATATCATGAACTTCCTTCTAAAACTTCTTTTGATAACTATACCTTTGATATTGGTCTTAGCTCTCACTTTCTTTTAATGTATACCTCACTAGGTTTAGAATTCCACATCAAAGCACTTAATGAAATGCTACGTATTTGCAAAGAAGTGCGTATTTTCCCTATCACTGATTTAGATGGCATGAAATCTAAGCTTGCTAATGACGTAATAAATTACTTTGAAAAAAACTATATTGTAAAAGTTGTAAAAACTGATTATGAATTTCAAAAACATAGTAATGAAGTTTTAATAGTCAAAAACATATTATAATTATGAAAGGTTAGATTTTATGATTTTTGCTATCTTACTTGGTGTATTCTTTATATCTTTTTTCTTTACCAACTTTGTACTATTATTAGAAGATATACGAGATAAAAAGTCCACAATGAAACAAACTATTAGATGCATAATTTGTTTAATATTGATATGGATTTCTATGATCATAATTTTAAAAATATAAAATAAGGATAGCTATGTGAAATACAAAGCTATCCTATATTAAATTTTATTATATATAAAACATAAGCCGCTATGCCTTTAAAAACACTTGATAATGATATACTTAACCAAATTCCTGATACACCTATAAAGTTTACAAATAATAGTGCCATAGGAATTCTAAGAGTAGTAAATATTATGCTAATGTAGGCGGGTATCTTAGGTTCTCCAACCCCTGTAAATAATCCATTAGATACCATTTCTACTGCACTAAAAACTTGTGATATCGCAATTATTCTAAGATATTCACTAGATAATTTTATAGTATTACTATCCCTTATAAATATTTTTGATAAAAATTCAGGAAAGAAAATAAATACCGTTGTTGTAATTATAGAATATATAACTGCAATTTTAATAGAACTTTTGTATCCTTGTAATACCCTCTCAAGCTTTTTAGCTCCGAAATTTTGACCCGAAAAACTAGATACTGCTCCATTTAATCCACCTATGATCATAAATGTAATTGATTCTATTTGCAAACCTATTTTCTGAGCTGCAATGGCATCTGATCCAAATATAGCAATAATTCTAGCTAATACTATATTTACCAGTGTAAATAAAACTCTTTGAAATGCCATTGGAAAACCTAATACTATTATTTCTTTAATCTTACCTAAATCAATACTAATATTAAAATCATATCTAAATATATGTTTTCCTCTATATCTAAATATTAAAAATAGTATTATATTTGATATTAATGTGGCAATAGCTGATCCAATTACGCCTAATTTAAGCCCATATATAAAAATAGGATTTAAAATTATATTAATAACAATACCGATAGCATTAATTTTTAATGCACTTTTATTATTGCCATAGCTGTTTAGGATTCTAGTATACAACGTATTAAAAAATATAAATACCATATTAGGTCCATTTATAGCTAAATACCAATACGCTTTTACCTCAACCTCTGAATTATTTAACTTCAAAAATCCAATTAGAAATTTACCACCAAATACTAAAATGCTACAATATATTAACGATATAATTAAATTAACTAAAATACCAGAATTAATGTACTTCTTAATATCCAAATCGTTTTTACTTCCTATAGCATGAGCTACTTTTATTCCTGTTCCAATGACGACTAATGCATTAATTGAATATCCTAATCCAATAAAAAAACTTGAAGATCCAATACTGGCAACAGCATTACTTCCAAGAGAACCTACACAAAGCATATCTACTAAGTTATATGAAAATTGCAATAAGGAGCTTCCCATTATAGGTATTGCTAAAGAAAGTATTACTTTTGTTACATTTCCCTTTGTTAAATCTAGCTTTTTCATATTATCTCCATATATATTGATTATAAGTTATTATTTTTTATTCTTTCTACTAATTCTTTAACCTTATACTCTATCATTTTTGCTGCATCTATAAAAGCCTTATCTTCTTTTCCTGTTGGATCCTCAAGCCCCCAATCTTCAATATGACTTGCTGGTAAAGATGGACATACAACATTGCATCCCATTTTTATAACTATATCTACATCTGGAATATCACTTAACAACTTTGATTTTTGAGTTTCATTCATATCAATATTATATAGTTCCTTAATTATTCTTACTGCATCTTGATTTATTTGTGGTTTTGTTTCTGTTCCCGCAGAGTAACTTTCAAAAACATCTCCACCATATAATTTCCCTAGTGCTTCAGCCATTTGCGATCTACAAGAATTATGCACACATATAAATGCTACCTTTGGTTTTTTCATAACCTTATTTCTCTCCTTTTTCATTACAGATACAGTTATCTGTTTCATTTAGTATATTAGTTAGAAATGATATTAATTTATCAGAATTATTTTTATTTAACTTATAGTGATTCCATATACCTTCTCTTCTACATTCAACCAAACCACAATCCATTAAAACCTTCATATGATGAGATAAAGTGGGCTGAGTAAAGTTAAAACTCTCTAATATTTTACATGCACATTTTTCACCACAAGACAATATGTCAAGTATCTTAAGTCTATTAGCATCACTTAATGCCTTTAATATTTTTGAATTTTGGTCATATATACTTTCCATAAATCTCTCCCTCATATATATAGATATTCATCTATATATAATATAGATGAATATCTATATATAGTCAACAACTAATATTATAATAGTCTTAAATAAGCATTGTAATATTTGTTAATTTTAACTTAAAATGATATCATGTAATCAAAAGTATATGAAATTTAAGAAAATTAAATCTTACATATAGGAAGTGTTAAATATGAATTGTACAATTGAAAAAATGAAAAAAGAACATTGGGAAAGTGTAGCTAAAATTTATAAAGAAGGAATTTTAACTAATAAAGCAACATTCCAAAATTCCATTCCTTCTTGGACAGAATGGGATAATAGCCATATAAAAGAATGTAGATTAGTAGCCATATTAGATAATGAAATATTAGGTTGGACTGCTTTAAGTAAAGTTTCAAGTAGATGTGTATATTCTGGCGTAGCAGAAGTTAGTATTTATATTTCTGAAAAGTATAGAGGTCAAGGCATTGGTGAAAAATTATTAAATCAATTAATAATTGAATCAGAAAAACATGATTTTTGGACACTACAATCAGGTATCATCGAAGAAAATGTCGCTAGCATAAATCTTCATAAAAAATGTGGTTTTAGAATACTTGGTACAAGAGAAAAAGTAGCCAAAATGTCCAACGGTATATGGCATAATGTTATCTTAATGGAGAGAAGAAGTACTACCGTCGGACTTGAATAAAAATTAATATTATGGATATAATCATAGATAAACTCCTTTAAAAAGAACAATTATTTTTATCACATCACCAAAAAACCACTAACAAAAACTGTTAGTGGCTTTTTTATATTATTTATTAGATTTTTTAATTGGTATCCATATTTCACTTAAATAATTGTCACTGCTCATATCACCATTAGAATACCATTCTATTTCTGGTCCTTCATCGTGCTCATAACCTGAAGTAGGGAGCCATTCTGTAAATATTCTCTTCCATACATTTTGTTGTGCTTCTGGCATTTTACCTCTACATTCAAACTTAACCCAAGTAAGTTCTGGTACATCTAACACTTCATACTTTTCTTCAACATCTTTATTACTATTAACAGCTATCATATAATCAAATTCGTCTTTTCCAAAATTATAACAAACTCCATACATTGCTTTATTACTATCATCACATAAACCCATTAACTTATCACAAGTACCATCTTCACATGATTCATTCCAAAACTTAGGTATTTGTATAAAATTTTCTCCATTTTTTGTACTAATAGTTTTTTTCCTTCCTAGTAACCTAAATCCTTTTTCTTTCTCAATACGATAATTCATTTCTTCTACTCCTTTTATAGATATTTTGAAAGAGATTCTTGGGTAAGATTTTAAAGTAGCGCCTTCTTTTTTCCCTTCACTTGGTGTCACACCATGTAAATTAGTAAATGCTCTTGCAAAAGAGACCGGTGATTCATATCCATATTTAAGAGCAACATCCAAAACTCTACTGCCTTCTTTCTGGAGCTCCAGTGCAGCCTTTGTCAACTTTCTACGCCTAATATATTCGCCTAATGATACATCTGCAATAAAAGAAAACATTCTTTGAAAATTGTATGATGAACAACAAGCCTTCATTGCAACGACTTCATAGTCAATTTCTTTGTCCAAATTCTCTTCTATATAATCTAGCGCAGAATTCATTTTATCAATCCACTCCATATTATCATCCCTTTCATACCTCTATTCTATAAGAATAAACTCTATACTTCGCAACTATTTATGCACAACATTAAAAATAATAAATCCTACACTTCTCATCTTTATATGATAAATACATGTTTATTTGGATAATTATGTATGTTTTCTATATTGATTATACACCATAAATTTATGTATTACTTTAATAACAAAAAAGAATGATCCATAAGACCATTCTTTTATAAAAAGGAAAATGATTTGAAAAAAACTAACTATTATCATTAACTACAATTCTAATATATCAATTTTCTGTGACATTTATATGACAACTATGAGAATTTAATATGAATCTTGTTCATAAGATAATACATCTAATATTTATTCTATACCAAACTTATTTTCTGGATTGAAACTATCAGAATACTTTTTTGAAATAATAAGCTTTTTATTTTGATCTAAGCCGGCATAAAAAACCTCTTTAATGCTATTTATACCTTTTCTTTTAAGTTCAGACTGTAACCATTTTTTATCTATACCAGCTATTTCAAGATTCTTATCTATTATTTTTCCATCAATTATAATATCATTTGTTAAAGAGAGACTCTTTACCTTTAAATCCATATCATATGGAGTTACTGGCTTTTTATTAGCTTTTATTAAAACTGACAATTGACCATTACTCTCCATAATTGCAAATTGTACATCCTCTAAACTAAAAACATCCTTTTCTCTTAACTTCATCATAAGCTCATTTATCGTAATCCTAAGTCTTTTCATATTTTTATCAATAATACGTCCATTTTCTATTAATATCAAAGTCTTAGCATTTATTATTCTTCTAACTGTATAACTTTTTAAATTTAAATAACTAGTTGCTATAGTTAACAATGTAAAAACTATTAATGCTATAACTCCTGAAAAGACTACATGATCTTTATTAATTATAATTTTAGCAATCATTGAACCTACAGAAATACCCATTATAAAATCAAAAAAATTCATTTGTGAAATAATTTTAATACCAATTAATTTACTGAGAATCAGTGCTAAAAAATATATTAAAATACCTTTAATTATTGTGCTAAATAATATACTACTATACATATAAAATTCTTCAGAAGATATAGATTTTAACCATTTATCACTAGGGTATAAAAATTTGTTATTATTAGATAATACAAATTTTTCATCTAAAGTACCTTCTAAACATGTCACGAGAGAAGCATTTTGAACAAAAAAATTACAAAATTCTTCAATTAAAAGATTTGAAAGTACAGTATTTACGGTAGAAAAATCAATTGACTTATTAGCACAAATATAAGATGGAAGGGCAAAGGCACCTTCTTTAGGATAATTTATGAATAAGTCCTTATTATTAGCTCTTTTAGCATAAACACTAGGGGTTATAGCTATACAATCTTCTCCATTTTTAACTTCATTAAAAGCTTGTATAGGCATATTCAAGACTTTTGTTTTTTTCATTAGATTTAGCAAATCTTCTTTTCCGTATTTATCCCAAATCGACTTAATGATACATTTTGCCCCTGAGTTGTTGATTCCACCAATAGCCACATTTATGTCCTCTTTTAACAAAGATTCTATAGAATTAATATTATTGTAATCCTCGTTATTATAAGAAAATACTAAAGGTATAATTAAAAAAGGAAGTAACCTTTTATCATAACATACAGGTGAATTTTTTATGCTATCTTTAATTGGGAAATAATCAACTAAATTATATAAGTTATTGCTAAATTTATTGTAAATATTTTGGTTCTCAAATACCTCTAGATCAGTAGATACAATTATATCAGGTATAACTGCATCATCTCTTTCTAAATATTTGTTTAAGCTAGTCGGATAACCTATACCAAAATGAGTTATTTCAAGATTTATATTATGATCTTTTAAAGATTCAACTAGGTTATCTAAATATTGCTTTTCATATTTATGTAGTATACATACATTACTCCAGTATAATTTTACTGTTTTCATATTAGGTATTCTCCTTCTCTTAGTAAACTTTGATAATTAAGTTGTAGTTGATACATTTCATTTAAATTATCAAGTAGATTTTCTTCTTCTTTACTACGTTCTATGATTTTATATATAGATCCATTTTTCATAATTATTCTAGTATCTGCCATTAGCGCAGTATGTGAGTCATGAGTAACTATAAAAATCAATTTATCTTCTTTTAGCAAAGCATTTAAAGCTGCTATTTTATCTATACCTGCATTTTCTATTTCATCAATTAAAATAATTGGATTATCACAAATATGAGCAATATCAGCAATCATAAGTGCCCTAGTTTGCCCTCCACTTAGAGAGTTTAAGTTTTGACTTAAACTTATAGGCTCTGCTGTTATTGTATTTGCTGTTTCTATTATTTTATTTATATCTATGTGGGGAATTTTTCTACATTCCTTGTGTATATTTAAAAAGTCTTTTACTGAAGTATCTAATACAAATCTCATATTTTGACTTAAATGAGCTACTAATTCAATTGATTTGCTATGCCTCTCCTCAATAGCAACTTCTTTGTTATCAATTAGTATCTTTCTATTACTTACAGAATCTCTATTTGTAAATTGTTCAATATCTTTTATTAAACGGCTTTTTCCTGAGCCTGTATTGCCGACTATTGAGTAAATATTACCTTTTTTGAAGGTTACAAAATCAAATTCTTCTTTATTTCCTAACTTATCTTTTCCAGAGAAAATTGTCAAAGTGTCCATTAAATAACTCCTTTAAAATTAATTTTTGAAATAATACCTTGTTGGAAATCATCGCCTATTCTACATTCACCAATACAATAAGAACAAATGCCACTAGGCATACTATGCCTAAGAAGATGATCTTCTTTTTTATTGATAGGATTTGATGAAAGTATGTACTGAGATACTAATTCAACACCAAATCCAACTAAACCATCCACATAGAAAATTTTTGAATTAGGATTTAATTTTCGTATATTATAAGAGATTATTTCTCTTTCAGCTTGGGATACCATATCAATTTTGCTTAGAACAATAGCATCTGATTCAGTTAACATTGGCCCTAACTTACTTGGAGCTTTGCAACTAGATGTACAATCTACAACACAAATATGTAATGTTTGATTAGTAGCCGGAGAACATCTATTACAAAGTCCTGCAGTTTCAATAATTAAAATATCGCATTGATTACTTTTTGCCCAATTATTTAATTCAATCAAATTTGAAACTAAGAAATGATCAGGACATACATCTTTACTTAATCCAACCACATATGGAATTTTTAAATCTTTATAAATAATATCATCATCGGTAGCTAGACAATCTATTTTGCAAACACCAGGTTTTAATCCTTTTGAAATTAAATGAGTAATAAGATATTTGCAAAGCGAAGTTTTTCCCACAGAGGATGCTCCTGATATTAAAACTGTTTTTACTAACAATAAAATTCCCTCCCGTATTTAATTAATAAAAAGATAATAGCATAATAAAAAAACTTACTTAGTATCAAATGAGACTTTTTTTATTCAAATAATAATGATTTTTATTATCAATTGTGTTGAAATGAAAATTTTTGTATGCTATTCTTTTTAAAGATTAGTGATGGTGGTTGGAGGCGATAAGTTTATGAATAAAAATGATTGCTACAAAATAGACTTTTTAGTACAAACAAAGCTCTTCAAAAAAGAATTAATAATAAAAGAAAAAATAATTGAAAAAAATTATAAGCAAGGTCAATTTATTAGTGATTATTTTGCAGGACAATTCTATATAGGTGTTATTGCATCTGGAAAAGTAGATGTATTTTCTATCTCTAGTGATGGAAATGAAACTCAAATTTCAAACTTAAAAAAATACGATGTATTTGGGGTGTCAAATATATTTAGCGAGATATGTTTAGAGACAGTGTTGAAATGTAAATCTGATGTCAAAGTATATTTTTATCCAAAATCTGAATTTATAAAATTACTGGAAAAAGACAGTTATCTAAGTATACAGTATTGTAAGTTCTGTAATAACAAGATACAGTTCCTACTAAAAAAAATAGAATTTTTAACTATACAATCAAGCAAAAACAAAATTATTGAGTTTTTATTAAATAATGACCAAAATACTGGCAAAGTGGAATTAGATCATTCAAAAGAAGAGCTAACTAAAATATTAGGTGTTAGCAGAGCATCTCTTTTTAGAGAATTATCAAAATTTCAAAATGAAGGATATCTACGAATAGATGGAAAAAATATAGAGATTCTTCAAAAAGATAAGATTGAGAGCATTTTATATTATAGTTAAAATATATCAAATTTAAAGGAGAAAGAGTATGAAAAGAAAAATATCACTACTAATGATTGCTACATTACTTATGGTTTCTATAGTTGGATGTGGTGCTAGTACAACTAAAAAAGAAGAAGTAACAACAAAAGTAGCAGCACTTAAAGGTCCTACAGCTATGGGTATGGTAAAAATGATTGATGATGAGGAAAGCAATACTGAAAATGAGTATGAGTTTACTATTGCAGGTTCACCAGATGAACTAACTCCAAAAATTGTTAATGGAGAGATTGATATTGCTGCGATACCATCAAACTTATCTTCTATACTGTACAATAAAACAAATGGTGAAGTAGTTTCATTAGGTATAAACACATTAGGAGTATTATACATAGTTGAAAATGGGGAGAATATAAATTCAATCCAAGATTTAAAAGGAAAAACATTATACGCAAGTGGAAAAGGAGCAACACCAGAATATGCCCTTAACTATATATTAAAAGCAAATGGAATAGATCCAGAAAAAGATTTAACTATTGAATATAAATCAGAACACACAGAGTGTTTAGCTGCAATATCAGCAGAAGCAGGTGCTATAGCAATGTTACCTCAACCATTTGTGACAACAGCTATAACAAAAAATCCCCAAATAAGAATAGCATTAGATTTAAATGAAGAATGGGAAAAATCAACTAATGATAGTTCATTAGTTACAGGCGTTATAGTAGCAAGAAAAGAATTTGTTGAAAAATATCCTGAAAAAGTAAGTAACTTCTTAGAAGAATATGAAAAATCAGTGGAATTTACAAATACTAATATAGATAGTGCAGCTGAGCTAATTGAAGCTAATGATATAGTTACAGCAGAAGTTGCAAAA
Source organism: Clostridium bornimense (assembly GCF_000577895.1). NCBI lineage: Bacteria > Bacillati > Bacillota > Clostridia > Eubacteriales > Clostridiaceae > Clostridium > Clostridium bornimense. Next base: position 555,449 of record NZ_HG917869.1, read on the forward strand.
AAAGCAATACCATATTGTAACATAACATTTATAAGTGGTGAAGAAATGAAAGAAAAGCTTGAGGGGTATTTAAATACATTATTAGAGCAAAATCCTGAATCAATAGGAGGAGCGATGCCAAGTGAAGACTTCTATTATAGTAAAAAATAATAATAAAATATCTTTATGGGCAGTAGTGTTTTGGGTTTTAGTTTGGCAAATAGGTAGTGTGATAATTTCTCAGGAGATACTTTTAGTGTCTCCTATTTCAACATTTCAGAGATTAAGTGAACTAATTTTAGAAATAGATTTCTGGAAAGCTATTTTATTTTCATTCAGTAAAATTACTACAGGTTTTTTATTAGCACTTATATTTGGTTCAATATTTGCAATTTTTTCATCCTATATAAAAAAATTTAACCAATTGATAGAGCCTTTAATATTAGTAATACAAGCTATACCAGTGGCATCATTCATTATCTTAAGCTTAATATGGATACCAACAAAGAATCTTTCAATTTTTATCTCTTTTTTAATGGTGCTGCCTATTGTATATAGAAATATTTTAGATGGAATAAATAACATACCAAAAGAAATTAAAGAAATGGCAGATTTATTTAAGATTTCAAAAGCTAAAAGGATAAGATACATATATTTATCTCAAGTTGCACCATATTTAAGATCAGCATGTAGTGTATCACTAGGTCTTTGTTGGAAGTCAGGAATCGCAGCAGAAGTAATAGGTTTGCCTAAAAATTCAATAGGAGAAAACTTATATCAAGCAAAAATATTTTTAGATACTAAAGATTTGTTTGCATGGACAATAGTAATTATTGTAATAAGTATCTTATTTCAAAGGATATTTTTAAGAATTATTGATAGAATTTTAATAAAGATGGAGCGTATCTAAATGGATATAGTATTAAAAAAAGTATGTAAGTCATATAATAATGAAATTATATTAAAAGATTATGATTATGTGTTTAAAGAAAACCAAATTACCTATATTAAAGGTAAGTCAGGTAGTGGAAAAACAACCTTATTAAGAGTATTGATGGGATTTGAAAGTATAGATAAAGGTACCATAGAAGGTATTGATAATAAGAGGATAAGTACCGTTTTTCAAGAAGATAGATTGTGTGAAAATTTAAGTGTAATGGCAAATATAAAATTAGTTTCATCTAATTTAAATGACTCAAATATTGAAGAAGCTTTAGATAAGGTAGGAATGAAAGATTGCAAAAATAAGCCAGCAAAAGAGTTAAGTGGCGGTATGAAAAGAAGAGCGGCGATACTTAGGGCCTTGCTATATGAATTTGATTTGTTAATATTAGATGAACCTTTTAAAGGATTAGATATAAATACAAAAAAATCTGTAATTAATTTTATAAAACAAAAAATAAAAGATAAGACAGTAATAATAGTTACCCATGATATGGAGGAGTTAGATTACTTTAATGGCTTGAAAATAAACATATGTGATTTTGAGAAATTAGTATAATTCATTAAAAGGATAAAATTATTATTGTAAAAAAAGTAATAATCAAATATTGATTAACCATTCTTTAATACAACTTATCCTCCAGTGAATAGAACTCCATCTATAAATTTATATATTTCTTTTTCAACTTTCAATATCTTTTATTAGTGAAGTTACATAATGATTCTAGGTAAAAAACTTTGGTTTTTCTTTGACATAATCTAAATTTTTACCTATACTTTATCTGTAAAAGGAGGTGAATTATGAGAACGCACAAACATAATGGTATAAACTCTATTGATTACTATAGCTATATATCAAAAATTAATCATTGGAATCCTAGTTTTAAGATAATCTTAGGTTTTTCCTCATTACTTATTTGTATAATTGCCGATAGTATTCTTATTTCAGTTTATATTACAATTGCTATGACTTTTATATCAATATACAAAGGCAAAATAAATATTAGAAACTATTTATCTTTATTGAAGATTCCATTAACCTTTATGATCTTAAGTACCATTGCTATTACTTTAAGCTTTTCTACTAAACCTATTGGTGAATATAATGTTAATATATATTTTTTCTACCTACATAGTTCTAATGCTAGCATTTTAGTCGCTATAAAAATTATTATAAAAGCCTTTGGTGCTATAAGTTCGATGTATATGGTTACCCTATCTACTAGTACCATAGAAATTATATCCTTTCTTCGAAGAGCTCATATTCCTAGTATAATTATAGAGCTAATGAATATGATTTATAGATTTATCTTTGTATTAATGGATATTCATAGCAAAATGAAAACTTCTGCTAAATCCCGACTTGGTTATGTGGACTTTAAAACTTCTTGCTTATCCTTCGGTAGAACTGCTGGAAACTTATTGATATTATCAATAAAAAAAGCAAATGGTTACTATGATGCTATAGAATCTCGTTGTTACAATGGGGAAATGCTATTTTTAGAAGAAGCCAAGCCATTAAAAATTTCTCAATTATTATATTCAGTGGGGTATTTTATTCTTTTAATAATACTATGGATAATAACTAAATAAGAGGTGATATAATGAAGAATCCAATATTAGAAATAAGAAATTTGAACTACAGCTACAATTCTGATAAGAAAGCTTTAAATAATATTACCTTATCTATTAACAAAGGCGAAAAAATAGCTTTTCTTGGTGCAAATGGTGCTGGAAAATCTACTTTTTTTCTTAATCTCAATGGTGTTTTACATCCTGATAGTGGTGATATTATTTATGATGGAATTATAATGACTTCCAAGAATCTAAATACTTTAAGAAAAAATATCGGTATGGTGTTTCAAGATGCTGATAATCAAATTATAGCTTCAACAGTTTTCTCTGAGGTATCCTTTGGTCCTATGAATATGAAGCTTCCTATTGAAGAAGTAAAGTCTAGAGTAACCGAATCCTTAGAATACATGAATATTACATCTCTTAAGGACAGGCCTCCCCATTACCTCAGTGGTGGTGAAAAAAAGCGTGTCACTATTGCCGATATAATTGCAATGAAATCTGAGATAATAATATTTGATGAACCAACAGCATCACTGGATCCTTTAAATATTAATTTACTTGAAGATGTACTAAGTAAACTTTATGATGATGGAAAAACTCTATTAATTTCTACCCATGATGTAGATTTTGCATATAAGTGGGCTACCCGTATTATCTTATTTGCTAATGGTACAATAATTGCCGACGATATACCTGTTAATATCTTTAAAAATCAAAGTATTTTAAAAGAAGCAAATTTAAAAACACCAATATTATTTGATGTATATGAGATGCTTAAAGAAAAAAATAATGTGACAACCTTATCTTATCCAAGAACTATAGATGAGATGAAATTATTAATTGACAATTTATAGAATGCCATTGTAATATATAAGTGGTTATTAATTACAATTTAAATGCAAAAGGTGCCTGTGTTTCTCCGCAGGATAATAGGGAAAAGGGTGAAAGTCCCTTACGGTCCCGCCGCTGTGTTGGTATAGTTGTATCTTAATTTTATGTCACTGGGAAACTGGGAAGACAAGATATAATGTTTGAAGCCAGAGTCAGAATACCTGCCTTTTGCATACGAAGATATTTAGTTACGAGCGATGACTAAATATTTAGTAGAACACTTTTTTAATATTAAAAAGTGTTAGTTTAAGATGCAATTCTAATGACTGGGAATCATTAGTTAATGTGTCTTTTTTTATTTTAAGGAGGAATCACAATGAAAAATCACAAAAAACTTACCATCTTTGCAATTATTTTTGCTACAGTATTCAGTATTAATCCTATAGCAAATGCAATGCATATCATGGAAGGATATCTTCCAGTTAAGTATTGTGTAACTTGGGGACTAATCTCATTACCATTTCTTATTTTAGGCTTTATTTCTATAAAGAAAACTGTCTCTGCTAACAGAAAGTCACTAACTATCTTAGCTATGGCTGGAGCCTTTATCTTTGTAATATCATCACTAAAAATACCATCAGTAACTGGAAGTTGTTCACATATGACTGGTACAGGCCTTGGTGCAATATTATTTGGACCTTTTGCTGTCAGTATTTTAGGAATAATAGTCCTTTTATTCCAAGCTATTTTATTAGCTCATGGTGGAATAACTACATTAGGAGCTAATACATTTTCTATGGCAATAGCTGGTCCAATTATATCTTTCGCACTTTATAAATTATCCATTAAGTTTAAATGTAATAGAAAAGTAGCTGTTTTCCTTGCTGCTGCTATGGGAGATTTAGCTACTTATTGTATAACTAGTTTACAATTAGCTATGGCTTATCCATCACCAGAAGGCGGTATACCTGCTTCTATTGTAAAATTTTTAGGCGTATTTGCTCCAACACAATTACCATTAGCTATTATAGAAGGTATCCTTACTGTAATAATAGTTATGGCACTTGAAACATATGCAAAATCTGAATTAACTATTTTAGGTTTTTTAAAGGGGGATAAGATTCATGAGTAAAAATAAAAGAACTGTACTTATATTGTTAGTAATTGCTGCTGCCATTGCAATTATTCCTTTATTCACCTTAAAAGGTGCTGAATTTGGTGGCTCTGATGATGCTGGAAGTGTTATGATCAGTGAAATTCAAGGTGAAGAACACGAGCCTTGGTTCACTCCAATTATGGAAACCCTTATCGATGGTGAACTTCCTGGAGAGGTTGAAAGCCTTCTATTTTGTGTACAAACAGGAATTGGTGTTGGTATAATTTCCTTCTTCATGGGTCGTTTCGTAGAACGAAAAAAGTTGGAAAATAATTAGAAAATTTTATAATGTATAGTATTTCTATATTGTTACTTTTAAAAACCAGAAATTACAGCTTAAATTTCTGGTTTTTTATATTCCTTCTATCTAGATTTGTTTGCACCTAAATGTGGAATCTATATTAAAATACATTTTCACCTTGTAAAATGGGATTATTGCAAAACTAACTTTTCAGTTACCTCTTTCAATGATACCTTTTGTTGTTTTCACTAAAAATTAATTTTTTTATGTCTCATACCAACATTTAAAACAAGTGCTAAACTCATAAAATATACAAGCATAGAACTACCTCCATAACTCATAAAAGGTAGTGTTATCCCTGTTATCGGCATTAATCCAATACTCATACCCATATTCTCTAAAATTGAGAATAACATCGATCCTGTAACCCCAGCTACAAGTATTGATCCAAAAACATCTTTTGATTCCTTAGCTATATTAATCATTCTAAAAATCATAATTCCATACAGCATCAAAAGACCAAAAGAGCCAATAAATCCCCATTCTTCGCCAACTACTGAGAAAATAAAATCAGTCCATGCTTCTGGGATAAATCCACCTTTTGTTTGACTTCCATTTTTATATCCACTTCCAGTAAATCCACCAGATCCTATAGCAATTTTAGATTGTATCACATGATATCCCTTTCCTAAAGGATCTCTTGAAGGATCTATAAAAGTCATAATACGTTCTTTTTGATATGGTTGAATTAAACCACTATTCCATACTACTGCAATTGAAATAAACAAAAGTAAAAATCCTCCACCAATAATCTTCCAATCAAGTTTACCTACTATTACCATACCCAGTACTGTAAAGAAAATTACCATACTCATACCCATATCTGGTTGTATTATAACTAAAGATGTTGGTATAATAGCATAAATAAAAATAATTAATAGCTTTTTAAATGAATCTATTTTTCCACCCATATCTTCTATTTTCTTCGCAACGATAATTATTATAGCTAATTTTGCAAATTCTGAAGGCTGTATTGCAAAAGAGCCTATCTTTATCCATGATTGTGCCCCTTTACTCTCCGTACCTATAAATTTATTTATCAATAATAATATAATAGATGTTCCATAAATCACATATGCATAGTTTTTAAAGAAAGAATAATCGATAGTTAGGATACAATATACTACAATTAGCCCTATTACGAGCCACATAAGTTGTAATTTTGAGTATCTAAAACCGATAAGCACACCATCTAAAGTTTTATTGTATGTAGCTGAATAAATATTAAGTACTCCAAAAATAACAATTGCAACTGCTATCATAAGTGTTGTAAAATCTAGTTCACTTATTAGCTTTTTATTTATTTTTAGATTTGACAATATTTTCCCAATTTTATAATTTTGCTTCATTATTTCACCCCCTCTATATATAACTATTTATTTTTTATAGTGTAAAATCATCACTTTATATGAAAAGAAACAACTTTTTTTGAAAATTAAGGTAGTTATAGATTTTTTCATTACACTTATTACTTTTTATAACAAATAAACCAATATTATCTTCTCACCTTATATCACTTGAGTCAAGTAAAAATGTACGTGACGTACATTTGAAATCTCTGTATAAAACTTGTATAGCATTTGCTATATAAAGATTTGTATCAATGCATTGAAATCATTTCAAATTTATATAATAATGGAATAAATGGTTTTATTTTATAGGAAAGGATTGTATTATGAAAAGCACTAATAAATTAAATTTAAAAAATAAACATTGTATGCCCCATTGGAAATCTATTACTGCAATAATTGTAACCTTAACATTATTAATAATAGGATGCATATTATTTATTAGTGATAGCAAAGTTGGAACTTATATTTCAATAAGACTATTTCATTCAAAAAATGTAACTATTGAACTAAGTGACGATAATATTTATGATAATGGACTTGATAATATTATTAATGATATTTCTAAAAAAATTACTTTACCTAAAGAACTCTATATTTCTGATGACTTTAAAATTCTTTTTGACTCTGATGGCACAATCACTTCTATAAATGGTTTACTATATGGAAAAAATAAAAATAATTCTACAGATAGCTTTTTGATAAGCTACAACAAAAATAAATCAAAAGATTTAAATGTGTATCTAAACAAAAAAGTTGATGATAATTATGAGAAAAAATATAGTATCGACCCCCTAATTAACTCTCTTAAAGTTATTCCTCTAAGATATTCTGTTGGTAACTGTAATGAAACAGAATTCGAAATACTCTATTCCGGTGAAAAAGAATGGGATGCTGATACTAAAGGTATTATATACATAAATTCTCAAGGTGAAACTAAAGAGCTTATAAATCCATCACCATCAAAAATAACAGGATATACTGTTTCTGTATTTGTTCCTAATAAAGAAGAAAAATATACACCTCTTAAATATACTCTTGTCGATAAAATTGATAATGTTGATGGTGAAATTACTACTGAAATATATCGTAGTGATTTATTAACTTTTAATAAAAACAAGGCTAAGACATTAGATAAGTATACTATTGAATTTAAATTAAATGATGATATAACATATGATTTAAAAGCTGGAGACTATCTACCTTATCAGAATGATCCATATAATGACGGTATACTTGAGGTTAGAAGTTATGGATTATTAATGAAGATACTAAAAAATCATCATTAATTAATGATGATGTGTTTGATGCTAATATTTCAGACGCTCAAAATATCTTTTTCTTAGATGAAAATGTTGGATTTGCACTATCTTATTATATAGACGGAAGCTACAAAAAAGGGAAATTATATCGAACAGAAGATGGCGGTAAAACATTTGAAAAAGTTGATTTATCTAATATTCAAGACGAATCAATAACTGATGAAGATTGTTCTATAAGACTTATGGGCATCCCTTATGAAGAAAATGGGGCGCTATTTATGAAATTTATTTATAGTAAGAATCAAATATATAGAGGTTACGTACTTTGCAAATCTAGCGATAAAGGTATAACATGGAGTATTAATAAAGTTATTCCTGAGGATACTATACAAAATAAATCTTAAATTCTCTATATTTTAGATTTTTAATATTCGTTAAGAATGCATTTAGTTTTTCATCAAATATTATGACTACATTATACAAGGAGGTCATATGAATATTGAAGTTAAGATTTCAAAAGAAGATTTTGTTGATTTTCATACTGAAAACTTTTTATGTAGTAAAGAATTTAAAAGATTACTTATAGTTATATACATATATCTTTTTATTATTTATATATTATTACTGATATTTTTAAAAAGTGTTATATTTTCTATATTATATTTTACTATACTCATACTAATTTTTAAATTTAGATATGTGGTATTTTCAAAATATATATCTAAATTCTTATATAAATTTACTTCAAAAAAATCAAATCAATATATTTTTGAGACTACTAATATATTATTAAGTGATAATTTTGTAACTATAACAAATATATACAGAGAAAGAACTTTTAAAATAAAAAATATAAACAAAGTTTTATCCAACAATAAACGTAAATGTCAAAAATTAAGTACCTAGATACTAAAATTTCCAATTGATAAAATTAAGGAAATAACATTTTATCAGGAGGTTAGGTATGTATAAAAAGTTAAGTAATGATGAATGGAGAGAATATATAAATCGTTATTATGCTAGTGATGAAAATTTAACTGTAAAAGATTATTGTGAAGAAAATAATATTAATAAAAGTCAATTTTACTATCATAAAAGAAAAATTGAAGAAAAGGCTACGCCAGTATTTCATCCTATAAAAATTAATACGGAAGCAAATATCGTTAGAAAAGATATTGGAGCTTCATCTGAGGTGAAGATTTCAATTGGTAATATTAGCGTAGCTATTCCGACATCGGAGACTGCTTTGATAAATTCTTTAATTAAGGAGCTATTATTAAAGTGTTAAATATAGATAAGGTTGAAACAGTATATATAGCCTGCGGCCCAACAGACTTAAGAAAAAGTATAGATGGATTAGTAATGATAGTAAAAAATCAACTGCAGCTCAATCCTTTTGATAAAGCATTATTTGTTTTTTGTAATAAACAGATGGATAAGTTAAAGATACTCCATTTTGATGAAGGATTTTGGTTATATTATCATCGTTTAGAAGGAAATCGCTTTAAATGGCCTGCTACGCAGGAGGAAGCAGTAAGTGTAAATATAGAAGAATTACGTTGGCTTTTGAAAGGATATGAAGTGAGAATAAAGTCTAAATTTAAACCAGTAAAAGAAGGTAATTATTATTAAAAATAGATATATAAGAACCCTTGAGAATCCTTTATTTTCAAGGGTTTTTGTGGTATAATATATATATAAATAAATGTTAAAAGAGGTACTTATGAATCACGAAATTATTAGCAATGAACTTGATGAAAGAAGCCAAGTATTAATTGAAAAAGTCGAAGAAATGGAAAAAGAAATAGATTCTAAAAATAAAGAAATAGAAAATCTCAAAAATGAATTAGAGTTTTTAAAAGGAATTATTTCAAATAAAAATAAAAAAATATTTGGAGCATCTAGTGAGAAAGTAGATGCTAATCAATTATGCTTTTTTAATGAAGCAGAAAAACATAGTGATTCAAAAGTAGAAGAACCTACGGTAGAAGAAATTACATATAAGAGAGCTAAGAAAAGCAATAATATTGGTAAGAAAGATAACCTTGCTAATTTAGAGAGAAAAATCATAGAACATAAATTAGAAGGCGATGATTTAATCTGTGATAAATGTGGCAGTGAACTAGTTGAAATTGGAGTTAAATCTAGAAAAGAAATTTTAATATATATTCCTGGTAAATTAATAGTAGAAGAACACGTATTGTACAGCTATGCTTGTAAAACATGCGAGAAGGAAAATGAAGATAGTAAGATTGTTTCACCAGAAATGCCTAAAACTATTTTCTATAATAGCATGGCTTCTAATGAATTAATTGCTCATACTATTGCACTTAAATATCTTCATGCTATGCCATTATATAGGCAACAGTCTTATTTTGACATGATGGGGGCTACTCTTAGTCGTCAGACTTTATGTAACTGGACCATGTCAGCTGCTAAAGCATTAGAGCCGATATATAATTACATGAAAAAAGAACTTCTTAATAGAAATTACATTCATGCTGATGAAACTACATTGAAGGTAATCAATGATAATGGTAAGAGTTCTAAGTCTAAGAAATATATGTGGCTATATATGAGTGAAACTAATGCTAAACCGATAATCCTTTATGATTATCAAAATACTAGATCTAGCTCGTGTCCTAAAGCTTTTCTTGGAGAATATAGTGGATATCTACAAACTGATGGATATTCCGGATACAACTCCGTTAGCGAAGCTACTCGGCTATATTGCTTAGCTCACATAAGAAGAAAATTCTATGAAATAGTAGAAAATCTTGATAAAGAAGCCCTAAAAAAATCTCGTGGTGTAATAGGGTTTAATTATTGTGAGCAAATTTATAAACTTGAAAAAGAGCTTAGAGAAACATATTCTTCTAATGAAGATTATTATGATATTAGGTTTAATATAAGAAAAGAAAAATTAGAACCTATTCTAGATAACTTTATTGAATATGTTGAAACTGAAATAAAAAATGCACTTCCAAGAAGTCCGTTAGGTAAAGCGTTAGACTATGCTAAAAAACATTTACCTGGACTGAAAAATGTATTATTAGATGGATCACTAGAAATTGATAATAATGCTGCTGAAAGAGCTATCAAACCTTTTGTTATTGGAAGAAAAAACTTCTTATTTGCTAATACTGCTAAAGGTGCAACATCTAGTGCTAAGTTATACAGCATTATAGAAACAGCTAAAGCTAATAAAGTTGTTGTAGAAAAATATTTGGTTTATCTTTTTAACAATTTACTAAATATTGATTCTAATAATAGCGAAGCTTTAGAAAATCTAATGCCTTGGTCAAGTAGTATTCCTGATAATTTAAAAATTAAAATAAAGAAATAAACAAATCCCGATAGGGCTTATATAAATTGCCCTACCGGGATATTTTAATATATTTTTTTAATTGATAAAAGGTACCAAAACTTTGACGCTTACCAATAAACTAATATGCATAAAGTTTAATACTGGTGATACTATATTATTTCCAAAGAACATTAAAAATTCAACTGAATTTTTAAACAACATTTTAAACATAACAAATTTAGAAGTAAAAAAAATTTATAGGAGAAAAAAATGACAATAGTTTATAAACTAAATAGAGATCACTTATTTCAAACATTAAGTGATATTTTTATCAGAACTAATAAATTCAAAAAACTAAGACTGATTTTGACTTTATTAAGCGGTATCATTGCTAGTGCTGTTTGTTACCTATTTAAAGAATTTTTAACCAAGTATTATTCACTACTAATAATTATATTTATAATAATCGCAGTTATGATTTTGTATTTTCTTGTCTGTAAAACTCAAATCCATATACAATTTAAAGGTATTATTAAAAAATTTTACGAAAAAAATGATTATAATTATGTATTTTTACCTACTACATTAGAACTTACATCTGATTATATTAAGTATACAACTGAACATGTAGTTACCAAATTAAATTGGAATTCAATTATTGCTGTTTATGAAATAGTAGATTACTTTATTATAAATATAAATTCTGAAACTACATTATTCATTCCGTTAGATACGATTATAAATAAAGACCTATTTATTAGTATTATTACTAATAACACCAATATTAAAATAAAAAAGGAGTATCCACGAAACTGGATTTACTGTAAATAAAACATCCTATAGAATAAACTTTTTTATGATGTCTATTCTATAGGATACATTTAATACTTAATTGTTTCTAATTAATATCTATATTAATATAGCTATTAATACAGGTATTAATTTAACTAACGCAACTATAGCAACTACAGAAATAATTGCAATACAAAATATACCTAATACTATTAATACAATGCTAAGAATTTTCTTTATTAAATTTAGCAATTCATCTACATCAGATTTTACAACTTCCTCTACATACTCTTCTAATTTGTCCTTATCTATAGTTATAATCAGCATTTTAGAAACATTAATTGCTTTCTTGTTTATTGTTTTGCTTTTTACTTGTTCTATTTTTATTTTTATTTCTCCTGTTGTTGCATCAACTTCAGCTGCAACTTTTAAATCACAATTACCAAAACTTAATAATGTTTTCTTCAACTCTATATTTGCATCTGTACTTAGTGTTAATTCTAATTTTTCTAAAGCACTTGCTAATGTAACTCCTGAAATTTCTCTAACCTTATCTCCAGTTGGTTCATCAATTTTTCTTCTTTTTGTAGTTGTTACAAAATTATCTGAAGTTTGCTCAATCCCCAGTCTTATTTGTAATCCGTAAATTGCTTTCCAGCGAGTAATTCCATAAATAAAAGAACTGTTATAAAACTAACTTTCTAGTTAGCGATTATAACAGTTCTTTTTATATAATTAGATTTTTATAATTCAACAAAATACTTATAAAGTATAATTCTAATCAATTAAAAATTTATACGACATCACCTGCAAATTTGATAGAAAAAATTATTACCTTAATTAAAATAATTACATAAAAAACTGTAATATACAACTAATATTTTTCTGGAAAATATCCATTTTATCAGTTTTTATCACTTTTTGTATAACTTTATATTTTTTGTAATTTAATGAATAATTTTATATAATTAACATATGTTTACAAAGTCGTTTTTTATTGCTTATTAATATATAAATATTAAATTTGGAGGTTTTTAGAATGAGTAAAAATATTTATAAATTAATTATTGACAGCAAAAATGGAAATTCCAAAGCTTTAGAAACACTTTTAGATTTATTTAAAGGATTACTCAACAAATATGCATATTTTCTAGATTATGAGGATGCAAAAAATGATTTAAATCTTCACTTTATTAAAGTTATAAAAACTATGACAATTAATGAATCAATGAACGCTGATGCTATTTTAGTCTCCTATCTACATAGATCAATAAAACATGAATTCTTACGTCTTTCTAAAAAGAAAGCTAAAGAGAATTATATTAGTTTAGACTTAGACATAATTAATGAATCAAATGAAAACGATATAAATTTTGATTATTTACCTGATTTTATTGATAAATATTTAACTGCTAAAGAAGCATCAATAATAAAAATGATATACTTGAAAGATTATAGTGTTAATGATGTATCTAAAATTATGAATACTTCAAGACAAGCTGTGAATCAATGTAAAAAGCGTTCATTAATAAAACTAAGAAATATTTTGGAGGAAAATTCTTCATTTTACGGATAGTGTTACTACACGATAAAAACTTTATTTGACATGTTTATAGTTTTAAATAAAAATTCTCTCTATTATTTAAAGGAGGTGTTATTGTATGGATAATATTATAAAATCCATGAATCTAATCTTTTCTTTTATTGCTACCATTGTTACATGGATCTTTGGAGGTTGGAATATTTCAATAATAGTTTTAATTTCTTTCATGGCATTAGATTATATAACAGGTATTTTAAAAGCTTATATATCAAATAATTTATCGTCTTCTATTGGTATTAAAGGTATAGCCAAAAAAGGGTTAATTCTAATTGTTCTTATTGTAGGTTCACTATTAGATAGATTAATAAATTCAAATGAGTGGATTTTTAGAACATTAATATGTTACTTTTATATTTCAAACGAAGGATTAAGTTTATTAGAAAATTGTGCACTACTAGGATTGCCATTACCGGATAAATTACTAAATTCGTTGAAGCAATTGCAAGAAAAAAAGTAATTGTAATTTGCATTATTTATTACCACTCTATACCAACAAAATTTATTAAAAATGCTACAGTTGACCAATTACAAATTCTATATTTTCATAATAAAAAACAGTTACGATTTCTCTGTAACTGTTTTTTATTTTATTATATATATTTTAATAGGAATTTCATTAGAACACATCACTTCCTATTCTATTTATAGGCTTTTCAAATTATTTTCATAAGCCTTCATCTTAATGTTAATAATGACAAAGTCAAAGAAGTTCAAGAAGATACTAACCTAATAACTTCTTTATGCCCCTAGTAGACGCAAGACATTCATCCCCTGTTATCATATAAATGATTCTATTTTTCTTATCTATTTCTTTTATTTTATCTTTGTTGATAATAAATGAGGTATGACATCTACAAAAACGTTCATCTAACATCTTATAAACTTCCTTCATATTACTATAAAACTCTACTTGTCTATTAGTACAATTAAGAATTACCTTATGTATAGTAGTCGATGTTTCAAAGAAAATAATATCATTAAAATCAACGTTGATAATTCTATCATCTAATTTCACTGAAAATACTTTTTGTAGTTCTGAAGATTTTATTTTATATTTATCAAGAGCATTCTTTATACATGCTTTTATTCTATCTCCTATATTCTTATAATTATCCTTTATGATATAATCCATTGCCTCTACTTTATACATAAAAGTTAAATAGCTCATTTCAGCATGAGTGGTTATAAATACTATAAATCCTCTTGGATCATATTTTCTTATTTGCTCTGCCAATTGTATTCCATTTATACTTGAACGAAGATCCACATCTAAAAAATATAGCCCAGTAACTGTATTATTCTTTAGTTTATCTAAAACTATATATGGATCATCAGTAACTAATTCTATTTCCATATCATAATTTTCTATCATAATAATATTGCTTATAATATCCTTAAATTTTTCTTTTTGTTCCTTATTATCCTCACATATGAAAATTTTTATCATACCATCCTCACCCCAATGAAATACATTATATATAATTTTATCATAAATAGTATTATTATTCATTTTTTACTTAATAATCATCATTTTTTGTAATTAGAATTTATTTTATTCAGTTTTTATTTATATTTTTACCATTTTTATCTTTTTGTGATGTATTACTAAAAAAGTATTATTATAGATATATATAATATTAAGGAGTGAGTAATTATGAAAAATGAAAAGAAAAAATTTATAAGTAAAATTACTGATAGCTGTGCAAATAAATTAATAAATATTGGTGAGAAACATTGTGAATCAACATCTATTATATTTACTTTCTATGAACCAAAATTATCTAAAAAATTATTAAACGAAATTAATAAATAATTATAATTATTATGTATATTTTGCAAATTGAGGAATTTTGTTTTATAATAGGAATATATTTATAGACAATTAAAAAATTGTGTCTTTTCTAATGTTATTATGTATATTAGCTAAAAGGAGTATATTCTAATGAAAATAAATTTTAAATTTGACATATATGAATACATAACTATAAAAATTATTTCTTTCTTTAAAAAAAAAATAGATTTAAATAAATCATCTTTAGAAAAATTATCTTTAGGAGTATTAGTTTTACTTATAAATATATTTAAAATAGCATTTGTACTTATAGTCTCTTTACCTTTAGGAATCTTAAAAGAGACTATAGTATTAGTGCTATTTTTTGGTGTTTTAAGATTCTTTTCCTTGGGTATTCATGCAAAAAGTAGTATAGGGTGTACAATTATGACCTTATTCATATATATTTTTTCTTCCTATCTTAGTCATAACTATCCTTTATCTATATCAATAGTGATGATTCTCTCATTAATTAGCTTAATAATTATATTTGTTTATTCTCCAGCAGATACTTACAATCGTCCATTAACTGACTCAAAAAAACGTAAAAAATTAAAAATACAATCATTAATACTTTCTATTTTATATTTATTATTAAGCATCATTGTTAATAATCTTATTTTTTACAATTTAATAATGTATTGTTTGCTTTTTCAATCAATTAGTATACATCCAATAACATATAAAATTTTTAAACAGCCCTATTCTAATTATAAAAATCTTATACAATAATTCACTACGTATATTTATAGGGGAGGTTCATATGCATACCATCTACATTATTTTTATTTTATCATTTTCAATTTTGACAATATTAGCAACCTTACACAATATTAGTGGTTATAAATTTAGTATTATTGAAAAGGTTTTATTATTTTTATCTATTATCATATCATATTTTATTTTATACTTAATAAATATAAATTTAGCATCAATTTCTACATATATAATTCCAATAATCTTTATATATATAAGAAATAATAAACTACTTAAAAGTATTTTTATCCAAGCGATTACTTGTATAATAATAATATTTAGCGATAATATTATTACACTAATTATCATAAAATGCATTAGTGAAGATTTCACAAGAACTACTTATGGATATATTATAACTTCTTTGCTTATATTAATACTTGCATATTCTATAAGTAAATTATTATCTATAATTATAAAGAAATATGGTAGTCTTATAACTGAATACTCAAAATCTAAATATTCCATATTGATATATGTAATGGTGATATTAACTTTAGGTGTATTTTACATAAATATAAATTGGAATATTTCTGATGATGCTACCTATCTTGCTCAAATAAATGGTATATTATTTTTAATATATGGAGCGTTAATGATAATAATAACCGCTATATTGCTTTTTATATTGAAGAAAGATCAGAATTTTAAAATTAAAGAAATGCAAATGAATAACCTCCAGGAATATACTTATAATCTGGAATGTTTATATATGGACATGCGTAAGTTTAGACATGATTATATAAATATTATATCTTCAATGGCAGATTTTATTGAAAGTAAAGATATTGAAGGATTAGCAAAGCATTTTACCGAACATATATATCCATTGAATACAGAAATGAATAAAAACAATTATAAATTAGGTTTGTTAAAAAATATTCTAATGCCTGAAATTAAAGGACTTCTTTCTGCAAAAATTATCAGAGCTCAAGAATTAGGTGTTGATGTGATACTAGAAATAGTGGAACCCATTGATAAAATAAACTTAGATATAATAGATTTAAATAGATGTTTAGGAATTATACTAGATAATGCCATAGAAGCAACATTACCTAGTGAGGAAAAGAAGCTACATATAGCCTTTATAAAGAAGAATTCTTCTATATTCATCGTTGTATCAAATACCTTTGAAGGTAAAATTCCTCCTTTATCTAAAATATTCAAAGCTGGTTTTTCTACCAAAGGAAAAAATCGTGGCTTAGGGTTAAGTAATTTAAAAGATATTATGAATAAGTATTCTAATGCCACATTGGATACATATATTGAAGATAATAGATTTACTCAAAATATAACTATATCTAATTATTAAAGAATTATGAATATCCTTAAACTTAGTATTAAGAAACTCTGATATTCTAAGACCTAAATTAAGTAGCAATGTATATTTCAATAATCTCTATATCTATTTAAAGTATAGGAATGATCAATGATGTTAAGTAAAGTGCTAGCTCCATATTCACTTAAATATATAGACATAGTTTTAAATATCTCATTATTTTTAATAGCTCTTATGAGTCCACAGATTCTATAAAAAGAAGATGGACTAAAAACAATATATCCAAATATAAAAAAGTAACTGTAATGGGTATACCAATTATTGTATAAAATATAATAACTTCAATAATAAAATATACTACATATAGTAATATGAAACTGATTTTAACCATCATTGCTATAAATAATATTTCTTTAGACGGCTTGTTAATTTTAAAAATATAAATTGCGTTTATAATATTAAACAACATTAAAAATCCTGTTAAAATTAATCCATATTTTAAAGGAATTATGTACCAACGAGAGTTGCTTACAATTTCAGAATAACCTGCAAATTCATACATAATTCTTATAGAAAATAAATATATACATATAATATATAACACTGGTAGTATATATTTTTGCTTATTATTTAAAAAAATAGTTTGATATCTATCTCATTTCCCCCTTTTGTAAACTCTTACACTTTTCTATTTATGGTAACATTTTATTAGAAAACCTATTTTCATTCTTTCTTTATATTAATAAACCTATCACTTAGACATCCATGTAATACTGGTACTATAAAAGTTATTACCATAATATGCTAAATGAAATTTGTCATCGTTTTTTCTAAAGATCTAGTTTCAAAAAGTCCATACTCATCCCCTCTTGCTAATCTTTTGCTTCAATCAATCTCCTTATTTACTATATTAACCAAGTTATTTCCTAATATATTATCACATAAAAATGATTAATGTATATATAGATTTTCCACAATCAATAAAAGAAGAATGATATATAGAAGATAAAATAATAAAATTACTTTCAATAAAAAGTAAAAGTAAGCTAAATAGAGTTATTTTTCATCTTTTAGCTATCTTAATTACCTCACCTACATATATCAAGTTAGGATAGCTAATAGCATTTATAGTAACTAAGTGTTAGCTTCCCTAACAGCTCTATATCTTTCTGTAAGTAATAATTTAGTATGCTCTTTATAGAATCATTAAAACTATCATAGGCTCTAAATTTAGCAGCTACAGTTTGCCTCATACCATTGTAGTATTCTGTAGTATCCATTGTAGTATAAGCACCGTTCCAGTCATCAAAGGCTTTTATACCAAATAAATTCTTAGCCTTTACTGATAATGTGGAACTACCCCATCCACTTTCTAAGATTGCTTGAGCTATCGTCACAGATGCTAATATTCCATGGTTCCTATGGCCATAAATGGCACCATCTTTAACAAGATTTATGAAACTTTGTTTCTCCATAAATATTCCTCCTCAAAATCTAAAATTTCAGTTATAATATATACATTAAATCCTTTATTTACCAATAACAAAACATACATTTTGCATATTTATTACTAATAGACGATTATGAGGTGATAATATGCTATCTTATAAAGAAATCGAGAACTTAGTAGGAGATTCAAAGAAAGGAAACAAGCTATCCACAATGGAGCTTGTAAAACACTTTGAGCCTTTTATTTTTAATGCAGTAAAAAACGTTAACATAAGTGGATACGATACTAATGATTTAATACAAGTAGGTTATTCTGCCCTAATAGTTGCCATAAACAAATATAATGTAAACTCAAATACATTCTGCTCCTATGCCTATAGAGCAATTAAGAACGCTATTAACTATACAATAAGATCTAATGTTAAGCATAATAACCTTTCCTTAAACAACACTATAGATGAAGAAAAAACAATGACTATTATAGATAACATTCAGGATGAAAGTACTTTAGAAGATACATATTTAACCAAACTTACTAATAACCAGTTAAGTAAGGTTTTAAGTAACTTAAACTATGAAGATAAAGAACTTATTAAAGAAATTTACTTTAATAAAACATCTGTAAGGAAGTATGCTGAGAAGCATCAGATATATTATCAGAAAGCTTTAAGAAGAAAGAATAGAATACTTATGGAGCTTAGAGATAAGTTTCAGGGGGAAGGATGAAGTGTAACTAAAACAATATATAATTAGTGCTACTTCTTTCGTAAATATATTTATAGATATTTATTAAAAGTTCTTTTATAAAGTTAAAATTGTAATATAAATAATTTATTTACTTTAGTTTAGTACTTAGAATACAACAGAAATATTTATCTATAAATGATATAATTTATCATATAAAATTTATTAAAAAAGGTGATTATATGGATGGAGATATTCTAGTCTCATTTGATGATGACATATATAACAGAAAAATTATTGCTGAGCAACTAACTAAAATAATAGACTCTCAAGACGAGTCCTTAGTTATTTCTATTGATTCTGATTGGGGAACAGGAAAAACAACTTTTATAAAAATGTGGGATAATATGTTACAGACAGAATCGTATAATGAGAAATTCTTTACATTTTATTTTAATGCTTGGGAACATGATTATGTAAGTGATCCACTTTTAGCATTGTTTTCTGAAATTCAATCTCAAATTGAAAAAAATAAAAACAAGTTATATCAAAAACTTGATAATATTAAAGATATTATTGCACCCTTAGGAAAACATGCAACAGTAGCTGGTATAAAATTATTAACAGCAAATATATTTGACTTAAGTTATATAAATTTAAACAAATCTACTGAATCTGCATTAATAGATTTATCTCAAAAAGTTGGAGAAACTGCTATTAAGCAAATATCTGAAAGTAAAACAATTAGAAAAGAGTTTAAAGATGAAATGCATAAGCTACAACAGAATTCTAACAAAAAAATTATATTTTTTATAGATGAATTAGATAGATGTAGACCAACATTTGCTATAGAGTTATTAGAAGTTATAAAACATCTATTCAATATAGAAAAATATATTTTTGTTATAGCTATAGATAAAGAACAATTGTCTCACTCAGTTGCTACTATTTATGGACAAGGCATGGATAGTATCGGATATCTAAGAAGGTTTTTTGATTTAGATTATAGATTACCACATATAAATATAAAAAACTATTTTAACGATAAAGTTTTTAGTATGTTAAAAGATTTTAAAAACATAGAATTGTTTGGAGTGTTTTTGAAAGAATATATATATTTAGAAAACTTTTCTTTAAGAGATATAGATAAAACTGTTTACTATTTAAAACTATTATTACCAATAATAGATGAGTTTAATAATGATAACAACTATAAGCCAGTATATATTATAGCTATTAGCTATATATATTCTTATTTAATAACTATGAAAATTAAAGAGCCCTTAATCTATAAAAAGCTTGTTTTAGGGAATTATAATAAAAATCACCTTAATAATTATATTAAATCTATTAATATTGAAAATTATAAAAAGAATATAAATAATTGGCATCCGAAACAAATTCAGAAGGTTATTAACCCTGTATTAAAAAAATTTTTAAGCTTAAATTTATTACGAATACAAAATAGTGATATTAATGTATTTAGTATACCATATGATAATAGTTATTTAATTGGATTAACTAATGATAATAATGATGATTTTTTATCAGAGTATACCTTTGATTTAAAAAATTTATTTATTGATGAAAAAAAGAATATAATTTCAAAGTTAGAGTTTATAGACAATTTTCAAGATAAATAAATTCATTGACTTATTGTCAATTTAATAAAATATTTATAGAGCCTAAAGAAAAATTTTAGATTATAGGATACAGGCATTGAGATATTAATTTCTAATGCCTGTATATTTTTTATACAGTGTTATCTATAGATAAAATTAATATCTAATTGTAAAAATACATAATAATATAAATTATTTATACTACATATTCTTAATTTATTACTAATTCTAATAAATACTATTTATCTTCTATTCAATGGATTCCCCTCAATAGCTCTCCTAACATCTTCATCATTAACATGAGTATAAATAGATACAGTATTAAGACTTTCATGATCTAATATTCTTTGAAGTGTTCTAACATCAGTACCGTTTTTAAGAAGTAATGTAGCCATAGTATGACGTAGTTTATGAGGAGTACAATCTTCATTTATATTGGCCATACTACAATATTTTTTAATACTAAGTTGAACAGTTCTAGGGTTTAGCTTAGCACCCCTGGTGCTTATAAATAAGTAATCTTCTAAGTCATTATTCCACTTTTTATTTCTAACTTTAAGATACTGATTTATTGAGTGTTGAGATACTTCATTAAGAAAAACTATTCTTTCCTTATTTCCTTTACCAAGTATTTTAATAGAATCATTATAAATATCCTTGAACTTAATATTAAGAAGTTCTGATATTCTAAGTCCTAGATTAAGAAGTAATGTATAGATACAGTAATCTCTTTCTCTATTTACAGTATGGGAATAATCAATTATGTTAAGTAAATTATTAGCTTCATATTCGCTTAAATAAACAGGCATGGTTTTTGTTTTCTTAGGTGTTTTTAAATCTTCTGTAATATTGGTATCTATTGCTCCTATGTTTAATAGATATTTATAAAAAACTCTTATAGATGTTATCTTCCTAGACCTTGTAGTATTTTTATTACCTTTTGTAGTATCCAGATATTTAATAAAGTTATGGATATCTTCTATAGTAATACTATTTATAAATTTCTTATCAATATCAGCTATAGTAATATAATCTATAGATATATTACTTAAAGATGATATCTTTTCTTTTTTCATATATCTTAAAAATAAAATTAAATCACTACAATACCCATTAACAGTTCCAGCTGCTCTTCCTTGTACTGATGTTAAGTAATGTAGGAACTCTTCTAAAATAGAAGGAAGTTTAATAGTTTCTTTCATTGATTCACCTCTCTATATACTATATTTTATATAAAATCCACAATTTGAATTATAACTTTAAAATAAAATCTTACGTGACGTAACATTCAAAATACTGATTATGTAGTTTTACTTAATATATCTATATTTATATATTAACATCCTAGAAGCTTAGTTTCTATTTTCTGTAGGTAAAAATTGTAATTACTATTTAAAATTATTTTCACATAAACAAAGTGACCTATCCATAAAAAAGAAAGATCACTTTGAATAAAATTATATTTTTTTAAAGATACATAACTCTAATAAAAAAGTTATTATTAAGAATTATTTATGATTTCCCTATGTATTACCAACTACCATACATAGGAATAGAGTTATAACCAGAAGCCACGCTTAGTCCAGTGTCTACAAAACCATAGTTTACGCCATCACCGGTAACTTTAACCCAGCCTCCTTTTGAACTCTCAACATACTCAATACATTTCCAATCAGGATGACTATTACCAGATATATTATCATTACAAGCCACGCGACAGTTTGCAGCTACGGCTCCCCATTTTGTACCACTAGCGGTGTAAACATTACGTAAATTACGCATTTTAAAAGTTTTGTATTTGGTATTATTAATAGTTGCTGTTCCATAAGGATATTCAGTACAATTTACCAGAGAATTGTTTGGTGGATCAATAATGAAACCATAAGAAAGAGAACCTTCAGAATTTAGAAAAAGTATGTGACAATAATAGTTATCTCCACCCCAATTTCTATCGTAGCCAAAAGCTTCACGATTATAGATTGAACCAATTTTTTTTGTTTTATTTGTATCACTATATACAGGAATAGTCAGTCCACTTTTATTAATACAAAAAGTATTTGCCATTATATTATCTCCTTTCTAGTTTTATTTATAATTGATTACTTAATATATAAAAAGAAACTATTATTAAATTTGTAAACACGAAAAGAAATTTATTTTTATCACAGTTTTATTTTTAGGGCTTTTATTGGTATACCTAAGATACAACTACCAGAAAATTTTAATGAAATAGTAAAAAGATAGAGCTCTGGTGAGATTACTACTGTTAAGGCTATGGAGCTAACGTGATTGAAAAAGACTACTTTGTTATAATATAGTTAAGGATGCATCATCCAAAAATTAATCTTATTGTTAAAAATTTATATTGTTGTGTTGAATTTTTTGTAATTTTGTTTAATACTTAAATAAGTATACTATATTGGGGAGAAAGGATTGTATTATGAAAAGCACTAATAAATTAAATTTAAAAAATAAGCATTTTATGCCCCATTGGAAATCTATTACTGCAATAATTGTAACCTTAACATTATTAATAATAGGATGCATATTATTTATTAGTGATAGCAAAGTTGGAACTTATATTTCAATAAGACTATTTCATTCAAAAAATGTAACTATTGAACTAAGTGATGATAATATTTATGATAATGGACTTAATAATATTATTAATGATATTTCTAAAAAAATTACTTTACCTAAAGAACTCTATATTTCTGATGACTTTAAAATTCTTTTTGACTCTGATGGCACAATCACTTCTATAAATGGTTTACTATATGGAAAAAATAAAAATAATTCTACAGATAGCTTTTTGATAAGCTACAACAAAAATAAATCAAAAGATTTAAATGTGTATCTAAACAAAAAAGTTGATGATAATTATGAGAAAAAATATAGTATCGACCCCCTAATTAACTCTCTTAAAGTTATTCCTCTAAGATATTCTGTTGGTAACTGTAATGAAACAGAATTCGAAATACTCTATTCCGGTGAAAAAGAATGGGATGCTGATACTAAAGGTATTATATACATAAATTCTCAAGGTGAAACTAAAGAGCTTATAAATCCATCACCATCAAAAATAACAGGATATACTGTTTCTGTATTTGTTCCTAATAAAGAAGAAAAATATACACCTCTTAAATATACTCTTGTCGATAAAATTGATAATGTTGATGGTGAAATTACTACTGAAATATATCGTAGTGATTTATTAACTTTTAATAAAAACAAGGCTAAGACATTAGATAAGTATACTATTGAATTTAAATTAAATGATGATATAACATATGATTTAAAAGCTGGAGACTATCTACCTTATCAGAATGATCCATATAATGACGGTATACTTGAGGTTAGAAGTTATGGATTATTAATGAAGATACTAAAAAATCATCATTAATTAATGATGATGTGTTTGATGCTAATATTTCAGACGCTCAAAATATCTTTTTCTTAGATGAAAATGTTGGATTTGCACTATCTTATTATATAGACGGAAGCTACAAAAAAGGGAAATTATATCGAACAGAAGATGGCGGTAAAACATTTGAAAAAGTTGATTTATCTAATATTCAAGACGAATCAATAACTGATGAAGATTGTTCTATAAGACTTATGGGCATCCCTTATGAAGAAAATGGGGCGCTATTTATGAAATTTATTTATAGTAAGAATCAAATATATAGAGGTTACGTACTTTGCAAATCTAGCGATAAAGGTATAACATGGAGTATTAATAAAATTATACCTGAATATACTATACAAAATAAATCTTAAATTCTCTATATTTTAGATTTTTAATATTCGTTACGAACACATTTAGTTTTCTATCAAATATTATGACTACATTATACAAGGAGGTCATATGAATATTAAGTTTAAAGTTACACAACAAGATTTTATCAAATTTCATATCGATAACTTTTTATCTAGTAAGTTATTCAAAACCTTACTAATACGCTGTTATATATATTTTTTTCTAATATATATAACATTAAATATAATTTTCAAAAGTACTCTATTTACTATAATATATTTTGGTATATTAATAATACTTTATAAATTTCTATCGATACTCCTTAGTAAATTGATGTATAAATTCTTAACTAAATATACTATAAAAGAAGAAAAACAATATCTCTTTGAAACAACTAATATAACATTACAAGATAGTTCTATGATTATAACTACTAAATATAGTACTAGAATTCTTAAGTTAGAAAATATAAAAGAGATTTTATCAAATAAGAGTTTTATTTGTATAAAATTTAATACACAAGACTCTATTTTGTTCTCATATGATATCGAAAACTCAGGAGAATTTATTGACAGCATTTTAAAAGTTACAAATCTACAAATTAAAAAAATATCAGGAGGTAAGTAATGAAGATAAATTATCAACTAAGTAAAAGTCAAGTTATGCGACTAGCAAATTACTTTATTACTCCTTCAATAATATCAAAATTAACAATATTAATTCTATCTTTGATTTTACCCATATACATTCCAATTATGTGTTTATTATCAGAATATAGTAAATCTATATCTTTGGAAATAAGTGATATTATTGATAATATATTAGTTCTATTTATATCCTATTGGATCATAAAAAAACTTTTACCCTTTGGATTAAATCTACTTTATAGAAAGATCTTAAATAATACTACTTATAGTTATATATTCTCAGTAATTTATATAGAAATTACTGAGACCCACATAAAATATAGTAATGAATATATGGAAGAAATAATAGATATGACTTCAATTATATCTATTGATGAAATATACGATTTCCTTATTATTAAAACTAATTGTAGAAATAATTTATTTATTCCTTTAGATGCCATTAAAGATAAAGATATCTTCATACACTTAATTACTGATAAAGGAAATTTAGAAAATAATAATTAATTATTGTTATAGATAATATTTCACTAGACAATGACATCTAGTGAAATATTAATGTAATCTATTTAAACAATACAATCAACGTAAGTACTATTGAAATAATTGCTTCAATAGGTGCATATGCTACTATTAAAAAAAATGCAATTGCTAGGACTACTAAAACTAAAATTTTTTCTATTAATTCTATCAAGTCTTCAACAGCAGATTTAACCACCTCTTCAACATAATCTTCTAACTTATCCTTATCTATAGTTATAATCATCATTTTAGAAACATTAATTGCTTTCTTATTTATTGTTTTGCTTTTTACTTGTTCTATTTTTATTTTTATTTCTCCTGTTGTTGCATCAACTTCAGCTGCAACTTTTAAATCGCAATTACCAAAGCTTAATAATGTTTTCTTTAGCTCTATATTCGCATCTGCACTTAGCGTTAATTCTAATTTTTCTAAAGCACTTGCTAATGTAACTCCTGAAATTTCTCTAACCTCACCATCATTAATATTTATTGTGGCATAGTTACCAGAAATCTGTTCTTCTAAGGCATTTCGTACAGAAATTTTAATAGCATCTGATGAAAAAACAGTTGTAGTTTTCTCATACTCAGTTACATTAAAACCTAATATATCTATTATTGTAGATACATTTTCTAAATCAAAATCTTGTACATGGTCACATCCAGTATCTAACCCTGATGCTATATTATTATCAAGTGCATACTTAGTTCCTCCTACAGTATAATTATTTTCTGCAATTTGGTCAAACGCCCAATTTTTAGGCAATGGATATCCAAGGTTGGCTGCAAATCCACTAGACATATCACATACAAAACTAGTAGGTGTATATCCCAATGCATATAATCTGCTACAAGCATATCTTGGTGCATATACTCCAATCTCATAACAATTATCCAATGTTTCAAATGTAGCTTGTACTGCTTCAAAATATGGAATTACTCTTGATGATATATCATCTTCATTAACATCGCAATCAACTCCAAAATATATTGTAGTGCCCTCTGGAATTCCAATTGTTTTAGCTGCAATTACTGCATGTAATGCATCACGTTCACCATTAGCTTCAGTAAACCATTCTGCCTCATATCCATATACTTCGTATATTGGTACTACATTAAATCCATGATCTATTATTAATTTAAATTCACTAGGCTTCATTGCATATTTACCAGTTAAATATCTACCTATTGTAGTATATCCTTTAGCTGAAATATCATTTGCTATTTCATCAGTTATTGTATCTGATGTATCGCAACATGTTCCTTTTCTATCAGGATCACCAGTGCTTGTCACTAATGAGGCCCAAGTTTGTTTTCCTACATATCCATCTACATCAAGTGCAACAAATTTTTGAAAGTTTGTTACTGCAAGTTTTGTATGAATACCAAAGTAGCCTGTAAATCCTGTAGGATCATATCCATTACAATATAAAGCATATTGAAGTAATTTTACAAAGTTATTTTCCGATCCAACTTGTAAAAAGGGAAATGACTCTCTAGTCTGAGGTCCTACAAAACCAGTTGGTTCATCAATTCCTTCTTCTATCTGAATAGCATATATTAATCCCTTATTGGTATTTCTACCGTATATACCATCACAAGGGATTAATCCAAGATCATCATTAAAATATTTATTAGAGCTATAATCCCTATTTATTGCTTGTTGTATTTCTTGTATTTTTTTATCAGCATCAACTCTATACTCAAGCAATCTAAATGCATCCATGCTTAATAATGCTCTCATTATCGTTACATCTACTACACCATCACAATTAGTTAATCCAGCATCAGTTTGAAGCTCTATTATTGAAGCTTTAGTTCCTTCTCCAAAATAACCAGTAAACCCTCCAGGATTATATCCCTTACACCATAATGCACCTTGAATAATACCAATTTGCTGCCTAATACTATTTGCTTCAAGAGATAAATCATCTTCACTAGGATTAGAATCAATTGATAATGGCTTAAAAAGACTTCTTGTAGTTGGTCCAAAATTATCTGAAGTTTGCTCAATACCTAGTTCTATTTGTAATGCTCTTGTTAAACCGTAAATTGTTTCCCAGCTTGTAATTCCATTCTCTTCAATTTCATTATATCCAACTTTACCCATATAATTAATATTTAACCATTGTTGAACTTTCTTTACCATTTCATCTGCCATAAAAGTACCTCTTTTCTTAATTATTATTTATATAAGAAAAAGAACTTTAGAATGGTTTTGTAAATCTTCATCTAAAATATTGTTAACATAAATAAAAAAACTGTTATAAAACTAACTTTCTAGTTAGAGATTGTAACAGTTCTTTTTATCTAATTAGACTTTGATAATTCAAATAAGTACTTATAAAGTATAATTCTAATTAAAAATTTATACGACATCACCTTTAGATTTAATAGAAAAAATTATTACCTTCATTAAAATAATTACAAGAAAAATTGTAATATATAACTAGCATTTTTCTAGAAAATATGCATCATATCAATTATTGTCACTTTTTATGTAAAATTATATTTTTTGTAATATAATGATTTAAATCTTCACTTTATTAAAGTTATAAAAACTATGACAATTAATAAATCAATGAACGCTGATGCTATTTTAGTTTCCTCTCTACATAGATCAATAAAACATGAATTCCTACGTCTTTCTAAAAAGAAATATAAAGAAAATTATATTAGTTTAAACTTAGACATAATTAATGGCTCTACTGAAAACGATATAAATTTCGATTATTTACCTGACTTTATTGATAAATCTTTAACTGCTAAAGAAGCATCCATAATAAAAATGATATACTTGAAATATTATAGTGCTAGTGATATATCTTAAATTATGAATACTTCAAGACAAGCTGTGAATCAATGTAAAAAACGTTCATTAATAATAATAATAAACATATTTGTAAATCCCAGCTCTATTTTTTTGTGTAATAAGATAACTAAATATGTATGTAGATTATGACCAAATATCAGTATCTTATGTAAAAACTTATATTTATATAATATATTTGCAAAATTTTATTTTTTTCTTATTATTTTATAGATATGAAAAAAGGGATGACTAACATTGGATAAAAATTTATATAATCTTATATTAGAAAATAAACATGGGGACATTTCTGCTTTAGAAGAATTGCTTTCTCGATTCGAAAAATTAATAAAAAATATGCTTATATGCTAAAATATGAAGATGCAAAACATGATCTAATACTTCATTTTATTAAAGTTATAAAAAATATGCCATTGAATGAAAATATGAAAAGTGAACCAATACTTATTTCATACTTAAGTAAATCAATTAGGAATGAATACATAAGATTATCTAAAGAAAAAAGTAAATATAACGAGTTATCATTAAATTTCGATATAAATACTGAAAATAACATCACTGAAATTGATTTTGATTATGTTTCAGATTTACTTAATGAATGCTTAACAGAAAAGGAAACTTCAATTATGAGTCTTCTTTATACTGATGGCTATAAGGTCTATGATGTGTCAAAAGTTATGCATATTTCAAGACAAACTGTTAATCAATGCAAGAATAGATCTTTATTAAAACTAAGAAATTTTTTTGAAGAAGATCCCTTTATTGCACTATAAAAAAGAGATGAGATAAAACTAAAATTAGTTTTACACCATCTCTTTTCTATTACTTAATTATCTTTCCCTCAATATACTGACCTTCCTGAAAGTTTTTATCTATAATCTTTTCTATTATTGATTGTGGAAGATCTATATATTTTATAATTAACGATTTCTTTTTCTTTATATATTCATAATCCTCAATTACCAACTTATTATTTTTGAGCTCTTCCAAAGATTTTAATATTCTTTTTATCCTTAAATCTGATCTTTTAACATTCCAAAGTATTGCTTCCATAGCTTTTACTATTGTTATCTCTTCTTCATTATTAGGAACTTTCGTTGCCTGTTTCAACCTTCTCTTTTGATACCATACTGCATATTGCTGAGCATCTTTGCTTAGGTTGTCATAAGCTTCCTTATTAAAGTTGTAACTACTATTCATAATTAAAAGCTTCTTTAAGAATGGTCCACAGGCTATCGTAACTTTATCTCTATCATCATTTTCATCTATATATGCACTTATAATGTTCCCTACAATAGATACTCCTTATATATGATATTATCTCCTTATCAAAATCATTCATTGCTTTGGTAGCTTTAAGTAATGCTATTTGTGTTACAACATCCATAACGTCTTTACCAGCTACAAGCTTTATATTTAGTTTCATTATATTAATTTATTATTGAAAATATTTAAATTCAATAATTCAACATATTGGATGATTTATTTTTCCGCTTCATCATAAACTACATTTTTGTAAAATAACCATGTTTCACCGTTATATTTAGACTTACATATTCCATACCATGTATTCTTAACAATAATTACAGGATTTTCAAACTTAATATATAATATCCCATCAATTTCATAAGGAGAAGTTATCTTTGATTCATATGTTAAACCATTTATCTTGAATTGATAATCTGTAGAAACTTTTTCAAATGTTTTACCACCATTTGTCGTTCTATACAGTGTAGGTAGCCTATGGAACTCTTTATATGATACTGATAAAAAACCAAGATTTTCATCTATAAATGTTAATTTTATATTTTCAATATAATTACTAGAAAAGACATTGTTATTTACAATAACAGACTCACTTGTATCCTTATTATACTTATATAAAGTATATATTTTAATTATATTAAAAGGAGCTTTTTGCTATATTCCATAACTATAAGCTTTACTGAACCCCACGTCTAACGATGGGTTTTCTAAATAAAAAAAAGCTAATACCTTAAGAATTAAGGCATAGCTCTATTAATCTATATTCAAAATCACGAAGAGTTTTAATATTTTTTAATTCCCCTAAAACATC
Organism: Clostridium bornimense; assembly: GCF_000577895.1. NCBI lineage: Bacteria > Bacillati > Bacillota > Clostridia > Eubacteriales > Clostridiaceae > Clostridium > Clostridium bornimense. Next base: position 586,003 of record NZ_HG917869.1, read on the forward strand.
TTTATTATCCTTTAATTTTTCTATATATAATATAATTGCCATTGTCTTATAATTTACAGTATCTCTATAGTCTATGAAATCTCTCTGTACCTGTGTTAATACATTTTTATTATTTAATACATCCATGATAATCCCCCAACCTATCTTTCAATTTTAATTAAAATTTAAAAATTTTATTAAATATCAACTTATATTAATCTTTTTTCTTTTAATAATCTTGTACATATATTCTCTAAGTGCTGCACTAACAGTTTTACCTTCATTATTAACTATTGTTTCAAATTCTTTATACTTCTCTAAATCAATCATAAAATGTACATGCTTTTCTTCGCCTTTATTAAGTCTTCCCATATATTTAAGCCTCCCTCCCAAATAATTCACATGGTAACACCTTTTCAAGGCACCAAATCTCTGCATCTATATCACTTATAGGTCTTATTCTAGAACTACCAACAGTAACTATATTCCCTAACTTTTCAGCAAATCTTGTTTTTGGTCCGCCTCCTTCGTATATATAATATTCACCAACTTCATTTTTATATAAAATTTCAAATTCATAGTTAGCACTAAGATTATTAGACTTCCATGTTTCATATATTAACTTATCTTTTTCTGTATCAAATACCTGCCCTTTAATTTCCCTTCTCATATAATTCTCTCCTTTTATCTTGTTCTTATCTGTCTATAATTCTTGCCACATACACAAATTTTAAACATAAGTTTGATAAAAACTTTACACATTTTTTCTACATGCTCTAGTAAAGACAAACGCCTCAATAAATCTTAAATATAATCGTAATTACAAAAAAATAAATTAGGAGAGTAGTTCCTGCTCTCTCCTAATCATGAAAGTTTTTTAATTAAGTTGCTTTATCCTACCTTACAATTTGTTATTCCATGGACGTTCCTTAGCTAACCATCCATTACTTTCCCAGTATTCTTTTTCTACTGGGCTAGAACCCCAACCTACCTTTTGCATCATTCTCATCATATTGAATAAGAGTTTTGTCTTAATACCAACTCTTGTTTTTTGTTCTTCAGAGAATATCTTTGCGATTCTGTCTGTGTCGCTCTGAATCTGTATTTTCCGTTTCTCTGGTACTTGTGCCCAATTCATTGACTGAACGCTTATTCCATAAGTTCTAATATAAGGGACTCCCCAATAAAGCAAGGTATTAGTAATATCCTTTATAGCTGATTTTGTCCCCCTCCCTGCAGCTGTTGAAACCACAATTGCCTTTTTGCTAAACATACATTTTCTTGGTTTGTGCACCATCCAATATGTAAATGTTAAATCCATAAAACTTTTCATCGGTGCAGATGCTCTCATACAGTATGTAGGAGTAGTGAAAATTAGTAAATCTGCTTGTTCCACAGCATCCATTATTTTTTTCTTTTTAACATAAAAAGGACATTTACTTTCATCTTCAATACAATTATAGCAACCAAGACAAAAATAGTTTAAGTCTTTCGGCAGGAAAAATTCAGTGACTTCCTTTGCTGTATTGATTTTATCAGCAATCATTCTACCAATATGATATGAGCTACCTTTATGATTTTGTCCATGTATAAGTACTATTTTCATAATCTACCCCTGCAAATTCTAATTTATATATACTATTTAACAAAAAGCATATTCAGTACACTTTCTGTGATCCAAATTTCATCTCCATCCACTTCAATACAATATCCCGAAAGAATATCTTGATTCGTTTCAGAGATAATATCCTCATATTGTGAAGCTCCTTTGCGTGGAAACCTAATGCTAGTTGTCTTATTTGATATAAAACTAAATCCTACATGCTCCAACATTTCTTTATACTCATCTAAATAATAAAATCTAACATGTCCATCCGGTTTCATTTTCATAAATTTATCAACAAAACGACAATAATCATTTCTATTTGGTGTAGGGTCAGAAATGATCAATTTCCCATTCGGCTTAAGTATACGATACATATCACTAAATGCCTGTTCTATATCAGGAAAATGGTGTAAAGCATACCTCGTAATTATGGAATCTATACTGTCATTATCAAAAGGAAACATATAGCCATCATACGAAACAAAAGACAAATTATCCAACTTTTCTTCTATTACCTTTTTACTATTTCGTTTCAGCGTTTCCTCAACTATATCAAGACCAATTATTTTTGAATCAGAATATCTTCTAGCTAGTGGGAATGCAATATACCCTGTACCTGTTCCTAAATCTAATACTGTGCTACCAGCTTTAACCTTTAACATATTTATCAAAAGTTCTAAATGACTATCATCTGTTGTCTGTTTCTCATAAAAATTCTTTTCAGAAAAACTCTCTTCAAACCCTTGCCTTACCACTTTTATTTTATCACTAACATTCATATATCATTTCTCCAAATTCCAATATACTATTCTTTACCTCTACCACACCAGTTCTCTCCGTTCCCCACCTGCTACTACTCTGTATAATTCTTATTCTCATAAACTAGAATCTATTTTATTGCAACAATAACAGAGAATTTCTGATTTGAATAAATACATTTTACTTCTCTGAAATTATTCTTTTGAAGCATCCCAATTTCATCTTCAACAGAACATTCTCTATCAAGTTTTCTCCGTTCCTGCCATCGTTCTAAATCAACTTTAGAAAGCCCACTTTCTCTTAATTGATTTTCCCAAAATGAATCAAACCATATATTCATTTCTATTGAACCAGCACAGAATTGATCGTAATTGATAAACAGACCACCTTTAGGAAGTTTATCATATATACGTGAGAATAATTCCTTTTTACCCCCGTGTTCCAAATGATGAATCGATAATGCGGAAGCAATAACATCAAATTCCCCTGTAGGTAACCTTTGAGAATAATCTAAGATTTGAAAAGATACATTCTTCAAACCAGCAAATCGTTTTCTTGCAACATCTAACATTTCTTCAGCTATATCTACAAGAACATATTCTGATTTTGGAAAGCACTGATACCAGAAAGCTGATAAAAGTCCCGTCCCGGCACCTAAATCCAATATTCTTTTTGGTTCAGTAATATTTGATGTTATAAAATGCGTTGTTCCTTCATAAAAATCATCAAAACATGGTATAAATTTTTTGCGATTAACATCATATTCTTTAGCAATAAGATTAAATTGCTCATCTATATTCATAATTGTTCCTCCAAATTCTAATTTAGTATTTTGCAAAATTGCATCCTACCAGATGCCCTACTAGCATCTAGCCAAAAGATAAGCCTAGTAAAATATTTGTTCATCATCATAAAAATAAATGCTATTTTTCTCAATTATTTATATATTATGGTAATCAATTAACGTATCGTCTATATTAAAAATATAATACTCATATTTTTAATTAACACTTTCTATTAATTATAATTTCACCATTACATACCCTCAAATCATATTTCATCCTTATACGCCCATTACTGATAAGACAATCATCTTTAAAACCAAATGTTTTATATAACCTGCGTGCAGATTCATTTTTCTCATACACATTTAATATCATCTCATTTATTTTACGATCTTTCGCCCAATTAATTGATGCATTAATAAGTTGCCTTGCAATACCTTTCCTGCGACCATCTGGTATAACATACAAATCACTTAACTTAGCATAATATATAATTTCATTTCCAGTATCAGATATTCGCTCTTTATGTTGTGTGCGTACAAATCCATTGATACTCTTATGATTTTCAGATACAAAAATAGTAGATTTTTCTCCAATTAGTGCTGTTTCAATCCACAATAATATTTCATCATCTAAATTGTTATCATCTGGATCAAATCGACTCATTTCCAAGATAAAATCACGATAAAGTTTTCTTAAAATTTTAACATCTTCCTGCGTCGCTTTTCTTATAATATCCATAAATCTCATCCTTATATAAATAATCTTTCTTACAAATCCTTATTTATCTATTAACTCTGTAATTTAAATTTGTAATAATATACCTATATTATACACCAATAACTTTTTGACCCCAATATCTTTTATCCATCACCACATCGGTTTTCTCAGTTTCCCTTTGCTACTACTCTATATAATACCTATACTTATATCTGGGTTAATCTTTCCTGAGTTAGTTTTAGAAACTAGTACTATATTTAACCTGTAGCTTAAATAAGTGTAATTTAAAAAGCAGCTATTTCTAAAGGTAATTCATCTTCTATTTTAAATTTTTCTTACGAAAAAAATTTTATTTTGCTAAAATGAATATAGCTATTATTTCGTGAATGCACAAGAAAACGTTTACTGTAATTAATCACAGAAATCTTATTTATAGAAATTAACGAAACTTATTAATATATTAGAAAAACATATAGGGGGAATAGGTTAATGGATGATAATAAATTAAAAATGTTAAAAGATATAATTACAAAAATAGAACGTGACAATGGAAAAGGTTCTATTATGATGCTTGGAGATTCTGCTCATGACAGTTCCATTGAAAGTATTTCTACTGGTTCTATTAGCTTAGATATCGCATTAGGTGTGGGCGGTGTTCCTAAAGGTCGTATTATTGAAGTTTATGGACCAGAATCAAGTGGTAAGACAACAATTGCTTTGAATATCATCGCAGAAGTTCAAAAAAAGGGGGGTATAGCGGCATTTATTGATGTAGAAAATGCACTAGATCCTTTATATGCGAAAAATATTGGTGTGAATCTTAATGAATTATATATTTCTCAACCCGATAATGGAAATGAAGCATTAGAAATTACAGAGACAATGATTGCATCTAATGCTATTGATATTATTGTAATTGATTCAGTAGCAGCTTTAGTGCCAAAGCAAGAAATTGAAGGTGAAATGGGTGATAGCCATATAGGGTTACAAGCTAGATTAATGTCTCAAGCCTTAAGAAAATTAACTCATATAATAAGTAAATCAAATTGTATTGTTGTGTTTATTAATCAATTAAGAGAAAAAATTGGAATAATGTTTGGTAATCCAGAAACGACAACAGGAGGTCGTGCTTTAAAATATTATGCTTCAGTTCGTTTGGATGTTAGAAGAATTGAAATCATAAAAAAAGGTGAAGAAGCAATTGGAAATCGCACAAGAGTTAGAGTGGTAAAAAATAAAGTGGCACCTCCTTTCAAAGAAGCAGAATTTGATATAGTTTTTGGACAAGGCATATCAAAAGAAGGTGATATTCTTGATTTAGCAGTTAAAATTGGCAAAGTGGACAAAAGTGGTGCTTGGTATATATATAATAATGAAAGAATTGGTCAAGGAAGAGAAAATGCAAAAGAATACCTAAGAAACAATCTCGGTATTATGGAAGATCTTGAAAAAAGTATAAGGGAATATTATAACTTGTGCTAGCTAAAGTATATATAGCATACATTTTCTTTTTTCATCCATATATTCTCATACTTAAATAGATTCTTTCACTCTTTAGGAAATCTCACATTTAATATACTCCTTCAAATATCAAATTATTTAAAACATTATAAGATTTCACAATTCTCTATTCGTCTAACTTTTTCTCCATTAAGATATCACTATTCTTCATTCACAATATTGGAATTTCTTTTAAGACTGATAGAACTACTATTCTATCAGCCTTAACTAGTAAATTAAATTTGGGGTATTAATCTTTAAAATAAAAACTTTTCAAATTTATACATTATGTCTTTTATAAATGATATTCCTGGATTATAATACTAAGATTTGAGATAAATAATTTAAGTAAGAAAGCTAAAATATATGGAGATTTTAGTAAGACTCTTATTGTTGATTCTCAACTTTTAGGAAAGATAGAATAAATATAAAATAATTTAAAAAGCAGTAATAAAATTTTGATATTTCTTATTACTGCTTTTTATATTGAAATTAATTTGTCGAAATTACAATAAAAACCATAGAAATAATTGTAATATGTAAATTTATGTGATACACTTCAAATACATCATGTTAATTTATTCCATGTAAACATATTTAACCGCGACCTTATTAGGTAAAAATAATTAATACGTTAAATTTAGGAGGGATGTATATGAAGAATAAGAGACTATTATCTGTATTACTATCAACAACATTATTAACATCAATAATCTCGTCTCAATTTACAATGGCTTCAAGTGAAACTTTTGATGTAAATATCAGCGTTAATACTAAAGAAGATAGGACAAAAATTAGTCCATACATTTATGGAACAAATTTTGATGATCTTTCTGCTACCGTTAATTCAAGAAGGTTTGGTGGAAATAGATTAACTGCTTATAACTGGGAAAATAATGCATCTTCTGCAGGATCAGATTGGAATCAAAGTAGTGATAACCATCTTGTTAATGGTTTATCTAGCAGTAAACAAAATGAACCTGGGGCAGCAGTTACAGATTTCCATGATACAAATATAAAAAATGATATTGATTATTCCCTTGTCACATTACAAATGGCTGGATATGTAGCAAAAGATACAAATGGCACAGTGAACGAATGGGAAAAAGCTCCTTCTAACAGATGGGCAGAAGTTAAAGTAAGTAAAGGAAGTTCATTATCTACTACTCCTAATACAAATGATAATTATGTATATATGGATGAGTTTATAAATTTCTTAGTAACAAAGTATGGAAAAAGTAATACTACTAAAGGAATTAAAGGCTACTCATTAGATAATGAACCTGCTTTATGGAGTGAAAACCATCCTAGAATACATTCTAATAAAGTTACTTGTAGCGAATTAATAAGCAAGAGTGTAGAACTTTCAAAAGCTTTAAAAAAGATAGACTCTAATGCTGAAACTTTTGGACCTGCCTTATATGGATTTAGTGCATATGATTCATTACAAGATGCTAGTGATTGGGGCCAATATAAAAATGACTATGATTGGTTTATTGATTATTATCTAGACGAAATGAAAAAATAATCTGATACCGCTGGTAAAAGATTATTAGATGTATTAGATTTACATTGGTACAGCGAAGTAACTGTAGATGATAAAAAAATTACAGATTCACAAAAGACTAGTGATCGTGAAATAATGAAGGCAAGAGTTCAGGCTCCAAGAACATTCTGGGATTCTTCATATAAGGAAAATAGCTGGATAGGTCAATGGAGAAGTGAGTTTTTACCACTTATTCCAACTGTTCAGGAAAGCATAGATAAGTATAATCCAGGAACAAAACTAGCATTTACAGAATATAACTTTGGTGGTGGCGGAGACATCTCCGGAGGAATATCCCTTGCTGATACACTTGGTATCTTTGGTAAATATGGTGTATACCTTGCAACATTATGGCCTTTAAGTGATAAAGCTGATGAATTAACATATCATAATGCAGCTATGAATTTATATACTAATTATGATGGTAAAAAATCATCTTATGGCGATACTAATGTTAAATTAGATAACTCAGATACTGTAAATAGTTCTGCATACGCATCTATCGAAGGTAACGACGACTCAAAAGCACATATTATTGTAATGAATAAAGATCTAGATAAAGCTATGAATGCCAATATATCAATTACATCAAATAGCACCTATACTAAAGGTACAGTATATGGATTTGATAAGAACAATGATACAGTAGTGAAATTAGGAACAGTCAATAATATTAAGAATAACAAATTCACTTACAAATTAGATGAAATGAGTGTAATACATATAGTCCTTGAAGGAGAAAGCTCCAGTACTTCTGTTGATAAAAACGGAATAATCGATGGAGGCATCTATTACATAAAAAATGTTAATAGCGGTCAATACTTAGACGTTTACAATGGAATTGATAAAAATAATACCAATATACAACAACATCCTGGAAATAAATTATCAGCACAACAATTCAAAGTTGTATCTACAGGAGATGGGTATTACAAATTAGTTTCTCAAGTAGGTAATGGTAAAAGAGTAGTAGATGTATCGGGAAAGAAAAGTACAAATGGAGCAAATATAATACTCTATGATGATAAAGAATCAGACAACCAAAAGTTTAAATTGGAAGATTTAGGTGATAGTAAATATTTAATTAGAACCAAAATCTCTAAAAATAAATCTGTTGTAGAAGTAAAAGATGCAAGTAAAGCAAAAAAAGCTAATGTACAGCAGTGGGAATATAATAAACATAAGTGTCAACAATGGGAGTTTGAATTAGTAAAATAACTACAAAATCTACTTGAATACTTCAAATAGATGAGACTGTGAAATAAAGTCTGTAAATAAAAAAATAGCAGCTTTCTATAATAAAATAAAATTATTATAGAAGGCTGTTTTTTATGAGAAAAATACACCTCCAAATGATAAATCTATTTATTTAACATTTGAGGTGCACTTTTTTGTGATAACCTATACTTTTAAACTCTTTAATACCTAACGCAAATATTAATCTTTATTAATTCACTTTTTCAAATTTCCAATGTTGCCAATTTCCATCAATAAATCCCCATTGTTGAATATTTGCTCCACTTGATTTGCTTCCGTCCTTAACTTCTACACATCCTTTATCATTAGATGCCTTAGTTAAAATAGAATATGATCCATCTGAATTCTTTTGGATTTTAAATAATTGAGCATCACTTGCTGTATCTGTATGTATTCTTATATTGGTACCATTAGCCGCTTTTCCATAATATACATCTAATAAAAATTTCTTTCCATTTCCAAGTTGTGAGTATAAATAGTAATATCCATTTCCAGCCGAAACTACTTTCCAGGTATTATGTGCTGCCGCTTTACTAGCGCCCCATTGTTGAACGTTAGCACCTTTCTTGGCTTCTCCATCTTTTACTTCTAAATACATATTTGTAGCTACATTCTTAATCATATACACTCCATTATTTTCTATCGACTCACTACTTGTTGAGGAAGATGAAGTAGATTTTATTGGGGATGCTACCTTTTTATTTACATATTTTGAACATTCACTATAATTTATATATTTTAAATCTGATAATTTACTTACCGCTCCTGCATATTTAGTACAGAAATCTTTAGTATCATTATCACCATATGCTTTAATAATTGAATATCCATAGTTTGATGATGGCTTCCATGTAGTTGATTTTGTCCCTTCTGGTAATGTTACTTTATATGGTGTAGTAACAGGTTTTTCCCCTTTATTTGTATATGAATCTACATCGGTACATGTAGCTTTAGAATCTACTGAAAATTCATAATCCCAATAACCGCTAGATTCTTTTTGATAGTTTTCAAATCTATTGCTTTCAGAATAAACTTGAGATCCCTCTCCACACTTTATAGCTGCATATCCATCATTTTTAGTAGCTGCAGAAGATCTCTTATAAAAATTATTATAGACATGAAGACTACCATTTCCAAGTTGAGGTGCTCTATGAACTATTGAGTCAAAATAATTATACATAACAGTCGCTCTGTCTTGTGATGTTCCACCAGCTCCAAAAGCTACTCCCCAGAAACGATGAGAAAATTTATTATATGATAAAGTAACAAAATCTGGATCTTTCTCAGCATACTCACTTCTATTTACCCATATAAACTTACCAACTTCATCTTTATCTAATGCAAGAGAGTTATTAAACGTACAATGATCAACCCAAACATTATTTGAACCATATACAGCAAAAGCAACTACATCTTCTCTATCTTTAACTTGAATATCTAAATTCTTCAGAATTATATTGTTACTAACACTTTCCTTTTTAAAATAGTCATCAGTTCTAAGTCTAGGATCTGTCAAAGTCTTTGCACCATAAGAACCGATAATTGTCTTATTAGATGCTATTCTTAAATCATACATTTCACTGTTGCAATTATTTATATTTTTAGAAATAACAATTGTTAATGGCTCCGTTTTTAATAATGCATCTTTTAACGAAGGTAAATCACTAACAAAAACGGTCTTACCTAATAATCCTCCAATTGTACCTGCTTTTTCACCTTCGCTTACTAAACAATTACCAGCAAAACCTTCTAAGCCATCACAGTTTATCTTCCACTTTTGCTCAGTTGCTCCTGTATACTTTTTTAATGATACAGTAGAATCTTCACTATCATATGTTAATGCCATATTAGAATCTTTAACATTTGTTATTTTGTAATAAAGATAATTTCCTAAGTAATCTTTATCTACTCCAGTAATCTTCCATTGTTGTGTTTTATCCCCTTCATCAGATTTTATAACACAACTAGTACCGGCAGAATATTTATTATTCTTTGTAGATAATAATTTTTCTGTTTCCATATTTACGATTTTGTAAACCCCATCAGAGACATACTTTATCTCCCAATTTTCATTCTGTGTTCCCGTAGCTGATTTAATATTCAATACAGAATTATCTGAAGTTCCTTTGATATTAAGATTTTTGCCAGTACCTGTTGTAAATTTCACAGCTTGAGCTGGATAATCTGTTGCTGCTTGTACATATTCCATTGGCATATTCACCAAAACTAACGACAATACAAAAATAGCCGCAATCATTTTACTTAATAAAGTCATTTTTTTCATTGAAATCCCTCTTTTCTATAGTAATATAAAATCATATTTATACATTTTGTAATAGTTACCAATAATATTATTATACCACAAAATATGTATTTTCAACATAATATTACTATATTCGACTTAAAGTAATTCTATTCTTAAAAAATATAAGTTATATTTTGAGGCTCAAAGAAAGATAGTCCATGCTCCTTAGCCAATTTTTGTATGGTATCATTAAAAAACTCTGCATAATCCATATCACAACCAATTGATATGCTCCCCTTATGGTAGACACATAAAATAATTAAAATGTCTATCATGAGAGGGAGTATTTTTTTATGTGTAAAAAACGTAATTTTAGTGCTGAAGAAAAAGTTAAATATGTTGAGGAATATCTAAAAAGTAAAAATAGTATGAGTCATTTTTCATCTATGCTGGGGATTGCCTTAGAATCTTTTCGTCAATGGATTCGTAACTACAATAGTATAGGCGCGGAAGCCTTTACGATGGAAGGATATAAGGGCTATTCTAAAGAATTGAAATTACAAGCAGTAGAAGCTTATTTGTCAAATTTATATTCTCAAGATGAAATTTGTGCAAAATATAAAATACGTTCAAAAACGCAACTACAAAGATGGATTTCAATATATAATAGTCATAATAAACTAAAATCTTCTGGAGTTGGAGGGACAGCAATTATGACTAAAGGTAGAACTACAACTTATAATGAACGTATTGAGATTGTAAAGTATTATATAGAAAATGATAAAAATTACGCTAAAACAGCAGAAAAATTTCAAATATCATATCAACAAATATATAGTTGGATTAAGAAATATGAAACCAATGGCATTGAAGCACTATTAGATAAACGTGGAAAGCGAAAGCTTGCCGATGAAATGTCTGAAATAGAAAAGTTAAAAGCGAAAAACAAATTACTTGAAGCCGAAAATCGTAGACAACAGATGGAGATAGAATTCTTAAAAAAGTTAGACGAAATAGAAAGGAGGCGATTTTAAGTAAAACAAAAAATGAATTTATCTATTTAGCAATACAAGAGTTGCATAAGCAAAAATCTTTTTCTATTAAAGAATTATGTGAAATAGCCGGTATTGCACGCTCCGCATATTATAAATGGACGAATCGCAAAGTAAGTATGAATGAAAAATTTAATGAGGTGTTATTATCACTTATACAAGAATCATATGAAGAAATAAACGGAATATTAGGATATAGACAAATGACTATAAAATTAAATCGTGAAAATGATTTTCATGTAAATCCAAAGAGAATTTATAGGCTTATGTGTATTCTTAATCTAAAGTCAGTATGTCGTAGAAAACGAAAAACTTATAAAAAATCTACACCTGAAACTGTAGCTGATAATATTCTAAATAGAGATTTCTATGCAGATAAATTTGGTGAAAAGTGGCTCACAGATGTAACGGAAATGAAGTATGGTATTGGAAAGAAAGCATATTTAAGTGCAATTCTAGATCTTTCTGATAAGAGTATTGTCTCTTTTGTAATTGGGCATTCAAATAATAATAATCTAGTGTTTCAAACATTTGATATTGCCCGTAGGGAGTATCCGCAGGCTACGCCTATTTTTCATAGTGATCGTGGTTTTCAGTATACTTCAAAAACATTTAAGAAAAAGCTTGAAGAAGCTAATATGATTCAAAGTATGTCACGAGTATCACGTTGTATTGATAATGGTCCAATGGAAGCATTTTGGGGTATGTTAAAATCAGAAATGTATTATTTAAAGAAATTTAATTCATATGAAGAATTAGAAGCAGCAATTATAGAGTACATAGATTATTACAATAATCGTAGATATCAAAAACGTCTCAACTCTATGACTCCGTTAGAATATAGGGAGTATTTATTAAAATCTGTAGCATAAAATATAGCTAACCACAAAAGTGATTAGCTATATTAAATATTTTTATTATTTCACCTGTCTACTTGACAGGGAGCAGTTCACAATGATAACAAACCCTTTACCTTTATTTTTATCCATTGGCACATCTATTTTCTCTAAATCATTATAAAATTCATCTATTATTTCTATATCTCCAACTTGTGAAGTATCACCAATACATAATCTCTCATATAGATTATTTGCTGAAATGACTCCACTAACCTCATCACTATTCCAAACTGCACAATACCAATCCATTTTATCCTCCATTATCTACTTTTATACTTTAAAACAACACTATCCTTACTTTCTTCTAAAAATATCTCTAAATATGCAAGTTCGTTAAAGCAAAATTCCTCAATTTGCTTTTCACATTCTTCTCTAATGTAGTAATCATGAGTATATCTATTTCGAAGTTTCACAGCTAAAGATAAGTAATTTTTTAAATTTTTATCAAAGAAGCCCATTTCTGATGCTGTTTCTATAAGTTTTGTCGCTGAAGTACTACTATTAATTTTCCCATTATTTATTACAATGTAACTTTCACACATATCTATTATATACTCTGAAAAATCCTGAAAAAAAGCAAACATAGCTCTTTTAACAATTCTATTTTTATTACTTTTGTACTCAGTTATTGTATATTTTAAATCTTCTAATGTGTTGTATGCACTTTTATATTTTTCTAAAAACTTTTCCTTTTTATATTTATAATATGGACTCATCTATAATCCCTCCAAAATAGCTATATTGTTCATCTATCTTTAATGTCTTTTCAAAATTTCTATTATTCCTAGCATATTTTAATACATAATGCATAAAATCAAACCATAAATCATCATTTACAATATATTGTTCATCACTATCTACAGCAATCCTAGCAAATTTATTATAAAAGTCACTATAATGAACAAAAGTTAAATGTATCTTATCGTATTTATAAAAATCTATACATAATGTATTTACTTCATCTTCAATATTAATTGTATCCATAAAATTAACATTAGGTCCAACAACCACAGCTAAATCTATGTCACTTCTATCCCTAATCCACTCTTTAGTTCCATAGCTTCCAAATCTACATACTGATACAATTCCATTAATGTTTTTTAGTGAATTTATAAACTCTACCTTGTTCATCCGTGACCTCCATTGCATATTTTGAAATTAATATTATTATATCATATTAAAAAAGCCAGAAAACATTTTGTTTTCTGGCTTTCCAATACCCATTCTTATTCTTTAACAAACTGCCTTAATCTAAAACTTCCAGCGGTAAAAAATACTAGAGACATTAAAACTATAATTAAAGTAGGTACTATAATCTCATTTGTATTTATAATTCTTAATAACCACGTAAATGGTGAAATAATACTTATTCTACTTATTGATATAGGAATATTTTTGTAATCTGTAAATTCTGTGCCCAACATACCTAAACCAAAAGCTAATAATCCAAAAATTATTGTAAATAAACTTGCAATTACTGGGTTCTTAATCCATCTTGTTACAGCTACAACTATAGCAGTAGTAATTAAACTGCCAAGGAAAATAATAAAAGAGCCCTCTGGAATTTTATTAGCGTGAATTTTGGTGATATTTGCTAGAAAAATGAATCCTGCTACTGATAATATACCTTGTAATAAAAATGATGATATAAATAAACTTCCTAAAATAGTGATGTCTTTATTAGCAGTTGCAATAGTTCTCCTTAGTACTTTTTGTTCTTTAAGTTTTATAATTTCAGTAGATACTATCGATCCTCCTAACATCATAAAATAACATAACATTATAATTGTCATTTTATATGTTTCTTTTTCTTCCTTTATATTTTTTACAACAGTATTAATTGAATTTGTACTTAATCCTTCTGTTACCTTCTCTTCTAATACATTAAATATATAATTTTCTATTATATTCTCTGCCATCATTGATCCATTACTAGTTTCAACAGTATAGCTTTTAACTTCAGGTGCTTTTCCATCTTCTATTTGTTTTTGAAAATTACTATCTATAACATAAATCACACCAAGTTTATTTTCTCTTAAAAGATTATAATTATCTTCTATTTGTCCACTTAACTTATCAATGGTGTATTCTTTTTCAAGTTCTAAAATCATTTCTTTAGAGTAATTTGACTTACTATTATCTATTATTCCTATACCTTCTATTTTTTCACCTGAAATTGTTCTATTCATAAACAATAACATTATTACAGGCATAATTATGGTCATTAATAGTATACTTGGATTTTTTAATTGTCTCTTTATATTAATTAAAACTAATCTTCCTAATTGCATAGTTTTCGCCTCCCACTAATAATTGCTTTTATTATAGCAAGTGAATAAATAATAATAGCTATAGCTAATATCATAAATATCCATTTCCAGCCTCCACTAAGATTTCCGTTTAAATTATATAAAGTAAAAGCATTATTTAAATAATGAGTAGGTGATATTATAGTTAACTTATTACCTTTTAAAGAAAACATTTCAGTACTAGCAACAGGTATAAAAAATATAATATATGAGATAATTTTCCCATACTTTGCTTTAAATACTGTAATTATCGTTTGACATAAAAATACTACTAATAAAGTTGATGTTGAAACTAACACCAATAAATCCAATATATTACCCTTAAAACTTAATCCTGTAACTCTAAAGAATATAACATAGGCTGTAATTATTATAAAAACGTATATAATATGTGCTAAAGTATCATAAAATAGATATTGTATTTTTGTTACTGGCGCTACATTTACTCTGTTTTCTATATTTACAGATTTATCATTATAAGCTCCTTGTGCCATTATCATTATCAACATTACTATTACAAAACCAATCATAGATGCTGCATACTTTTCATACATATTATTTGTTTTCATTGTATCTATTTTTATATTATCTATAATTTGTGTATCAAAAAATTTATCTAAATCTTCTACATTACCATTAGATAATGATATATATAAATTCTGATGATATCTATCTAATATTGTTTTTAACGTATTTGTAGCGACTTCCTTTTCTTCAGTTTTTCTATTTATTGTTATACTACCTTTATTTTTATTTAGAATATTATCTTCATACCCTTTATCAATCACTAATTCCACGTCTGAATCTTTATCAGTTACTTTTATCAACTCTTTTAAATCTTTTCCTTTTATTATCTCTACTAGCTTTTTAGACATTTCACTACTATCATTATCAACGACCTTTACATCTAATACGCTAAGTTTAAGAGGATTTTCATTGGTTAAATTATTAAAATACCCCATAAAACATGCCATAATAATAGGAAATATAATAAAATACGATAAAACTACTGCTCCACTGGAAACCATACTTTTTAGTGTTGATTTTACATAATAAAAAGTTTTCATCTACATCACCTAATTCCTTAATGTTTTTCCTGTTAATGATAAAAATACATCTTCTAACTTTATATCATCATAAGTGATTTTTTTTATTACAACACCACTACTTTCTAGTATTGATAATGCAGTAGAAAGTGTAAACTTAGAATTTATTGTTATAGATAATACATTATCTTCCTCCAAAACCTTCTCTACTCCCTCTATTCCCTTAAGTCTAACTAAAACTTCACCATTAATACCGTCTGCCTCTACTCTTATTTTATTATTTGAAGAAAATGATGCTTTTATCTCTTCTTTATTACCATAAGCAATTTCCTTTCCTAAATCTATTATGAATACCCTTTTACAAAGTTCCTCAATCTCTTCCATATAATGAGATGTGTATAATACTGTCGTACCCCACTCTTTACATATAGTTCGTATAAAAGAAAATATATGATTCCTTGACTGTGGATCTACCCCTACTGTTGGCTCGTCCAATATTAACACCTTAGGATGATGTAAAATTGATACTGCAATATTTAACCTTCTCTTCATGCCCCCTGAAAATTTCTTTACTTTTTTTCTTTTAGTTTCCTCAAGTCCCGTAACTCTTAATGCTTCTTTTATTCTTTCCTTTAACTCTTTCCCTCTTAATCCATATAAGGCACCAAAAAACTCTAAATTGTCATAAGCATTCATCTCTTCTAATAATGCCAAATCTTGTGGTACATATCCTATACACTTTTTTGCCTTAATTGGATCCTGTAATATATCATATCCACATATCTTTACTGTCCCACTATCTGGTACTAATAGTGTCGTCATTATATTTATCAGTGTAGATTTACCTGCTCCATTAGGACCTATAAATCCGAATACCTCTCCTTCTTCTACTCCATAGCTAATATTATCTAACACCAACTTATCATTAAATCTTTTTGTTACGTTCTCTACTTCTATGATAGCCATAAAAATACCCCCTAAAATCTTTTAATCATATAATAAAGTATTTTAGGGGGTATTACTATAACTTAAAGTCACTAAAAAAATGACTTAAGTCACTATTCCATTTTTAAAAGCAAAGATAGCTATCTGTGTTCTATCTCTTAATTGTAACTTTGATAAAATATTTGTTATATTATTTTTTATCGTTCCTTCAGATAAAAAGAGCTGTTCTGCTATTTCCTTATTTGTTAATCCTTTTCCTATTGCTTCTATTATTTTAATTTCTTTTTCAATAAGATTGTATTTATCGATATTACTTTTTATATTCCATCTATTCTCCATCATTTTTGATGCTACATCTGGATGGACAACCATATTACCTTTATAAGCAGTCTTTATACCTTCATAAATCACATCATGAGAACTATCCTTTAACATATATCCAAAAGCACCATACTTTAATGCCTCTTCTATATATTCTTTATCCTTAAAAGTTGTAAGAATTATAACTTTTATTCTAGAAAATTGCTCTTTTATTATTCTCGTCCCCATAACACCATCACAATCTTTCATTCTAATGTCCATAAGTACAACATCTAGATCATTAGTTTTACACACTTCTAAAGCTTCATATCCATTTTTCGCCATATCAACCACTTCTATATCATCATATATAGAAAGCATTAGCTTAAGTCCTTCTCTTATAAGTTCTTCATCATCAACAATTAATAATTTAATCTTTTTCAAAACACTATACCTCCACTTCTTTTGGAACGATTATTCTAACAAAAAAACCTTTTCCACTAACAGATCTCATATCTACAGTAGCCTCTATTTCCTCTGCTCTTTCTTTTATACTCTTAAGGCCAACTCCACTTTCTACTATTTTATATGTTCCAATGCCATCGTCACTAAATGAAATAATAAATTCACTATCTGTAAAATTCATTATCACTTTAATTGTTGAAGCTTTTCCATGCTTTAAAGAATTGGACAATACTTCTTGTGTTATTCTATATAAATGATTTACTTGTTTTGTTGATAAATTCCATTGCCCTTTAGATATAATTACCTTTACTTCTATCCCTGTCATTCTTTGAAAGTTTTTACATACATCTTGTAATCTCAAAATTCCCTTATAATTTTCATATTGATCTGACTTTAATTCCCTAACAGCCCTTTTAACATCTTGAAAACTATCATTAATAAAGCTTCTTAATTTTTTTATTGTATTCTTCATTGTACTATTCTCTTTTTCAGCTATAGCCTCCATAGCTGTCAACTGAATCATCGCCGTAGAAAGCGCATGTCCAACACTATCATGAATTTCCCTAGATATTCTATTTCTTTCCTTTAATAAAGTAATTTCTTCGATGGAATCAACATAGCCTTCCAATTCCTTGTTAACTTCAATAAGCTTTTCCTCTGAAACTCTAAGCTTATCATATAGCTTCTGCGCCTCAAGCTTTGTACTATAAAGTCTTGCTATATAACTTAATAATATGTAAAGTAATTCAATTATAATAAAGTTAATAAAGCTTGCTTCCTTATCCTTTCCAAAGGTAGCCATAATAGCAATAACAATAATTATCACCGCATATATATACTTTACTTTTTTATTATTTAGAGTAAAAATATCTATAATTACTCCAATTAAGTATATTAAAATATATCCCCCAAACTTTAATTGTGCTAAAGGAATTAGTGCTAATTCTATCAATATAGATATTATTTTCTCTATATCACTTTTAAAATAAAATATCCTTATATTATTATTTATAATAAATAATAATATAAAAATAATACTTACTATACTACTATTTTGACACTGAATGAATATTTGAAATAGAAGTATACCAAAAGAAATATATCTTATAAAAATCAATTCTCTACTTTTTTCCATACTCTTCTCCATTTTAATTTTACTTATTTGTTTTATATTTTAATAATTTCTTCATTCTTTTTCAATTACCATATATATCATTAATTTTAATATATTAGATAATCTAAACATAGTAAAATTAATTAGTATATTTGCCTAATATTCTGTATGTGTCGAAGCATTATCTAATGTAGATATTAAGTTTAGTTTAGAATATAAAAAATATTTATTATAGAATGTATAAATTATTTTACTTCTATCCATACTATAATGGTAAAACCAAACTGAATGTAGGAGGAAACGACGATGATGAATCAAAGTAACCAAAACATTCAATCCTCAGAGGCTTACGAAGGAAATGATGCTGGAGATAAGCCACATGACACGTAAGGCTTATAAGACTTAATGTGTCTTATAAGCCGGTAAGGTTTTATAAAAAACGGACCTACTTATATATAATTATTATGTATAAGTAGGTCCATTCTTATTTTATATTTTTATGTGTTAATTTCATAATATCACTATAATTATGAGCTGTAATTACTTCTACAGTATATAAATCATCATTGATTTTATCAATCTTACTAATAACCTCATTTCTGAATTCAATTAAATTTTTAGTTTCATTTACTACTTCTTTAAGGTTATTTTCTACGTTACCATTACTAGAGTTAATTTTTGCAACCTCTTTCTTTATAAATGATACTTCATTCATCAATAACTCTAACTTTTTATCCATATTCTTTACTATACTTATTATGTCTTTATCCAATTTATCACGTCCTTATCGCACAATTATACTATAAGTTTTATAAAAAGGAAATGGGACATACTCTCTATAAAACACACTTTATCCTACTTCTCTTTTAATCTGAACCTATTCAACAAACCTTTCATAATATATATAATAAAAACAATTTATAAAAGGAGTTGATACTGTTGCATTCTATAAAAGATATTATATCAACTGGAACTAGTTATATAAATAATATAAATTCAAATAAGAACTTCTATGATTGCGATCCTTTACTAATTGGAATAGCAAGAAATTCTGTTCACAATAGAAATGAATATAGAACGTTGATTAAATTTGACAACCTTCGTCTTCGTCACATTAAATCAGCATTTTTATATATTTTTTTAAACGGAGTAAGATCTAATACTCACAAAGTTACTATATAATTAAAAGAAAATATAGATGATTTTGATATTAGATCAGTTACTTGGTCAAACGCACCTAGAGTAAATCCTAATAGTGAAATTTGTTTTGATATACGCCCAGAGGATATTGGTAAATATATAAAAATAGATATAACACCAATCATTAATAATTGGATCAAAACTAAAGAAAACTTCGGGGTTACTCTCTTCGATGATAGCAAATGTAATAATTCACTAATCCAATTTTCGTCATTAGATTCTGACAACCCACCTTATTTATCTATATGTTATGACAAAGATCATAAACCATGCCATAAAGTTAAATGTATAACTGGACCTACAGGACCTGCTGGACGTACTGGTGCCACTGGAGCTACTGGGGCTGCTGGCGCTGTCGGTGCCACTGGACGCACTGGGGCTACTGGGGCTGCTGGCGCTGTCGGTGCCACTGGTACCACTGGGGCTACTGGTACCACTGGAGCTACTGGTGCCGCTGGCGCTATCGGTGCTACTGGGGCTACTGGTGCCACTGGGGCTGCTTGCGCTGTCGGTGCTACTGGGGCTACTGGTGCCACTGGGGCTGCTGGTGTTAGTATCACTGGCGCTACTGGTGCTACTGGAGGACAATGTTCTTCTGTATACGGAAAATTCGGAATTACTGGTACTACTGGCGTGGATGGTTCCATTGCTGTTACTGGATCTGTTCCATTAACCAGTCCATTCCATACTGCTAATATAACTTTTAATGAAAATACAACCCCTACAATTATTGATATTCCAGGTGGATATATTTATAGTGTAAGTTGGAGTATGACCTTAAAACCAAATTCTAATGCTTCATTTATACAAGGTGATTTAAATCTTAATAATAGTTCTATAAGCAGTATGCAATTTTTAACTAATTCATCTTCAAGTAATGGTGTTGACTTACAAAATACAACATTACTTCAAGTAGATAATGATTCAACTTTAATATTGCAATATTATGCTCATAAACAACAAAATCAACCTACAGATGTTGAAATAATATGTGCTACTGTTAATATATTCTCAGTATGCAAACTTTAATCTAGTGTCTAAATTTTATATTTAAAATAGAATTACCCCAAATATATTTCTATATTTGGGGTAATTCCATACTGATTTATTCTATAAAGCGGAATGCGAAATCGATATATCGCATTATTTACTATACTATTGTTTTGTGTCACTTTTATGACGAATTTATGAAGAATAGTAATTTTTAACCTGCATTTTCTATGTTTTCTTTTAAGACTATTTCTCCATCTAGTAACTTTAATATTGAATCACCATAATAAGCTGCTGACTCTGCATGAGTTACTTGAACTATCGTAGTCCCAAATTTCTTATTTATATCTCTAAAAAGTTCCATTATACTTTCTCCTGTTTTAGAATCAAGATTTCCTATTGGCTCATCAGCTAAAATTATCTCTGGTTTAAAAAGAAGTGCTCTTGCAATAGCAACCCTTTGTTGCTGACCACCTGAAAGTTCCCTTGGCGTCATTTTACGTTTATCTTTTAATCCAACAAGATCTAAAATATTATTTAAATCTTCTTTATAGTTTTTTATCTTCTTCCCATCCATTAATAAAGGTAATAATATATTATCCTCTATTGTAAGATTAGGTACTAAATTATAAAATTGAAAAACAAAACCTACTTCCCTACGTTTCATTTTAGCTTTTTCCTTTTCTTTAAGAGTACTTATATCTCTCCCATTTATATTTATTACTCCTGATGTTGGATTATCAAGACCTCCTAATAAATATAATAAAGTAGATTTACCACAACCAGAAGGTCCCATTATAGATAAAAAGCTACCTTTTTTCACTGTAAAATTAAGACTCTTCAGTACTTTAACCTCATCATTTTTCCCTAATTTAAAAGATTTATTTAAATTTTTAACTTCAATAGCATTCATAGTAATACCCCCTATTCATATTTCATTTCATTAATAATAGAAAACTTTCTTCCTTTAAATATTGATGGTAGTATAGATAATACAATTAGTATTACAAGTCCTAATGTAAGGTTGGAAATTATTGTGAGATCTAAAGCTACTGTCATATCAAATCCTATTAATTTAATCACATTAGTTACAAGGTTTATAGTTACATGAGCTAACGGTATCATAAATACCATTGACCAGAGTATTGTTAATAATCCTTGATAAAGTAAAAGTCTATTTTTTTGTCTTTTACTCAATCCTAATGAATGAAGCAAAGCTAAATTCTTTTTAGAATTTAAATAACATATATTCATATTATTTAATACACCAAAAGCAGCAATCATAACAGTTATACCTGAAAAGAAACCAAGTACAGTCATCAGATTCTCATTATTCTCTATATTTTCTTGTTTTAATTCTTCTGATGTCGATACTTCAGCTAAGTAATCCCTAAGAGGTTTTTTTATTGCATCTTTAACCTTATTTGCATCACCTTTTGTGTTAGCAATAATCTCAGTACTCATATATGGATTAAATAAATCTATTAGATCACTATTTTTCATCATCATAAAATAACCATTCCAGTATAACTTACCATCAATGACTGAAACTATTTTTACTTCACAACTTTTATCATCAATTTTTAATTTAATAGTGTCTCCTTTATCTAAATTTAAACTTTCTGATACTGATTTTGTAATAATTACTGAAGGTTTTTTTG
Source organism: Clostridium bornimense (assembly GCF_000577895.1). Classification (NCBI taxonomy): domain Bacteria; kingdom Bacillati; phylum Bacillota; class Clostridia; order Eubacteriales; family Clostridiaceae; genus Clostridium; species Clostridium bornimense. Next base: position 608,381 of record NZ_HG917869.1, read on the forward strand.
CTTCCTTTAAAGCCTTATAACTTTCTTTACCTTCATTACTATCCCAAGATAAGTATTTATCATAGTTTAAATATTTATCTTCATCAATACCTATTATAGGAATCATTTCTTTATCTACTTCACTATAAGTAAAATTAACACTTTGTATAGAGTTCTTATCTATATCATCTCTATTCAAAACCTCATTAATAATCTTATCTTTACTATCTAAAATAGGAGTCCTACTAAATGAAATAGATATATCACTTTTCATATCATCATATGCTCCTGATACAACATCTTTTAAACTACTACTAACGGATGTAATAATTATTACTGATAATATAGAAATAATTATTAGTGTTATACTATTTAATAACTCTTTTGATGTTCTTACATTATTAAAAGCTATAGCTATTATTGATGTTTTATCTCTTATAATTTTATGAACTGCTATAGAAATTAAATCGATTATTTTTGGAATTATAAATGCTGAACCTAAAAGAATAATTAAATCCCCCGCCATCGATATATTGATACTTTCCTTAAATTGCAATACCCTACCAATTAATAATAATATAGTTCCAATAATTGCTTTTGTCCAACCTACTTTAAATGTATTATTTAAAGCACCTAGAATAACATCTTTAATTGGTAGCTTTCTTACTTTTAATACTGGTAATAATGATGATATAACAGAAAGTCCAATTCCAAAAGCTAAAGCTACAACTATATAACTTAATCTAAAATTAGGAGTATTAATTATCCCTTCAGCTGCAAATGGTGAAGTGGCATAGGATACTAAATATAAAATTCCATAGCCTCCAAAGAACCCTAATATTCCTCCAAATAAACCATAAGTAAAACTTTCTAAAAATAATATTGATATTATTTTTTTCTTTGTAGCTCCTTGACTTAAAAATGTTCCTATTGTTGGCATCCTTTCTGTAACAATAAGCTTAAATGAACTACTTATAATAACGACACTAACAAGAACTACAATAGAAAGCATTACATAAAATATAGTTATTATTTGACTTAACATGCTATCTATTATATTTTCATCAAAAGCCTTTTCAGCCTTAAAATCTTTATTAACACTATTAAATACTTTTATTGAATCTTTTAATGTCTCCTCTGTACCTGTGGCAAAAACATTATTGTACTTATTCTTCAAATCAAATTTTTCTGATATAAATTCATATGGTACAATAATTGTAAAATTATTTTCTTGATCTTGTGATAAAGTACCTTCATTAGAATATACAGCATAAACGATAAAACCTATTTTTTCTCCATTAACTGAAATTTCTAATTTATCATTCTCTCCAATTTTAAGTTTTTCACTTATTCTTTTTGAAATTATACATTTCTCTCCATCAAAATTATCAAGAGACTTTTCACCTTTTATAAATTGATTTTTATTTATATTTACATTTTTTCTACCTTCAATAGACACTGAAGACATATCATCTTTATAAGAATAAGACCCACTTACTGTAATAGATGGATTTATGTCTTTAATACCATTTTCTTTTAGCTTATCAATACTAAAAAAGCTTTCTCCATTTTTCTCTGTAATTACAATATCTCTTCCCTCAAAAGTTTCCGTAACTTCTTTTGTAACTATATCTGTAATAAGCCCTGTCATACCGTAACTTCCTACAAATAATGCTGTACTTAAAAACACTGCCAATAATAATAGTAAAAACTTACCCTTTTTCTCAGTCATTGATTTTAAGACAAATTTCAAAAAAACCTTCATATAACCCTCCTAAATTCTAGTTTGTGACTTTTATTTCTCCTACACTATTATCAAGATCGAAAGTATATTTATTTGTATCAGAAATTTTAGCATCGATATTACTATAACCAACTCCAGAAGAACTTTTTATTTTTACCGGAGCATTTTCTGGTATCCTTATAGTTACATCTCCAACACCTCCATCGTATACTAGATTTCCATTTACCTCTTCAATATTAATATCACAGTCTCCAGTTCCACTTCCTATATTCATATTTTCAGGTGACTTATTTAAATTTAATCTTATATCTCCTACCCCAGAATTCAAAGTTAAATCCTTTGCATTTATATTATAAATATCTAAGTCGCCAGTTCCACCTTCAAGAGATAAATTTTCACAACTTATCTCTTCCAACTTAATATCACCAACACCATTTTCAAAATATATATCTCCTTTATATTCTTTAGGAATATATATTTCTATCTTTCTACTATAGTTATTTGTACCCAATTTCTTTCCTGACTTTTTTTCTTCAATATTTAAATTCTTATCTTCTTTTTTCATAATGACTTCACCATTTAATGTAGTACTATTTTTAACTATTAGTCTAACATTATTTTCATCAAAACTTTTGCATTGTACATCTGCCAATTGAATGTTTATATTAATATTATCAATATCCTCTAATGATAATGTTTCATCTTTATCTAATTCCGAATTCTTATGGGCAATTTTATTTCTGGGCTCTATACCTACTTTAACAGCACAACTAGTTAATGTTAATGCTAATATTACACCTATAAAAATTGATACAATTCTTTTTTTCATAACATTTTCCCCCATGCATTAATTTATATCTAATTTTAATTTTAATAATTTTGTTGATATTACCATAAGAGCAGTTATTAATGTTATTGCAGCTATAGAAAATAAAATATCAATTTCAACTGATCCTATCTTTAAATATATATACGGCAAAAATATTAAAACTTTATCAATAATCCACGCAGCTGCTGAAGGCAGTATGATTGATGTTATTACAACTAAAACAACTACTATGCCATCATTAGAAATATATGATCCATATACAATAATAAAAGAACAAATGATAATATACATTACTGTAAACGAACCTAAAAGAGAAAGTCCTGTAATAAAAATTTCACTTTCCAATTTTACATTTCCAATAAAAGCTATAAAAGATATCGTTGCAACTATAATTATTTGAACTACCATATGCAATATATATTTGGCACTTAAAAACTCCCAAGCCTTTATCGGCGTTATAAATAATAGTCTACCTTGCCCCTTAGAAATTTCATTACAAAATTCAATAATTAAAAAAATAAATACTACTGTTGTAATTATAGACATAAAGGTGATTAAATCTGCACCTAAAGGACAATTGAAAATAAATATATCTAATATTGCTAAAACAAATAATATACTTAACAATAAAGCATAAAAAATTTTATAACTTCTTAAACTAAACCATAAAATATTTTTTATATTTTTCATCTATTACTCACCTACCCCTCTCCAAAAATCTTTTTATAAACACCTTCTATAGATGTACCATATTTTACTCTAAGCTCCTCAGCATCGCCACTTTCCAAAATCATCCCATCTTTTAAGAAAATTACTTCATCAAATAAATTCTCAAGTTCACCTATAAAATGAGTAGTTATTATCATAGATGAATTTTCATCTATATTTCCTATTATTGCTTCAATAATTTTTTCTCTAGTAATAATATCAATACCTGATATAGGCTCATCTAAAATATATAATGGTACTTTTCTACTTAATGCTAACGCTAAATTTACCTTTTCAATATTTCCCTTTGATAAACTATTAATTTTAGCTTTACTATCCACTAACATTAAATCTACCATTTCATTCATTTTTTCTCGGCTAAAATCTTCAAAAAATTTTCTATAAAATTTCTCTGCATCTTTTACTTTCATCCACTTTGACATTACATTTTTATCTTGAAGAAAAGATATTTTCTTTTTTCTTTCTATAGGTAATATTTCTCCTTCTAATAATATCTGTCCAGAAGATGGATGTAATAATCCAATAATAGTATTTAGTAAAGTAGTCTTTCCTTCACCATTAGGTCCTAAAATCCCCATAACTTTTCCTCGATTTAAAGAAAATGATATATTTTTAAGAATTTCTTTCTTTCCATAACTTTTTGAAAGGTTTGTAACTTCTAATACCTTATCCACCTTTATACCTCCTCATACATCTCATTAATAATTCCTAATATCTCCTCTTTTGAAAAACCAAATTTCTTTACTGTTTTAATAAACTCATAAAATTTATCTTTCGATACTTTTACTTTTAGACCATTAACTTTTTCTATATCTTCTGTGACAAATTTACCTATACCTCTTTTTGTTGTAATAAGTTCATCTTTTTCCAGCTCATTATATGCTTTTACAATCGTATTAGGATTTACCTTTGCATCACTAGCTAACTCTCTTACTGATGGCACCTTTTCTCCCCCTTTCAATTCACCACATAATATCCTCATTTCTAATAAATGCTTTATCTGTATATAGATAGGTTCATTTGAATCTAATTTTAATTCCATAAACTCATCACCTCATCATTTCGTATCACTGTACTAGTAATATAATACACTAATACAATTAATTGTTGAATTTGAGATTAGTTTATATTTTGTTTTTGTAACAAAATACCTTTATTTTGCTTTTTATTACTCTTTTATACTCTAATTATCTATAAGAATTTATAATTATGAAAATTCATAATATTATATACAAAAAATATTCTAAAACTATAGTTCTATCAATATTTTGATGATATAATAACAATTAAGAAGTTGGTATCTTGGCTTTGTATCAATTTTCTTAGCAATTGACGGAAAGTAAGGATTGTATGTATAACTTTCCACTTTCTCAGTTAAACTTAATAATAATTTAAAAACTAGAGGATACCCCTGAAGTATTACTTACAGCCTCTAGAAATATAAATTTTATTACAGATTAACTGATATGGCTAACGTTTTGGACAAGTATAACTTTATGTTTATTATTGAAGAAATTGGCTTAAAAGGTTTTTGGACAAGTTAACTACACTATTCCTATTTGACATAAATAGATAGGACTTTAGCTAATTTACACTTTTGGACAAAACACTTTACTGATATCTGATTTTGGCTTATTGGATATTAAGTGAACAATTTAAAAAGTTTTGGAACGTAAATATTTATAACTTTTCTTTTGGCTTAGGAAAGTTATGCTTTGGCTGAATTGGCTTTTGGATTATTGTTGCAAGATATTTATTTTGGCTTATTAGATATTATGCAACCGCTTATTTAGACATTTGGACACTAACTTTATAAATTTTCTTTTTGGCTTAAGAACATTTGTATGAGTTTGGCTTTTGGAACAAAATTTTTTAAGACTTTATTTAATTAAAGTTTTTATATCTAAAAAACTATAAAAAGCCTAAGAAATAATAGGTGCACATATTATTTCCTTAGGCTTTTTAGTTCTCTTTAATATTCTCTAGAAAAAGTTACATATACTTTTCTAAATCACTCTTAGTTAATGCATAAATTTCAGCATCACCGAAGATTCCACGCTCTCTTAATACTCCCTCTGATATCATTCCACACTTATTCATAACTCTTGCTGCTGCTATATTATTAATATCAATAACTGCTTCTACTCTCTTTACCCTTAAATCCATTAGTGCAAAAATTAAAATTCTGCTTAATGCTTCACTTGCTATATTATTATTTAAATTCTTTTTATCTATAGTAACATTAACATCTAAAACACTATCTGTTAAAAATACTCGTCTCAATTGAATTTGACCTAAAAATTCCTTATTCACTTTTGAAATGATTACCCATTGAGCAAGAAATCCATGACTATGAAGCCTCATCATTTCATTAAAATATGTATTTTTCGACTTCAAAATACTATTTTGGGCATTTTGCATCAAAATTCTTCCATCACCATTTAAAATATGCTCATAAATTTTTTCCTTATATTCGATATTTAATGGTCTTAATATTAACCTTTCTGTCTCTAATTCTGATATATTTTCAAGAAAATTATTTTCCATCATTTCCCCTCCTAATAAATTGATATTTTGTTGAAATATGTTTTAACATATGGTTAAAAATGTGATATTATATAAATATAAATATTATAATTTGTTGAAATATATAATATAATTTACAATATATTTAAATAATTCTTATCTTAATTTTATAAAAAAAATAAGAATAAATCTATAAAATTTTTAACTTTAATAAAATTAGAGCATTCGGGGGTATCAGTAATGATCGTTTTAAAAGAAACTATTTCATCATTATTGTTAAATGAATTAAATAATAATACCAATAAAATAATGCTAATAAAAAATAATGGCAAATTTAACTTAGAGAAATTCTATAGTTATGCTTTAGAAATAGATAATAAAAAACAATATGTATTTAAAAAATTGAAAAAAGAAGTAGTTAGTGAACCTTTTGGTCCATTATTTAGTTGGATAAAAGAAAAATTCTTAGAAAAAAAAGATAATTTAGATTCCATATTGGAAGAATTAAATATATATCCTACTCATAGAGATATAATAAAATCTTATGTTAATACTGGTATTGTAAAAAGAGATGAAGATATATTATATGTAGATTATAGATATGAAAAAAATAAAATGTATGAATCTATATTAAAAATATATAATTATTATAGTAAAGATAAAGAACTTTGGCTTTTGTTAGAAAACTTAAACTTTGCATCTTACTCTACCATTCAATGGTTAAGTTGGTTTCTAAAACAAAATATAGACTGTAATTTTAAAATTTTAGCTACTGTAAGTAGTTTTAAGTATAGCGATGATAAATATCAAAATAAATTTGATGAACTACTTACAGATTTAGAATTTAATAATTCTGTTTTACAATTTGACGACTTATCAGATAATAGTGATGATGAAGAATTAAATGCAATTGACAGTAGCTATGATCTTACTACTTTAGGGGAAAATTTCTTTTATTTCTTTGCTTTCGAAGAATCTGAAAGATTTTTCAAACAACGTTATAAAGAGATCATTGATAAAAATACACGAAAAAAAGATTCTAATACTATCGATGAGGAACTAGCACATGTTTTAATACGTCTTGGTGATATAAACTTATTTATGAGTAATCACGAATCAGCTTATACATATTATAATTTATTATTTAATCAATTAGTAAACAATAAAAAAATAAAAGCTTATGCGCTTCAAAGATTATCACTACTAAATATTGCAAAAATAAAATATAGTGCTGCTGAAAAACAAGCTAAATTGAGCTATAAGCTAGCTGATTCTTTAAATGATGACTTACTAAAATTTAAAGCTTATTCATTATTTTTCTGGATTAATAATACTGGTGAATATAGAACTACTATAGGAAGCTTTACTTATCAAGATGAAATGATTAAAATAGCTAAAAAATATAATCAATATAATATGCTAGCATATTTCTTAACTCATAGTTTCAGTGAATCATCTACTAATAGCAACTACTATTATGAAGGTCATGCTCTTGCTGAAAAATTAGATAATAAAAACTGTGTTCTTTCTGCTCATTTAAATACAGCTTTACTTTATTCTGTAGCTGGAGAATTTAATATTAGTATTTTATATTATAAAAAAGTAGAGACTTTACTCTCAGAATTAGGAGATAATTTTAGATTAGCACAAACATATAACGGAATGGGTTATTATTATATGAATGGGGAACAATTTGTTAGAGCTAATTATTACTATGATAAAGCACTAAAATTACTAAGACTTAATTGGAACTTTGATGAAATTTGTACAACATTGTTAAACAAGGCATTAAATGCTTTACTTGCTTACGATTATGAAACATCTGAAAAATGTTCAAGTATACTTTTATCTGTTATATCAGTGTTAAAATTGGATCGTCTTAGAATGACTACTATAGATAGAATTTATGGACTCGTATCTCTAATTAACTTTTATCTGGGGAATATTTATAAATGTTATACTTTTATATCTAAAATAGATATAACAAAAGAGATTTTATCTAATCATCAGCATGATGATGAATTATTTTTATACAATTTTGTACAAGGTCTTTTATTTAGACATGAAGGAAAAACAGAAGAATCTTTAAGATATTTTTCAAAAGCAAATGAATATATGTCTTTTATAAAAGGATCTTTACAATGTCTATATCCAAAATTTATATTAGAATATAGTATTACCCTTGCATCAGTAGGTAAAATATTAGAGTCCGGTTCATTAAGAAGTAAAGGCATCAACTATTGCTTAGAAAGAAATCAAAAATTCTATCTTTCAATATTAAATAGCAAGCCACCTGTTAAACACGGTTTAGGTAGCAATTTATCAAACTTAAGCTGGGTTATAGAAGCTGCTAAACAACAAAATACTATAGATTCATTAAATAATAAAATGAATGAAATAAATTTTTATAGGCTATATCAGGAAATTTTAAGCTCTGGATATGATAAAGATAAAGTAGTAGCATCTTCAATAGACCTATTACATAACAGGTTTTCTTTAGATTATTCATTGTTGGTATTCCATGAAGATTCTACAAATACTGTTGTTTATTCTCATAATAATATAGAATTATCAAATGAAGATCTTTTTAATTATACTAAAATTATTAAATCAATAAAGGAACCTTATGTAACAGGAGAAAATGTTGTAAATTTAAAACTTCGTAATTTTTTTCAACACATTATAGATGATAAATTACAATCTCTTATATGTATTCCTATTATTAATGATAATAAACTTACAGCTTCATTTATATGCCTTACAAAAATAGATACAACTCTTATTAATAGTAAAATAGTATTAGATGAAGATAATCTAAAAACTATTTCTCTTATTGTAAAACAATTTATTGAAACACTTAAAAGAATTGAGGGACAAGAAAAATTATTAAGAATTGCATCTACTGATATGCTTACAGGATTATATAATAGGCAATCATTCTTTAATACCATCAATAAATTAATAGAAAATCAACAAAATTATACTGAAAAGAAACCAATTTGCTTATTTTATATAGATTTAGATAATTTTAAATATTACAATGATACTTTTGGACATAATATTGGTGATTCAGTTCTTATATGGTTTGGTGAAATATTGCAAACTCTTGTAGGAAAAGATGATTTTGCAATAAGATATGGTGGGGATGAATTCTTGCTTTTCTTTAATAACTGTAGTCTGGAAAAAGCAAAATCTATAGGTGATAAACTATATGAAAAATTAGAATCTGTAGAAGGATTTAAAGAGAAAATTTGCGACTTTTTGGAAAAAGATATATATATTCCTAATGATAAATTACTTTCTTGCTCTATAGGAATTACAGAAGATACTCTTTCAAAAGATCTTGATGTAATAAAATTAGTAGATAAAGCTGATAAATCTTTGTATACTGCTAAAAAGAGTGGTAAACACCATTATGTTATAAATAGAAATTAAAAAAGATATCTTACTTATAAAAGTAAGATATCTTTTTTTGTGATTTCATACTTAAATTGGTAGGCAGACAATTTAAGAAATAAATAATTCATAAGTTTAACGCAAGAAACTTATCATTTATTTAACAACCATTTAATATTTTGATGGGAGATCAAAATATTTTACTTAAAAATATAATAATAGGGATTGAGTATTTTTATTTAATGATTCTTTACTTTTTATTTATAAAAAATAAATTTTATAGGCTTTATAAAGGATTTTATTATGGATAATATAAAAGAATCATTGAACACTTATTATATTTTTAATATTGGTTAAATCACACTAATTTATTACAATAATAATTTTAAATCATATATGCATATAAATAAACTAGATAAAATTACTTTTTATCATAATATAATTAACAAAAAACTTCCATATAATGTAAATAGATAATATTTGCTATTTTTTTTTGCCGCGATTTCCAAATATCCACTAAATCTTCATAAATCTATGATATAATATGGTAAAAACTATCAGGATGGTGTTTCTATTGAATAATATTTTTATAATTGATAAAGATTTGCAAACTAAAGATTTAGTTACATCAATAGTTGAAAAAAATCATCTGAAATTTAATTCTATAAAACAATTTTATTCTATTGATGATATAAATGTAGATTCTAATGCGAATATCGTTATACTAGATGGAACTATGGAAGAGTTATATTGGATAAAGAAAACCTATCCGTCTTCGTTTTTTATTATATTTTCAAATACAATCGATTTCTTCTCCTCGAGGGAATATTTTAGAATGGGAATTGAAAATTATGTTATAAAGGATTTAGAAGTAGATCTTTTAGAAGTTTCTATATTAAAAACATATAAAAAATTAAATGAGATAAAAAATATATTTGATGATACTTCTATATCTCTTATGCGTAATGAATCAATACGTATTTTGCAGGAAAATATAATTTCAAAAATTTTAAAAAATGAAGATATAACCAGAACTCTAACGCTACTAGATATAACCGTAGAAGATTTAGGTATTTTTGATAGTAAAGGTGTAGTTATCTTAATTCAGTTGGACAATTCAATAGATAACTTAAAAAATAGTGTTCTAATAATAAAAAATATTGTTGCTCGCATAAATTCATCTTTGGAGTTTATGCCGTATTTAAAATCCAGACTAATTTATAACGATTACGATAATATTATAATTATTGCTCAACCTTTAAATAATGAAGTAAACGATCACTTCTATAATATAATAACTAATAATCTTTTATCACTTTCTAGTTATATATATAGAGAATTTAAAGGTAAAATTTATTCAGCTGTTGGTAGTGAATTTACATCGATTTATGAAAGCCATAAAAGTTACTTCAGTGCTAAAAGCTGTTTATCAATGAAGTCAAATTCAAATAACGGTAGATATATAAATACAAAAGAATCCCATGGTACTTATTATGATAGAATTCATTTAATTTCAAATAAAAAAGATTTTATATTGAAAAGCTTTTTAAATGGTGATGAAAATGTTTTAGTGGATATAGAAAAGTTTGTACGAGACATTTACAAAGATTTTAATGAGGATATCGATAAATCTAGAAAATTAATTCGTGATACTAGTATAGCTGTACTTTCAGAATTGCAAATTATTTATAAAGGTCTAGGAAATGTATATGATTTTAAAACTCCAAATCACTCTTTAAAAGTATCTTGTAAAACCTTAGAGGAACTAATATATCATGTAAATATAGGTGCAAAAGAAGTTATATTTAATATTAATTACTATAAACTAAATAGTAAAAATAGACTTGTAAAAAATGTATGTCACTATATTGTTGAGAATGTCTGTGATAATATAGATCTATCTACAATATCAACACATTTTTCTATAAGCAAAAATTATTTTTGTAATCTTTTTAGGTCAGAAGTTGGAGAAACTTTTTTAACTTATGTTAGAAAAGTCAAAATGGCACATGCAAAAATTCTTTTTCAAAGTGGATCTTATAAAATATATGAAGTTGGAAAATTATTAGGATATGAAGATATTAATTACTTTTCTAAATTATTTAAAAAATTCGTTGGTATTACTCCTAGCGAATATAAAAATACTTTATAAAATATAATGCCAAGAGAGGGAACTCTATTGGCATTACTATTGTTTATAAGTTACAATATGCTCTATAAACTCTATACCTCTATATAATTTATAATATACATATTCCTTAGTAGTTTCTTTAATAACTCTATCCCCGACGTAAGTTATTTTTAAATTTTTCCCTTTCTCTCGTTTAATTATAGTAAAAATTATCTTTTTCCCATTATACTCTACTGTATAAAAATTAATTTCTCCATCATTTTTGTAAACTAATAAAGTAATTTTATCTTTTCTTTTATATACTATATTTTTAAAAAAGTTATTTATAATTTCTTTATTATTTACAATCTTATCACCATCTATTATAGCATCTATTTTAGTTTCACTTATCCTTATTAAATCAGAAGAACTCATATTATGTTACACCCAATATATTATTTAGTAATTAATATATGCGATAGCTTATTCGTAAGCGTCAAAGTTTTGGTACCTTTTATCAATTAAAAAAATATATTAAAATATCCCGGTAGGGCAATTTATATAAGCCCTATCGGGATTTGTTTATTTCTTTATTTTAATTTTTAAATTATCAGGAATACTACTTGACCAAGGCATTAGATTTTCTAAAGCTTCGCTATTATTAGAATCAATATTTAGTAAATTGTTAAAAAGATAAACCAAATATTTTTCTACAACAACTTTATTAGCTTTAGCTGTTTCTATAATGCTGTATAACTTAGCACTAGATGTTGCACCTTTAGCAGTATTAGCAAATAAGAAGTTTTTTCTTCCAATAACAAAAGGTTTGATAGCTCTTTCAGCAGCATTATTATCAATTTCTAGTGATCCATCTAATAATACATTTTTCAGTCCAGGTAAATGTTTTTTAGCATAGTCTAACGCTTTACCTAACGGACTTCTTGGAAGTGCATTTTTTATTTCAGTTTCAACATATTCAATAAAGTTATCTAGAATAGGTTCTAATTTTTCTTTTCTTATATTAAACCTAATATCATAATAATCTTCATTAGAAGAATATGTTTCTCTAAGCTCTTTTTCAAGTTTATAAATTTGCTCACAATAATTAAACCCTATTACACCACGAGATTTTTTTAGGGCTTCTTTATCAAGATTTTCTACTATTTCATAGAATTTTCTTCTTATGTGAGCTAAGCAATATAGCCGAGTAGCTTCGCTAACGGAGTTGTATCCGGAATATCCATCAGTTTGTAGATATCCACTATATTCTCCAAGAAAAGCTTTAGGACACGAGCTAGATCTAGTATTTTGATAATCATAAAGGATTATCGGTTTAGCATTAGTTTCACTCATATATAGCCACATATATTTCTTAGACTTAGAACTCTTACCATTATCATTGATTACCTTCAATGTAGTTTCATCAGCATGAATGTAATTTCTATTAAGAAGTTCTTTTTTCATGTAATTATATATCGGCTCTAATGCTTTAGCAGCTGACATGGTCCAGTTACATAAAGTCTGACGACTAAGAGTAGCCCCCATCATGTCAAAATAAGACTGTTGCCTATATAATGGCATAGCATGAAGATATTTAAGTGCAATAGTATGAGCAATTAATTCATTAGAAGCCATGCTATTATAGAAAATAGTTTTAGGCATTTCTGGTGAAACAATCTTACTATCTTCATTTTCCTTCTCGCATGTTTTACAAGCATAGCTGTACAATACGTGTTCTTCTACTATTAATTTACCAGGAATATATATTAAAATTTCTTTTCTAGATTTAACTCCAATTTCAACTAGTTCACTGCCACATTTATCACAGATTAAATCATCGCCTTCTAATTTATGTTCTATGATTTTTCTCTCTAAATTAGCAAGGTTATCTTTCTTACCAATATTATTGCTTTTCTTAGCTCTCTTATATGTAATTTCTTCTACCGTAGGTTCTTCTACTTTTGAATCACTATGTTTTTCTGCTTCATTAAAAAAGCATAATTGATTAGCATCTACTTTCTCACTAGATGCTCCAAATATTTTTTTATTTTTATTTGAAATAATTCCTTTTAAAAACTCTAATTCATTTTTGAGATTTTCTATTTCTTTATTTTTAGAATCTATTTCTTTTTCCATTTCTTCGACTTTTTCAATTAATACTTGGCTTCTTTCATCAAGTTCATTGCTAATAATTTCGTGATTCATAAGTACCTCTTTTAACATTTATTTATATATATATTATACCACAAAAACCCTTGAAAATAAAGGATTCTCAAGGGTTCTTATATATCTATTTTTAATAATAATTACCTTCTTTTACTGGTTTAAATTTAGACTTTATTCTCACTTCATATCCTTTCAAAAGCCAACGTAATTCTTCTATATTTACACTTACTGCTTCCTCCTGCGTAGCAGGCCATTTAAAGCGATTTCCTTCTAAACGATGATAATATAACCAAAATCCTTCATCAAAATGGAGTATCTTTAACTTATCCATCTGTTTATTACAAAAAACAAATAATGCTTTATCAAAAGGATTGAGCTGCAGTTGATTTTTTACTATCATTACTAATCCATCTATACTTTTTCTTAAGTCTGTTGGGCCGCAGGCTATATATACTGTTTCAACCTTATCTATATTTAACACTTTAATAATAGCTCCTTAATTAAAGAATTTATCAAAGCAGTCTCCGATGTCGGAATAGCTACGCTAATATTACCAATTGAAATCTTCACCTCAGATGAAGCTCCAATATCTTTTCTAACGATATTTGCTTCCGTATTAATTTTTATAGGATGAAATACTGGCGTAGCCTTTTCTTCAATTTTTCTTTTATGATAGTAAAATTGACTTTTATTAATATTATTTTCTTCACAATAATCTTTTACAGTTAAATTTTCATCACTAGCATAATAACGATTTATATATTCTCTCCATTCATCATTACTTAACTTTTTATACATACCTAACCTCCTGATAAAATGTTATTTCCTTAATTTTATCAATTGGAAATTTTAGTATCTAGGTACTTAATTTTTGACATTTACGCTTATTCACTGGTGAAAAATCATCTTATTATTTAAAAATGACCATAATATAATAAAAATTCCGCATTGCGGGGGCTAACCTCAATACGGAATTTTCGGGGTATATTTTAAGTTATAGTAGCTAGCTTTAATTAACTAGTATATTGCCCTGGTATTTATTTTTTCTATAAATATTCTTACCTATTGGAGTACTTTAGGAGGATCCCAGGGCCTAAGATTTCTTTTCCCGTTCATTTTAGAAACCTATAGTAGTCCCTCCACAAAGCTCCTATTGGGGATTTCACTTTACTTCAATTCTAACTTTCGGTAAAAGTATAAAACACTTAGTTTCCCGATCGATAGAATTGAAGTAAAATTATCTTTTTTCCCATTTTACAAGAATAAATATTAATTTTCATATTTACTGTCTCACCTCTTTCTATATTCAGAAAGTATATATACACTAATTACTAAATTTATTTTTAAGATAAAATCTAAATGATTTTATCTCTACCATTAAGCTCCAACATGCTAAATTTAGCTTTTCTAAAAGCATCCTATAGAACTTCTTGAATTTCTTTTCCCATTATTACATTACATCATTCAATTCATCCATAATATGTAAAACTGCTTTTTTATTCATAAGCGGTTTATCCTAAAATACTCTATCTATAAAAAACAAAAAAGACCCAGTGAATTTCACTGCGCCTTTGCAACTTTTAATATGTCAATATAATATCACCTATTATGTAATTTTTCAATAGTATTTTTACATTTTTTTAAAAACTAGTCGTCATATTTCATCACCATTAATATTTGAACACATAAATTGATATTATAAAAAAAATGGTTATTTTATAAAGGAGAATAGAATGAGTGATATAGATATAGATACCAATATTAATTTTAACAATACCTTAAACTCGACAAAAAATATCTATCCTATCTTATATCTTAATTTATATGATAAAAGATATACTAATACATCCTATCCTAATAATATAACATTCAATGAATTTGCTGGAACAATTGGATCCACTGGCGTTACTGGTATCACTGGGGCTACTGGTGCTACCGGAGCTACAGGAGTTACTGGACCTACTGGAATAACAGGCGCTACTGGCATTACTGGTTCTACTGGAGCTACTGGTGTCACTGGTATTACTGGAGTTACCGGACCTACTGGTGTTACTGGACCTACTGGCGCTACTGGAATCACTGGCGTTACCGGACCTACTGGTTCAACTGGTGCTACTGGTATTACTGGGCCTACTGGAGTTACCGGACCTACTGGTTCAACTGGTGCTACTGGTATTACTGGTGTTACCGGCGCTACTGGTATTACTGGTGTTACCGGACCTACTGGTTCAACTGGTGCTACTGGTATCACTGGCGTTACCGGCGTTACTGGATCTACTGGTGTTACTGGTCCTACTGGTATCACTGGCGTTACCGGCGTTACTGGTATCACTGGCGTTACTGGTACTACTGGCGTTACCGGACCTACTGGAGCCACTGGCATTACTGGAGTAACTGGGGCTACTGGTATAACAGGTGTTACTGGCATTACCGGCGCTACTGGTGTTACTGGGCCTACTGGCATTACTGGTCATACTGGAGTAACTGGGGCTACTGGTATCACTGGCGTTACTGGTATCACTGGCGTTACTGGTGCTACTGGTGCTACCGGCGTTACCGGACCTACTGGCATTACTGGACCTACTGGGGTTACAGGTGTTACTGGTGTCACTGGGCCTACTGGCGTTACCGGACCTACTGGAGTCACTGGACCTACTGGTATTACTGGAGTAACCGGAGCTACTGGTATCACTGGTGCTACTGGATCTACTGGTGTTACTGGTCCTACTGGCATTACTGGACCTACTGGTGTTACAGGTGTTACTGGTATTACAGGACCTACTGGTATCACAGGCGCTACTGGTCTTACTGGTGCTACTGGAGTCACTGGACCTACTGGTATTACTGGAATCACTGGTGCTACTGGTATTACTGGAGTTACGGGGGCTACTGGTATCACTGGCGTTACCGGCGCTACAGGTGTTACTGGTCCTACTGGTGTCACTGGTATTACTGGGGTTACTGGATCTACTGGCGTTACCGGACCTACTGGGGTTACAGGTGTCACTGGGCCTACTGGAATAACAGGCGCTACTGGTATTACTGGAGTAACTGGGGTTACTGGATCTACTGGCGTTACCGGACCTACTGGTATTACTGGTGCTACTGGATCTACTGGTGTTACCGGCGTTACCGGACCTACTGGCATTACTGGACCTACTGGGGTTACAGGTGTTACTGGTATTACTGGACCTACTGGTGTTACTGGAATAACAGGTGTTACAGGACCTACTGGTATCACAGGCGCTACTGGTATTACTGGTGCTACTGGAGTCACTGGACCTACTGGCATTAATGGTGTTACCGGACTTACTGGTGTTACCGGACTTACTGGTGTCACTGGGCCTACTGGAATAACAGGAGCTACTGGTATTACTGGAGTAACTGGGGTTACTGGATCTACTGGCGCTACTGGAATCACTGGTGCTACTGGTATTACTGGAGTTACGGGGGCTACTGGTATCACTGGCGTTACCGGCGCTACAGGTGTTACTGGTCCTACTGGTGTCACTGGTATTACTGGGGTTACTGGATCTACTGGCGCTACTGGTATCACTGGAGTAACCGGAGTCACTGGGCCTACTGGAATCACTGGTGCTACTGGCATTACTGGTACCACTGGAGCTACTGGTGTTACCGGACCTACTGGTATTACTGGGGCTACTGGGGTTACTGGAATAACAGGCATTACTGGTATTACTGGCGTTACCGGTTCAACTGGTGCTACAGGTATTACTGGTGCTACCGGCGTTACCGGCCCTACTGGTATTACTGGAGTAACTGGGGCTACTGGCATTACTGGACCTACTGGGGCTACAGGTGTTACTGGTCCTACTGGCGTTACCGGTCCTACTGGCATTACTGGTGTTACTGGAGCTACTGGTGTTACTGGTCCTACTGGAGCTGGCTGCACTTGTATCACTGGGCCTACTGGCGCTACTGGTATTACTGGCGTTACCGGTTTAACTGGTGCTACAGGTATTACTGGTGCTACCGGCGTTACCGGACCTACTGGCATTACTGGGGCTACTGGTATTACTGGTGTTACTGGTGCTACCGGTCATACTGGAGTAACCGGAACTACTGGTTCAACTGGTGTTACTGGAGTTACCGGTATTACTGGTGCTACAGGTGTTACTGGACCTACTGGTGTTACTGGGCCTACTGGAGCTACTGGAATCACTGGCGTTACAGGAGCTACTGGTATCACTGGGGCTACAGGCGTTACTGGAGTTACTGGCATTACTGGTGCTACCGGACCTACTGGTATTACAGGTATTACTGGAGTTACCGGACCTACTGGTATTACTGGTGCTACTGGTATCACTGGCGTTACTGGTCCTACTGGCATTACTGGTCCTACTGGCATTACTGGTCCTACTGGTGTTACTGGAATAACAGGTGTTACAGGACCTACTGGTATCACAGGCGCTACTGGTCTTACTGGTGCTACTGGAGTCACTGGACCTACTGGTATTACTGGAGTAACCGGAGCTACTGGTATCACTGGCGTTACTGGTGCTACTGGATCTACTGGTCCTACTGGCATTACTGGACCTACTGGGGTTACAGGTGTTACTGGTGTTACTGGTCATACTGGTGTCACTGGTATTACTGGGGTTACTGGAATAACAGGTGTTACTGGTATTACTGGTGTTACTGGATCTACTGGCGTTACCGGACCTACTGGTATTACTGGAGTAACTGGGGCTACTGGTATTACTGGAGTAACTGGGGCTACTGGCATTACTGGGGTTACTGGAGTCACTGGTCCTACTGGTGTCACTGGTATAACCGGAGCTACTGGGGTTACTGGTATAACAGGCGTTACCGGAGCTACTGGTATCACTGGTATTACTGGAGTTACTGGATTTACTGGTGCTACTGGCATCACTGGAGCTACTGGTGTTACTGGTCCTACTGGAGCTGGCTGCACTTGTATCACTGGGCCTACTGGCGCTACTGGTATTACTGGAGTAACCGGCGCTACTGGTATCACAGGTGTTACTGGGCATACTGGTGTCACTGGTATTACTGGGGTTACTGGATCTACTGGCGCTACTGGTATCACTGGAGTAACCGGAGTCACTGGTCATACTGGAATCACTGGTGCTACTGGTATCACTGGAGTAACCGGAGCTACTGGTGTTACTGGGCATACTGGAGTAACCGGACCTACTGGAGTAACTGGCGCTACTGGTATTACTGGTGCTACTGGAGTTACTGGGGCTACTGGTATCACAGGTGTTACTGGACCTACTGGTGCTACTGGAATCACTGGCGTTACTGGTACTACCGGAGTCACTGGACCTACTGGTATCACTGGTCATACTGGAGTAACTGGTGTTACTGGTCCTACTGGTATTACTGGTGCTACTGGCATTACCGGAGTTACTGGACCTACTGGTGTTACTGGGCCTACTGGCATTACTGGGCCTACTGGAGTCACTGGTGCTACTGGTATTACTGGGGTTACTGGCGTTACCGGCCCTACTGGCATTACTGGACCTACTGGGGTTACAGGTGTTACTGGTGTCACTGGGCCTACTGGAATAACAGGCGCTACTGGTATTACTGGAGTAACTGGGGTTACTGGATCTACTGGTGTCACTGGGCCTACTGGCGTTACCGGACCTACTGGTATCACTGGTGCTACTGGTATAACAGGTGTTACTGGACCTACTGGCGCTACTGGCATCACTGGCGTTACCGGTTCAACTGGTGCTACTGGTGTTACCGGGCCTACTGGCATTACTGGACCTACTGGTATTACTGGTGTTACTGGCATTACCGGCGCTACTGGTATTACAGGACCTACTGGTCTTACTGGTCCTACTGGAGTCACTGGACCTACTGGTATTACTGGAGTAACCGGAGCTACTGGAATCACTGGTGCTACTGGTATTACTGGAGTTACGGGGGCTACTGGTATCACTGGCGTTACCGGCGCTACAGGTGTTACTGGTCCTACTGGTGTCACTGGTATTACTGGTGCTACCGGCGTTACCGGACCTACTGGTATTACTGGAGTAACTGGGGCTACTGGCATTACTGGACCTACTGGGGCTACAGGTGTTACTGGTGTTACTGGACCTACTGGTACTACTGGATTCACTGGTACTACTGGCGCTACTGGTACTACTGGAGCTACTGGTGCTACCGGAGCTACTGGTGCTACTGGTGTTACTGGTGCTACTGGTGTTACTGGTGCTACTGGTGTTACTGGATTCACTGGTACTACTGGCGCTACTGGTACTACTGGAGCTACTGGTGTTACTGGATTCACTGGTACTACTGGCGCTACTGGTACTACTGGAGCTACTGGTGCTACCGGCGTTACTGGTGCTACCGGAGCTACCGGCGTTACTGGTGCTACCGGATCTACTGGGGCTACTGGTGTTACTGGATTTACTGGTGCTACTGGTACTACTGGTGTTACTGGTGCTACCGGCGTTACTGGTGCTACTGGATTTACTGGTGCTACTGGCGTTACTGGATTTACTGGTGCTACTGGTGCTACTGGTGCTACTGGCGTTACTGGATTTACTGGTGCTACTGGTACTACTGGTACTACTGGTGTTACTGGTGCTACCGGATCTACTGGGGCTACTGGCGCTAATGGTGTTACTGGTGCCACTGGATCTACTGGTGTCGGAGTCACTGGTCCTACTGGTCCTTGCTGCAGAAGAATATATGGTCAATTTGCTCTAAGTTGTCCTTTCAACTGTTGTCATTGTGGATGTATTATTCCTTTGCGACCTATATTCTCATGTGAAAACTGTATTAATTTTAATCCTACTACTAATTGCATATCATTATGTACCGATGTAGTTTATCTTGTTAATTGGACTATAGTCATAAAAGTATTTAAAGGAAATCATTCATTAAAAGGTGGTATTTTCTTAGGTAATATGCTTTTAATTCCAAGTATCGCTGAAGAATCTATAAACACTTGCAATGAAACAATTTTGACATTAACTGGCTCAGTTATAGTTAAAGACTTCAGAAATACAAATAATTGTTTAACTTTAAGATTAGCTATGAAGGAACGTAATAATATAAGAATTTTACGTGCATTCTTAAACATTGTATCCGTAGATTAATATTAATAAAAAAGAAAGAGGATTCAAACTTAAATTGAATCCTCTTTCTTTCATGTTATATTTATACCCTTTTATACATATATCAATTTATACATTAGACTTATATTTTGTAATTATTCTGTATATTCACTCCAAGAACCATTATCATAAATCATACTAGTTGTCATTTCCAATCCTGCTTGATTTACCCCTGGAGTTTGATTAGTTCCATCAGTGAATATTACTTTTGCATATTTCCATTCCTCAGGCAATGTATAACTATAAAGATCTCCACCTTCTGAAGTCATTAATTCTCCTGGCCATTCGGATATTTTTTCAACAGTTCCAGTACTATCATCATAAACATAGATTCTAGGTGTTCCCCAATTAGATGGTTTAACAAAATAAGCAACTAATGCTTCATCATTATCATCTTCTTGTTTATATTCACTCCAAGAACCATTATCATATAACATACTGTTACTAGTTAGTTCAAGACCTGGTTGATTTGCACCTGGAGTTTGATTAGTTCCATCAGTAAAAATAACTTTTGCATCTAAGTCATTCCATTCTTCTGAAAGAGTGTAACTATAAAGATCTCCACCTTCTGAAGTCATTGCAACACCTGGCCATTCAGCAATTTTCTTAACTGTGCTATAAGTAGTATCATCATAAATATAAACTTTAGGAGTTCCCCATCCAGATGGTTTTTTGAAATAAACAACTTTTTGTTTAACTGGTTCTACCTTTGTATAAGTATAAGTTTGTTCTACATTTGTTATACCATCATTAGCACTTAAAGTTACTGTTATTTCATCACCAATAGCAGAATCTTCACCAATAGTAATTTTAGTTCCATTACTATATTCTACTTTTTCACCACCATTAATTGAATAATATGCACTATCTACATTTGCTACAGATAAAGTTAATTCTAAAGAATTTTCAAATGTACAATCTTCCTTTGATATTGAAACAGTAGGTGCAACATATTCTTTTGTATATTTATATGTTTCCTCTACTTCTTTATCTTCATAAACTCCTTTTAATGTAACAGTAATATCACTACCAGCAGCAATATCTTCACCTATAGTTATAGTTGTACCATCACTATATTCTACTTCTTCACCATCATTAATTGAATAAGTTGCCTTATCTACATTTTTACAACCTAAAGTTAAATCTAAAGTTCCTACAAAAGTACAATCTTCTTTTGAAATTGAAACCTCTGGATTAACTTCTGGAGCAATATATTCAGTCCAGTTACCATCTTCGTAAATCATATCATTATTTTCTAAAACTAAACCTGGCTCATTTGCACCTGGAACTTGATTAGATCCATCATTAAATATAACTTTAGCACTTGTCCATCCTTCTGGAAGAGTATAGCTATATAATCCATCGCCTTCATCAACCATTGCAACTCCAGGCCATGCTTCTACCATTTTAACAACTCCAGTACTATCATCATAAACATAGATATTAGGAGTACCCCATCCTGATGGCTTTTTAAAATATGCCTTTACGCTATCTACTTTTGTAAATGTGTAACTTTTTTCAGTATAAGTAAGTCCATCTGTAGAAGTTAATGTTATAGTAGTATCAGTACCTACCTCTTGATCTTCTCCTATAGTTATAGTTGTACCATCTACATATTCTACTGCATCTCCACCATTTATTGAATATGTAGCTTTAGTAGAATTTGTAGTACCTAGAGTTAATTCTAGTGAACCTGTATAATTACCACCTTCTTTAGAAATAGATACAGTTGGTGATAAATAAACCTTATTATAAGTATAAGTTTCTGTAGTAGTAACATCGCCTTTAGTTGCTTTTAATACGATAGTGATTTCACATGGTGCTACGACATCTTTACCAATAGTAATAGTAGTTCCATTAGTATACTCTATTTCTTTTCCACCGTTTATTGAATAAGTTGCCTCATCACAGTTTGAAGCACCTAAAGTTAAATCTAAAGTATCTGTAAATTCACAACTTTCTTTTGAAATTGAAACTTTAGGACTCTCGTTTTTATAAAATACTGCAATTTGTCCACTCTTTAAAGTACCAGTAAGTCTGCCATTAGATACTTTGAAAGTTCCTCCAGTTGATGCTATATTTGTATATGTACCATCCTCTAGATTTGTTTCTGTGTCAATATTTGCTGTTCCATCTAGATTTACTATAACTGCACCTTTAGTTCCACGTTCTATTACCATAGTAGTATTACTTAATGTTCTAATATACTCTTCTTCACCGATCATAGCATTATGAAACTTATTTACTGCTACCACATCAGTATCTTCCCACATATCATTACCAGCATTCCCCATTTGCCCTGGTAATGGATTAGATGCAGTTGAATTTGCTGGTCTATTAAAATATAATGGTGTTCCTGAATTACGAGCAGCAACTATTGCCCATCCCATTTTATTGTACCAATCACTCATTGTAGTTGTATTTTGTGATAATCCAGCATAATCATCATGAGTTTCTGTATAAGTAACTATTTTCTTGCTATCAACACCATTTGTATTATAATTACTTGAAGATGCTTGTCCAATATTTTTAGCTGTATCCTGTTTATCACTATATCCAATAGCAGCTCTTACATTTTGAGAGTAAGCTTCACTATTTACATTAATATAATTAGAATATGCACTAGTTCTTGAATTACCACCATTTGTATCTAGTATTTCACCATAAATAAACAAATCTTCTTTATTATTTAAATTATTAAGAATTGTTGGCCAAAAATCACTTCCATCTGGATCATCAGGTAATTCTATATGCTTAGCTGCATCAAATCTAAATCCATCAGCACCACAATCTATTGCATCATTTAGAAATGTAATTATATCATTTTGCAATGTTTTGTTAGAAGTATTTAAGTCCGGTAAATCCATACAATCATGAGTTATACTATATCTACTTCCATAATCTATTCCATGTGGATTGTCATATTCATGCCAAAACTCTCTAGCCTCATACTTATCTTCTATAGCTGTAGAAAATTTGTATTTATTTTCACCTGTATTTGCCATGTGATTACAAACAACATCTACTATGATTTTTATTCCATATTTCTCTGCTTCTTCACACATAGCTTTAAACTCATCTCTAGTACCTAATTGTGCATTCCCAATTTTAAAATTAGTTGGTTGATATAATACCCACCAATGGTCTGTGCCCATAGAATTTTCTTTTGTTCCTTGAACTGGCGATGTTTGAACAGAAGTATATCCAGCTGCTGCAATCTTAGATAGATTCTCTTTTATAGTATTAAAACTCCAATTCCAAGCATGCAATATTACTCCTTCCTGTGTACTATCTGCTAATCCATAATCTGAAGTAACCTCAGTATCAGCAGCATAAGCTTCAACTGGTGCTTTAAATAGACCAGTACCGCAAATTAGACCAGTTGTTAACACCAAAGTTGTAATCAAACTAGTCAATCGCTTTGACATTTTTCCCATAATGGTTCCCCCTTTAGTTTTAACAATCTTCTTTTAGATTGCTTGTAATTTATATTTAATTTCATTAATTAAAACTAAAAGTACTATAAAATAACTGCAAAGAAATACAACAAAGTAACATAAATATATTATATACTTAATGAAAATAAATGCATAAATAGTAAAATAATGATTATTAATGCAATTTATTCTGATTGTTTATATAAAAATTGTAATCCTTTTCACAAAAAAACACAATATTTTTTTTTTAAAATATGAATTATATTTATTTTTAACAAATTTTATATTTATTTTTGTAACAATTGCTGTTTTTATAAAATTTTATTATTAAAATTATATAGATGGATGAATAATACTATTGATTAATACATTATGTGAACTTAAATTTATAATTCTCAAAGCACAATTACTAAGGGAATTTTCTAGAAATCCCCTTAGTAATTGTTAACTCTGTACTAAAATAAGGCTATTACTTACAAAATTAACAGTTATATCAATAACCTAATTTACTTAAACTCACTGTATTTTAGATTTTTAATACTTGTCCTGGATAGATTAAATCAGGATTTGATATACCATTTAATGCAGCTATTGCTTGATAAGTTGTTCCAAATTTTGCTGCTATTCCACTTAAAGTATCTCCACTTTGTACTGTATAGGTTCCAGTGCCATTACCACTGCCAGATGGAATTTTCAACACTTGTCCTGGATATATCAAATTAGGATTTGATATACCATTTAATGCAGCTATTGCTTGATAAGTTGTTCCAAACTTTGCTGCTACTTCACTTAAGGTATCTCCACTTTGTACTGTATACGTTTTATTATTGCTAGATAATGAAGAGTTTGGAATTTTAAGAACTTGACCAGGATAAATCAAGTTCACATTAGATATACCATTTAATGCAGCTATTGCTTGATACGTTGTTCCAAACTTTGATGCTATTCCACTTAAAGTATCTCCACTTTGTACTGTATATGCAGTACTATTACTTTCTAATTGATTATTAGATGATTCGTATGGAATTGATACTGTATTGTCCAATAAAATTTCATTTAAAAATACATTAAGATCACAATTCCCATTTACTCCAGCTACATTGCCAGAAGAAGAGTATTGAAATCCAATCCAACTATTCCATATACCATTATTTTGCGGAGTCATTACTCCATATTCAGCTATCCAAAGTGGATATATATTTAAAGAAGAATTTATATTAGTTTTAGCAAAATGACTATAAGTGTATACTACCACCTCTTTATTCGTTAATCGTTTTACTTCTTCTAAAAATACTTCTGCTAAACTTGTTAATTCACTTCTACTTAACCCCCCACTTACTTCCAAGTCTAAAGCTAACCTACAATCAGGTGTTTTACCTTTTAATGCATTAACAAAATATACAGCTTGACTTTTTGCATTACTTTCTGTAGATGGTCTAAAGAAATGATAAAACCCTATCAATAACCCCTGTGCCTTAGCTCCATTATAATTAGAATTTAAATAGGAATCAGTATAGTAGTTTCCTTCCGTTGCCTTCATATAAACTACTTGAATTCCACTTTGCTTTACTTTGGCATAATCAACCACGCCTTGCCAGTTACTTATATCAATTCCACTTAAATTCCCTGAGCTTCTACTTTGCATAAATTTTCCTCCTCTCTAAGATAGTATTTATACTATATTTATATGAATCTTCTTACACACTTTGACAGTAATAAGAATATTATTTAATATAAGATAACTATAATCATCAATGTATTTTTTTAATAATCTATTTTCATATATAGTTGTTACTATAATAAAATTACTTTTTACAATAGTAACAACTATATCATACCTATCATATATTATTAATTATGATATAGTTAATAAAAAAAGCTTAACTCTCACAAAGTTAATATTTTTTCATTAACTTATGTAATTTATCTTGGAGGAATTTATGTCATATATAGCTATGATTTGCGATATTAAAAATTCTAGAAGTCTAAACAATAGATTAGAAGTACAATTACAACTAATAGATGTGCTAAAAAAATGTAATGAAAAATTTAAGGACTTTATAATATCTCCATTTATAATAACTATTGGTGATGAATGGCAAGGATTACTAAGTGAATATACCTGTTGTAATGATATAATAGATTTTTTTAAAGAAAATTTATCAGATAATATTAAATTTTACACTGCTATAGGATATGGAAAAGTATCAATAACTAATTTTGAACTTACAGTGAATCAATTAGATGGAGAAGCTTTTTATCTAGCACGAAAAGCTATCCGATATTGTAAAAAACATAGTTTAGATTTAGTAGCTCTTAAGTAATAAATAAATTATTCTTCCACCTATTATGGCAATAATAAAACTTATAAAAGTACCAATAATAAAATACTCTGCAAAATTTTCGTCTTCTAATTTTTTGAACCTAGCTACAGATTTAATAGCAAGTACAAATCCAATAATAGATGGCTGATTTAATATCATAATTACTAATATAAAAGTACGCTCCAATATACCTATTATAAACCCACCATTTTTAGCTCCAGAGTTTCTTATTGCATTATTTATAATTACTTCGTCATTATAAAATTTATCCGACCTACTAATAAACTTAATTAATATTTTTATAAATATACCAGCAACATATGTAGCTAATAAAAAAATTATAATTATAAAAAGTATCTTACTTTTATTATTAAATCCATTTATATAGCTATTACTTTTTATGAACACTAATGAGATTATACAAATATGAGATATTTGATCAAGTAGAAATATCCACAAATTGTCTTTTAAATCTGAAAAATATATTATTATTAATGACTTGATAAAGTCAATAATAAAATGACATACTATAATTATTATTAATGAAACAAATGGTATCTCTATATTATTGTATATAGAATAGAAAATCACTATAAAAAATGTACCTACTAAATGTACCAATGCGTGATAGAAATTACCTTTTACTGACTTTAGTATTTGTGTTGATTTTTTTCGATAATTAGGAAATCGTAACTTTAATATATTATTATTTTGAAAAATAAAATCCATTAGAAAATGACAAAGAATACAAAGCAAAATTAAATTAACATCCATATAATTACTCCATTAATTCTCTTTCATATAATCTAAATAAATTTTTTATTAACTTACGATTATGCATTACAAGAAAATAATTTGAACTATTAAGTTTTTGAGAAATACTAGGTTTTGATGTGTTTTTAAATTCCTTTACTATAGAATTATATGATCCATATTTTTCATACAACTTTATAATTTCTCTTTGTTTAATAGTTATCTTACTTTCTAAAACTTCATTATTTTCTATTAAAGTATTTATTATGTCATTTATAGAAACTTCATCATATTCTATTGTTAATGCTACTTCATCCAATGAATTATTTATATTGTATTTTTTGAAATTAGGCTTTATTCCTTTAAAATAAAATCTATTCTCTTTTGCACTCATATATTCATTATAAAATCTAGTAGTACTTTTAGCTATCTCTAAAGCTTCTCTTGCAAATATAAAAGCTTCTCCATCCATTTCTCTCGTATCATCAGATATAGAAGTATTTATAGCTCCTATTCCTAATCCACCATAACATTTTATACCATGTTCTATTAAAAACAATTGAATTTCTTTAAAAATATTATAACTTTCACTTATATCTCTTAAAACAATTTGCCATTCATCACCAAGTGTCATAGTTATTGGTGCAACTAATATCGACTGATAATTTTTGCTTATTGAATTTAAATAAACTTTTATATTATTCTGCATGCTTTCTCTATTTTTCATATTTCTTGAATTCATAATATCCATATTTATTACACTGTATAATCTACTCATACCTTTCCACCTCATCCCTTTATTCTATTATATCAAAGTCAAAGTTTTTTAAACAATAGAATAACATTGTCATTATAATTATCAATTTATATTATAAAAGTAGAATATTGTAATTTATTATCATTTATGGTAGAATTATTAGCAGGCATATATAAAAAAGAGGTGACATTTGTGAAAATTTGTATTAAATGCAATGAAAATTTTAATGAAGACTATAATTTTTGTCCATATTGTGGTGAAGAGATACATAATGATTCAGATAATATTGATGATACTAATCAAATATCAATATATGACTTAATGGAAAATGAAGAAAAAATTCAATGTTCTGTAGAAGAAATTGATCCTAATAATATCGAAGATAATGAAGAGATTAATGAAAGTTTAGATGCTAAAAACAGTATAAAACTTATAAATAATGACAATATAATTATCAAGATGATAAAAGCCTTAAATATAAAAAAAATAGCTGCCTTAGTAGTAGTTTTATTATTAACTACTATTACTGTTTGTGTAGCAACTATTCTTCGTACCCCAACAGAACTAGGTGTTCAAATAAAAAGTATAAACCTGCAACAATATCCTAATGTACAAGTAGAATTAAAAAAGACTACAAATAAAAACTTAATATCAAAAGATAATATAGCTATATATGATTCAAATAAGGAACTACATAATTTTGATATTGTAGAAACTAAAGATGGTTGGAATATTACTTTCACTAGTGATAAAACTGATACTGATGTTAGTACAAAAGAAATCAAAATAGAAAATAAGAAAAATACTGACGATTCTGTATCTAAAAGTTATGAAATAAATAATGATGAAAATAAAAATGTATATGTAAATGTAAACACAAATAATTCTTTAGATTCTAAAGATAATATAATAGACACAGAAGAATATATCAACTTACAAGCTTCAATAAAAAACATTGTTACTAAAAACTTTAGTAACATAACTAGTAACTACTCATTAGCTTTTAAGGATTTATCTCAAAAAAGTACCCTTTCAATAAATAGTGAAAAAACTATCTCAGCTAGTACAATTAAAATATATATTATGATTGAAACATTTAATCAAATAAAATCAGGAAATATTAATCTAGATGATACTGTTATACTAGAAGAAAGTATGAAAACTGACGGTTCTGGAATGTTATCAAGTAAAGCAACTGGTGAAAAATTTACTATAAATGAATTAATAACTCTAATGATGATTAAAAGTGATAATACTGCAGCCAATATACTTATCGACAAAATAGGAATGGAAAGTATTAATAACTGCATAAAAAACTTAGGATGTAAAGATACAGAGTTAAATAGAAAAATGATGGATGCTACTGCAATTGAAAAAGGAGTTGAAAATTATACTTCAGTAGATGATTTGTGCTTAACTTTAGAGAAACTATATAACAAACAGTGTATTGATGAATATTATGATAATTTAATGTTAGATATAATGAAGAAAAATGAAAATCATACGAAAATTCCAAAATTATTACCTGACACTCTATCAATTGCAAATAAGTCTGGAGAATATACTGGAGTAGAAAATGATGCAGCAATTATTACTACAGATAAAGGTGCTTATGTACTTTGTATTACTACTAGTAACGGTGGTAGTGGATCACAAATAAAAACTATTAATAACATTTCTAAAGATATATACAATAAATTTATGGAGTAAGGAGATATATACATATGGAAGATAAATTATTACCACTAGGTAGTGTAGTTGACTTAATTGGTACAAAGGAAAAGATAGTTATTATAGGGAGAGGACCTATAGAAAAGATTGATAATATTGAACAATTTTTTGATTATGTAGGATGTCTATACCCACAAGGAGTAAATCCAAATCAACAAATTGTTTTTAATAAAGAAGATATAAATACAGTAATATTTAAAGGTTATTCAGATGCTGAAGAAGATCGATTAAATGAGCTTTATTTAGAATGGATAGCCACTCTAAAAATACCAAAAGGTAGCATACACTATAATAAAGCATCTTCTTATTAGTCACTTAAAATAGAAAATGTTGCTCCGAAATGATTACTATTAAGAAAATTCATATTGTTAAGTGGAGAAGTAATAGTGAAAATGAATAGATACGAGTGAATGGTGAATAGTTAAGGTTAATTTTCCCCTAAAGGGGAAAATATTATAGTCCTGCGGACAACAAAGTGTTTTCATATTTAGTATAGATACAGAAATTATATTATAATTTGTAGCCCAAGCTTCATGAAAGTGAAATTTTCATGAAGCCTCTGTATTGACTTGTATATCAACTATAATCTAAATAAGAAACATAGTATAACTTATAACATTTAACTCAACACTTATAATCTAAGAAATTCCGCAGGAATTTCATCAATAACTGTGCACTAATTCTGTGCCCTCATACTTGTGCTCTGCTTTTTGCTCTATCAAGCTTACTTAAAAAAACTGCCACATTCTCGTGCAACAGCTCCCTTATTGTACATCTAGTTTATCGTAATTTCTATAATATATTCTCCAAAGTATTTTCCAGCAGTATTTCTACCAAAATCTATTCCTAAACAAATAAATCCTTCATTTTTAGATTCTTTTAATTTAGTTATAGCATTAATCTTACTATTTATGTTGTCTTCCAAATTAAATACCACATTAAATATAGCTTCATCCTCTAAAATAACTTCTGTTGATTCACCAACATTATCGATACCTGTATACAATATAGCTCTTCTCAAAACTCCAGTGACTATAACCCCATTATTATCAACTTTATTTTCTATTACCTTTACATACTTTTTTATCTGTGCCTCTTTATCAATATCACCGGGAGGAATAAGATTTGTTAATAATGAGATGTCAATATTCTTTTTTAATGGTGCTTCTAACATTAATACAACTCCCTTTTCATTTATACTATTAGTATATCCACCGATACTATAAAGAGGTACATTTCTTTATTAATATTGTGTTAAAATCTCTCCGAAATAAAGAATATGCTTTGTTTCATTTTCAGGGTAACAATTTATTTTGATCTGTTCATCAATATTAGATAAATCCATCTCTTGTTTAAAAACTACTCTACATTCATAATATTTTTCACAACCTTCTACGATTGGAGTCTCAACAATTTTACTTGGGATAAATTTTATACCTGCCTCTTTTTCTTTATCAATATCTCTTCCTGACTTTGTACCACATATCTTTAATGCTTCTTTCATTGTCCCCTTATGAGGAATACTTACAGTATATGTTTTATTTTTCCCTAAAAATTCATTGCTATATCTTGATTCTCTTATAAGTGCCATGAACATAGGTTTTTTCCACATAAATCCGATGCTTCCCCAACTTATAGTCATCGTATTAGCTTTATTCTTATCTCCAACAGTAAAAAAAGCTCCTCCTCTATATAAGTTATCCATCATATTTTCTAAATCAAAAGTAAAAGTATCTTTCATAAATTAACACCTCTTCTAAATATTTTATACTTTAAATTATATCTTATTTGAGAAAATCATTAAAGATTCACAACTTTTATTAAAAATATTTCGTAAAATACTTATATTTTGTCGTGAACGCATAAAAATTTTTTAAAATGCTAAATATGCTCCCAAGATTGCATTATAGGATAAATTGTAGAAATAAGTAGTATTAACAAGATATAATATAAACATGGACATGAGATACGATTATTTCTAAGGAGGAGTAAATATGGCATTAGTATATTAATTTATTAGTTTAAGTAAATTACCCAAAATAGTTATTTTATAATTTAGTGTATTGTAGATAGTTCGCCAACCTATCTAGAAAAAAGAGGCTCTCGCTAACAGATGAAAATTTGTTAGTGAGAGCCTCTTTTCTTTATTCGCACACCGTTCTCAACTAGCGATTATTTCAAATTTATACAATAACCCCTCAATACTTTAATTCTCAACAGGGAACTCTGAAATCTTACCTAAAATGAACTTATTTAATTTATCATAATCAAGAACAGTAATAGACTTATCTCCATCAACATCAGCAGCAGCAAATCCGTTTTCATTATCAAAACTCTTGATTATACCTACAATATATTTTCTCATCAAAAGTAAATCTGTTGAATTTACCTTTCCATCACCGTTGATATCTCCATATCTAACTTCTATAATAGGATCACTTACAGTTTCAGCATTAGTATCAAGATATGATGTTAACCATGCAAATGATGAGTTCCAATTAATTGCTATCTCATTAGTAGACCAAGATTCGATATTATCCATAAAACATTTTTGTGCCGGTCTACTACCTGGTTTCCATCCTGAACCTTTAACCCATGGATCTTGAAGCTCAGAGTTAGGGCCACCAGATATACATCCACATGGCGCTTTAGGGAAAGTATTATCTGTTTGATAAGCCCAAAATCTATGATGTGGATTTTCAAGTGGATTGCTTCCATATCCAGTTACATAGCATTGAACATTAGGATTACATCCTAATAAATAATCCATTGTCTTTATAATACCATTAAGATATTTTATTTCCTTTTTGTCACTAAAATCATAAGCATAAGCCATGATAATTGCCTCATTCATTATAAAAGAATTTGATCCCCATGGATATCCTTCAATGTTATCTGATAATTTACTAGCATCTAAAGGAATACCATATCCTTCTTTTTTAGATATATCAATGAAATTATCTGCAGCCTTTTGAATATTGTTCCTTGCTTGTAGTATTTCTGACTCTGATAGCCCGTTTGGTACAAGTGATAGTGAAAGAGTACCAAGAGTTTCCACATTTCCCCAATCAAAAGCTCCACGAAGTCCTTCTGAAGTCCCTGCTGTTAATCTTGTTGACGCATCTAAATAATGTTTAGAAGACTTAATACTACTTAAATATTCATCTTTCCCAGTAGTGATATACAATTCTGCCGCTGACCAATAAAACTCATCTTCTACATAACTATCATTATAAGCTCCACCGCCAATACTATCATCTTCTGGTGCATAAATTGATGGATTTTTTACAGCAGCATCAAATGCTTTTTCTGCAGCTATAAGACACTTAGATGAAAAATTACTATCAATATCTTTATAGATACGCGCACCCTGAGCTGCAACAGCTGCTAAATTTAAAGTTGCTGCGGTACTTGGTGGCTTAAGATAACGAATTTGTGGATCTTGATCAGGACGTATACCAAGAGCAGTCCAAAATTCATCATGTCCTTTATGGTGAACCATACCAGCATATCTGTATCCATCCGGAACTTGCATCTTTAGCATAAAATCTAGACTCCATTTTGCTTCATCAAGAATGTCAGATTTTCCATTACCACTTTCCGGAATATTCATAGTATTATCTCCAAATGGTGCCTTTGTCAAATCCTCTCCAGCATATTTAGCCCTTTCATATTGATTTAACAATGTCCAAGTTGATACACCAGCGTTTACTACATACTTACCATGATCACCAGCATCATACCAACCACCTGTTACATCCAGACTATAATTATCAGGATACCAAGTTCCAGGGAAAGTAACCATAACATCATGTGGATGTCCTGCAGGTCTTGCAAGATCTTCTCTACCACAATAAGGCATCTTTATCTCAATACCACTTCTATTATGATAGAAGTATTTTATAGCATCATCTTTCATACTTGAATAAATATCCTTTGAAATCTTGAATGACATACTTTCTGCTGGACTTTCATCAGACTTATCTACTACTATTTTATAATCCTTTCCTTCTTTAGAGTAATCTGAAAAATCTATTAGATGAACGTTATCTCCTGAATTTTCATCATATCCAAACACTGTAGTTTTTCCACTATAAACTATATTTTCGTTGGCATCTAATAGCCTCCAACTTACTGGACTATTTTCAGCAGAAACTAATACAGCCTCTTTCTTCAAGTTAGGGAAATATCCCACTTGATTCACACGAACCCCATTTGTAGGTTCTGGTATTTCCGGCTCATATCCATTAAATAGTGGATCTTTTAAATATATATTATCAAAAGATACAGTGTAAGGAAGAGTCGCTGCTAAACAATCTCCTACAAGATGGAAAGTAAATTCTGCAGTTCTATCAGTTGATGATGTCATTGTAAATTCTTCAGTTATCGTTGTTGGTACATTAGCTTTTACTTCTACAGTTTCCCAATTCTTGTGATAATTCCAATATTCAAGATATGGTTCAGCTTGTTGCCCAACTTTAGGATATACCTTACAATCTGCTGTAGCAGTTACAGTAAATTGCACAGTATAAGTGTGACCTTGCTCCAATACAAGTCCTCTATGACGAAGTTGAATTGCCCATCTAGTATCTTTACTTCTATTTTCATCTGGAGGTGTTATAATTGTTATATTATACTTTCCATCCTCTATATCAAATTCTGCATGAGCTGGATAAGTTTCTACAGTAGTCCAAGGTAGTCCTACACCTCCATCAAAGGTACTATTCTTTATAAGGTTTCCTGCCCCTACTAATTTCCCTGACATATAACTTCCCCCTTATTATGCTATATTAAGAACTAGTTTTCTAAGGAGCATAAGATCCGTACTGTTAATTTTACCATCATCATTAATATCTGAATTTTCTTTACTTACATTAACATCTTTGCCTATAAGATACTGTTGTAATAATGCATAATCTAAGACATTAACACTTCCGTCACCATTAATATCTCCTTTTAAGATTTCAGTGTCTTCTAATTCTTCAGATAAAATTGCATATACTCCATTTGCAATAGCTATAGAAGCCTCTGTCCAGAAACGATGATACTTAAAAACTGGAGCTTCATTATTTTTATAAGCATCTGAGATTTTATCAAAATCAGGATCATTTTTATATTTTGAACGAATATCTAAAAATTTAATTCCAGATTTAATCTCATCTCCATTAGCCATTTTTCCACTCCAACCTGATGGAACATAAACTTCTGTTTCAAAGAATTTACTATAATCTTCCTTGCTCTCTTCTGCTGAATATCCTTTATCATCTTGATATAAATTCCACATACGATCTAATAATTCTTTTGATAAATCTTTAGCATCTTTATCAAAAGTTCCATATTTCTTAGTAGCAGCACTATAGTATAAAAGAGTTTGAGCTACAGCTGCTGTTATTCCAAGATCTTTTCCATAAGACGCTACCTTAACATGAAGATTTGGATTTCCTGTATAGGAACCAGTCCAATTATCTGGATTACCTGACCACTCTAATCTATCCGGAATCTCAAAGTCTCCATTCTCGTAAAGTTTTACAACAGATTTAATCCATTCTACCCACTTTTTCATAATATCCATTGCTTTTTTATCTCCAGTTTCATAAAGATATTCAGCAACACGTTCCATAGACCACCCTTGCATTCCAAACCAGTTATTACTTGGTGGATCATGATAAACCGGCTTCCAATCATAGACCATTCCATAAAAAGTAGGCAAATCTGAAGGATATTTTTGATAACTTCCATCTTCTGTCATATAAGAATTAGTAGCACCTCCAGCAATAGCACCTTCACTTGATTGCAACCATTGATAAAATTCTAATTGACGCTCTAAACTCTTTTTCCAATCTGATACCCCATTAGATGACTTTGGCTTAAAATTATCTACATTTGTTAATATCCATGCAGTCATAGGGTTTTGATATCCGAAGTGATTGTGACTACAACCTATTTTCCATGCCCAATTTGCTTCTAGTCCTCCACCCCATGAATAATACCAAGATAATAGATAATGTTGACTTGTATTAGAAGGTGAATCAGAACCTACTCCTATATTCTTAAAATATTTATCAAACATAGAATATCTTAAATAATCACCCATTTTAGAAGATTTACTTACCTCTTCATCTACATTTTCTCCTTGTTCCTTAGCCCAAGCATCTGCCCAATAAGTGGCTTGTATAGCACGAGCATCAGCATCGGGAGCAATAGTATATCTCCATTGTTTTGCATAGCTATTATCACCAGTAAATAAGTCTAAAAAACCATTTTGCCCTCCCCATTTAAATTCTTCTATTGATGGATGCGGAATAGTTCTCCATACTGATTCCATTGGTCCTCTTTGAAAAGTATTTATATAGACAGGAGCAGTATCATCACCATAGCCATACCAATTATCTACATCAAGTAACCAATGCATTCCATACATTTCTGAAGATCCATAAGCGTTCTTTAATTCATAATTAATAGGATCTTGTCCAACAGAGGCGCCGAATTGTAGCTTAGTAGGATACTTATCTGGAGTTGGATATTCATTTGCTAATGTGGCAGGACTACTAGGATTATAAGCTTCAATACCATTTTGCCCTTTGCCATGAGGAATTATAAATGCTTCAGTTGATGCCCATGAATCTTTAAAACTATCAAAATCTCCTGTAAGCTTACCATACATAGCTTCAAGCCATATATAATAACTAAAAGCTTCACTAGTAGTTTCATGACCATAGTCAGGTGCTTCACATATTAAAGTTTCTATTGAATGATAAGGAACTTTTAATGATTTACCATCTACATCAAATTTTTTAAAATATCCATTTTTTTCATCGTGTATTTTTTCCCACAGATCTATAAAACGGTCTTTATATTCTTTTTTTATTTTTTCTGACATTAAAATTTCTCCTTTATCTTTTTAATTAAATTTGGAGATTATTTTTACTAAAAATTTTCTAAGCAATAACAAATCTGAGCTATTAACCTTATTATCTTTATTTAAATCTCCTCTTGTTAAATCTATACTCTCTGTTTTTCCCAATACATATTTTTGCATAACTAAATAATCTAATACATTAATAGCTCCATCATTATTAACATCACCTAAAATACTTGTATTAATAGATTTCTCATTTAATTTTGCAGCAGTTTCTGAAAGAACTGTGGCCGTAGAACTTGGATAAACTATACGGAATCCATCATAATCTGGATAAAGATTACCATCATAACCTATCCCTGTTAGAATCCATGACATAAGTCCAGCACCATCATTATTGACTACTGTATCCCCCCATAGTTTATAAACTTCATCTTTATTAGACTTAACACCGAATTCCTCAAGAACTACTGGTTTATTTAAAGCTTTACCAGCATTGATATGATCCACTATCCAAGTAGTCCCCCATTCTACACTTCTATTCCATCCATCAGGATATAAATGAAAAGTCCCAAAGTCTATGGTATCTATAGTCATAAGCCTATCAAAATCTACACCTTCACCACCACTATAATTCCAGTCACTACTATCTCTATTAAAGAAACCTTCATCTCCAATAGATACAAGATGATTCTTATCTATAGATTTTATAAACTCACTAATCTCTTTAGTCCAATTATAAATAGTGTCTCCAGATGGATCACTTTGACATCTCGGTTCATTAGCAAGCTCAAAAGCCATAATAGTTGAATCATACATATACTGTTTACCAGTATATGTATTCACTCGTGTTAAAAAGTGTTTAATATACTTTTTAAATGCCTCCTTACATTGGCTATTTGTATAAAAATCATCATGTTTACTAGCACCAACCCATTTAATATACTGATTCATGCCACCAAATTCATCCCAATTATTCACAAATGGCACTATCAATTTTATGCCATAATCACTAGCTTTTTTAACAACATAATCAAATTTTTTAAATCCATCTTCATCATAAACTCCTAATGATGGTTGCATGACTACATCACTTTTGCTTTCACCATCAATAAATCCCCAAGTTCTCATCACCTTTAGTCCCATTGATTTAGCAGAATTAAACACATCATCAACCATAGCATTTGGTGCAAAGGTTAAATAATAATTATTAGTACCTGCAAAATAAAAATTCTCATCGTTGATTTTAAATTTATTACCATCAGTTACTACAAAATCAGTAGTATCAATTATAGAATTTACTCTGTTTAAAACTATATGACATGCTGTAAGCTTAGGAATGCTATAAGAAAATTTATTAGAATCGATGTTATTTATTTCTGGTAATTCTTTGATATCACTACTATTCTCATCAAAAGCCCATACTTTCCCACTAGTATATATTCCACTACCTTCTAAATTAACATCTATTGTTATATCAGAATCATAATTTTTGTTTATAAGAATTATATGCAACTTAGAATCATCAGTACTATCTAATGATGCATATACAGAAGAATTTTCAATATCAGAAGTGTCACTTTTAACGTGTATATCACCGTAAGTTGATTTTTTGCCATCATAATTTCTATATAAATTATAAGCAGCCTGAATATAATTAGTATCTCCACTTAAAGGCCAATAACTAGTTAAATATACGCCTTCGTTAGCAAATATACCAAAGCTATCTGCTTGAGCTATTCCACCAGATATATGATCTGCGCCGCCAAAATTATATTCAAGTATTGATAGTTTTGTATCAGGATAATATTTTTCGATAGAAGATTTCATTTTCGGTATTATAGGAATAAATTCTTTGCGATACTTCCCAATCCAACTATCTTCAACATAACTTGAATCCCAAAGAGTTCTAGGGGCTTGTATCCGTGCCTTATTACATTCAATATTTGTAATATCACTACCAAAAACTACTCTAGATCCACCACCAGTAGCTTCTGAATAATAATTAAAAGCAAATACATCTAAAAGACGCCTATTATCATTATCACTAGCTTTTTTCATTTCATCTAAATAATAATCTACAAACCAATCATAATCTCCTTTTACTTCTGACCAGTCAGGAGCTTCTTGCAAACTTTCATAAGCTGTCATTCCATATAATATAGGGCCAAAAGTTTCCGCAGAATTATCTAAATCTTTAATCATTTTTGCTGTATCAGTAGATTTCTCAATTAACTCTGAGCATTTCACTTTTTCTGGGTGTATTCTTGGGTGCGTTTCTGCCCATAACCCAGGCTCATTATCAAGACAATAGCCTTTTATTCCATTTATTGTTGAAGCATCACCATACTTAT
Source organism: Clostridium bornimense (assembly GCF_000577895.1). Lineage (NCBI taxonomy): Bacteria > Bacillati > Bacillota > Clostridia > Eubacteriales > Clostridiaceae > Clostridium > Clostridium bornimense. The sequence continues at coordinate 647,196 of NZ_HG917869.1, forward strand.
TTAATAAGAAATTTATAAATTCATCCATATAAACATAATCATCATTTAAATCTGGTGATGATGAATATTCTTCACTATTTCTATTAATGGTTTTTACCCATCTAGATGATGGTGCAGTTTCCTCTTCTGTGACAATTCCATCCTTATCTTTAGATACATATCCAGCCATTTGAACTGTTACAAATGAATATGGAATATTATTAGTTATACAATGTTCCTTAAAATTAGTTACAACTTTCCCTGGTATATTTTCTTCACTTTCCGGTATATTCATAGTTAAATAATTATCACTATAATGCATCCAGTCTTTTCCTGCATTAGAAGCATTATTTTCCCAGTTATATCCCGTAAATCTATTGCCACCTAATCTACAAGCTGTAGCAACTGATGGAATAGTACCTTCATTATTTAAAAAATCATAATTTATTCCATAAATATAAGGACTTATATTTTTTATATCTTCTTCGGTGTTTATAGTTATATTAATATTATTTAAAGTACTCCTATAAGAAGTTTTCTTTAACAAATTAAATACATTTTTTATCTTCATAAATTCTCTCCCATAATCAGTGCACAATGCCTTAAGGCAAAGTGCACAAATTTATTAATTAACCTATTTCTATTGAACCTTCATTGAAAATAATCTCTAAAGTTTTACCATCATAATCAGCAAAATTAATATCACCACTTGTAGTAATACTTGTTTTTTGAGCTGAAGCATTTTCTTTTATTGTGAAAGTTATATTCACTAAATCACCATCTTCTTTAATTAGATCATTTCCATAAGCCTCAAAATCTATAAAAGTTACATAAATTAAATTACTACTAGTATTAACATTATATTTAAAGTTTAAATTAGGATTTGTAACTATACTACCAGCAGATACTGAAGTTACATCTAAAATACTACCATCATATTTTATTTTGAAATCAAAATTTGCTATACCACTATCAGGTGTATTTTTTAATACTACTGGTACAATTACTACATCTCCTGCTTTTCCCTTAGTAGATTCGATAGTGGCAGTAAACTTATCATCTACTATAGGTGGAACTTCCTTTTCTAATATTGTTATTACACTATTTTTAAAAGTTGTAGTATATACTACACTATTAATATCAGCAAAAACTCCATCATCAGAAACCTTTAATTCTGTAGTCCCTATAGTAGCATCTTCTTTTATTGATAACTGAACATTTAGAATAGTACCATCAGAACTTATTGCCTCTAAACCATCTCCTGTTGAATCACAATACATAACATAAATTGTTCCAGATACCTCATCTATATGACTAACAAAAGTTAGAGTAGGATTAATTGCAACTTCACCTGCAGATACACTTACATTCTCAAAAAGAGAAGCATCATAACTTAAAGCAAAATTGAAAGCATTTAATTTGTCTTTATCTATACCTGATACTACAACCGGTATTATTATTTTTGAACCTTGATTACCAGAAATAGAAGTGATTTCTACAGAAAGTTTCTTTTCATCGATAGGTGGTACCTCTTTTTCTTTGATTTCAATTACACCTAACACAAAGTCTACTTCATAAACTTTCATATCAATATCTGCAAAGACACCTTTATCTTCAACTGAAATCTCTGAAGTTCCAGATTTAGCATCAGATTTTATAGTTACTGTTATACTCATAAAAATACCATCTGTTTTTATTGCTTCTAATCCCTCTCCTGTAGAGTCACAATACATAACATAAATTAAACCATTTTCTGCATCAACATTATAAACAAAAGTAAGCTCTTCATTTACACAAATATCTCCAGCTTCTACTTCTACATTTTCAAATATCTCTTTATCATATTTTAAAGTAAAATTATTAGCATTTAATCCCTTAGTAGTAATACCACTTATTGTTACTGGAATTGTGATTGTATCACCTGCTGTTGCTTCTTTTGAATCAATAGTAACTATTAAACTATCTTTTGGTGGAATATCTTTAGGTTTCACTGTTAATGTCAATATTTTTGAACTACCAGCACTAAAATTAAATGTTAATAGTACAGTTCCAGCTTTAAGAGCCTCTAGATAACTTTTATTTAAAATCACTACATTTTCTTTTATAATAAAATCTTCATTTTCAACTAATCCTTCTATACCTTTAAAAGTGTTACCATTAAAGGTAATAGTTATAGTTATATCTTCTGGAGAATTCAGATCTACTATAGCTTTAGATGGTGATATTTCAGAATCTAAAATAACTACTGATCCATTTGGTTCAACTCCCCATAAAAGTTTTCCATCTACATATCCAGTAATTTTACTCCATTCAACATAATTAGATGAAGTACTATTAAAAGAATAGTCATTGCTTTGATCAAAATTTGACCAATCAATTTTTGCAAATCTAATTTGTGCTTCTAATATATCACCAGCTTCTAAAGAACCAGCATTAGTATCAAAAGAGATCTCTAGATAACTATCTACGCTCTTTTCACTTGGAGTGAATGAACCAAAAGTTCCTAATACACTGCTTGTTATTGCCTTATATCCACCAGTTGTGATGCTAGCATGATCACACCAGAATTTTTGTAACTTATCACTATCACTAGTAAAATAATATCTTAATTTCAATTTTGAAAGATCTATATCAACACTACCAATATTGGTAACCTTAATTTTAGGTGTGATTGAATTAGAAGTAGTTAAAGTATTAATATTAAACATTTCTACTTTAATTTTAGGAGATAGTTCTCCAGGAGGAATAATTACTTCTTCTGTTGGGACTTCACCACTTACTACTATATCTTTTACTAACAAAATCGCTTTATCCCAATCCACTAGTTCAGTTGCTGAACTATTAAAAGAGTAATCATTATTTTGATTATAGTTTGTCCAATCTGTTTTAGCAAAACGCCATTGAATTTCTACTGTTCCTCCAGACGGAAGAACTGGTGCACCGGTTTTAAATTCGATTTCAAGATAATAATCTGCACCCTTTACAACTGTATCTAACTTATAAAAAGTTCCTGTAACTTTATCAGTTATTGAAATGCTATTATATCCAACATTCATAGACGAATAATCACACCAAAAGCTTTGTTCTCTTTTGCTATCTATGGTGTAATAATATCTAATTTTTATATCTGATAAATTTACTGAGTTTGAATCAGTATTAATAATTTTAAACTTACCACTTACTACATTGCTAGATGTTGAATTATTTATATTGAACATCTGTAATTTCATATATCTAATCTCCTTCTATTTTTATACCAATGATATTTTTTCTTAATAGCATTAGGTCCGTGCTGTTTACCTTATTATCTTGGTTTAAATCGCTATTTTGGAGATTTATTTCATAGTCAGTTTTACCTAATAAATATCTTTGGAGTAATGTATAATCTATTACATTTATATCTCCATCATTATTTATATCTCCGTAATTTACCTTCTTTTGTATATCTCCATATATAATTCCACGACCATTAGTAGCTAAATAAACACGGCCATATACTCTGGGATCTCCAGTTATATCTGAATTAGCAACACCATATTGATGATACTCATCATTAATTCTAGTCCAACTTCTTCCTTCATCATCTGAACGAAATATGCCACGAATATCATTAATCTTTGCATTACTATATAGGGACATATAGTCTTTTCCATTTGATTTTTTTCCAAAGCCAATAGTATCAGCTTCCTGTACATTTGATAATTTTAAAAATGTATCCCCAGAATCAACAGAATGCCATACACCATATGCCCCATCCTTACTACCACCACATAGCCAAATATCACCTTCAACACCAGGAAGAACTTTAAATTTACAACTACCAGTAGTAGGTAAACCATCAGCCTCAGTGGCATTAAAATTAGCTCCACCATCGTTACTAACGTAGAAAACTCCATTATAAAATCCATAGAATTTCTTTGGATTTACTCTATCTGACGCTATAATAGCTCCATTAGGAATGTCTTTAGATTCAATCCATGAACTACCATTATCCTTTGAAAAACAAACTGCTTTATTTCCGTTTCCACTTGGACTCCACAAAACTATAGATCCATCAGCAGCTGAAGCAATTGATCCGCCTGCATCGCCTTTTATTCCACTGATATCATTGCCTTGAAACCAGTTTTTGCCCCCATCATAGGAAAATCCACAACTTTTCACTATATTTTTATCACTATCATTAACATTCCCACTTCGAACAATAAAATTAGGCGCAAGTTCTGCATAATCCATACTTACTGTATTGAAATTAGGCGTTGTCATCATCTTATCTGGAGCCTTATCTAAATCATCATGACAAAATCCGCATACATCAGCCATTCCACTTAATAGATGTGCACCTGTAGGTGGACTTATAAGTGTTAATACAGATGTCTCTTCTATTCCATTAGCTTTAACCTCAATGGTTATCTTTTCGCCTCTATCTAAATTTGTGACATCATCAGAACCATATACTGTTGCCCCTGTTCCATACATCATGCGATTAGAATCAAATGGGTCAATTGATATTCCTCCAGTCATCCATCCAAGCTTCGGTGATATTTCTGGCATTGATTTCTGTACTCCCCAATCTAACCAAGGTGCCTTAGATATATCTTGCACATAATTTAACTTACGATTTGGATATCCATCCCAAGACCAAAGTTCAGACCAACTGTTTCCTCCATCAATACTTCTATATATTCTAGTATCTGGCCACCAAGAATTTAAACTAGTAACCATAATAATGTTAGGATTGTTCTTATCTACTGCTAATCCACCATATCCAAAGTAATTATCATCACTACTAGATGGTATAGGACTTATATTTGTCCATTGACCTGTATTAGTATTATATTTCCATACATCACCTTTTGTACCATCATAAGGACCTGCATCATTACTATAAGTTATATATAAAAATCCATCAGAAGATAATATTCCATGATGAGGTAAAAAGGCACGTGGAATAACGTTCTTTGTATTTTCATCTATAATAGTCCAACTAGATTGATTTTCTAAAGTAGGTTGTCCATCTAAAGGAAACCAAGTTTCTCCTCCATCAATAGTCTTATATATACTTTTCTTAGTATCAGCTACTCCTACATAAATAGTTTGTGTTGCTTTACCTTTTGATCCTGTTGAAGAATCAAAAGTAACCCAGACAACACCAGTTTGATCATTAAAATTAGGATCTCTATAATCCCCTGTATATTTAAAACTTTCTACCTTTGACCATGTTTCACCAAAATCCTTACTTTTCCATAGTCCATGTCCATTATGAGTACCTAAAAAAAGAATACTATTATCATTGGGATCTATGGCTAAACGTTCTCCCATAGATCTACCTGGCATATTTCCACCTGTAGGAAATGGTAATTCTATTACTCTAAAAGTATCTCCTTTATCAACAGATTTTAATATGGCACCATTACCTGACCATCCATTAGTATAGGTTCCAGCTAGTACATATAATCTATTCGGTTCCAAGGAATCTGTAGCTAAACTCTCGCACCCCATATAATTCCAATCATCGAATCCTATCCAATCAGTTAGAGAAGTCCACTCCTCTTTTGAGGAATCTAATCGATAAACTCCACCCATATCAGTCCTAATAAAAACTAAATTTTTTTCACTTTCGTTAAAAATGATAGCAGGAATAAAACCTCCTCCGCCTCCTGTTTTGACATTTTTCCACAAATAGTTATTTAATTCATTGTTATTTTCATTCATTACTAAATTCTCAATTTAATTATTGTCAATAATTATTACTATGATAAAAATGATTTTATGTGAATAAATTGACTATTCATATTACATAATCTTAAAAATAAAACATATGAATTTCTTAAAATATAAACGTTTTCTTAATGTTTTTTTATTTCTTTTCATCTTAAACACAAGATGATATAATCTTTGTTAAATATGTTAAATTACGGAGGTATTATGAAAAATTTATACACTGAGAGATTGCTATTAAGACAATGGAAAGAAGACGATAGTAACGACTTATATGAGTACGCTAAAAGCGACCTAGTTGGTCACAATGCTGGATGGCCAATTCATGAGAATGAAGAGAAAAGTAAAGAAATAATTCAAACGTTTATAAAAAATAATGACACTTATGCTATTGAACTTAAATCAAAAAAGAAAGTTATCGGCAGCATAGGACTCCATAATAGAAAACCTGATAAAACCTTAGAACATTTAAATCAAAAAGAAATTGGTTATGCATTAAATCCAAAGTTTTGGGGACATGGTTTTATTCCTGAAGCAGTAAATCAATTATTAAATTATGGATTTAATGAACTGAATCTAGATTTAATCTGGTGTGGACATTATGATTTCAACAATAGATCTAAGAGAGTAATTGAGAAATGTGGGTTTAAGTTTCGTTTTGCAAGAAAAGAAAAGTTAGTACTTCTTGATAATAAAGAAGTAACAGAATTATACTACAATATTTTTAAAGAAGATTTTATATAGAAAAAGGGGTGTATCATTAACAAATGAAAAGTTGTTAGCGATACCTCCTTTAGTCATGGCATAGGTTAGAAGGCACAGGGCACAAGTAAGGTGAAAATTCCTCTTTGAGAGGAATTTTATTATAGTCCTGCAGACAGCGAAGTGTTCTCATATTTACTCCATATATTCACCAAGCTATATGAAGGTGCAACCTTCATTAGCCCCCTGTAATGACTTCCATATCAAATGCAACTATCTTAAGAAAACTCACCTACTCTATACTCCAAACTTAAGCATTTTCAATCCAAGAAATTCCACAGGAATTTCCACCATCACTGTGCCTTGTGCCCTGATACTTGTGCCCTAACCATCCATGCATCTGTGCCTTGTGCCCTGATACTTGTACTCTGCACTATACCTTTCATTTGCTCTATTTTACTGAAAAAGCTGCCTCACTCCTTTGTTCGACAGCCCTTATCTTTTAATATTATAGCATATATGTTTCTGAAAAATTTATAGTTTATAATCGGTACAATTATCGTCTATTTTCGATTAATAAATTATTTTTTTGACAAATACCGTAGAGCTATAGTAATATTATGTTATATATATAAATTATTTCTAATGGAGGAGTATCTATGATAGAGGTTAAATATACTAATACGTTAAATCAATTGTTAGAATGCTATGTGTACCAAAAAAATTCTTATAAATCATCAAAAATAGAAATGAATATATCTAGATGGATTTTCACTTCAATATTTTTAGTAGGAATTATATATTATTGTGCTTCATTATATATAGTAAATGTCTATGATGAAGACTTTATTATAGTGATTATTCTCACAACACTAATTTCTATAGTTGCAATAGCTTCACTTATAAATCATTTTACTTTTCCAAAAAGATTTTTATCTAAACAAAAAAAAGAGATACTTAAAAATATAAAACAATATCAACCTTTATTTGATGAAGAAACAGAGGTTAAACTTAATGGTGATTTAATCATTGTAACAAGAAATAATGATATAAATACTATTCCAGTATTCTCTGTAAACAAAATAGATAACATTAATAAGTCTTTATTTATTACTTTTAGAGGAAATTTTTCTTTAATCATTCCACATGAAGCTTTTAATGATGAAAATGAAAGAACTAAATTTGTAAATATGATAATAGATAGTAAGAAAGGAGTAGTCCAATAATGATTAATATAACTTATGAAAATACATTAGAGCAATGGCTAAAGTGCTATTCCTTTGATGCTTTTTCTTCAAAAGAATATAAAAGGAAGACAAATATTATACGATATATACCTGCCATACTATTTTTATTAGCATCAGGTATACAGGTTATATTACTATATTTATTAGGAATATCTCTTATAGATAGAATTATGTCTATTTTCTTTACTGTATTTAGCTTTATCTTTCTAATGATAGCCTGTCTCTTCTTTTATGCTTATCCCAAATTATCTCTAATCAATCTAAGACGACTACTTATGGAAATGATATCAAATGGAGATATATTAGTAAATGAACAGATGAAAGTTAGCATTGATAATGAATATATTACAATAGATAATAGATATTATAAACGTACCATAAAACTATCCTCTATTTATAATACTAAAATTATAGAAGATTTATTTTTTATTAATTTAAAAGGAGGATTAGATTTAATTATTCCTTTCGATGCAGTTAACAATACAGAATTGAAAAATTTAAAAAACATATTAGATTCAAAATAGTTCTAATGAAGAAGGTGAAAATTAAATGTTATTTGAATATAAAATCACACGTGAACAAGTAATAGATTGCTTATTAAGCTGCGGGAGCTTTCATGATACATATGACGAAATAATGTCAAAGGCAAAATGGAATAGATCTATCTCATTGATATCTTTATCCATAACAATATGGCTATTAATTAATACCTTTATATCAGATAAAATTCCAAAATTACTGCCTTTTGCTATCAGTGGTCTTCTATTCTTCCTTGCAATAATTAACCTATTCACTACAAAAAAGTCATTAACTAAAAAAAATAAGAAATTAATAAATAATATGGTGGAAGAAGGACATATTCCATCAGAAGAATATATACAAATAAAAATTGATCGTGATGCTATAACTGTTAATAAAGATTATAGTAGCTATATAAGGTTATTTTCTCTAATATATGAAGTAAAAAAAACAGATGATTGTTATTATATATTGTTTAAAGGTAATGAGTATCTCATAGTTCCATATTCTGCTTTTATTACTGAGGATGATAGAATATACTTTGAAAAAGAAGTAAATAAAAATATATTACTTAATAATTAATTGAGTATCCCCCGGGGATACTCAAAAACATTCTTACAAAATAAAATTTTACTCTATAACTTCTAATTAAAATTATTAAAAACACAAACATATTTGTAAACATTTATAATTGCGTATATGTTTGTGTTTTTACATCCAACAATATTTACTTCTATATTCACTTGGTGACATTTCCTTATACTTTTTAAATGTACGGAGAAAATGTGTAGCATCATTAAATCCAACTCTCTCCATAACTTCAGCAATAGGTAATTTAGTATCCCTCAATAATATAGAAGCCATATTTATTCTCAACTTATTTAAATAGGTTATTACTGATTCTCCAACTAATTTAGAAAACTTTTCTGATAAAGTAGTTCTATTTATATTAAACTTTTTAGTTAATAAATCTATTGTTATCTTCTCATTGTAATTATTATATATATATATTAATATATCATTAAATTCTTCATCAATTGTTGATTCAAATTTTTCAATTATGGCATCACTTTCTGAATATATATTATCTATCAAAAATAAAATTTCAAATAAATAAGATCTACTTCTGCAAGGCCAGTTATCCCTATTTTGAAGAGTAGTTTCCTTCTTTAATAATTCAAATAATTTATCAAACTTTCTATAAGTTATTGGGCCTATATTTATCTTTCCAAAATACTTTTCACTTCGCTCTATAAAATGAACAATAATTTCTCTATCTTGAATCATTGTTACACTTTCATTCTCAAGAAGATTTCTAATATTATTAAAATCAAAGCAGTCATTAATAACATTAGGATGAAAAAAAATAACTTTAACTGGTGTATCCTTCTCCTCATTAATTACTATTCTTTCTTTTTCATTAAGACAAAAAATTACTGGTGCTATATAAAATATTTGCTTATTATTAATGCTTAAAAAACCGGATCCTCTTTCTATTAAAACAAAAGTAAATCTTTTTGAAATCACAAATTCATTATCTAAATTATTACCTTCATAATAGTTCATAGGTATTACAAAATTATTATTATGCTCATTGATACTAATATCCATAATCCTTACCTCCTACATTAGGTAAATTATACCACGAGATCGTGATTTGTGAATTAAAAAAAAGAGGATCATAATGAAATTTTTATTTGTTATTCCGCCAACATAAGTACGGTAACTTCTACTTACCTTTCAATAAAATTATACTTTTATCAACGGAACTATTAACACTTAATAATTTACCATCTTGAGATAAGAACATTGCTTGTCCACATACTTCTTGCACTTTCTCATCTTTCCATGTACTCCCTCCATCTTTAGTAACTACTGATTTTACTACTAATTCTGATGTATAATAAAAAACTCTACCATTATTTTCATCATCAAAATGTATAGCTAATGCACTTTCACTAGACACAGTAGTATTCATATCATCAGCTTTTAGATCTTTACTTTCCCAAGTGTCTCCAGCATTTTTACTTATATATATCTTTTTGTTACTATCTACAATATAGATTACTTTCTTATCACTATAAAATATTCCAAGAATATTGCCAATGTCCTTTGGTAATGTAATATCTATCCATTCCTTGCCACTATCCTTAGTAATACCCAATTGTTCTGGAGACGCTATTATTCCTTCATTCTCATTAATAAAACTTAAATATCTACATTGATTTGGCTCAGATTTACCAAAATCTTTTATAGCTTCCCATGTTTTACCACCATCCTTTGTTTTTCTTACATTACTTCCATTTCCGCAACTATATGCAACTTTATCATTAATAATTGCCAATCCAAATCTACATAGCGAAGAATTCTTTCCTTCACTCCAAGTTTTACCACCATCTGTAGAATACTTACTTTCACCGGCATATCCTACAGTTATTCCAAAGTTTTCATCATTAAATCCACCAATATAACTTTGATTAGACACTGTTACTGTCTTAAATTCATTCCAATCATTTTTTGCTTTTTCATTTCCACAACCTATTGAATTAGTTATAATCATCATAACTCCCAATAGTAATAATATTTTCTTCATCTTCATGAAAATCACTCCTTTCAATAGTTAGAATACTTCAACTTTATAAATTTCGGTATTGCATATATACAGATTTTATATGCTAATTATCAATTTCAAATACATAATTTAATTACAATTATATTTGTGTATATGTTTGTATATATGATTACATATGTGTTTTCATATATAAAAAAGTGTTAGAAAGTTATTGCATTCTTTCTAACACTTTTTAAACGTATTATTCTATTTTTATTAGTAAAATAAATTCTTATACTCTTCAAGAAAAGGAGTCTTATATATTCTTGAATAATAGCATATATACTTATCATAAAAATCTTTTCCAGACATCCCTTTGCAGATATCTTTAGATAAAATAAAACTTGGATAATTTTGAAGGGAACTAGCCATAATTTTTATTTCAACATCTTTGTTTTCTTTAATTTTATCAATTAAAAAATCATTAGCTTTAACTAATGCCTCCATATGTTTTAAAGCATTATCATAATCGTACGAGCTAGCATTTTTTATATTCTTTAACACAGAAAAATACTTTTTATTCTTTTTATAAAATTGAATATTATTAGCTTTTATATCCTTTTTAAAAGACCTCAATCTTTTGCTGTTTATTTTATTTTTTTTAAGCAACATATCACTATATAACTCTAGTAACGGTATAAAACACTCATTATTACTAGAATGATTATTTTTTATGTCTATATATATAGATTCTAATCCATTTAGGACATTCATTAGAGAAATACATCGCACTTTTTTCATAAATATAATCACCCCTATACTTTATAAAATAACATTGATCCTTTTTATACCATACATATATATTATACAACAGTATTTTACAAATTTCCAATTTATTTTACTTATTTGAACATCTTAACATGTCGATATAAGGGTAATTATATATTTTTATATTAATTTTTTGAAATCATTAGCCAGTTCTCTAGCCATGTCTTCTTTTGTAGCCCATGATGTTACAATGCGTATTACAGAATTTTTTTCATCTATTTTCTCCCATAATGTAAATTTATACTTATCTTCAAGCTTTGTTAATAAATCGTTAGGAACAATGGGAAATATCTGATTTGTATTTGATGAAATCAATACGTCAAGTCCACATTCTTTAATAGACTTATTAATAATCTCAGCCATCTTATTGGCATGATTAGCTAGTTCAAAATAAAGATTATCTTTAAAAAGTTCTAAAAATTGTATTCCTAAAACTCTTCCTTTAGCCATCAATCCACCTCTTTGCTTTATATTAAATCTAAAGTCATCTTTAAGATTTTCATTAGAAATTATTAATGCTTCTCCTATTAATGCACCATTTTTTGTTGCTCCAATATAAAACGCATCGGTAAGTGTTGATAAATCTGACAAAGTTAAGTCATTTGTTGGACTCATCAGTGCAGAACCTAATCTAGCACCATCTACATATAAAATTAGATTATTTTTTTTACATGTCTCACTTAACTCTTTTAATTCTTCTCTTTTATATATAGTCCCAATCTCTGTAGGATTAGATATGTAAACTAATTTAGGCCTTACCATGTGTTCATTGATATGCTCATTTAAAACCTTCTCTATATCTTTAGAGTTTATTTTTCCATCATTAGATGCAATAGAAATAACTTTATGTCCCGTTGCCTCTATAGCCCCAGTCTCATGAACAAGTATATGACCAGTATTAGCAGCAATAGCAGCCTCATAAGACTTTAAAAAAGCAGATATTGCAATAAGATTTGTTTGTGTTCCTCCTTGAAGAAGGTGAATATCCACATCTTTATTCATAATTTTTTCTTTTAATAATTCAATTGCTTCTTTAGAATATCTATCTAAACCATATCCTTCATCTTGTTCCATATTAGTTCGTAATAAGGCTTCCAAAATTCTAGGATGAGCCCCTTCACTATAATCATTTTTAAAACTATACATAAAATCCCTCCATCTTTTGTTTTAACTCATTAATTATAACATTTTTGTAATACTACATATATAAAAAATAATATTAGTTACTTCCTTAACAAATTATTAAGAAATCTTATTATAAATGAAGTATTTCTTAAGATATTTAGTATTTTACATAATTGTTTATTTTTTTTGATACAATGTGTACAGATAGGAGTGAAGAATATGTCAACAGTTTTAGAACTTAAAAATGTTAGTAAAACAATTGGAAAAAAGAAAATTATTGATAACATAAGCTTTTCAATAAAACCAGGTGAAATATTTGGATTTTTAGGTCCAAATGGAGCTGGTAAAACTACTACTATAAAAATGATAACTGGTCTTATCAATATAGGCGAAGGTGATATTTTCATCTGTGGTAAAAATATAAAAGAAGATTTTGAATCTGCAATGAGTAATGTTGGTGGTATTATAGAAAACCCAGAAATGTATGGGTATATGTCAGGGCGAAAAAATTTAAAAATATATGCTAGAATGCATGGCAATATTTCTGAAAATAGAATAGATGAAGTTATAAAAATGGTTAAATTAGAAAATCGTATTGATGAAAAAGTTAAACGATATTCTTTAGGAATGAGACAACGACTTGGTTTAGCACAAGCTATGTTGCATAATCCTAAACTATTAATATTAGACGAGCCCACTAATGGTTTAGACCCTATGGGAATCAAGGAATTACGTGATAATTTAAGGAATCTAGCTGAAACAGAAGGTGTTTCTGTACTTGTCTCCAGCCATCTCTTAAGTGAAATGGAGCTTATGTGTGACCGATTTGGTATTATTGATGGTGGTAAAATTATCGATATTAAGACCTTAAATGAATTAATTCATGATGATAAATCAAATATAAATAATTATATTTTAGATGTTAATAATCTAGATGATGCTATTGAAATAATAAAAAATATTAATAAAAATATTGATATTAAAATAGAAAATATGAAATTACACTTTTCATGTACACGAAGTGATTCTGGAAAAATAATCTCTGAGCTAGTATTAAATAATGTTCTTGTCTATGAGATGTCTTTAGTTGCTAAATCATTAGAAGATGAATTCTTAAAAATTACTAAAGGATCAAAAAATCAAATTGTATAGAGAGGAGATACTTATTAAATGAAATTTTTAGGACTTATAAAAAATGAATTAATAAAACAATGGAACAAACTAAGTATAAAAATTATTATAGGACTACTTTTAATATCAACTATTGGATTACCGTTATTATATAATTATACTAATAATCATAATTCTAATGATTGGTATCTAGAAAATTATAAAATGGACATTACCAATTATAAAAACTCTATAAATACCTTAGGTGATAATAAAAATGCTGAACTAGAGAAAATTTATTATCAATGGTGCATTGATAAATTACAATTTGAACTGGATAATAAGATAACATGGAATGACTGGAGATATGATTTAACAGAATCAACATATACAAAACAACTAACAGCTACAGCATTACAAAAATTATTAGATAAATTTACTATCAAAGATATTACTAATACATTTTTGTATATTGATGAAGATATCTTAACTAAATATGAAAATTTATCTGAAGATGAAATAAGAAAAGAAATTGATACATTAAATACGCAGTTTAATGATAGTAAGGATATTATTTCATCTAGAAATTACAAAAAATATACTGAAAATGAAGTTAATACAGCTAAAAAAAATATAGAAGAAACTAAAAAGAATATATCAACTTTAGAAGAAGAATTAAAAAAATCTCCTAATGATAAAAATATTATTAACAACTTAGATTTAACAAAAGAAAACTTAAAATTATCCGAAGAGCTATTATCAGTTTCTAAATATAGATTAGATAATAATATCTCTTATGAAGAAAATGATTGGAGAAATAGAACTATACAATCATTAGTTGACAATATAAATAATAAATACAACCCTCTATTAAATGAAGAAGATTTTAAAAATAACTTCTCGTACAAAATTCAACGTGGATATACTTATGAAGATTATAAAAAAGATTATAAAAGCAATAAACAAAAGAGTATTGATTCAATATCAACAAACTGGTATAGCTTAAGAAATAACATACCTCCTGTAGATTATAATATTGATGCTAGAAATTCAGTAGATAATATATATGTGATATATATTAATATCATAGCAATTATAGCTGTAATCATTGCTAGTGGCATAGTATCTTCTGAATTTTCAAAAGGTACTATTAGATTACTTATGATAAGACCTGTTTCTAGATGGAAAATTCTTTTATCTAAATTAGTGTCAGTAATGATTATATCCTTAGTTTTGTTAATCTCTTCAATAACCTTAGTTACCATAGTCAGCGGTTTTATTTATGGTTTTGATGGATTAACTACACCTGTTTTAGCAATTAAAGATGGAATAATAAGTGAACATAATTACTTTGTTTCTATAATTCCTAAATTAGCTTTTTCTTGTATAAGCATTCTATTTGTAATTTCCTTTGCTTTTGCTTTATCAACAGTATTTAAAAATACAGCTTTAGCAGTAGCACTCCCTGTGGCAGCCTTCTCTGGATGCAGCATAGTTACAATGGTAATGGCTAATTTCAATCAAACATGGATTGTAAAAACATTTATTCCTTATATAAATCTTTCATCTTTTCTTAGTGAAGGTGGTTATATGTCCATGTTAAAGGATGAACTTAATCTTGCTTTAGATCCACATATGGGAGCAATTCAGTTGATAATTCTTTCTATTATATTTATTACTCTTTCTTTTATAACTTTTATTAAGAAAGATGTTACTAATTAAAAATATTTTTTAACATATTTTACAAAGGAAACTATAAGCTAATTATAGTTTCTTTTATAATTATACAAACGTTTATGTTTACATATACAATTACATAAATGAGTTTATATACATTTTAATTGTGATTTTATCCCATTATGAAATATCATTTATTTTCTTTATGTTTATATGAATGACTTTCTTTACCTGCAGCCTTTAAAAGAGAAAAATAAAATAAATAAGTAAAAAAGAGAATAGACAAAATTATAATGATTTTCATTATATATCTCCCTGAATTATATATTTTGTATATATTATTACCACATTATTTTATTTTTATTACTCAAACTAAAATAAATTATTACATATAAAAAGTGTGATCATTTTGCCCACATATACTCCTAACAAACAAATCAATATACTTATAAATATATATGAACTTGCCACTAATATCTTATTTTTTTCTATTAATAATAATGTCTCTAAAGAGAATGTTGAAAAAGTAGTAAAGCCCCCACATAATCCTGTTTTCAAAAATAGCACAATATTATTATCTATATTGGGATATTCCGCTACAATACCTACGACACACCCTATAACTATAGCACCAATAAAATTTGTTATTAAAGTAATAACAGGGAAATCACTTCTTATAGTTATATTACTAAGTAAATATCTAAATATTGCCCCTATACAACCACCAATTCCTACAAATAAACAGTTTTTCATATATAAATCTCCTTTGTTAATAAATAAGATTTTCTAAATTTTAAAAGGGGCTGTGCATTTAAAACTATGCGACAACCCCCTTTAAGTAAATTATATAAAACTAGAATTGACTTACTATGAAAGCAAGAAAAGTTACTGCAATTAATGCTGAAATACCAAAAAAATAATTAAGCGATGTTGATTTAGAAATTTTTATAGAAAATAATTCTATATTATCATTATTATTATTAAACATAACATTCCTCCTCAAATAGGACACTTCAATATTTTTTAATATAATAATTATACCTCAAATTATATTTAATATAAATATAATTTGAGGTATATATAATTTAATGTAAGGAAGCTAAGAAAAGTAGATAGACTCCTATTCTTAGCTTTAAAGGAGAATAAATGCATTCTAAAGTATAACTATATGCTAATAAACATAAAGTTTACTTTCTATAAAATTATACGATGAGCCTAAAAGCTCAAATCTTTTATAAACGATACTCTGTAAACGTTTATAAATAAATTATACTATATATTTCACAAGAATTTATTTGTGAGTTCATACAAATTTTTTTAATTCAAAAATTTATATATTACATCTTTAAGAATAAACAGTATGAATTTACAAATATATATACAAACATTTACGTAAACATAATTGTAATGGTATATATAAATAAAAATATTATAAAATATGTAATTATTTACGCTATCAATGTATACTTAACTTAAAATTTAGTGTAGAATTAGTATAAAATACCTATTAAATTATAATAATCTATCGCTAAGATATATTAATAAATTTTCAATAAATTATTAAACCAGGGGGTGAAATCTGCTACTACTATAATTACATTTATGTAGCAAAGTTTTATATGAAAAAATTAGCCATATTAAATAATAAAGGCGGAGTAGGAAAAAGTACTGTTTCTGTTCAATTGGCTCATGGATTAGCAAAGTTAGGATTTAGAGTAATTTTGATAGATTTAGATGGTCAAAATGATTCCTCATTATTTTTAGGCATATCTGAAGCTAATTATAGAAAAACTTTTTACGACCTTATTGATAAAAGAAGCAAAACTGATATAAGAGAATGTATTATATCTGCAAGAGAAAATTTAGATTTAATTCCTAATTCCAATATAGAAGAAATTAATGCTGAATTTTACAGAGAGTCAAGGATTGACTTAGTACTTTCAGAAAAATTAATAGGTCTTGAAGACTTAGACTATGATTATCTATTAATAGATTGTGGTCCTCAAAGAACTAGAGTAAATGATGCAGTATTATGTTATGTTGATAATATAATTATGCCAGTTCAAGTTGAAGCAGCTTCAGTAAGAGCCTGTGGAAGTATTTATGAATATTTGACTGAACTAAGATTAACACCTGATAAAATTGCATTAATTGTACCTAATATGTATGATCAACGTACAAAAGATGCTAAAGAAAACCTTGAATTCCTAAAAGAATTTTTTTCAGATAAGATTAATATAGTTACAGATCCAATTCCAAGGAGAGTAAAAATAACCGAAGCAGGTAAAATGGGGAAAACTGTATTTGAATATGATGATGAATCTTCAAATCAATTTTTTAAAGTTTTAGAAAGGTTGGTTGAAAATATTGGCTAAGAAGGACGATATCAATAAAAATTTTGAACAATTAAAAAAACAAATGATAGAAAAAAAGAAGATGGCTGAAAATACAACTGTAGATAATTTTACAAACAAAAATGTAGATGATTTTACAAATGTAAATACAAATATGGAAGCTACAAAAAAAATTAATACCAATGAAAATAATTCTTTAATATCCGTAGGAAAAATTAGAATAAAAAAAGTTGAAAAATTAGAAGAACCAAAAAGAATAACTTATTATTTACGCCCAGAAACTATAAAAAAAATTGATAAATTTTCTAAAGCTTGCGGCATGGGAAAATCTGAATTTGTTCAAAAAATATTAGAAGAAGTATTAAATAATTTAGAAATTGAAAAATAGATTACAAATGAATGACTCTAATAATTAGAAAGATAATTATTAGAGTCTACTTAACACTACCTCTAGGAAAACCTTTACATAAGTGATATAATATACTCATATATGCATTAGGGTGGTGATTAAAAATTGCAAAAATCAACGGGAAAAGTTGTAGGTATATTATTAGCTTGTTTATTAAGCATTATTATTCCTAATACTATTATTGATACATTAAATGATACTTCTATTGATAATAACCTAGATAATGGAATACACTTATTAGAGAATAATGATATAGAAACAGTTTTAGGCTCTTCAAAAGAAAATTTGAATGTAGAATTGAAGTTAAATAAAAAAACAGGAATAATTAATTATGAAGAAAAATCGATTATATCTGATAAAACTAAAAATAGCATTCCTGTAGCCTTTTTAATAGAAGGTACTTATTTTATAATAGCTACAGCAATATTAGATGCTATACGCAATGGAAAATATGACCACTACGAAGCTATTTTAATTAATGGCGATCTCTATTTAGGAAATAATATTTCTTATAATGAAGCTATTGAAAGATTAAAAAGAAAAGGAGATGTATGGTCAAAAAATTCTACTCTAGCTTGGTGTGTAGCAAATGCAGCAGGTAAGATTAATCCTACTAATGTAGAAAAGCATGAAAATAATGATAATTATTATTGGCATTATCATGCACGTACTTCTAATAAAACTAGAATGAGACAACACTCTTTTTGTTAATTTATAATTGTAGTTATATTTTAAGAAATTACTATGTGAAATCTAAAATCTATTTCACATAGTAATTTCTTTTTTCTATTATTTCTCTGTGAACATTAATAATTTAGTGCTATTATATATACTATCTTATAATTATAGAAAGAGGGCATAAATATGGACTTACTAAATGCATATGAAAATTATAAAGAATTTAATAAAAACTTTGTTGATTTTATAAATGATCTTATTACTAATGATTTTTCTAATATAGATAAAGCAGATATAATGGATAGGCTTATAGCAGGAAAAGATTTTTTTAGCAATCTACAAGTTAAATGTGAAACTATTGATATTGAAAGTAAAGATATGAACAATCTAAAAGATTTACAATATCTTTTAGCAGATGGATTATTTCTTACTATAGACTTAATTAACTTCTACAGTCTTAACGAGTATGATAGATTTAGAATGAGAGCCTCAAATTATATAAATAAAGGTCGACTTACAGAAATGTTTAAGCAATCTAAAAACTGCTCTATAATGGATTTATAAAATAATTGGAAGTTATTTTACATTTATGGTATAATATGTTTGAAATATATCAATAGGATGGTACTCTAAATGAAAGTGAAAAGAGAATGGTATGATGCCATAAAATTTAGGCAATCAAGAAGAACTTATGAAAAAAAGATAATAAGTAAAGGTAATAGATTAAAGATAATTCAGTTAATTGATGATATAAATACTGAAAGCGGACTAAATTTACAATTTATCGAAGATGGTGAACAATTTTTAACAGGATTTAAAGCATCTTATGGTATGATCTCAGGTACTGACTACCTTATAGCTTTAGTCGGTAATAGGAATCTTAAAAATTTAAAAAAGCTTATAGGCTATTACGGTGAATTATTAGTTTTAGAATGTACTTCCCTAGGACTTGGGACATGCTGGATTGGTGGAACTTACGATAAAGCAAAATGTATAAAATATTTAAACTTATCAAAAGAAGAAGATTTAATTTGTGTTATTTCTTTAGGACATGTTCCAAATGATAAATCACTAAAAGAAAAAGTACTTTCAAGATTATCCCAAAACATTAAAACCTTCGATGATATTTTGATAGAGAAAGATTCTTCAATTCCAAGGTGGGTACGTTGTGGAATAAACTCAGCTTTACTTGCTCCCTCTGCTTTAAATAAAAAGCCAATAGCTTATTCATTCATAAATGGTACATTGAAAGCTTTTATAACAAAATCTAATAAAGGCTATGAAGATA
Source organism: Clostridium bornimense (assembly GCF_000577895.1). Classification (NCBI taxonomy): domain Bacteria; kingdom Bacillati; phylum Bacillota; class Clostridia; order Eubacteriales; family Clostridiaceae; genus Clostridium; species Clostridium bornimense. The sequence goes on from NZ_HG917869.1 coordinate 667,381, forward strand.
TAGATCTCGGTATATCTATGGCCCACTTTATGTTAGGTGCTTTTAGTGCTGGATATGACGGAAAATGGTCTAGCATAAATGGTGAAAATATATTTAGTTAAATAGTATATATAATTTGAGTCATAAAGCACAATAATTTAATCTTGTGCTTTATGACTTTTTTAATAATTAATTTTCAATATATAGACTATTCTGATATCTATATCACCTAGCTGCGCTATTTTTCATAGAAAGAAATCCATTAAAAGAATTAAAATTTCCTTTCTTCAATTTTTCAAATATTTGAAAACTTCCTTCTTTTTTTTTGTTATCCTCTTCTTTAATTCTTTCATTGTACTCTTCTATTTTCTTATTCACATTTTTTAAATATACACTACAATAGGTATCTAGTGGACTTATCTCTAATAACTTTTCTAGAATCTCCTTAGCTTTTTCTAATTTATTTACAAAACAATAACATTTTGCAAGGTTTAAATATGCTTCATAATTTTCTTCATCAATTTGAAGATTATACATATAAAAAGATCTTTCAAAATACTTTATAGCTTTTATATAATTCTTTTCTTGAAAATATGTATTTCCAATTGCAGTCATTGCATGTAAATCATTGCACTTTATTGCTAAAGCTTTTTTATAATAACTTCTTGCAAAATTTAAGTTTTTTATGAGAACATTATAATCTCCCAAGATATTTATAAGGTATAAATCATCTTGATATATAGAATAAGCATCTAACAAATATTCCTTTGCTAAATCTAATTTCTTTTCTTTCATAAATTTATACCCTTTACTCCTAAAATCTAAAAATGTCTCTATGTATTCTTTAGGAATATCATCTATATATTCATACCCAAGAATTTCAGAAGTACTGATTTCGTTTAATACTATATCAACTATTTCCTTATTATTATTTTTATATAACTCAATTTCATTTGATGTCCAATCAAAATAACAATCTAATATTCTCCATATTTTCTTAGGTAAATACTTATGAACTGATAAAAATACAAGCATCTCTTTCTCTAATATCTTTCTATTACCTACATTCCAAAGAAAGCTAAAATCTAATAAATCCCTCCATATTTTCTCATCACTTCTAAGAGAAAAATCACTGTATACTTCTTTTAATCTATTAAAAAATTTTGATTCTTCTTTTGAGCTCTTTTCATTTATATTGGGATTACTATTATTATCAGTACCTAACTCTAGTATTATTGATTTCTTCTTAGTAAACTTTTTTGCCTTATTATATGCTTCTCTAAGTTCTTGATACCCTTCAGCATCATCTTCTGGATGACACTTTTTCAAAAGTTTAGCATATGCTTTCTTTATTATATATATATCACTACCTTCTGGTACTCCTAGTAAATCCCAACAACTCATATTAATGATTCTCCTCTAATTTATTAAACTCTTCAGTTAAATTTTTTGACGCTTCCTCAATAAGTTTTGAATCTTGCGTTTCTAATATACTTTCAAATCCTTGTAATAATTGAGAAATATATAGACGTTTACTACCTAATGATTCTTCATAAAGTCTCTCTCCTCTAGCAACTAACAATCTATTTTCAGTTTTCTCTCTAGGGTGTATTTTTAATGATGACAATATTTTAAGCCTTTCTTCTATTTCTTCTTCTGAAAGTAATCCTGGCGTATTTTCTATTACTAAACTTTTAACTTCTCCAGTACTTACTATCGTTACTTCTACTTCTAATAGCCCATTAATATCATATGTATATCTAACATCAACAGGATGTTCTCCTGCTGCTCCTTTCGGAATATCTATCTCTATTTCTCCAAGCTTTATATTATCAGCTACTCTACGACGTTCGCCTTGATATATGTTCACTAGCATGTGTCTTTGATTATCCGCTACAGTATATAAGGTTCTTACTTTACTTATAGGAATCGGTGAATTTCTTTCTATAATAGGTAAAAAATAGCCTTCTTCATATCTTCCATTTCCTAATTCTGATACAACATCTACTCCAAGAGTATATGGACATACATCTGTTAATACCATTTCTCTCAAATCCTCATTTTTTTCTTTTAATGCTGCTTGTATAGCTGCACCTTTGGCTACTACTTCATCAGGATTTATAGTGGAATATGGAATCTTATTAAACATTTTAGTTACGATGGATCTAACTAAAGGCATCCTAGTAGATCCTCCTACTAATATAATTGAATCTAATTCATCAGAATCTATATCTGCATCATTTAATGCTCTTTCAATTGGATTTCTCAGCTTCAAAACTAACTCTTCAGAAATTTTTTCAAATTCTTCTCTACTTATATTCATTGATATAGACTTACCGCTAATAATTAATTCCATTTCAGCACTTTGCTTTTCAGTAAGTGAAATTTTACACATTTCACCTTGTTTATATAAAGCCGATATGTCCTTTCTCTCTAGCTGAGATACATTTAAATTGTTTTCTTTAATAAAATAATGTACTAATAAATTATTAAAATCCTCTCCACCTAAATAATTATCTCCAGCTATAGATTTAACTTCCATAACCTCATCAAAAAGCTCTAAAATAGATACATCAAAAGTACCTCCCCCTAAATCAAATATAAGAAATTGAGTTTCTCCATCTTTTTGATTTAATCCATATGCAATTGCAGCCGCTGTAGGTTCACTTATTAATCTCTCAACCTTAAGTCCTGCTAATTCTCCTGCTCTTTTTGTAGCCTTACGCTGTGCATCATTAAAATATGCAGGAACACTAATAACTGCTTCAGTAATTTCTTCACCTAAGAAGTTCTCTGCATCAGATTTTAATGATTTTAATACAAATGATGCTAATTCCTCTGGCGTTAAATTATACTTACCCATATTAAAAATCTTATTTGTACCCATAAATCTCTTAAAATTAGATACAGTACACTCTGGATGAGTTATAAGACGCTCTTTAGCAATTTCTCCTACGAGAATTTCATCATTTTCATCAATGCTAACTACGGAAGGAGTCATATTTTTATTTAATACATTTGGAATAATAATGGCTTCTTTTTCTTTCCAATATGCTACTAAACTATTTGTTGTGCCCAAATCTATTCCTATAGTTGTCATCACTATCTTCCTCCAATAAATATCTAACTTTTACAATTATTATATATATTGAAAATTATCATCTCAATGGAAAATCCCTAAATGTGCCATATTTAATCTTAGAACTTATTAATAACCTTTTAAGCATAAAATTATTACATTTACTACAAAAATTATTATATTTCATGAAAATCTTATTATATTTGTAATCTCGACATAATTTCCACACATTATTTATATATTATTATTTTATAGTAAAACCCTATTATTAATTTAAACACATAATAATTCTTATAAAAAAGCTATGGTAACCCTCATAGCTTTTTTTGTTTTTGTTAAGAAATTGTTAAAAACTTTTTTATAAAAAAATCTAGTTAATTTTGTTATTATATTATATAATCATGTTTAGCATGTACAATGTTAAATATGCAAAAGTATGCCAGAGTTAATTTTAAAATTTTGGAGGTAGAAATGAATAAGATAGGAGAACTAATAAAAAAGCATACATTATTCTTTTGTATAATTATTGGCTTCATTATAAGTTTTATCAATGAATTACTTGGTAGAGCGTCACTTTTAGAAACAGCAAACTTTATTTTAGATAAACCACTAATGTTCATATATAATGCACTAATTGTTGCCGCTACAGTATCTATTGCATGTCTATTTAGTAAAAAATACTTTACTATGATTGTAATTAGTACAATTTGGTTGGCTATTGGAATAACTAATGGAATAATTTTAAGTAACCGTGTTACACCTTTTACTTTTGTTGACTTAAAATTATTTACAGATGGAATTAAAGTATTACCTACTTATATGTCACCATTTCAAATTGGTGCAATTGTAGTTGGTATTGTAGCAGTTATAGTATTACTAATATTTTTGTGGATAAAATTGCCTAAGCATGAAAATGATATTCACCACAAAAAAAATTCTAGACTTGTTGCATTATTCTTAGTTTCATTTGCAATTATCACTACCTATTGTTTAAAAACTGGAGTATTATCTACACAATTTACTAGTCTAGTTTATGCATATGAAGACTATGGAGTTGAATACTCTTTTAGTGCAACTTTACTTAATACTGGTATGAATAAACCTAAAGGATATACTGAAGAAAAAGTAAATTCAATAATGGATGATGTGAAAAATAATACCACTGAAACTAATAGTAATAATCCTAATATAATAATGGTTCAATTAGAATCACTATTTGATCCTACTCATGTAACAGATTTACACTTTAGTGAAGATCCAATTCCATTCCTTAGATCATTAAGACAAAATTATACTAGTGGATTCTTAAGTGTTCCTGGTATAGGGGCTGGTACAGCAAATACTGAATTTGAAGTTATGACAGGTATGGATTTAGATTTCTTTGGAACTGGTGAATATCCATATAAGACTATATTAACTAAAACTACTAGTGAATCTCTTGCATATGATTTAAAGGATCTAGGTTATTCTGCTCATGCTATACACAATAATACAGCTACATTCTATAGTCGTAATAAGGTATTTGCTCAACTTGGATATGATACCTTTACTTCTAAGGAATTTATGAACATTCAAGAATGGACACCAAATGGATGGGCTAAAGATAAAATTTTAACTGGTGAAATTATGAAAGTTCTTGAGTCAACAGAAAACCAAGATTATATATACACTATTTCTGTACAAGGTCATGGTAGCTATAGTAATGAACCTAACCCTGATAATAAAATTAAAGTGACTAGTGATATTGACAGAGAAAATATAAATGCTATCGAATATTATGTTAATCAAATTCATGAGATGGATCAATTTGTTGAAGATCTTGTAAATACAATTAACTCTTTTGATGAAGATACTATAGTTGTATTTTATGGAGATCACCTTCCTTCACTAGGAATCGAAAAAGAACAACTTGATAACGGATCAATATATCAAACAGAATACGTAGCATATAGTAACTTCGATATGGAAAAACAAAATGTAGACTTAGAAGCATATCAATTATCATCATATATATTAGACAGAGTAGGTATACATCATGGAACATTACCAACATTCCATCAAACTAATATGGGTAAAGAAGATTATTTGGCTAACTTAGAAATACTTCAATATGATATGCTATATGGTAAACACTTCTCTCAAGGTGGTGTAAATCCATATACAGCTACAAACCTTAAATTAGGTATTTATGACGTTAATATAGAATCTATAGAAAACTCAGATGATCTTCCTAAAGTGAAAACAGACGAGGAAGAAGAAAATGAGTCAGATGTAACTGAAGAACCTACTTCAGGAATTATTGTAAAAGGTCAACACTTTACTGATCGTACTAAAGTCTGTGTCAATGATGAAGTTCTAAAAACTCAATTTATTGATTCAGAAACAGTAGTAGTAAAAAATAAGCAATTACAATCTGGAGATATAGTAAAAGTTATTCAACAAGGTTCTAAAAAAGTTCTTCAACAAGGTTCTAAAAATAGATTCCTTGCTACATCGAATGAAATGACTTATGTTGATGAAACAGAAGAAAATAACGTCGAAAATTAAAATATAAACTAAAATAGGAGCTATCGCTTAAGTGATACATTATCGCTATGCGAAGCTCCTTTTTTATAAAAAATGAGGTGAAATTATGAGAATAGTTACTTCAACTATATCTAGAAATATAGATACTCACTGTGTAGAAAAATTAAAATTAGATACTAGCATTCTTATGGAGAATTCAGCATTAGCAGTACTAAAAAATATTAAAAACTATGCAAGATATACACTTGTCTGTGGTCATGGTAATAACGGTGGTGATGGCTTAGCTCTTGCAAGACACCTTATATCTTTGAATAAAAAAGTAGATATTTTCCTTATAGGACGAGAAAATAGCCCTCTTAGCCTTTGCTGTGAAATGAACTATAATATATTAATTAATATGGGGGTAAAAATAAATACTATTAATAAAGAATCTGATATTGGTAACTTAGAAATATCACTAGATAATAGCGATATAACTATTGATGCTATATTAGGAACAGGTATTAAAAATATACTATATGAATTTGTCGACTCTACAATAAAGGTTATTAATAAAAAAAGTAAGTATATTTGCTCAATTGATATACCTTCTGGCATTAATAGTGATTCTGGCAAAGTCATGGGTTCTGCAATTAAAGCAAATAAAACTATTTGTCTACAATTTTATAAGAGAGGATTTTTAACATACAAATGTCAACCATACTTAGGTGAGCTAATAGTAGAACATATCGGTATACCAGATACTATAGCAAAATTATATCATAATAATGAATTTATCACTGATATACAATTTGTAAAAAACAATATAAAGTCACGAAATAAATACAGCTTTAAAAGTAATTTTGGTAAAGTAGCTATAGTTGCAGGTTCAAAAGGATTCTATGGTGCGGCTTTTATAGCTACAGAATCAGCTGTAAAAACTGGCAGTGGTCTTGTAACATTGATATCATGCAATGATGTATATGAAAAGTTTTCTCCAAGAATTACAGAGGCTATGACTGTAGAATTTTCTGAAGAAGATCGAGTACAAAATATCTTAAACTCAATAGATGTTGTAGGCTTTGGACCAGGAATGGGAAATAACAATGATACTTTGGAAAAATTAAAAACTGTTATGTCTTTATCCTCTTGTCCACTTGTTATTGATGCTGACGGAATAAATGTAGTCGCTACAGCCCTTAAAAATGATAAAAACTTTTTACTCAACTCTCATAAAAATATAATTTTAACTCCTCATTTAGGTGAGATGTCACGATTAACTAACTTTGATATTGATTATATTGAAAACAATCGTATTGATGTAGCAAAAAATTTTGCTAGAAAACATAACGTAACTATACTATTGAAGGGTTATGAAACTATAATTACTGATGGTGAAATAACATATGTAAATCCAACGGGTAATAGCTCCATGGCTAATGGAGGTATGGGTGATTGCCTAACTGGCATTATAACTTCGCTAATCGGACAAGGAATGTCCACACTTACTGCTGGAATATGCGGAGCTTATCTTCATGGTGCTATAGGTGATAAATTGTCTCAAAATATGTATACTGTAACTGCTACAGATATAATTGAAAATATTCAAAGTGAAATGAAAAAACTATCTGAATAATATAGATAGTTTTTTTTTATATAATATGTTATCAATTTTTACTGTTAAATAATTGCATTTTTTGTAAATTCGTATTACAATAAATGTATAAATAGTTAAATTAAGAAAGTGAGGAGCTTTTATGAACCTTAAATCTCTTATTAGAAAGCCTATGAAACGTAGGTTGTTTTTATGCGGAATAGGATTTTTAATAGTAGGTTTCATAATAATAATTTTTAACATAGAAGAATATAATGAAAATATAATATATAAACTTCTTCCATCTATGTTAACAATAATTATATCAGTATTATCAAGTTTGTTAATCTTAATAATAAATTTTTTTAATCCTAAATCAATTAAAAATTATAGAAATTTTTGCGCATATGTTCATACTCCATTCGAAGAAGACTTAAATAATCAATTAAAAGGAAATACAGAGAAAATAGATCGATGTATATTAACTGATGATTGGGTAATAATACTATATCCATTCTCTATAAAAGTATTTAATGCTCATGATATAATATGGGCATATAAAAGTAGAGTTAAAGATAGTATTAGTGGGATTCAGATAGCTAATAATACATATCTTCATATTCATCTTTCTAATAGAAAAAAAATTACAATAGAAGTTAATATATCTAATTGTGAAATTCTTATTGACGCACTATTTAGCAGAGCTAAATGTGGATATTTCGGATATAGTCATAAACTAAAAAAAAGATGGCTATATGATAAAACAAACCTTATTAAAGATATAATATCCAATGAACAACTAATAGTTGTCAACTGAGTTTATTCACTATGGAGGCTACTGCAGAATATAATTTTCTGTAGTGCCTTTTTTAGTTGATATATTAAATTTTTCTTAAGCTAATAGTTCTTCTTATTTTTAACACAATTTTGTCACAAATTACTTATATAATTTGAATATAAATTACAACTAAATATACCTTTAATAAATAAATGTATAGATTAGGAAGGGATAAATAAATGAAAATGATAGGATTAGAAGATATAAAAAAAATTGGAAATTGGATTAGTAACAAAGGAAGAAAATTAGAAGAATATAGATGGAAATATCACTTTGGAAAAGGTGCCAAAGAAGATGTATTAAAAGAACTGAGAAAATATCAAAATGAAGATGGAGGATTTGGTAATGGTTTAAATCCTGACTGTTTGACACCATCATCTTCACCTGCAGTTACAGCTATGGCATGCAAAATTCTATATGAAATAGGTTGTACTGAAAGTAATGATATTATAGAGGCAGCACTACACTATTTTGAAAAAAACCACTTTGATGAAAATACTTGTACTTGGAGTACTGTGATTAAAGAAAATAATGATGCTCCTCATGGTACATGGTGGCACTTTGAAGAATATGGTAATAACACTTGGGGATTTAATCCCTCTATGGATATAGCAGCCTTTATGCTATATTGGACAAAAAAAGATAGTAAGGGCTTCAGAATGGCTTCAAGATCCTTTAAAAAGGGCCTTAAGAGATTATATAAAGTCCATCAGATGGATATTGATGAATTAAATTGTTACATAAATGCATTAACTATCGCAAAAAGCAGACAAGATAAATTTAACTTCGATTTGTTATCAATGGAAAAGAAAATTGCTGAATTAGGAAATCTTGCAATATACAATGATAGCTCTAAATGGATAAGTGATTTTATGCCTCAACCACTAGATCTAATTGATTCTATAAATGGTGATAATTTAATATTATATCCTTATATCAAAAATAAATTAGATGAAAACATATTATTATTTATAGATGACTTTCATAATAACGGTCTTAGAGATATTCCATGGACATGGGGTGTTGATTATTCTGATTACTTTGAAGCTTCAAAAAATCAATGGAAAGGAATATTAGCTTTAGAAAAAGTACTAAAATGTAAACGTCTTGGTTATGTAGAACCTTATTATGATACAAAAATAGCATAATTATTTTATAAAAGGAGATTATTCTTAAAATATTAGACTAATCTCCTTTATTATTTTACATAGTTCAAAGATAAAAAGTTTTCACGTGAAACATGTAAAAAAATAGATAATATTTCTTTTATAAAAAAAATATTTCTAGTTCCTCTCCATTTATTGTTGCATATATTATTATAGTAGTCTAAAAAAAGGAGACGCCTATGTCTAAAATAGTTTTTATAAATATTCCTGCTTACGGCCATATAAATCCAACCTTAGGCCTAGTGGATGAATTAGTAAAAAATAATGAACAAGTTATTTATTTTTCTACAGATGAATTTAGAGAAAGCATTGAAGCTGCTGGCGGAACTTTTAAATCTTTAGGTGACAAATTCAAACTACCCTCTATGAAAAAAGACGGAGAAGAAGCATTTATAATGGTAAACTTAATTCTAGATAGTCTAGAATATCTTGTAGATAAAATTCTCTATGAATTAAAAGACATAACTATTGATGCTGTTGTATATTGTTCAATGTTCTTGGTAGGTAAAATAATAGCAACTATTCACAATGTTCCTCAAATATCTTCATTTGCTATCTTTGCTAGCAAAGATCAGCTAATTGAAAAAAATCATATTATTATAGATTATAATGATCTTAGAATAAAAGAAATTATTCTTAAGCACTCTAAAATTTCTAATTCAATAAAAAATAAATATAATATAACTATTCCTTCATTTATTGATATGCTCTTTAATAAAGGTGATATCAATATAGCTTATACTTCAAAATACATGATCGATGATATTGAAAATTATGACTCTAGTTTTAAGTTTATAGGTCCTCCTATATATAATAGAAAAGAGCATATAGAGTTTCCCCTTTATAAATTATATAATCAATTTGTTATATATATCTCTCTAGGTACAGTATATAATAATATAAATTTTGATATATATAATAATTTTTTTGAGGCTTTCAAAGATGTTGATGCTGTAGTAGTACTAGCTGCATATCATATAGATTTAAGTGACTTTAAAATACCAGATAATTTTATAGTGAGAGATTATGTACCACAAACGGATATTCTTAAATATACTGATGTTGCTATAACTCATTGTGGTATGAATAGTGCCAGCGAATTAATCTATAATAAAATTCCATTTGTATCTATTCCATTTGGAGCAGATCAACTATATATAGCCAATAGAATAGAGCAACTTGGCGGAACTATATACCTAAATAAAAATAAGGTAACACCTAAAATTTTAAGGGGTGCCGTAGAAGAAGTTTTAAATAATCCTTCTTATTTAAGAAACTTAAAAAAAATAAAATACTCTTTCGATAATGCCGGAGGGTATAAAAAAGGTTCTTACGAAATTATAAATCTTATAAAAAACTCAAAAAAAGTGATATGAAGCACAATAAATTAATATCGTGCTTCATATCACTTTTTATAAACTTTTATCGAGATAATATGCTATACCAATACTTCCTGGCCCTACATGCAATCCGATTACTGGCCCTATAGATTCTATATTAACAGCTATACCTAGTTTCTCTTGAATTTTATTTGCTAATAATACTCCTTCATTGTAGCAATTAATATGATGTACAGTAATTCCTCTAAGTTCTCTAGATGATATATCACTTTCTAATATATTTATCATTGAATCAATAGCCTTCTTTTTAGTTCTTACCTTCGTTAAAATTGTAGTCTTTCCATCCTCAACTGTCAAAATAGGTTTTATTTGAAGAATATTTCCTAAAAGTGCAGCTGCTCCCCCAATTCTTCCCCCCTTCTTTAAATAATCTAAAGTCTCCGGAGTAAAAATAAATCTACTGCTATTGATTACTTTAGATGCAATATCTATAACCTCTTCCATACTTTTGCCTTCTTTTGCAGCTTTTGCAGCCTCCAATACAACATAACCTAGTTGCATACAATTAGTTCTAGAATCTATTATTTCTATTCTTCCTTCAGGATATTCCTCTAATATCATATTCTTTACTAAATTAGCACTGGATATAGTTCCACTCATATCTGAAGATAAAAATATACCTAGGATAGAATCTCCACTTGATATTATTGTTTTGAATATATCAGATATTTCTCCCGGTGCTGGTTGTGATGATGTAGGTATCTCTTTTGCTTGTTCCATCTTTTCATAAAAAGTTTCATTTGATAGTTCTACTTCTCTATAACTATCCCCATTTAAAATTACATTTAAAGAAACAACTGATATTTCATAATTCTCAATATATTCTTTTGGTATATACGATGTACTATCTGTAACTATTTTTATCGCCATAATTATCCTCCATGTTATATCTTACTTATTATATTTGCACTTACGACATATAATTATACACTAAAGAAATTAATTTCAATAGATTTTATGTCTTTAATCACTTTAAGACTAAAATACGACCAAACGCGACATATTTATTTAAAAAAAATGTCATAAATGGTATTATACTAAGCAGATATAAGAAATAAGGAGAAAATTTATTTATTTCCTATTACCATTAACTCCTTTTTCTTATATTTCATAAAAATTATTTCTTGATTTCGATTAGCAGGAGGTGACAAAATGAGAAAAAAATTAATTATCATTATGGCTTCATTTACATTAATATGTACTATGCTAGTTTCAGGTATTTATGTTAATGGTGCTGAAAATCTACAAGATATATTAAGCACTAGACAAATTATCGATGATAGTGAATATACATCTCTTGATAATCCATATAGAGGAATAAGTTCATCAAGTAATAATCCATACATCTGGAATCAATGGGCATTAAAAAATTATAAATATAATGGAATAGATATAAATATAGAAACGGCATGGGATATAACTAAAGGTAGCGAAGACGTTGTTGTCGCTGTAATAGATTTAGGGGTAGATTATAACCATGAAGATTTAAAAAATAATATTTGGACTAATAAAGACGAAATACCTGATAATGGTATTGATGATGATAATAATGGATATATTGATGATATACACGGATGGAATTATATCTCTGATAGTAATGATGTAATGGATGGCCATGGGCATGGTACACATGTTTCAGGAATAATTGCTGCAGAAGATAATGATAAAGGTATTGTTGGTGCTGCTCCTAATGTTAAAATTATGCCCCTAAAAGTTGGTAGTAATGATGGTACTATATACTTAAATTCAGTAGAAAAGGCTATTGAATATGGGTTAAGTAAAGGAGTTAAAATATTTAATTGCTCTTTTGAAGGTAGTGAAGTATCTGAACGAGAATATGAAATAATAAAAAATGCTGATGCATTATTTCTATGCGCTGCTGGTAATAAGTCACTTGATAATGATAAAAACTCAGTTTTACCAGCTAATTATAATGATTTACCTAATGTTATTTCTGTTATGAGTATTGATGAAGAAGGAAATAAAAGTGATAATTCAAATTATGGTAAGACAAAAGTCGATATTGCAGCACCTGGAACCTTTATTTACAGCACAGTTCCAGAAAAATATAAATACATCAGTGGCACATCTATGGCTACAGGATATGTTTCCGCTGTGGCAGCATTAGCCTTAAGTGTAAATCCTACACTTACAGCATCTGAATTAAAAAATTTAATCCTTGATAATGCAAAACCATTAAGTTCTTTGACAGATTTAAATACTACAGGTGGAATGTTAGACGCAGGTAATGTTGTTGAAGCTGCCGCTAGAGAAAAATCTGAAAAACTACAAAATAATGAACTTTTCAATTATGAAGATATTGATGTACATTATTCTGGTTATATAAATGGTAAAAAAACATCTTCTAAAACAAATGGAGAAATTATAGGTACAGTAGGAGAATCTACACCTTTAGAAGCTGTAAAAATTTCATTAGATCCTGATATAAAAGATGTATCTATAGAATATAGGATATACAATAAAGGTATCGGTTGGAGTTCTTGGATTAAAAATAATAAAATAGCAGGTATAAAAAATAAAAGTAAACAAGCTGAGGCCATAGAAATACGTCTTACAGGTAAAAATGCTAATAAATATTCGGTAAAATATCAGGGTCATATACAGAACTATGGTTGGATTCCTTGGGTTAAAGATGGAGAACAATGTGGAGACATTGATAATGACTTACGATTAGAAGCTTTGAAAATTAAAGTAGTTCCTAAAATTCCCCCTAATATTATATATGAAAGTCATATACAGAATTTAGGATGGATTGATCCCGTAAAAAATGGGCTAATCTCTGGTACAACAGGTCAAAGTTTACGACTTGAAGCTATAAAAATTAAACTTGAAAATAATGCTGGTTATGATAATGACTTAGGTATTGAATATAGAGTTCATAGTGAAAATATAGGCTGGGGCCCTTGGGTTAAAAACGATGAAATAGCAGGAACAACTGGTCAATCTCTTAGAGGTGAAGCCATAGAAATTCGTCTTACAGGCAAAGATGCTGATGATTATACTGTAAAATACCAGGGTCATATGCAAGATATAGGCTGGGGATCCTGGGTTAGCGATGGTGAATTATGTGGTACTGTAGGTGAATCAAGAAGATTAGAAGCAGTAAAAATTAGCATATCACTAAAATAAAGCAAACTACATGTTGGAGTTATCGTAGTAACGAATGAATTTTCGTTAGCGATAACTCCTTTTATCATTGCACAAATCAAGGATTTCATCTATACTTGCTTTCTCTCAATTTTGTAAAAAGCTGCTACCCCCTGAACTATTCCTTTATTATATTCTAAGAGTATTCATTTTATGTCCAGGTGCAAAGTTAATCTCATCATTTGGTGGTCTTAATACACTATATGTTTCCTTATATCTTCCATTCATCTTAAAAGTTTCTTCATTTTCATATTTTAATAACTTATCACTCCAAGGATCCAAATTAAAATAAGAAAAAAAAGGAGATGCATTGTCTAAAATGGGATATAAAGCTGTCAATCCTGGTGGTGGAACAAGTTCCACTGAATTGATATTACAACTTCTAGTATCTTTATCACTATTAAAAGTTTTAAAAACTTCTGTATATTCATCATCACAGAGATCAATTAACGACCCACAATATGGACAATAAAAAGAAGTACATTTTGATTTCATATACTCACTTCCTTACTAATTATATTCTAAAATATGCATAATGATATAAAAAAATTCTTAAATGACATTTATAATTTAATTTTTTTATACAACTATAATAATGATTCTAAAGCTCTCTATTGTAATTATTGACACATTCCATTTTTTGATATATGCTTACAATATAATCTAAATTTAGACAAATTATTTAAAAATGTACAGGGGGGAAATGTTTATGAATAAAAGTAAAATTGCTAGTATTTTCTTAGCAACATCTATATTTACTACAACTATAATAGGAAATTATCATGTTTTTGCTTCCGATCAATTATTCACTGAAAATTTCCAATCAGGAAGTAAAAATTGGAAGGAAAGTAAAGGAAAATGGTCAATAGTAAACTATAACAATAGCAAAGCTTATTATCAATCATCTACAAATGTAGAAGCAGCGAGCAAAGCAGGAAAAACAACCTGGACAAATTATTCTGTTGAATCAGAAGTTACTATAGAGGACTTTAACGGTTCTAAAAGAGTTATGCTTTGTGGAAGATATACCGATAAGAATAACTATTATTCTATTTCTTTATATAATAAAGATGGTGGAACACTAGAAATTAGATCAAAAGCCAAAGGTAAATCCAAGACATTAAAGAAAGCTAAAATTTCTATAAAGGAAAATACCACCTACAAAGTGAAATTAGAATTAAACGGTAATACTTTAAAAGCATATCTAGATGGTAAATTAATTACAACAGCTAATGATAAATCTTTATCTAAAGGTGCTATAGGTATAGTCACTTCTAAAGCATCTGCTAAATTTGATAATATAGTTGTATCTTCAATAGATAAAACATCTTCAGACAGTAATACAAATACTGATTTAAACACCAATACTACAAATGACAATTCAAGCAATAATAATTCTAGCTCTAATAGCGATTCAAATAATACTACAAATGATACTACAAGTAGTGGAACTTATGGAAAAGATACTGGTGCTACAACTAATGGTACTGTAATTACGGTTGAATCTAATGGAACAACCCTTGAAAAAGCTGTTTCATCAGCTAAATCAGGAGATACAATTTTAATTAAAGGAACTATTAAATCTAGTTCAATAACCTTAAAAGATAACATAACTATAAAAGGTGAATCAGGAGCTAAAATTGATTTTTCAAATACTTCAAATGGTGGCAGAGGTATAACTATAACAGGTAAAAATAACACTATAAAAGATTTAGAAATTTATAATGCTAAAGATAATGCTATCTATGTTAATGGTGGAGACTACAATAGATTTGAAAACTTAAACATACATAATAATGCTGATACAGGATTACAAATTTCTAACGGTGCATCTTATAACTATATTTATAATTGTTACTCACATCACAATGTAGATTCAAAAGGAGAAAATCCTGATGGATTTGCTGTAAAACTTCATTCTGGTGAAGGTAATGTCTTTGAAAAATGTAAAGCCGAATATAATGTTGATGATGGATGGGATTTTTATGCTGCTCATGGAGCTGTAACATTAGTAAATTGTGAATCAAACTACAATGGTGAAGTAAATGGTGTAAAAGGTGATGGTAATGGATTTAAGCTTGGTGGCGTAGATAATAAAGAATCTGGTAAAGCTGCTCACCTTGATCCATTAAATCATGTATTAATAAATTGTTCTGCAAAAGGAAATAAAAAGAATGGATTTGATAGAAATAATCAAAGTGGTATAGTTACAATGAAAAACTGCATTGCTGACGGCAATGAAGGTAAAAACTACAACTGGCCTTTAAAAGGAAAACCATCTGCTTTAGGTTATGAAGTGACTTTTGGTAAAGCAATAATTGATAGCTGCACTTCTAAAAACGGAAGTAATAATATAAGTGGAGCTACTTTACAAGGAAATTGTCAAGGTTTTTAAATATTAGGAAAAGCCATTACATAAAAATAAATTCTTTCAATTATTTATTAAACTTATAATATATGTATACAAAGAGGCTGTCGCAATAACTTTTGTATCTATGGTAAATATGAAAATACTTTGCTGTCCACAGGACTATAATAAAATTACTCCTAAAGAGGAATTTTATTATAGTCCTGTGCCTTGTGCCCTATTACTTGTGCACTATTAAACATAAATTTATATATTTTTACTATTCATTATCTTTCCACCTAGTAACGATAATTTCTCCATCACTTTTAATTCGATTTTGTTTATGTAGAACTTTTATTATAGCAATTCCGAAAGTCACCACTAAAGTTGGGATAGCACTTTGGAAAATGACTATCTCTCCAACATTAACATAATTAAATCCTATAAACGGAATCCATAGTATTATAAAATCTATAATAAAATCTCTTAATATGCATAAAAAATCTTTATGATTCAACTTTTTTAATGATATTATAAATCCCTCTATATAGTATATTAAAATAATAAGTGATAAAATTAAGTAGAAAATAAGAAAAGGTTTAAACCAAGGAGTTTTGATTTTAAAATAACTAAATGCAAATATTAAAAATAAAGCTGAACATATTAAAAATATTGTTTCTATTATAGAGAAAATTACTTTAGTTTTATCCATTAAAATAACCACCTCTTATATATATTTTACATATATTATATCATATATTAATTACTTTTTTATTATAATTTATCTTAATTTAAAAAAATATCCATATAAAGGAGAGCATTATCTATGAGAATTATTATTGATAGATTTGAAGACGATATGGCAATTTGTGAAAAAGAAGATCGTAGCACAATAGAAATAGAAAAAAACAAAATACCTATCGGTGCTAAAGAAGGAACAATTCTTATTGTACATAATGATAAAATAGTTATTGATAAAAAATCTACTGATAATAAAAAATATAAAATTGAATCTCTTTTGAAGGATTTATTTAGTTAAAACTTTCACTATACACTAAAAAAGGGTTCTCGCTCACGAAATTTAATCGTTATTGCGACAACACCTTATAAAGTTAGAAGCCTTTTTTCTTAGCCTCTATACCACTTTCATTTAAGGCTGGTTCTTGGATTGTATGAACTATCTGATTCTTAGAATACTGATTTTTTGTTTTGTGTCCATTAGTTAAATAATTTTCTTTAGAATATATTCTTTCATTTTTTGAATCCATGGATATCCCTCCTCTTAGTGGTAACAATAATTTTTCAATAGTAAAAACTAATGCAAATTTATTTTATCCAAATTCCTTTAATATATTCTATTTCAGACTTTCTAAATATTGATTTAATTTGAATTTTTTACTATTTATTGGTATTATTGTTGTATTGAATTCAATATTAAGGAGGATATTATAAAATGAAAAAGAAAATACTTGTTCCTGTAATTGTTTTAACTCTCTCAATTTCAATAACCATATTATTATGTAATATACTAAAGAAAACTACAGATGACAGTGGCATAATTATCTCTAAAAAAAATATTTCAGTAAATTGTGAAAACGTTAAGATTAAAAATTTAAAAGATGAGATGTTCATGCCTTTATTTTTTAAAAATAATTCAGTTGTTGGTAAAGTTCAATCTACTCTTACAGACTATAATACAAATGATTTTGAAAAATCCTATCCATGTAATGGTTGCAAATCTACTCTCTATTCACTAGATAATAAAAATACTATTAATGAAACTACCCTAACTACCTCCAATGGTATATCGTCTATAGGCTCTAAAAATAAACTTGTACGACAATCTGAAGACGGCAAAATTCATTATATTAATTATGATAAATCTGATAAAGAAATAACTCTAGACAATTATATAGAGCCATACAATGGAGATTTAAATAATTCTACTATAGCATTTTTAGATGGAAATGATAATTATCTTGTAACCTATACTTACTCTACAGATGAAAATCTATATACCACCATAAAAATATATGATATCAATGAAAAAAAACTTTATACTAGTGATAATTTAGAATATTCAATATATAATATATTCTTCATTAAAGAAATAAATTCTATAATGGCAATAGATAATTCTGGTCAATTATATAAAATAACATTATCTGATAACAAAATTAATATAGAAAAAAACGAAAAACTTACTCTTGATTCGCTAGAAAATAATATAGGATATAATTCTGTTAAAGTAATAAATGATAGTGAGATTCTTATATTAAATAGAAATTCAAATATAAATATCAATAATATAATAACTAAGTATAACTTTAAAACTAAAAAAACTACACCTCTTCTAAATATAAATGAAATAGAAGAATCTATTTGGGTTGCAGATATAAATGCTGATGGTTCACTAATAGTTCTAGAAAAAGGTATCAATAATGTAGAAAAAGGTCTTGTCGTAAATCAAATGTATCTTGCTAAAATTAAAAATGATTCTTTAGATGTATTTTACAAAAACCCTATAGATAATAATACCTTTAATTCTTACAGCATAGATGATAATGGAACATCAATTTTCGTAACTACTACCTCTTGGGATAATAAAGATCATAGTAATACATATAGTTATGAAAAATACTCAATTAAATAGGATAAAATTTTTCTACATTTTTTGTAAATAATGTTACATTTTATTACAAAATGTGATAAAATAGTTATAAGATATTTTATTGTACGATTGAAAGATAAATAGTAATATTATGTTATTAAAAGTGAGGGAAATATTATGGAAAACATAACCATTAGACCAGCTAATGAAAAAGACTATACTTACATAAGTAAGATAAAAAAATTTGAAAATAATATGGAGAACATAATTGTTGAACCTGAAGATAGACAAGACTCCACTGTTAGAAAAAAAGGACGAAATATAATAAAAACCGATTATTGGTATATTGCCGAGGTTAATGATATTACCATTGGTGCTGCTTTATTAAACAGATATAGTACTAAAAGACATCAACATGTTGCTACAGTTGAAATAACTGTAGATAAAGCATACCATGATAAAGGCATAGAAGATAAACTTATGAAAGAAATTCTTCTTTTAGCTGATAAAATTTTGAAACTTAAACGTTTAGAAGTATTTATTTCTGCAGATGATACAGAATATATAAATTTCTATAAAAAGTATGATTTCTTAATAGAAGGCTTAAAAAAGTATTCTATATCTAAAAATGATACTTTAGTTGATGAATTCATGATGTCAAGAATACAATATTCAAATATTTAAAAACGGAGTCTGTTGCACAACAATTAACCTTGTGCTTCAGGTTCTATTTTTTATATAAATATTCATTGACGTTATATACCATTCGGTATATACTATTAGTATAGGAAATATATGGAGGTAACGATGGATAATAAAACTTCAATCATTGAATGTGCTATAAAATTATTTGCCTCTAAAGGCTATGATGCAGTTAGTGTTCAAGAAATTACTAATGCAGCTAATATAACTAAACCAACATTATACTACTACTTTGGAAGTAAAGAAGGATTATTACAAGAAATCATCAAAGTAAAATTTGAAAATATGAAATCCAAAGTATATGACATAAAATACAATAGAGATGTTCCACTATCACTATATAAATTTATTAAAGAATATTTCTATTATGCAAAGCAAGACATCTATTTTTGCAAAATGAAACTTTCTATGATGTATAGTTTTACTGAGAATAACTACTACTATATTATAGAAAACATGGTAAGAGAAGAAGCCTCTATTTTAGAAAACTTTTTTATTTCTGCTGCCGAAGATAACGGCAATATGAAAGGACGTCATAAAGAATATGCTGCTTCATTATTAGGAATGATTAATTCATATGTTGGACTGTTCTTTGCTAATTCAATTGATCTCACTGAAGATCTAGCATTTAAAGTATCACATCAGTTTATGCATGGAATATTCTCATAGAAAATATCACAAGAATAAAAATTAATAAACAATTTTTTGCATATAATATACCAATCGGTATATTAACCTTTAATACTTATTAAAACTATAGGAGGAGTTATTTATGTTAAATTCTTTTAAGGAAGCTGTTTTTTATCATTTATATCCTTTAGGCTTTTGTGGTGCTATGGAAAAAAATAATATTTCTGATCCTGTAATCAATAGATTAGATAAAATAAATGATAACTGGATAAATCATATCTACAATATGGGGTTTACTGCTATATATTTTGGTCCATTATTTCAATCAACTTATCATGGTTATGATACTATTGACTACTTTAATATCGATAGACGATTAGGGGATAATAACACCTTTAAAAATCTTGTACAAAAATTACACGATAAAGGAATAAAAGTAGTCGTTGATGGTGTTTTTAATCATGTTGGAAGAGATTTTTGGGCTTTCAAAGATGTAAAAGAGAAAAAACATGACTCCTCTTTTATAAGTTGGTTTAATATAGATTTTAATGGTAACAGTAATTATAATGATGGTTTCTACTATGAAGGATGGGAAGGAAACTATGACTTAGTAAAATTAAATTTAAATAATCCTGATGTTAAAAACCATATATTTAGTGCTATAGAATATTGGATTAACGAACTAAACATCGATGGTATTAGACTAGATGTAGCCTATTGTATTGATATAAACTTTCTTAAAGATTTAAGAGTACACTGCAAGTCTTTAAAAGAAGACTTATGGCTTATGGGAGAAATGATTCACGGTGATTATAATTATATTGCTAATAAAGATACTTTAGATTCTGCTACAAATTATGAATGCTTTAAAGGTATTTACTCTAGTCATAATGATAAAAATTACTTTGAAATAGCATACTCATTAAAAAGACAGTTTGGTGATGGAGGAATTTATAAGGATTTAGACCTTTATAATTTTCTAGATAATCATGATGTAAATAGAATTTATACTAACTTGAAAGATAAAAGACAAATTAAAAATGTATATATGCTTCTTATGACAATGCCAGGAATTCCTTCTGTTTATTATGGAAGTGAGTGGGGAATACCTGGTGATAGATCTAAGACAGATTTAGAACTTCGTCCTGAACTATCTCTTGAAGAACAAAGGAAAAAAATTGATGCTGTAGACTTAGAAAATACAATAAGAGAATATATCCATATAAGACGTAATTGTAAAGCTTTAACCTATGGATATTATAAAGAACTTTTAGTACAAAATGAACAATTTATATATAGTAGAATATATAATACTGACTTTGCTATAACTGCTCTAAATCTCAGTGATCATGACTATGAAATAGAATTTAATACTCCAATAAAAACTGAAAAACTATTTGATCTTACAAATAAAAATGAAGAACTTTTAGTAAGTTCCAACAAAATGAAACTAGTGTTATCTCCTTTTTCTGGTAAGATTTTAGCTACAGCGCCAATAAACTCTTCTACCTTAATTGAACCTAATGTAAAAGAAAAAGTAGATGAAATTCCTAAACCAAGATCAATAAATGAACTTCAAAACGACTTTGAGAAAGGTAGAAGTGCCGCAAAACGAGAAATAGCTATAAAACTTTTTAGTATGGGTATCCTAAAAACAGTTATTTCAGAAGCCCTCGAACTTTCACCTGAAGAGCTAGAAAACCTTTTAAATTAAAAAAATCAAGAATATAATATCTAAAGTCATAGGTCTGAAGCACAATAATTTAACATTGTGCTTCAGACCTTTTTTAATAGCTAATAATTAATATCTAGAAGTACAATTTGTAATACTTTTGTACCATTTTATTAAATAATACTAAATTTATAGTAGTTAGTATCTTTTTAATGTATTATAATAAATTAGATAAACTATTAGGGAGAACTGTCATCTTATGAATAATACTACAATATCTTTTTTAATATTTACTATAATAATTGGGATTTCATTTCTATTATTTGGCTATAATATGAAAAAAAATAACGAAGGAAATCTTATTATATACTTTAATGAAAGAAAACATAATAGAGAAAAAGTATCTACTATAGTTGGAAATATGTTTATCAAAATGGGACTCTCTATATTAATTATTGGATTAATTACTTTATTCTTTAAAAATTCAATTATTAAGTATAGTGTCTCAATACAATGTGGTATAGCTATTATTGGAACTATAAAATCAACTATTGACATAGATACAAAATGTAGATTATAACTTAAATATTAAAATTTCGACATTTTTGAACTTGACATACAAAAATTGTCAAATTATAATTTAATTTAAGAGGTATTTATCTTAATATATTAAATACTATAAAATGAAAGGGATTTATTGTATGGGTAAGAAAAAATCTAAATCTAACATATTAAAAAATTTTTTTAGAGGAATTTTTATTTTATTAATAGTCTCAATTGGTGTAACTGCTTCTGCGGGGACTTGGTTCTATTCGAGCTTATCATCTTTAAATAAAGGTTCCAAGAGTAAATCAACAAAAGAAGTTGACATAAGTGAACCTGTAAATATTCTATTTTATGGTATGGATAACGTTCCTGGATCTGGCGCTAGTAGAACCGATACTATTATGGTAGTCCATTATGATCCTGAAACTAAACATACTACAATGGTATCTCTCCCAAGAGATACTCGAATTCCAAAAGATGTATATAAACCTAAAGTAATTGGTAAAACTGCAAAATTGACAGAAGTTCATTATGATTCACAATTAAATAGTGATATTGATACTGCTAGAGATGATTTAATTAACACTGTTGAAGAGTTTTTTGGAATAGATAATATCAATTATTATGTATCTGTAGACTACGAAGGATTTTCATCAATTATAGACGTTTTAGGCGGTATTGATATTGTGCCTATTTATAATATGAAATACTATGATCCTGTTGATGGACTTAAAATAGATTTTGATAAAGATGTAGAATATCATTTAGATGGTGAAGATGCTCTAAAATTTGTAAGATGGAGAAAAAACAATCAAGGTTCTTCCAGTGAAACTGATGGAAGTGATTTAGGAAGAATAGAAAATCAACGTTACTTTATTAATTGTCTTATGAAGCAACTTACATCAGCATCTGGACTTGTTAAAATTCCTTCTTTAGTAACTGAAACTACTAAATATATAAATACAGATCTTGATGCAGATAAAATAATAGCCTATGCAAAAGCAGTATTAAAAGCTGGTGAAGATAATTTAACATCGGCAACATTAGAAGGTACTACTGAAACAATAGATGGTTTTGATTACTTTGTATATGACGCAAGTAAAAATAGAGAAATTATCGGTATATTAAATAATAAAGTCATAGAAGATAGAAGTAACTTAACAGTCAATATAATTAATTCTAGTGGTATAAATGGTTTAGCTGGAAACTTAAAAACTAAGCTATCAGATAATTTTGGATATTCTTCAGAAACTATAAACACAACAACTGGAGACTCCTTAGTAACTGAAAGTTATGTTATAGTTAATAGTGCCACTTCAATTAATGATATAAATTCTCTAGGTGAAGAAATTGGTATAAGCAATATTAGTCAAGAAGCTACTGAAAATGATATTGATATTACTATTGTAATTGGACAAGATTTTGAATATGACTCAACAGAAAACTAATTAACATCTAAAAAAGAGCTGCTGCACAAGAGTGTGGCAGCTTTTTTTAGTAAGTTTGATAGAGCAGAATCAGGGCACAAGTATGATGGCACAAGGCACAGGGGATTAGTATCTGTTCTAGTTAAGTAGTGGTAGAACTGTATCTCTCCCATAAAATACACTAGCTATCCGCAGGATTATAATATTTTTCCTTTAGGGGAAAATTAATCTTAACTATTCACTAGAATACCTTACTTGTTCCCTGTGCCTTCTAAACTGTGCCATAATAAAAGGAACTATCGCTCACAAATTTTCATTTGTTAATGAGATAGTCCCTTTTATTTATTCATATTTTTTGATATTTTTATCATGCTTATAGAAAAACTAATTGCTCCCATCACGATATAAATATCTTTTAAATCGATTATAAATCTAGAAAATAACTCTATATAATCTAAACTTGTTCCCCAGAAAATTTTATCTAAAACAGAATCTATTATTCCTGCTAATAAAAGAATATAGAAAATTTCCATATAAATATTAGTAAGCGAATTCTTTTTCATATATAAATATATATATAATCCTATTACACTACAAATCACACCAATAATTATATAAACATATACAGGGATATTAATTCTTAATAAAACATTCAGTGGAGAAATATCTTCATTGAAATTAGGCCTAAAGCCTATTAAAGGATTTTTTATAACATCATAAAAGAAATTATTATAAATAATAACTTTAATAGTCTGATCCAGCACTATCAAAAATCCTAATATAAATAACTCCTTAAATTTTTTCATCACACATAATCCTTACTAAAGCTAATTTTATATTTTTCATAATGACCCCCAAATCTTTATATCTAATTTAGTATATCATAGGCAAACTAATTAATACAGAATTAAAGAACTATTATAGTATTTCCATATATCCTATCTTTATGATTCTTTTATTTATATCATATGATGTATATTTATGTCAATTCACAAGTGGTTTTGATATAACCTGTAAAACATCAATTTAATATATAAAACTTTTATGAAAAATATTTAGTTTCTACTATAATACAAATAATTTTTATAAAAAATATTACATTAATTTTCTTAATAAATATCCATATTTTACAAAAACTTTTCGACATTACCATAAAAGTATAATTTATTCGTTAATTTAGTGCTATAATGATATTAAAAGGTAATTTTACCATATTATTATTTTATACGGACTTATTATTATATTTATATTTTTGAGGAGGGCACATTAGTGAAATCATTAAAAAAGGCTTTAAGTGCTGTATTAGTTTATCTTACAGTATTTAATCTAACCCCTATTACCGCAATGGCATCAGAAGACTTGCCAAAATACCTAGATGTAAAAAACGATATCTTAAATGATGTAATAACATATAAAGATAAAGCATTTGTTACTTATAGTAAAGAAGTTAAAAATCCTAACTATAATGGTACATATAATAACGAAATCGTTATTAAAGACAATATTGCCTTACTTTCTAATGGTTCATTAGAAAATATTAATGGTATTGATGCTGATAAAATTGGTTTATTCTCTATTACTGATGTTAATGAAAACAAAATAAACTTTATGCATCAAATCTATAACGATGATAGTAAAAATGGTATAAAAACAGAATATTATAAATACGATATGGAAACAAACAAACTAAAAAAATTGAAAGCAGAATCAGAAAATGCAAATTTAGGTACAGAACTACTATCAAAAGTAAACAAAAAATTCAATACTAATTATGGATCTGATTATACAACTAGAGAATATGAGTCCAACGTATATAACAATGGAAATTGTGTTGGTAAAAAATTTATGCTGGAAGTTACAAATGTAAAAAATAATTCTACAGTTATATTTCAAGGAATTTATAACGATGATTTTCAATACATCTCTCAAACTTCTAGTCTTAATATAGAATTTGATAAAAATGGATCCATGATAATAAAAGAATTATCTGATGATAATGATTTAAAGATACTAAAATATAAAAATAATAAATTAGTAAATAAAGCTACTCTAACAGGAGACGAAAATTCTATGCTATGGGATTCTTTTGTAGATGGAGATAGCGTGTATTTATGGAAATATGATGTGAATACTTCATTAGAATTAGTTAGATATATCCTTAAAGATGGAAAATATGTATATTCTGATAGCTATGGAAGTAATGTTATTGACATAACTAAAGATAACAAAGGTAACCTTTGGGCTCTAAGAAAAGAGAATGCTAAAGTTTTTGTATCAGAGATAGATGATGGTACTTTTACTTATAGATATCAAGTAAGTCCTATTATGACTTCATTATCTATTTATGATAGAGATAACTTTGTAGTATCAGGCTTAGGAGGTTATACTCAAGTTAATGTACAAAGAGATTCCAATGATAATGTTATACTAAATAATACTACAAACAATACTACTCAACCTCAATATAATAATACTGGATCATCCACTAATACAATTGATAATATTAATAGTATAAAAGGTGAAACTAATAATTCTAGGAAAATAGGTGAAAAAGAATCTATTCCTAAAACTGGTTCTCCTGTGAATTCTAGTACTATGATTATCTTGTCATTATTATCGCTATTAGGTGGCACAATATTACTGCGTAAACATTAATAAATATATAAAAAGGAACTGAGGCCAATAAAAAAGCATTGTGATATGCTCCCCTTATGGTAGACACATAAAATAATTAAAATGTCTATCATGAGAGGGAGTATTTTTTTATGTGTAAAAAACGTAATTTTAGTGCTGAAGAAAAAGTTAAATATGTTGAGGAATATCTAAAAAGTAAAAATAGTATGAGTCATTTTTCATCTATGCTGGGGATTGCCTTAGAATCTTTTCGTCAATGGATTCGTAACTACAATAGTATAGGCGCGGAAGCCTTTACGATGGAAGGATATAAGGGCTATTCTAAAGAATTGAAATTACAAGCAGTAGAAGCTTATTTGTCAAATTTATATTCTCAAGATGAAATTTGTGCAAAATATAAAATACGTTCAAAAACGCAACTACAAAGATGGATTTCAATATATAATAGTCATAATAAACTAAAATCTTCTGGAGTTGGAGGGACAGCAATTATGACTAAAGGTAGAACTACAACTTATAATGAACGTATTGAGATTGTAAAGTATTATATAGAAAATGATAAAAATTACGCTAAAACAGCAGAAAAATTTCAAATATCATATCAACAAATATATAGTTGGATTAAGAAATATGAAACCAATGGCATTGAAGCACTATTAGATAAACGTGGAAAGCGAAAGCTTGCCGATGAAATGTCTGAAATAGAAAAGTTAAAAGCGAAAAACAAATTACTTGAAGCCGAAAATCGTAGACAACAGATGGAGATAGAATTCTTAAAAAAGTTAGACGAAATAGAAAGGAGGCGATTTTAAGTAAAACAAAAAATGAATTTATCTATTTAGCAATACAAGAGTTGCATAAGCAAAAATCTTTTTCTATTAAAGAATTATGTGAAATAGCCGGTATTGCACGCTCCGCATATTATAAATGGACGAATCGCAAAGTAAGTATGAATGAAAAATTTAATGAGGTGTTATTATCACTTATACAAGAATCATATGAAGAAATAAACGGAATATTAGGATATAGACAAATGACTATAAAATTAAATCGTGAAAATGATTTTCATGTAAATCCAAAGAGAATTTATAGGCTTATGTGTATTCTTAATCTAAAGTCAGTATGTCGTAGAAAACGAAAAACTTATAAAAAATCTACACCTGAAACTGTAGCTGATAATATTCTAAATAGAGATTTCTATGCAGATAAATTTGGTGAAAAGTGGCTCACAGATGTAACGGAAATGAAGTATGGTATTGGAAAGAAAGCATATTTAAGTGCAATTCTAGATCTTTCTGATAAGAGTATTGTCTCTTTTGTAATTGGGCATTCAAATAATAATAATCTAGTGTTTCAAACATTTGATATTGCCCGTAGGGAGTATCCGCAGGCTACGCCTATTTTTCATAGTGATCGTGGTTTTCAGTATACTTCAAAAACATTTAAGAAAAAGCTTGAAGAAGCTAATATGATTCAAAGTATGTCACGAGTATCACGTTGTATTGATAATGGTCCAATGGAAGCATTTTGGGGTATGTTAAAATCAGAAATGTATTATTTAAAGAAATTTAATTCATATGAAGAATTAGAAGCAGCAATTATAGAGTACATAGATTATTACAATAATCGTAGATATCAAAAACGTCTCAACTCTATGACTCCGTTAGAATATAGGGAGTATTTATTAAAATCTGTAGCATAAAATATAGCTAACCACAAAAGTGATTAGCTATATTAAATATTTTTATTATTTCACCTGTCTACTTGACAGGGAGCAGTTCATTGTGCCTCAGTTCCTTTTTATAGTGAAGGAATAGTAGTAAATAAGTAATACTTGCTTTATTTAACTTTTCATACTTTTCTAGTATCTATATTAGATTATATTTCTCCATCATGTAAATACATAATAAGTCCCAACATAAATCCACCTGTTAATATTATTAATAACCACAGCCCCAATGACTGATAAATAAATGTCTCCCATAATAATATAAAAAAAGAAAGACCAAATTCTAAAATTCCATATAAAATAGTAAATATCATTCCAATAACAAAATAATCCTTTATCTCATTATTATTAACTCTCTTAGCAAACTCATATTCTAAATTGAAAAAAATAAAATTAATAAGAGCTATAAGAATTACTTTTATAGTGATAAAGTTATTTGAAAAAACATTCTTTCCAAGGCATGTACATATAACAACATAAGACAATAACATAATACTTGTAAATAACAAGGTACACTTTCCTACATAATTCAATCTAGATTTGCTTAAAATTGCATCAAACCTATCCTTCACATAAATCACCTCGTCTTAATCAATCCTTATTTTGGTCTTAACTACAATATATCATATCAGAATAAGGAAAAATGTCAAACAATTTACATTGTATTTCATTATTTTTCGACATATAATACAATAAAAATCTATTCTTTTCTTTTTTATTATATTATTGTATAATTATGTAATAAAGGGCGGGAGGGGATTTTTTGAGAAATTTATCTATTATATTAATTATATTATTATCAATAACCTTAATAGGATGTGAAACTAAAAAAAGTAATTCTAATATAGAAAATAATTCTACTGCTATAGAAAATAATTCTGATTCTTCTACAGATTATAGCAATACTAATGAAAATAATTCTAAATCATTCACTACACAAGCTGCTACAGAAGTATTAGATGATATATATAGTGATACTGAAAATATAAATTACGGTTGCACAGAAGATTTATACATCGAAAATGGTAAAACCTTTTATCTATTTAGAATAACAACCCTTAAGGAAACCTCTAGTAAAATTGCAGGAAGTGTCGGATATATTAAAGTATACAGTGACTATTCTGTTAGCAGTGTATTTACGAGCTATTATGATGCCATAAATAATATTAATTAGAAAATAGAAACTCATAAACCTTTTAAAATCTATTTCTTCTTTCAAGGCTTTAAGAGTTTCTAACCCTACTCTTTTACTTTCAATTCTTTTTTTAATCCATTATACATAATAAGGCCAACAATTA
The DNA here is from genome assembly GCF_000577895.1 of Clostridium bornimense. NCBI lineage: Bacteria > Bacillati > Bacillota > Clostridia > Eubacteriales > Clostridiaceae > Clostridium > Clostridium bornimense. The sequence goes on from NZ_HG917869.1 coordinate 696,706, forward strand.
TACCTAATAATATATCTATGGCAAAACAATATATAAATGGTATACTTGTAAAAGTCTTAAATGATAATATAAATAAATTTATTCCAAATGCCAATACTCCATATAAAATTACTGCTCTTATAGTAATTTTAAAACTACTATTATAAGCATTATTATTAACTTTTTCAAGAAAATTATATTCTAATGTAAAAAATAATATATTACTTATTAAAACCCCTGCTAATTTTACCAATATAAACATATCTGAAAATATCTCTTGTTCAAAAATCATAGCTACTACAATATATAAAATGAACATATAAATTGAACTTAACATTGCAGATATAAAAACATATTTTTGTTTAGACCTATTTAAAACATTCTCTATTCTAGATTCCATATCTATCCCCCTATAAAATTATATGAATATTATAACATATTTTACATTATAAGGAAAATAAACTCAATAAAATATTGTTTCTCAAGAATGCATAAAAATCTTGAGAAACAATATTATTACTATTTCTTTAGAATTGTACCCTCTATAAGTTCTCCTGTTTTAAAGTTTTTGTTTTGAATATTACATATAACTTCTTTAGGTAATCTTATATAGTCTATTATAAATTGATATTCTTTGCTATTATATTCATAGTCTTTTACAATAAGCTTATATACCTTTAATTCCTCTAATGCTCTACTTAATCTATCTCTTCGTTTATATACATCTTTAGCCCTCATAAGAATAGCATTAGCTAAATATTGTACTGCAATAGCTTCAGAAAACTTACTATCATCAAGAACATTTTTTAATCTTCTATGTTGTAACCATATAGCTAGTTGTTGTGCATCACGACTCAAAAGATCAAATGTATCTTTATTAAAGTTAAATGTACTATCCATTATTATTAATGTCTTTAAGAATCCTCCTAGCTGAACTTCTGCAAATTTACGACCATTCTTAATATCAATAAATACTTCTAATAAAGATCCTTTAATATTTCTACCTTCATATTCTGCTTCTAGTCTTATACTACCTATTTTTAGTAAACTATCTATTACTAGCTTATAATTATTAGAATTATCACTAAGACCAATTTCATTCACTAATTCAGAAATATATTTTCCTATACTATCATTACTAACTATATTATAAAAATTAGTATAATAATGAGTAATAATCTTTAAATCTAAATGATTTAATTGTTTTACTGCTTTAATTAATGCTATTTGTGTCATTAAATCTTGTGATTCTTGATCATTGGCAATTCTAAGATATACTTGCTTTTCTAATTGCATAAGAATCTTAGTTTGATTTTCTTCACTTACAATTAATCTATCTATGGTTCCAGTAAGGGCTAATTCACTACTTTGACTTTCCATTTGATTAATCTCACTCTTATCTAAAAATTTCTGTGTATTAGTAGTATCTATCCCAATGTTACCAAGTATACTAGGAATTCTTGTCACATGCTCATAAGATTTAAGTCCACTTTCTGGACTATTTATATAATTATAATAAGTCTTTAAAATGTCATTTTTAAAAGCTGGCTTTATTGAAACCTTTGCTAATTTTTTAAAACCAACAAAAGATGTCAACAAAGAATCTTTATTAGTCTTCCACTTTTCTACTTCCTTAATCATTCTATCTTTAAGTTCCTCAACACTATCACAACCATATATTGATCTAAATTTATCGATATCTATTTCTTTACTAATTACTTTCTCATATAAGTATGCAGCAGCCTGAACTTCAACATTTAGAGCACTTAAAGGACTTTCAATATACTTAGTAACCCATCTATCTTTCGTCTTATTAATAGAATACACTAATTTTCCAAATTTAACTTCCCCATTTATTGAATTTAAATCTTGCATATCTTTTTGTAATGTCTTATAAAATGTATCAAATTTACTTTTAGTTATCTCTTCAAAACTGTCTTTAAATAATTTATCTATCTTCTTTTTAAATTTAACTTCAAATTCATCCATATCTCTCTACTCCCGTTAGAAATAAACATATATAAGAATTATAACATCAAATATATATGTACCGCTAGACAAGTAAAAAATTAAATATAAAATAATTTTTTATATTCTAATAATAGTTAATATAAGTAAGGAATTTATGCTGTTCATCTACTAATATATAAACCTGTCTAAAATCTACCGCTAGATAAGGTAATTTTTTATTAATTTTATGACAGTTTAAAAAACTGTCTAATATGTACCGCTAGAGAGGTAAATCCTTTGAATATTGGTACTTTTATAAAAAAAATACATGTCTTTTTATCACCGCTAGAGAGGTGAATTCTCTTCATAATCATTGAATTTATCGTATTTTATAACAAAAACATGTCTAATATGTACCGCTAGAGAGGTGAATTTTCTAACAGCTTCTTTATAAATCCAGTAAAATCAATACCTTACCACAAATTTATATTATAAACTAATAATAGCCCTATAATTTATATTACCGC